>DATHPN010000017.1:0-94366 GCA_035483715.1 Candidatus Acidiferrum sp.
CGTGACGCCGAATTATCGCACCGCCGTGCGTGCGCGGCAACCAAGTCAGTAGCGCGGGTCAGTAGCGCGGGCTTTAGCCTGCGGGGTTTGGGCCTTGGAAGGACGAACTTCCACAAGCTAAAGCTTGCGCCACTTAAACCGCGCGACGCAATGTTATGAGTGTAATTTCCGGGGGCACGCCCAGGCGGACAGGCGCGCCGATCGTGCCGAGGCCGCGATTGACGTAGATGCTGGAGACTGGAGATTGCAGGCCGGTGTTTGGAGGGATAGCCGGAATTTCGTCGTCCTCTAGATCCGAAGGGGCATGCAGTGGCCTGCGGTACAGGCCGGCGACGTAGGGCGTTAAAAATTCCGCGGGGCTCCAGCGATGATCGAGAATTTCCACGCGCACCTGGCCGCCGTGCGTATGTCCCGCAAGCGAAAGTTCAATGCCCAGTTCAGCGGCGCGCGGAAACGAATTCGGATTGTGGGACAGCAAAATATTGGGGACGTCACGCCGCACCAGCGGCCGCAATCCGGCCAGCATCGGCATGCGGTTCCCTTCGGTGTCCCTCTGGCGCTGGTAGTCCACACCGAGCAGGTTGAACGCGCTTCCCTTCCAGCGCAGCTCGGCGTTTTCGTGGCGCAGGAGTTTCATTCCAAATTTTTGAAAAAGTTCCGCTGACTTCTGCTCGGCCCGAGCGTAAATCTCATGGTTTCCATTGCAGCCCCAGACACCCAGCGGCGCGCGCAGACGCGAAAGCTCCGCGATGCAGTCTTCGAGCGGGTCCGTCCTGCCGGTCAGAAAATCGCCGGTGAAGACGGCCAGATCGCCATCCAGATCATTGGCCATGCCAACAGCGCGGCGCACTTGCGCGACAGGCATGTACGACCCGATATGAATGTCGCTCAGTTGCGTGATGCGCAAACCGTCGAGAGCGGGGGGAAGGTTGGCGATGGGGATTTCGATTTCGCGGACGTAGAACCGGAATCGCTCGGCCACAAAGCCGTAGGACGCGCTCACAAAGGGAACCGCGCCGGCAATCACTCCTGCAGCTTGAAAAAAGTAGCGACGGGAATGATTGATGCTTTCCGCGGGAGCGCCGGCCACCGCGAGCGCAGGCGGCGCAACAGGAATCGCGGGCTTTTCCGGGGACGACACTCGCAATCGCCGCCACAGCCATTCCGCGCCGGCGATGATTTTGATGAACAGGTAGGAAAAAATAGAGCTGGTCAGCCACAAACCGAAAAGCGCCGTCCACCACGAGCCGCGGGAAACGACACCGCGCATGTTCCTGGACACGGCCGCGAACGCCGCAAGTGCGATCACCGCAAGGGCCGCGATCAGCGCACCGTGAATTCCTTTACGCAGGGCCGGCCGATGGATCCGCCCCGCAAATCTCCATGCCCGCGCAAACCAATAGCGTTGCGAAAGAAAAGCAAGGGAAAGACCAGCGATGGCGATAAGAAAACCAGATAAGACCAGAACCCTATGAAACATCAACCAATATCCCTCATCGCTATGATACCGCGTATGCCGCGTGGTTGCACGGCGAGGCAGGAGGAGTTTCGTGGCTCAAACGTGCGCTTACCGAGGCGCGACGGAAGCCTGGATGGACGTGAACGATGAAACCCGGGAACGCCAATCTCCTGATTGGCGGATTGCACGACGCCATTCAGGAGAATGGCGTTCCCGGGCGAGACGCAAGGCGCGCAAGCATCGGAAGCTATCTCACGCCGCCGCTGACTATTTTGCTGTGGGAGGCGGCGTAACTACCGCCGTCAATTTCCGGATCATGCCATCGGACTTGCTCAAAACATAGGCCTCGCCGTCGCCGCCCATGGCGATGCGGATGTCCGCACGTCCGCCGCCGTAGGCGACGCCCTCAGAATCGGCTTTCGGTTGTTTGTGGTCCGGATCCTTCCAACCGGTTGTGGCCGCGGCGGCTCCAGGCAACACGCGGTCCTGAGCGGGCGTTCCTCCCTTTTGCGCATAGGTCTGCGCCACAATGTCAAACATCCGGCGCTTTGCAGGGGTTGGGCTGGAGGCGTCATTGGGGCTCTTATACACGATTTGCAGCTCGTGGATTTGCGCCTGGTGATTGCGCTGTCCGCGCGTGGCGATCATTTCGGCGAGATCGGTGTAAAAAATCCGGCCGGTAGTCATATCATTAAAAATAAATTTTCCACGCATCTGCGGCATCAGCTTGCCGCGGTACACGAAGCCGCTGCCGATCGAGTCGCCCTCCCAATGACTGTAGACAGCGGCCGGATAGATGGGAACCACCGGCTCTTCGATTCCGTCCACGTGCAGGAGATCGCGATCGGGGAAAGCCACGGGCGGATTCTCCAGGCTGCCCGTTTTTCCCGCGTCGTCGACAAAAAGCTGCTCATTGCCTTCGCGCTCCGGATATCCGTAATTCGCGCCCTTGGCGACGATGTCGACTTCTTCCCAGTAATGCAGGCCGATATCGATCACCAGAAACGTCTTGGACGTCACGTCCCAATCGAAACGGTGCGGGTGCCGCAGACCGTACGCGTAGACTTCAGGGCGCGCGCCCAAAACATTCAAGAATGGATTCGGATCCGGTCCGGTGGAGGGAATGCGGTAGCGCCCATTGGGACTGAGCATGTCCTTGGGGCGCAAAGTAATGTCCGGAGTAATCCGCAAAATTTTTCCGAGCAGAGTATTGAGCTGCTGCGGGAGGGTATGAGAGGGCCCCGGTGTTTCTCCCTGAGCGCCGTCGCCCACACCGATATAAAGATTGCCGTAATCTGCGCTGCCCGGTTTGGCGAGCGGATCGAAAATCGTATCGTCCATGGGGTGGTTGCGGTCATAGCCGACGCGCAACAATTCCCGGGCGGTGCCTTCAAAGGTGGCGTTGCGGATGTTGGTATCCGTCCATTCCACCAGGACCGATTCGAGGTGGACCGGGCCCGCGGGCGGATTCACCGGATCGGTTGTGGCATAGCCGGTGAGATTCAAGCTGGAGAGCTGCGCGTTGACCGGCGTCGCGGATCCGGGCAATTCGGGATTCTCCGTGTGTACGGTATAGAATTTTCCATTTTTTGCGTAGGCTGGGTCGAAGGTGATGGAGACAATTCCGGTGGCGTTGCCTTTGTCGGATGCGAATTTCGGGAAGACATCCGTGAATTTGATGTAGGGCGTGAATCTCTTCGTCGCCGTATCGAGAATATAGAGAGTGCTGCTCTGATCGTTAACGAAAATGCGCGAGGCGGCGAGCGGCGCGTTTGCGGGCTCCGCGCGCATGGAGGAGACGCGGCCGAGTTGCAACTTGTAATCGATGGCCGATGAATTCGCGCCGGAGTGCGTCGCGTTGGAAAGAGGCGGATTGGCGTAGTCCTCCAGGCGGACCGCTGTGCCGTCCTTGCTGACCTGCGATTGCGCGGGATACTGCGCAAACGCGGCGGGAACGTCCGCGAGGAAACAAGCCAGCAATCCGAATCCCAGGAAAATTCTCGATAACCGCATGACTTCCCTCTGTTTGCTCGACATGGTAAAAAACTCCTTATACCTTTCTATCCGCAGATCGAACTGTTCAGCCAAGCTCTGCATGTTGCCACATCACTAATGTCATGATTCTCGCTTTCATGCATTCGCGAGCCGCTCGTCACGATCAGAATAAAATTCCCCGTGTTGGCCATTCCGTTCTCGAGACTATCGTGATGACAAATCAGGTCCGCATTCTAACACCTGACCCTAGATCGAGCGTTCCATTTTTCTGTTCCGTCACCAATCCCATCCGCGCTGGAGTGTCCCTCTTGCCTCGCATGTGTGCTGGATGACACAGAATCGCATGCAGGAAGAACCATAAGTGGTCTGTTTGTGGGGCTCTCGCAGACTCCGGCTCCCATCCAGCCGTGGCACTTGGGTTGCACCTTCCATATCGTCAAATTCCTTCACGGAGAAAATCATGATCAAGCGGATTGGAGCGCTGGTGTTTATCTTTGTCTGCACGTCGATTGGATGGGCCATTCTTGGCTCCACGATTCTGTCGCGGACTTATTCACCATTGTCGGGCGAGTTGAAGTCCCGCGTAGCGGCAAGTTGGGGCACGGCGCAAGAGCAACCACCCCCTACCGCGAGCTATCAGCACGTGGTAAGCAGCTTTGTAACTGACAAGAGAGTCGTCAAAGAAATCAAGACGACATCAACCGTCCCACTGAGTCTGGAATCCAGCAAGATTGACGTGGCGCTTGACCTGGCGCACCGCCAAAAAGGGCTGCTCTGGTACAGCACCTACGCGGTCGCATTTCAAGGCGACTACAATTTCACCAACACCAGCGGCAGCCCTCAGGATGTGACGTTCTATCTTAGTTTCCCTTCCCAACAGGCGGTCTATGATGACCTAGCCATGGCCGTCGACAATCAGCCGGTTGCCGTGAAAAATGCCGGGCCTGGAGTACAAGGAACGGCGCAAGTGGCCCCTGGCAAAACCAGCGTCTTGCACGTGGGCTATCGCTCACAAGGGCTGGATAGCTGGCGGTACAAATTTGGCGACGGCGTCTCGCAGATCCACAATTTTACTCTCACCGTGCACACGAATTTCAAAAACATCGATTTTCCCGAAAACACTATCTCTCCGACGGCGAAAGAGGAAACCGGAAACGGCTGGAATCTGACCTGGAACTACAAGAATTTCGTTTCGGGGTATGAGATCGGAATGGCTATGCCCGAAAAATTACAACCGGGTCCGCTCGCTGGTGAGATCAGCTACTTTGCTCCGGTATCGTTATTCTTCTTTTTCTTCTTGATATTTATCATCACCACGCTGCGCGGGATCGATCTGCATCCGATGAATTATTTCTTTCTGGCAACGGCATTTTTCGCGTTTCACCTTCTTTTGGCATACCTGGTGGACCACGTTTCCATCCATTTGGCGTTCGGCATCTGCTCGCTGATTTCTATTTCCCTGGTTGTGACCTACCTTCGGCTTGTCGTGGGAATACGTTTCGCAGCCTTGGAGGCAGGCCTCGCGCAGTTTATCTTCCTCGTGCTTTTTTCGTATGCTTTTTTCTATAAAGGATTCACGGGCCTCGCGATTACGATCGGCTCGATACTGACCCTTTTCGTCGTGATGCAAATGACGGGACGTATCCGTTGGGAAGATCAATTCGCGAAACTCCAAGCTGGCGTTACAAATGTAAGCGGCCAATCCCGCACATAGTGGTGCGGCGCGGACCATAATGACCGAAACTACCCGGGTCATACCACCGGCGAGAAACATCGCGCTTCTGGCGTCGCGCTTCCTGTTTCCCTTTGAAATTGCCATCGACGCCTTCCCTCGCCTGTTAGTATTCTTGCCGAAGGAGGCGGGTCGTGCGGATCGCAAGTCTCATTCTCCTCGCCCTTCTATCGGGAAAATCCGCTCAAGTCTCTTCCAGCGCCATGGTCCGCGCGGGCGGGCACACTTACCAGCTTTTTTGCAGTCAAGAAGGCGAACTGATTCTTGCATCGGAGACGGGGCTCTGCGAGAAGACGGAATCCGGCGGAGTGCAGCGCTTCGAGATTCGCAATGAAGACGGGGAAGTGCAATTTTTTCAGGACGCGCCTTCCGGCAATCCATTCAGTTACGTGGGGATTTTCTCAATTGCCAATGCGGGCAGGGAAATTCTTGATGTCGATACCTCTCACGACGAAATTCACGGCAACGGGCAGAAACCGGTGCATCTGATTTATTACTTTGACCCGACCGCGGCCGGCCTGGTCCCGTTCCAGCCGCCCCTGGTGGGTGTTGATGGCTTCGCCCATTTGAGTACCGGCGTCGCGCTTTCGCGGAGCTTCGATGCGGGCTTCTTTCAGTTTTCGGTGCTGCTTGATTTCAATGTGGCCGCCCATCGCATCGAGATCATGCCGGATCAGATTGCGTTTTCCGCCTTTGCCACTCCCGGCCGGGAGAAATCAGGACCTTCTCCGGCCTCGGGTGGAATCCAAATGTACAGCAATCATGACAACGGTTCCGCGAAATCGGCCGTCAGGATTGCACCCGGCCACATGGTGACGTGGTGGCAGTCCGTTATTCCCATCGAGAAGCCGGCCTCAGGCCAGATCGTAACGGTCCTGGCAGCCTGGGCGCCCGCCTCCTTGAAACCAGCCGACAACGCCCCGGAGGGCGTGCAGATGGTCTATTTCGATTGGAACAACCTCTGGCTGCAAATTCAGGTGGATGACCACACGGGCTGGATAAAAGGAACGAGCAGTTTTCGTACGATTGGTCTGGAGATGACGAGCGCGCTGCGTTAGAGACAATTCGGCGGTTCGCCGGCAGCGCGCTTCAGGCCAGTAACACGGAACTTTGCGTATCGAGATCCATCCAGCCGTTTGAACCAGGATTTCCACGAATCGCCACGAATGACAGATCGTCGCGCATTACGAAGTAATTTCGGAGTGGCGTGATGCATTGGGATACACTGGATGTATGGAATACCAGGCAAGGCGATGGCTGTTTAGCATTCTCTTGACACTTTCTCTTCTGCTGGGCATTGATGCCAGGACTGCCTCCGGACAAGAAAGCCTTCCTCCGGCTCTGACCGATTCAACACAGAATGGTTCGGCGGGGCAGCAAGGCTCCGTCACGACAGACCGAAGCGTATCGTTGCGAAAGTTGCCCGGCAATATCCTGGAAGATCAGAAAGAAATCTTTTTATTTCCGAAAGAGCTGGCGAAAGGAAAACACTGGTGGCCAACCATCGGCGTGCTGGGAGGAACAGTGGCACTGGTGGCCTCGGATCCTTACACGGCGCCGGCGTTTCGCACGACGACGAGGTTCAATGGATTCAATCGCGGCCTCAGCGCCGTAAACACTGCGGCGTTCATTGCCGCCGTGCCCGCCGCGATGTACGGCGTGGGTTGGCTGCGCAAGGATTCGTACGCGCAGGATACGGCTCTACTGGCCGGCGAAGCGGTAGCCGACGGATTTCTGCTCGATATTCCGTTCAAGGGGATTACCGGACGAAGGCAGCCGCTCAATTACATCGGAAATGGGCCGTACGCGGACAGTTTTTTCAATGGATCGCACAATCCGGTAAATTCCGGGGGATTCTATTCAGTGCACGCCTTTGCGGCGACTGCCGTCGCAACCGTCATTGCGCAACGATACCGCAAGCATCGCTGGGTACCCATCGTGGCGTATGGATTGGCCGGAGCAATCTGCTTTTCGAGAATCTCGCGCAGCGAGCACTTCCCCAGTGATGTTTTTTTTGGCGGGGCGATGGGATTTGTGATCGCCAGGTACGCAGTGCTGCCCGCTCGAAATTGAAATCGATTCCCTCAAGTCACCACCAGCGCACGACCGGCTCACTTCTCCGGCGCATAAATGGCGACACATCCCTGTTTTTCGGGCAAACCGAAAAGGACATTGCAAGCATCGGTCGGGGACGCCTGTGACGGAATCGCGATCGGTACGAATACGTGGTTGTTTGCGCTGTGGGCCGCGACAGAGTGAGAGCCGGGACCCGCGGGCAAATTGTAAAGAAGTTTTCCTGACTCGGCATCGATGACGCTGAGAGTTGGCGTGGGGTTCTGGCCGCTCGGAGCGTAGAATTGATTGTTGCCCGGGTTGTACCAGATTTCGTCCGCGCCGTGCGTATCGGCGACCGTGGTAATTATTTTTCCCGTGAGCGCGTTGATGATGATGAGTGGCCTGCCGCCTCCGCATCCAACCAGCAGATGCTGCGATGGGCCAAGCGCGAGGCCGGAACCGCAATTCGGCGTCGAGTAAGTTGTCTCCACCACCGGCGATTTCGGCTTGCTCAGGTCCAGTACCGCTACCATCGAGCCCTCGCCCTTCCCCGGAACGGTGAGCAACATGCGGCCGCCTTTCAATCCCGCATCCCACAAGGGCTGCTCCAATCCGCTGGCGTCGGGAAAAGGAATTTTGCTCAGGACTTCATACGGTGCATCGGAAGAAATAATGGTCGCAAAGGGTGGGTGCTCTTCCGGATTTCCCACCACGATGACTAGATCTTTCGGGTCGAACCCGATTTCGTCCGCGCGGCACACTGCGCCGGTGGAAATTGTGGCGGCCGGAGTTACACCGCTAAAGGGAGGCTTGGCGCTGGACAGGTCAAACACTTTCACCGTGCCGTGCGCGTCGTCCGCCCAAAGATGATTGTCGGGCGTGACTACGACGCCATTCGGGCCCATCCCTTCGATTCGTCCGCACGGGTCGTCCGCGGCTGGCAAGCCGTGGAAGCCGGAAATTCTCCCGAGGTACAAATTATTTTCGGCGTCAAAGACGTCCACCGCTGCGTTCCCGCCCTCCGCCAAGTAGTACCTTCCGCGAGCCTGGTCCACCCAGCTGATGTCAAACCGCAGGGGATTGCCCGGCACGAGAATCGCGCCGACAAGGTTCAGCGGCTTCTTCATTCCAACACGCGCATGCGCTGCGGCAGAAGATTTCTCTGCATGATCATTCTGCGGACGAGGGCGCGCATCCACGTTCAGGATGAATGCAATCGCTAGCGCCACAAGAAGAATGCCAATCGCCTTAGATTTCATCGCCATCCTCCTCCAAACTTTTCAATAGTTTGCATATGCGACTTTGCGGCCGAGTCTATACCGAGATCTCAATCCGGGGAAAGCAGGATTGCAGCCTGATAGCAACTCCAATTGGCCCTGAAACTGCCCGTTTCGTCCCGAAAGGCGCGGGACGGAACGGCCGCTACAAGACCGTGCGATATGGACAGGTTTTGTAGAGGCCGCCCGAATTTTGGGCGGGCAGGCGCCGCTGCATCCAGAACCGAATTCAGTCATTGCCCGAAGTTTTCGTCAGAACCGCAAACGCAACGGCTGCGACGATCCAATTTCACGCAAGTATTTCCTGGAAAGAATTGACCACGCGGTGGGCGCTGGAAATGCGTTCCGGGGACTGCGTCCGAACGCAAAGTGCCGTCTGCATGCCGGTCTCGCGGGCTGCGTCCAACTCTTTCGCAACATCGGAAATGAAGAGAATTTTCGGCGCCTGCATTGTCAACGCCTCGGCAATCCGCAGATAGCTCTTCGGAGCATTCTTTGGGCCGGCGGTGGTGTCGAAGTAAGCGCGAAGGAAGCCGGTCAAATCTCCAGCGGTGCTGCTGGTAAAGAGCAGTTTCTGCGCCAGCACGCTGCCGGAGGAAAAAATGCAGATGATCTTCCCTTGGCGCGACCAGCGAGCCAGGGCCGCCGGCACATCGGGATAGACTTCGCCGCGTAATTCTCCCGTCCGATAGCCTTCCTGCCAGATTTTTCCTTGGAGCGATTTTAAGGCGGAGCACTTGCTGTCGCGGTCGATTAACCAGACGCCATAGGCAGCCGCGGACGTTAGCTCCGCGCCGGGAGGGTCATCCACCCACGCCGGGGGATTTAGTTGTTCAGCCGCGTCCGCCCGATGCTGCTGGCGCAGCGCATCAACGTCTTCGCGAATACCCGGTTCATTTCCATGCGCCAGGAGAAATTGTTGCATTCTCTTGCGGGCGTAAGGAAATAGAGTCCGGAAAACGAAATCAATGGGAGTGGTCGTGCCTTCGATGTCCAGCAGGATCGCCTGGATCGAGTCTTCGCCGGACGGCGCTGCCACTGCTAGCTGACCGCCGGATGAGCGGGAATGTAAGTTGGCCCGAAACAAACCGGCTCGTACCCATGATCGGCGCCGCTCCCGGTGTAGTGCGGAGTCCAGCCGGCGGGATCCTGGAATAGGCGAATGGCGCGAATGCAGCGGTCGGAGCACAGATCGAACCAGTGGTGAGTTCCGAGCGGCACGCGAATCAGGTCCCCCGCTTCCACTTCGATCGCGACCACCGGCCCTTGTTTGGGATGAATGTGAAACACGCCCCTGCCGGCCAGGATGAAGCGAACTTCATCTTCATCGTGCCAGTGTTCGGTGTTGAATCTTGTCAGCATGGCGTCGAGGCCGGGCGTCTGGGGATTGACGTCGATGACATCGGCGGTGACGTATCCGCCGCGCGCTTTAAGCTCTTCGATCTTGGGTGCGTACGCCGCAAGGATTTCCTGTGCGCCGGCACCGGGCGGCAGCGCCGCGGTCGGCTCCCAGCGTTCGTAGTCAATGCCCATGCCCGCGAGGTAACGGGTAATTTCGCCCGCCTCACTCAGCGAACGCTTCTCGTCTGGAAATCTAAGCAGAGCCATTGGATGCACTCCTCACATTATTTCTAATTTGAAGCGCGATTCGTTTCAATCAAATGAGGGGCCTGGCGCCGTTCGTCAAAAAGCCAGCGTCGCCAGCTCTTCGGTAGTTTAGATATTGGGTCTAGTCCAGCCATGGCAACCACGGATGATGCCGCCCAGAGCAAACGGAAAAATACCAAGCCCAGTGCGAAAGCGGCGGTAAGGACTGAGGCAATCGAAATGGAAATATTCATAGCAGGCCTCCGGTTTATTATACTCCGCTTCGGGACCGGCCAAGTATTTCCAATATAAACTCAAGAACTTCTACATGGCGCTTGGCTTCGTCTAGGTCGTGTCCCCAGGTGTAAAGGCCATGGCGGCGAAGCAGGAAGCCGTGAATGGAGGGATCGCGCTCCAGCAGCGCCTGGACTTTCCCAGCCAGTTGAGAGATGTCCTGAGAATTTTCGAGGATGGGAAGGATTTCGCGATGCGCATGCGTGTGGATGTCGCGCAGGCCTTTGAGCATCTCGAATCCTTCGAGCGCCACGGCGCCATCGGCGGAGTATACGTCGGAAAGCAGCGTGCTCCACAGCGAATGCGTATGCAAGACCGCGCCGGCCCCGCGAGCGCGCACGATGGCAAGATGGAGCGCCGTCTCCGCCGAGGGCAGCCCGTTCCCGCAAACCACGCGCGCTGCCTCATCTATTTCCAGGAATTGCTGCGCGTCGAGCGCGCCCTTATCCAACCCCGTGGCAGTGATCGCCAGGCGCAGCGGATGCTCGCTCACCACCGCGCTGAAATTTCCGCTTGTTCCAAACACCCAGCCGCGCTGGTAGAAACTTCTTCCGATCTCCGCAAGCGCTCCAGCCAAATTTTGAAAGCGTCCGCCCGATTGATTCCGGCGGGAGCGTCGAGGCGGTTTGCTTGTATTGCGTTTCCTGGCGCCAATCATGGCCCGGATTATCGCACGCTCGGGCTGACAACGGAATTTTCGCAACGTCGGGCGCCGGCCAGCAGCGATCTCCACTAAATAATCTTCGCGCGTCGAAGCCACCTGTAGTATCTAGTTCGCCTGCGCGCCGGCCACCCGCGCGGGCAGATGGAGACAACGAGTCATGACCACAGGCTATCGCTGGTTCCGGGCGGGGGACCTGAACGGCTTCTTCGCGCTGATGTTCGACAACGTCGCGAATCTCGTGATTCTAGCCAGCATTTTGACCGGCGCGTTCGGTTTCCCGTTGCCCATTGTTTTGTACCGCATGGTTCCCGGCACCGCCATGGGCGTGCTGGCCGGCGATCTCTTCTACGCGTGGATGGCCGGCCGCCTGGCAAAGCAGACGGGCCGCGACGATGTGACAGCGATGCCGCTCGGTCTCAACGCTCCCAGCATCTTCGGAATGTCCTTCGGCGTCCTGGGTCCCGCGTATCTTGCGACGCATGACGCGTATTTGGCGTGGAAGATGGGCATGGCCGTGACAGTTCTTGTCGGCGTGTTCAAGATTGCGCTCTCGTTTTTCGGCAATGCCGTTCGGCGGGCCCTGCCGCGAGCCGCGCTTTTAGGATCGATAGGCGGGGCGGGCCTGGCGCTCATTGCCTTGTTGCCCATGTTGAAAATGTACGCGGACCCGATTCCGGGATTGCTGGCTTTCGGCGTCATTCTGGTCTCGCTGGTAGGCAACGTGAAGATACCGGGAAAAGTTCCAGGAGCGCTGGCCTCCGCGCTCGTTGGAATTGCCGCTTTTCATCTTCTTCGCGCGGCTCACATCGTGAGTCCCCTCGCGGCGCCGCCGGCTGGTGTCCCGGCGGCATTTCATTTGGCCTTCCCCTGGCCAACCGTGGCGTTCCTGGGAGGCCTTTCGCTTGCTTGGGTCTACCTGCCAATCATTTTGCCTTTCTCTCTAGCGACCGTGGTGGGAGGAATCGACAATACCGAGAGCGCCGCAGCGGCAGGCGATGTCTATGACACGCGGGCCAT
This sequence comes from Candidatus Acidiferrum sp., assembly GCA_035483715.1. Taxonomy (GTDB): domain Bacteria; phylum Acidobacteriota; class Terriglobia; order Acidiferrales; family UBA7541; genus Palsa-360. Next base: position 12,081 of record DATHPN010000017.1, read on the forward strand.
CCTGCTTACCGAAGGATTCTGCACGCTGCTGGCAGGCCTGTGTGGTGGAGTCGTGGAGAGTACCCCCTACATCGGGCATCCTGCCTACAAAGCGATGGGGGCGGGCGCAGGGTATGTGGTGTTGACCGGGTTGTTCATCGGACTTGGCGGCATACTTGGCTATCTGCCGTTTTTCGTAGCCTGGATTCCGGCGGCAGCGATTGCGCCGATCCTTGTTTACATTGGCCTCGAAGTAATTTCCCAGGCGTTTTTGGCGACACCTGCGCGGCACGGCCTGGCAGTGGCGGTTTCGCTTCTGCCCTCTCTCGCGTTTCTGATCGCGCTCGAAGTGACTGCGGCGCTGGGAGCCGTCGGCGCACAGGTGACGCAGCTGACCGGCGACGTTGGCGAAACGGTCCGCACGGTGATCCTGCTTGGCAATGGCTTCATTATTTCGGCGCTGATTTGGGGAGCGGCCACGGCCGAACTGCTTGATCGCCGTTTTGGGCGCAGCGCCTGGTGCCTGGCCGCAGGCGCTTTGGCTTGCCTGTTTGGGGTGATCCACTCGCCCGCTGCGGAGGGGACATTTGTGTTGCCCTGGCGCGCGGGCTCGCCGCTGCCCTGGCATTTTGCGTTCGGTTATCTGGGCGCGGCATTGGTGATCTGGATCGCGAAGTTTTTCCCGAAGGGCGATGCAGTGGCGGCGCATGAGTAGCGCAGACTTCAGCCTGTGGGAGTGAGTTGAGTCAGGGCGCGCCTGGCCGCAAGGAAAAACCACAGGCTGAAGCCTGCGCTACTTAAGGGCAAGAATCGCTTTTACCAGGATTCTTGTTCAATCAGCGGAAAGCACGGCGGGCTTTTGCCTCAGCAGCGCGACGAGCGCGGCGGGATCGCTGACGGGCGGACGGCAGGTCGTGCCCACGCAGACCAGCGCTTGCGCGATGTCGGCGCGAAGATGCGGCAGCGTTTCGGCGAGCGCAGGTGCCAGAGCATCTGTCGAAGCCATGCGCTCCGGCGTCACTCGAAGAACGGCTTTGCCGAACCGGTACACGGAATTCGCGGCCGTTTCAAGCGCGGCGGCTTGCGCATCTTCGCTCGCGCCGGTGATGACCACCTCGAACGGCCTGCGGGCGTGCAGCAGCGCGGCCAGTCCGTAACTCGCGGCGTGAATCCCAAATTGCGGAGCGATGCCGGCGAACGCTTCAAGCGTCGCCTCCGCGCAGGCGCGGTGGCGCGCGTCTCCGGTGTAGCCGTGAAGGCGGTCGAGCAGAATCGCCGCCGAGGAATTTGCGCCGGGCGTGGGAGAATCCTGCAGCGGCTTGCGGCGCAATTCGAGCCCGCCCATGGGCGGCGCGCCCGAGGCGCGATCGAAGAAGCCGCCGCCTTCGGCGTCAAAATATTCGGCGATGGCGAAATCCGCCGCGCGCCGGGCCGCGTCGAAATATTTTCGGTCCAGCGTAGCTTCATAGGCGTCGAGCAACGCGATTCCCGCAAAAATCTGGTCGTCGAGCGATCCTTCGAGGCGCGCGCCTCCCACGCGGTGCGCGAATCCGCGCGAGTCGCTCCAGGCTTCAGCCAGCATGCGATCGAGGGTCTTGAGCGCGAAGACGCGGCAAGCCGCTCCCTTTTCTCCGCCGAGCACAGCCGCCGCGTCGAGATACGCCGAAACAAACATGGCGTTCCAGGCCACGTAAAGAGTCGTGTCCACAAACGGCGTGGGCCGCGCCGCGCGCGCCGCCAGCAATTTCTCCCTGGCGCTCGCCAGCGTTGCCAGGACCGTGGCCATGTCCATTTCGCCGCCAATCGTTTTCACCACGTCGGCGATGGACCGCGCAATCCACAAAACATTTTTCGCCGAATTGTGATGCATCTCGCCGCGGGCTTCAACGTCATAGCGAAGTTCGACGACGCGCGCCTCTTCAGGCGTGAGCGCCGCGCGCACTTCCTCCTGCGTCCAGGTAAAATAATCGCCATCGTCGTCGAGCGTTTGATCCGCGTCCTGGCTGGCATAGAAGCCGCCGCGGGACTGGTCCGAGAGCACGCTGTCGGTCCAATCGATGATGCCTTCGGCGATCTCGCGAAACAGCGGCTCGCGCGCGACCTGAAAGCCGTGCAGAAAATTCTTCAACAATTCGGAATTGTCGTACGACATTTTCTCGAAATGCGGGACGCGCCAGCGCTCGTCCACCGAGTAACGATGGAACCCCCCGGCCAGCTGATCGTAAACGCCACCGGAGCCCATTTTCTCCAGCGTGAACGCGGCAACTTCCAGCATCCGCGTGCCGCCGCCGGCCTGGTAACATTCGAGGAGCAGATCGAGCGCCCCGGGGTGCGGAAATTTCGGAGCGCGCCCAAATCCCCCGTTGCGAGAATCAAATAAACTCAGGATGGACTCGGCCTGCTCCTCCGCCACGCGCGAATCGAACGCTCCACGCCCGCCCGTAAATGTTTCCGCTTTAGCCACGGCTTCGGCAAGGCGTGACGCGGCCTCTTCCACTTCCGCTCGCCGCTCGCGAAATCCCGCGGCCACGGCTTCCAGGATGCGCCGGAAACCGGGACGGCCCATGGCGTCTTCGGGCGGAAAATAAGTGCCGCCGAAAAACGGGCGTCCGTCGGGCAGAAGAAATCCGGTGAGCGGCCAGCCGCCCTGCCCGGAAAGAGTGCTGATCGCAGCCTGGTAGCGCGCGTCCACATCGGGGCGCTCGTCGCGATCGACTTTGACGGGAACGAATAGCCGATTGATGATCGCAGCCAGCTGCGGATTTTCGTAGCTTTCGCGATCAATCACATGGCACCAGTGGCACCACACGGCGCCGATGTCGAGGAGTATGGGTTTGTCCTCGGCGCGCGCCCGGGCAAAGGCTTCCTCGCCCCACTCGTACCAGTCCACTTCCTGATGCACGGCGGAGCGAAGATAAGGGCTGGCTGCTCGAGCCAGGCGGCCTTCGGATTTTTCGTTCACTCTGTTCCTTCCCGGACGCCTGTGACGCGGCCGCGCGCAATAAATTTTTCGTTATTGGATCGGATGCTGGGGACCGGAATCTTCAGGATCGATCGGTTTGCGTCCGGAAAAACCTTCATCCTGCCGGTGGTAAAAACGGATGCGGTCTTCGCCCAGCCGCCAGCACAGGTACACTTCTTCCTCTTTGATCATGGAGGGAAAATCCACGAGGCCCGTATCGAGGTCCTTCACGATGCAGCCCGTCGCCTGGATCTGGTCGAGAGCGTCCTTGACCTTAGCGACCACCCGGTTGAGGTCGGCACGCATCCGGGCAGCGACGTCGTAATCGATCGTGACGCCGCCCATGACCTGAATGCGGTTGGCGATGGCGCTCAGGCTCTCTTCCAGGTCCGTCATCAGCCGGCGTCCTTCCATGGCGTCGATCAGCAGCGGCTCGACTTCGCGCCGGGCATGCTCGGCCTCGGAAAGGCTGAATAATTTCGGTTCGTTTTCTTCGTGGTCCATGGATTTTGCCTGTGACAACCTGGGGCTTGGGCAGGTCTCGCTCCGACCCATCCTGTTTCATTTGGATGCCAGGCTGCCTCGTGCGGTTCCATTGTCATTCATTGCGCGGCGCAATTCCAGTGGGGAGGTTGAGGTAACACAGGCTCTCTCGCCCGAGCGGCTTTCCCGATTGCCGGCGTGCCGAAAAGCACACATGTAAGAGTGCCTCTGCTACAAAAAGCGTGATCCCCGAACGAATGTGGTAGAGTTTTGCCCCGATGCGCATCTTCGTTCTGGGGACCGGTGCAACCGGCTCTTATCTCGCACACCTGCTCACGTTACAGGGACACCAGGTCACCTGCGGCGACCGCGACCTGGACCGCGCCCGCCGCTTTCTAGGCAAGAAAAGCACGATTCCGGTGGTGCAGGTCAACGCGCGGAACCTGTGGGGCATTGTGCGCGCCGCAAGGGGCTCGCAATTGCTCGTCAACGCCAGCGCCGCGGTGTTCAACGAAATCGTTCTGCGTGCGGCGCTGCGGATTCGCTGCCATTACATGGACCTCAGCGCGCACCTCACGCGCAATCCGTTCAAGGCCGAGCAGCTTCGTTACGATAAGCGGTTTCAACAAAAGAACCGCTGCGCTGTAATCACGGCCGGCGCCGCACCGGGGTTGACCAACCTCCTCGTGGCTCGAGCAGCCGCGTTGATCGACTCGGTGAACGAAGTTCATATTCGCCTGTACGAAAGCACCGAAAGCGATGATCCGGTTTCACAATGGTCCGCGGAAGTTTCTTTCGACGAGGCCATTTCCCTTCCTCGCGTGGTGCGCGACGGCCGATTCCGCTTTGGAAAACGATTCGGCGAACGCGAGAAATTCCGTTTTCCAGCGCCCATCGGCGAGGTGAATGTCGTCCTGGCGGCGCAAGATGAAGTCGGCACCGTCCCCTATTTTTTGAAGTTGAAGGAAATGGACGTAAAAATCGGCGGCAACGAAATCGACCGGCTGCGGCGCTGGTACCGGCAGGGAAAGCTTTCCAAGTCACGCGGACTGGTCGCTTCGCGATTTCCTAAGACGCCCAGCCCCCGGCAGGTGGCGCGCTTAATTCGCCGTGGCAAGTTGCAGAACGCCCGGTTTGCCGCGGCCGTGATCTTGCGCGGGATGAAGCAGGATCAGCCGTTAGAAGTTCGCTACGACGCGCTCTTCCCTTCGCTCTATCAAATCCGCCAGCGCGGACTGGCCCTCTCCCCCGTTTCATACGCCACGGCTCAATTGGCGGCGCTCTTTGTCAGGAATTTTCCGCGCGACTCGGCCGGAGTTTTTCCTCCGGGCGCAATCCCTCTGGAAAGCAGGCAGGCGATCTTCAGGGACCTGAAATCGCGCGACATCCGCGTGACCATGAAAATCACGAAAAAGAAACCGCCCGATGACGAAGAGGACTTCTAGTGGCAAATGCTTCAGCCTGATTGGATTTGACTTTATTGCAGGCCGCAAACCCCACAGGCTAAACAGGCTGCGGAAAAAGCAGTTTATTTTGTCATTCCGAGCGCAGCGAGGAATCTCTCTTCGATTTGGCCCCATGAAAACAAAGAGGAATTCCTCGCTTCGCTCGGAATGACAATATTCTGGAGGGGTTTTTCCGCAGCCTGTAAAGCCTGTGCCACTCCCCGCCTCATAATTGAAGTGAATCGCGTATCGTTGGCATGACCATCATTCCGGGGAGATTGCTTCGGCCTCTGTCTCGATCGCGACGCCCGTCGGTCGTTCATCCCCACTTTTCCTGCCCTGCGGCGGATGAATCAGAATGGGAAGGAGGAGCGCTACAGTCATCACGCCCGCGATCAGGTAGAGTGCCTGCGTATAATTCCCGTTAAGCTGCCGAAGATAAGCGAAGAGCAGGGGCCCGAAGACTGCGGCAAACGCCCAGGGCACCATCATCAAACCAAAAATAGAGCCAACGTCACGCGGTCCAAAGTAGTCAGCCGCGAACGCGGGGGTAATCCCATACGCTCCTCCATAACACATCACCACAAGGAAGGTGGCAAGGAACAGCAGCGGGAGCGAATGGATGTAGTGGTACGTCCAGAAGAGCAACACCTCGACGAGATACATCATGAAAAACGCGGTTTTCCGGCTAGTCAAATCGGAAGCCCAGGACCAGAAAATTCGTCCGGCGCCGTTGCCAACTGCGACCCAGCCAACCAGGCCCGCCGCAGTGGCCACGCTGGCTTTTCCCATTTCCTGAAAAATCGGCGATGCCTGCGTGACAATCGACAAACCCGACATCGTGTTAATCGACATCAAGAAACAGATGGCCCACCATTGCCAGGTGCGCAGAGCTTCGCCAAGCGTATAGTCGCGATCGGAACGCTGCGACATTTGCGAAGCGGAAGGCGTCCAGCCCGCTGGTTTCCACCCGCCCGGCGGATTTTGCATGCATGTTCCCGCACTGATGGCTACGACTCCATAGGCAACGCCGAGATACGCGAAGGTCGGCATCAGCCCAACATGCTGAATTAACCATGCCGCCGCGGGGGCCGAGAACAACGCTCCCGCGCCGAATCCAGCCACGGCTATTCCGGTAATAAATCCGCGGCGGTCAGGGAACCACTTCACCAGGACGGCGATCGGAACCACGTAGCCCATTCCAAGCCCGATTCCCCCTATCACTCCGTAGCTGAGGTAGAGCCACCAAAGTTTGTCTCCCGCAAAACTCGCCAAAAATACGCCGCCGCCCCAGAGCAAGCCCGCAGTCATGGCCACAACTCGCGGGTGCCGGCGCTTCATCAACAGGCCGCCCAGGTAGGCAGAAAGTCCCAGAAAAAACCAACTGATTAGAAATGTCCAGGTGACTTGCGTGATGGTCCAGCCATATTCTTTGGTGAGAGGGATGCGAAAGACGCTCCATGCGTAGGCCGAGCCGAGGGCCATCTGCATGAACACGCCGGCTACGGCAATCCACCAACGATTCAAGACTGGCATGATTCCTCCAACGGGGTCTCCGCTTGCAGTTGCAAGAATGGCGGCCTGCGATCCGTTTCCCTGCAATTTCGCATTAAAGGGCCGCCTTAGCAACCCCCGCTTGCAAGCACCACTCCTCCCAGGCGCGTCCCTGGCTCAGCGGCTGCCTGTGAAGTTCGCCGGACTTGTCCACTTCCCCGAGAGAAAGATACGTGATCTCCTTGCCCGTGGACATCGCCTTGATCAGGACCTCGGCGTTCAGGCGCAAATAGTTCGTTGTAAACACGACGTCCGGAATTGATATTCCAGCGATCACGCTGCCGTGGCCGCGCATCAGCGCCGCGCTGCCTTGGCCCACGGTTCGCGCCAGTGAATCTCCCATCTCGTTAGAGGTGACCAGCAGATCCGTGTCGCCGAATTCGTCGCGGATATCCCAGACAGGCACATGGTGTCCGATGACGGCCGCGGAATGCAGCGCCGGCCGCATCACCGTTTTGGTAACGGCCAGCGGAAGAAGTTCATGCGCGTGATTGTGGCAGATGGCCACGACGTCCGGCCGCGCCTTGTAGATACACCCGTGTATAAATCGCTCCTTGTACGGGTTGAACCCGCGCAGATCGACGGGCGTGCTGTCCAGATTGAATTCGAGAATGTCTTCTTTGGTCACGAGACTGGGCGCGCGCGACCGGGACATGAAAAAGCGCTGCGGATTTTCGGGGTTGCGCACCGTCACGTGCCCGAAGGAATCGACGAGCTTGAGATGCGCCACTACGCGGTTCGCGACCACGAGCTCCGATACTGCGGCGCTGGCATCCACCGGCGGATTCCTCCCGGAATTTATTTTTTGACACTGAAATATCGGAGAAATCTTGCACGCAACGGCAGGATACTGCAAGCCTTTATGTACCCGCTAAAGTAGCGCAGGCTTCAGCCTGTGGGGGTTAGTCCTTGCAAGGCCCAAAACCCACAGGCTGAAGCCTGCGCTACTTGACTCGCTAGTGGCACCCGCAAGAATGCGGAGTACAGCCGCAACCGCCGGAGGAGGAAACTTCTCTGGAGGGGCTACTTCCGTTCGATGATTTCCCCGCGCTGAACACGGAAAGCTGAAGCGTGTGACCCTTGCTCGCGCACTTCGGGCATTCGATTTCCTGGCTTGCGGACATCACTATGCGCTCGAAGTGCGAACTGCAATCATTGCAAACATATTCGTAAATTGGCATTGGCTTTCTCCAAATCGTGAATCGACAATTTCAAACCACAAATTTGCAGCCTCAGGCTAAATCACCACATCCCCGATGCTGGCGACGAAGAAAAAGAGTAGGCCCACGGCACCAACAATCAAATATCGCCTGAGTTTCCGCTCCGCGAATAGAAAGGTAATGACCAATCCGAGAGATCCCCACCTGCCAAAGACGGCACTCATCACGATGTACGAATAGTCGTGGAGCCAGGCTTCCCGAAGTATCGCATAAGCCCAAAGAGCAACTCCAACCGACAACAATATGACCCCACCTTGAGACACCATTCGACGCCAGACATTCGCCGGGGGCACCTGCCGCAATTTCAACCATGCGCGCCAAGCCAGAACAACGCTTGAAATGGCAGCAAATACCCGAGGAAAGAGAAAAGGATGTTCAAGCCGAGGAGTATACCCACGGAGCCCCACAGCCAAAGCGTTTTCGGCCTAACGAAAAAGCGTCTCCGGGATTACTGGAGACGCCTTTTCTTAATACCTAACAAATCAGGATTGACAAGCTATCGCTTAGTCTCCGGCGACCTGCTCGGCCACTTCGGGCTTGGCCGCGCCGTTCCCGTTACCCTTGGCGTTGCTGATGGTTACGGGAGCGACGGTCGGAGTCGCTTTTTTGATGTCGGAGACCGAGCCGATTTGCACCACTTCCTGCGGGGCTTTCTTCAGCACCAGTTCTTCGTACATCTTGCGCACGCGGGCCTCTTCCTTGAGGAATTCGGCGCGGCGCCGGGCGCGATTTTCCTCGGCGGCGGTGTTGGGCACTTCGTGGTCGACGTGGCGGACGCGCGCGGCGTCCTCGGCGTCAATCACGAGCGAATGGTCGTAGGTCTCGAGGTTCACGGCTTTGCCCTTGGCGTAGATCTCGTGTTTGCCGTGTTCCTTATACCATTGTGCAACAGTAGCATTCTTGTACATATTCTCGATGATTTTGCGCCAGCCGATGCCCGTGTTGTACGCGCAGAAGGAAATTTCGCCCTGCTGCGTGGCGTACGGAATGATGCACATTTCGGTGCGGCGGAAGTCGTAGTTGAACAGGTCCTGGAACCACATGCCCGCGATCATCAGGAAATTCCAAGGATCGGTGCGGCGCTTCTTGGCGTCTTCAAACGTGCGCTCCGGGCCCGCCGTGCCGTATTTCTGGCGCTGGTTCGGAGTGAGTCCCCAGGATTTGTCCATCTTCCTGAGCAAATCGATCAGGCGGAACGTTCCAGGCGCTTCGTACGGATTGTAGTTCTTCAGCATCGCCAGGGCGAAGGTGAAATTGGAAAAGTTCTTGCTGCGAGCCGCGTCCGTGACCTTCTTGATGTCCTCGACAAGTTGCGGCACGTTGAGGAACTTCGGCACGGGGGCCCATTCCTTGGTCTCTTTGTTGATCAGTACGCCGGTGCCAACCCCGCAATTGGGATGGCAGCCGCAGCTCACCGTGCCCCACTGGGCGTCAGGCCCGTGGGAGAGATCGGCGAAGGCGGAGAACGTGCTGATCAGCGAAATGGGGAACCAGTCGCGCGTCGGCTCGATTTTGCCGACTTGCGCGCTGACATCCTTGGCTAGATGGGACAGCGTGTAGCGCTGCTTCATGCGCCGTTCGGGAGTGATTTCCTCGTCGCGGCCAGTAAAGGAAACGGGTTGAAATGCCACGAAGGAGATTTTGTTCGGATTCTGCATGGCGAACTTGACGATCGCGCCGACCTGGTCGTTGTTCAGATTGTTGACGATCGTGGTGACCAGAATGATCTCGATGCCCGCCGCATGCATATTGTCAATGGCCCGCAGCTTCACATCGAACAGGTTGCCCACCTGGCGGTGGCTGTTGGCATCGTTGCCGATGCCGTCGAATTGCAGGTACGCGTAACGCAGGCCGGCTTCAAACGCCTGCTTGCAGTATTCCTTGCTCTTGGCGAATTCGATGCCGTTGGTGGCCGCCTGCACGCTGTTGTAGCCGATTTTGCGGGCGTAGCGTATGGCGTCGAAGAAGCGCGGGTGCATGGTGGGTTCGCCGCCGGAAAACTGCACGGACATCTGCCGGCGCGGCTTGATCTTCAGCGCGTTGTCCAGGATCTCCTGGATTTCTTCCCAGGAAAGCTCGTGAACGTAGCCCACCTGATTGGCGTCCATGAAGCAGGGATCGCACATCATGTTGCAGCGGTTGGTGAGGTCCACGGTGAGCACGGAGCCGCGGCCGTAGCGAACGGTGCTGGAGCCGTGCTTGTGCAGGTCCTCGTCATTGTGGGCCGGAATGTCGCGGCCAGGGAAATTCTGCTCGATCCAGTTCAGGAATTTCGCGTCAATGGCCATCATGTCTTCATAGCGACCATGAATCGGGCATTCCTTGACCATCCAGATCTGTCCGTCGCGCTCGATGATCTGCGCTTTGATTTCCCCGACCTTTTCGTGCATCAGGTCGCGCCAATCCTTCTTGCCCTCAAAGATTGCATCGCGGGCGTCCTTGACGCAGCCCGGGCACAGCGAGTCGGTCTGCCGCGGCCAGCCGAGTGTGGGCTTGGACTTTTCCCACGACTTCAGCAGCGGCTTATCCGACCATTTCGGTGTGAAATTCGGGTTGGGATTGTACTTGTTAAAGAAATGGATCGTGTCAAAGGTCACGCCTGCGGTCTTGCAAAGGACATAATCCATTGCTTTCCATGCGCGTGTACCAAGAGTTTGAGGCATTTTTCACAGTCCTCCACAGTCGCGATTCGAGAACGAAACGTCCATAACCGAGCGGGAGCCCTCAGTTGACGAAAACGGCCCCTGATACTAGATTAGCCTACCAAGACCGCCACTTTAGCGTCCAGGTAAACCTTTCCCACTGTTTACTTTGCGCGTCCCCCCACGAAACGTCCAGATGCTTGTGCCAAAAGGGACAAATGGGGGTCCGAACGGCAATATTGTGCAGCCAATGGGAAAGGCCCAGAAACGCTGTTTTGCCACTTTCGTTGGATGAACACTCGACTCCAATTGATGCAGCCCTTCTCCGCTTGATTTTCAGGAATAAAAGAGCCTGCCTCGAAATGATCCTGAAATAGGGCCAAGGCCCTTACCTCATGTTTTGGAACGTCAGATTTAGCAAGCCATGCATTTGCCGGCGACATCCGCTGGCGCGATTTCCGTCCAAATCAGGAGCTGTGAACCTGCGAATGCGGGAGCAGACGGTTTGAGATTCCCGGCGTGGGGGTTCAGGACACGCATCCGATAGCGACAGCGCTCCCGATCGCCATGGCCATTCGACTCAACCGGCACGTCGGGCTATCAGGAGGGGCGTTGATTCCCGCGCCGCGTGTCCCACCCGATGGAACTGAGTTCCTTACCAGGCTGGGATCACCTTATTCGGTAAGAGCCTGTAAGCACAGGTAATAGGCTTATGGGCGACAAAAAATGGCACTCAGAGACCCTGATGCCTTGGCCAGAATTGAATCAAAACCTTCCCAGTACTCCTGTACCCCGCAAAATGGCTCCAACCGACTATCGCCAAAAAATAGGCACGGGTTCAGACTGTTCTCATGCACCCAATTGAATTAAACGTAGGAGGCTTAATCGTATGAAGCATTGGTGGTGCGCGGAATGTCAGGCAGAGGTAGGGTTGGGCAAACATGGCAGGTGTGCCACTTGCGATTCGGAAGCCGTGGATTTGCTCCCCAATGATGGCGAATTAACCCGTTCAGTTTCAGCGATTGCCGAGCATTCGGAATCAGTTTCAGCCTGCGCTTAAGCTGAATTCGGAAGCTCACTGGAAGGCTTGAAAGGCAAGGAAAGGAGGCTAGGACCACGGTACAGCCCGGGGGGGACACTTAAGAGAATCGACGAAAAGGAGACAAACTCATGCAGACCAAGCTACGTGTTATAGGTTTCGTTGTCGTAGCGAGCCTGCTCTGGATATCCCCAACGTCTGCGGTATCCCAAAGGGCGAAGTCGCAAGGCAAGGCAAAGAAGTTCAAAACTCAGTACATAGGGACAGCTTCCTGGTACGGAGAACAACACCAAGGGCGGAAGATGGCAAACGGCAAGCGATTTGACCGCCACAAACTAACGGCCGCGAGTTGGTATTTCCCGCTCGGAACGACGATCCGGGTGGTGAACGTGAGGAATGGAGAATCAGTGGTAGTGACAATTACAGACCGAGGACCGAACCTTCGCCTTAACCGGATCCTCGATCTGTCCGAAGCAGCTGCGCAACGGCTGGACTACGTGGGGCAAGGCCTGACCCCCGTTTTTCTCTACCCAGTGCCGTCTTTCGATACGCAGGCCGCAAGTTTCGATTCAGGGTTGATCGAGACACCTGCGAGAAAAAACCCCGGCGAACTAGAGGCAAAAGCCATCGCCGTGCCAATGTGAACTTTGGCACCCGCCTAAGAGCGCCAGGCAATTTCTCGGCGTAGGCGGCACAATCCAAACAATTCTCCCCGGCAATCTGCCAGGGCCTGCCCACAACGTAGTGGCTGGAGTGATGATGGACTCCAGCCACGAGCCTGCAGAGGTGCGCGAAATCCGAAAAAACATCGGAATCAGCTTTTTCGAGGGCCTTGCCGTGGTGCGTCGCGCCGGGCCGTGCATCCCGTACAGATCGTCGTATACTGGACGGATTGAATTTGGGGAGCACGCCATGATCCGTCACGTTAAGACCGGGCAATCTGCCGAGGCTAAGGCAGAGAACAGCGCGCAGGTTCGCAAAACCGTGGAAGCGATCCTCGCTGATATTGGCGCACGTGGGGAAATCGCTGTCCGCGAATATTCGGAAAAATTTGACAAGTGGTCGCCCGCGTCTTTCCGCCTTTCCGAAAACGAAATAGCCGCGTGCATACGAGAGTTGCCGCAGCAGGTCATCGACGATATTCGATTCGCGCAGGAGCAGATCCGCAACTTTGCGCTGAAGCAGCGGGCCGCGCTGCAGGACGTGGAAGTGGAAACGATTCCCGGCGTGGTGCTGGGCCACAAGAATATTCCGGTGAATTCCGTGGGGTGTTACGTTCCGGGCGGGCGGTATCCGATGGTCGCGTCGGCGCACATGAGCGTGGTGACGGCCAAGGCCGCCGGCGTGAAGCGCATCATCGCCAGCGCACCTCCTACCGGGGGCAAGCCGCACGCAGCCACGGTCGCGGCCATGCACTTTGGCGGCGCGGACGAAATTTATGCGTTCGGCGGCGTGCAGGCCGTGGCCGCCATGGCCCTCGGCACGGAGACGATCGCGCCCGTGGACATGCTGGTCGGGCCGGGCAATGCGTTTGTGGCCGAAGCCAAGCGCCAACTATTCGGGCGCGTTGGAATTGATTTGCTCGCAGGGCCGACCGAAACGCTGATCCTGGCGGACGATAGCTGCGACGCCGAAATGGCCGCCGTCGATTTGATCGGACAGGCGGAGCACGGGCCGAGCAGCCCCGCCATTCTGGTCACCAATTCCGCCAAGCTCGCGGCCGAAGTTCCGGCGACGATTGAAAAGCTTTTTTCGTGGCTGCCGACCGCGGAGATCGCGCGGCAAGCCTGGCAGAATTGCGGCGAAATTATCGTGTGCGACACGCTCGACGAAATGGTGCAGGAGGCCGACCGGATCGCCTCCGAACATGTGCAGGTGCTGACGCGCGATCCCGATTATTTCCTGAAGCGCTTGACCAATTTCGGCGCGCTGTTTCTGGGGCACCGCACCAACGTGGCGTTTGGCGACAAAGTGATCGGCACCAATCACACCCTGCCAACGATGAAAGCGGCGCGCTACACGGGAGGTCTGTGGGTCGGCAAATTCATTAAGACTTGCACCTACCAGCGCGTGCTCACCGATGAGGCCGCCGCGCTGGTGGGCGAGTACTGCTCGCGCCTGTGCGCGCTCGAAGGCTTTGCCGCGCACAAGGAGCAGGCCGACCTGCGCGTGCGGCGCTACGGCGTGAAAGTGGTGGCCTAGAGTGGCGCATGCTTCAGCTTGCGGGTTTTTGTTTCTGCAAGGACCAAAACCCGCAGGCTGAAGCCCGCGCCACTAAGGCATTCGTTTCATCCTATTTTCGTAAATCTCGCAAAAAGGGCGGGCCAGGCGATGCAGTCCCCTCGCAAGAAAAGTTCGCAGAAGATCGCCCCAACTGAACGCGGCGTGGCCGTGGTAACCGGCGGCGCGGGGAGCATGGGAACCGTCATCTGCGGCGCCCTCGCGCGCGAGGGACTGCGCGTAGTGGTGGGTTACAACCGGTCCGCGCAAAAGGCCCAATCGCTGGCCGCCAATTTGCCGGGGGGAGGCCACGCGGCGCTTCCGGCTCCAGTGACGGATACTGCGGCGCTCGCGGGTTTGGCCACCGAGATCGCCCAGCGGTACGGCTTCTGCGACGTGCTCGTGAATTGCGCGGGGGTGACCCGCTTCGTTCCGCATGGGGATCTGGACGCGCTCGACGACGCGTTGATCGAAAATATCCTTTCCACTAACGTACGCGGCCCGTTCGCGACGGTGCGCGCGCTGCGAGCCTTGCTCGAAAAAAGCAAGCTGCCCGGCGGCGCAGTGATCGTCAACATTTCGTCGATCGCGGCGCTGACCGCGATGGGCAGCAACGTGATTTATTGCGCGTCCAAAGCGGCGGTCGACAACATGACGAAATCGCTTGGACGCGCGCTCGCGCCGAAGATTCGCGTGGTTTCGGTCGCGCCGGGCGTGGTCGATAACGACTTCATCCGCTCGATGGACCCACGGTGGCTCGAAGAGCAAGTGGGTCGCACCCCGCTCAAAAGGCTTGCAGCGCCGGATGAGGTGGCCTCCGCCGTAATCGCCGCGATCAAGCACTTCACCTTCACTACCGGCGCAATCATCCCCGTGGATGGCGGGCGGCCGCTGAGTTGAGTGAGTAGGACGGGCTTCAGCCTGTCTGGTTTTTAATCTTTATGTCTTTTGGCGATCTAAACCAAAACCAGACAGGCTGAAGCCTGTCCTACTTAATCCCACGGCAGGCCTACGTAATTTTCCGCTAGCGTTGTTCTGGCGGCTCGGGAGCTGGTCACGTAGTCGAGTTCGGCGATCTGGCGGCGGCGGTCGAAGGCGTTGTCGGTGTCGAAGCGGTGGAGCATCGAGGTCATCCACCAGGAGAAGCGCTGCGCTTTCCAGACACGGCGCAGGCAGGTTTCGGAATAGCGCTCCAGCAGGTGAGTTTTTCCGGTTTTGTAAAATTCCGCGAATGCCTTGGCCATGATGCGCACGTCCGCCACGGCGAGGTTGAGGCCTTTGGCGCCGGTCGGCGGGACGATGTGCGCGGCGTCGCCGGCCAGATACATCTTGCCGTACTGCATGGGCTCGACGACGTAGCTTCTCATGCTGGCGATGTTCTTCTGAAAGATGGGGCCTTCGCTCAGTTTCCAGTCGCCGTCGGCGGCGGTTCTCAGCCGCAATTCGTTCCAGATGCGATCGTCGGGCCAGGATTCGATGTCTTCATCGAAGGGCACCTGGAGATAGAGGCGGCTCACTTCGCGAGTGCGCATGGTCAGCAATGCGAAGCCGCGTTCGCTGTAGGTGTAAACGAGCTCGTCCGAGGTTGGCGGCGCCTGCGCCAGGATGCCCAGCCAGCCGAACGGGTACTCGCGCACGAATTCGGTGAGCACGCCCGCGGGGATGCTGGGGCGGCAGATTCCGTGAAAGCCGTCGCAGCCGGCGATGAAGTCGCAGTGAAGTTCTTCGGGCTTGCCCGCCGCACGAAAACGGACGCAGGGGTTCGCGGAATCAAAGCCATGCAAGCTGACATCGGTGGCCTCGAAAATAATCGGCAGGCCTGCCGCGAGCCGCGCGGCGACCAAGTCCTTGATCACTTCCTGCTGCGCATAGATCGTTACGGTCTTGCCTCCGGTCAGATCGTCAAAGTCGATGCGATGGCCGCGGCGGTTGAAACGCAGTTCAATGCCGTGATGGGTGAGGCATTCTCGTTGAAGACGTTCTCCCACCCCTGTGTCAATCAGCAGATCGACAGTGCCTTGTTCGAGCAGGCCCGCGCGGACGCGCTCTTCGATGTATTTCCTGGTTCGCGTTTCGAGAACGATGGATTCGATCCCCTGCAGGTGGAGCAGGTGGGCGAGGACCAGTCCCGCCGGACCCGCCCCCACAATGCCGATTTGCGTGCGCACTGCTTTCCGCCTCCGCTGGATTCCTTCAAGCGTGTTAGCCAGCGTGGATGAGAATCACCAACTGGCAACGGTGGCGCCGGCATCTTGCCGGCATTCTTGCGCCTTGCAAAGGGCTTGGAAACCGCCGGCGGGACGCCGGCGCCACCGAAAACCGACTTGCTACGGCTGTCTCACAACTCTTCATCTACTCAAAAAAATTGTCGCAACAATTGCAGGCCAAGTGTAGACGCGCGGAACCACAATTGTCCACGACTCGCGCCACGCCAGCAAAAACGGTTGGTAATATTGAGAGATTCGCGCGTTATTCGTTTGAGATAGGACGGAGGACGGCGACGGCAAAGTGGGCCAATAGCGGCGCGCCTTCATCGAGCTGCAGCCAGCGCACGCCGCAATGGTCTTTCAGATATTTGCCGACGCGCGCTTCGTTGATGCCGAGATGTTCGGCGAGTTTTTCTTTCAGGTTCGAGCCTTCGCGGCTGCCTCGCCCGCTGCGCAGCATGTTTCCGATCCCAACGCGCAACGTCTGGCAGGCTTCGGCGTAATAGTAGGTGGTCAGGTCCGTGTCCGTGATGAGAAAGACGCCGGGACCTGCGGGCGCTTCGTCAGCCTGCTCGAGCGAATGGATCGAGCAAGCCAAGAGGCGCCGGAGCTGAGATTCGAGTTGCGCCATGCGCGAGGAAAGCGCGGGATCGCCCGAGCGAACGCGCGCCGAGGACAATAAGGAAGCCGCAGGCGTAGTCTCGTAACCGCGCGCGGGTTCCGGCTCGTGCGTTCGAGATTCCGCAACCTCGGCGGATGCCGCGGGACGCGCAACTGGAAACGGGCGCGGCTCAGCGACCCGGTCGAACATGGATGGGGGAGCGGGTGGCACGGCCGGCGCGGCCGATGCAGGCGCGGCCGTACGCACGCCCTTGTGGCGCCCGCGACCGCCGCGGCGACCGCGGCGTCTGCGGCGGCGGTCCGGGCCATTCTCGGTTGACTGCGCTGCACCTGCGGCGGCTGCCGCAGGCGGCTGTTCAAAAACGGATTCCTGCTCGCCCTCGTTCATTTCCGGCTCGGTTTCGTTGGGTTGTTCTTCGGAAAATTCTGCAATGATCGGCTCCAATCGGGTCACTGGCTCTGCAGTGGTTTCGCTGACAGTTACGCCGGCGATTGCGCCAGGCGTCCCGGGAATCGGCGCGCCCAGGCGGACCAGCCCTTCTTCCGCTTTTTGCTTCCATTGCGGGCGGCGGAATCGCTCGGCGGCCGTGGTGAACCAGCGAACGGCTTCGGTGGTTGTGCCTGCCTTTTCAAAAAGCTGCGCAAGCTCGAACGCCACCATGGCGTCGTGGGTGCGTTCATACAATGCGGATAGCTGGCCGGGGGGATCCGCGCTGGTTCTTGCTTTGCGGATGCGGGCCTGAATTTGTCGCCAATCGCTCACTGAGCGGTATTGTAACAGCCGCGCGCGCGGGGGGCCATAGCTACTCGCGGAAATGGCGCGGAAGTGTTCCCTGCGCGGTTGCCGGTCGCGCGAACGCGCGCTATCATCGGCGCTTGCCCGTGTCCCCCGCAACGTTGAGCGAAGTCACGCGCCTCGCCGCTTACGCAATTTTTCTTTGCAGCTATCTGGTATTTGCGCTGGGAAAATTTCCGGGAATGAAGATTGACCGTCCGGGAGCGGCCATCATCGGGGCCGTGCTGATGGTGGCGTTCGGCGCGGTGCGGCCCGCGGACGCGCTGCACTTCATCGATTTCGGGACGATTGTGCTGCTGTTTTCGATGATGCTGCTGGTCGCCTACCTGCACCTGGACGGATTTTTCGACTGGGTGACGGAATGGATCGCGGCGCGAATCCGTCCGCAGCATTTACTGCCGGCGATTATTTTTTTGAGCGGCGCGTTCTCCGCATTTTTTGTGAACGACATCATCTGCCTGATGATGGTGCCGTTCACGCTGAAGGTGGCGCGCCGCATGGGGCTCGAACCCGCGCCCTACCTGCTCGCTGTGGCGACGGCGTCCAACATCGGCAGCGTCGCCACCATTACCGGCAATCCGCAAAACATGTTAATCGGCTCTTTCTCGGGGATCCGCTACCGCGCGTTTCTCTTTCATCTCGCGCCGGTGGCCCTGGGTGGGCTGCTGCTGGATTGGCTGGTGCTGTGGCTGATTTACACGCGGCGCGAGATGCCTGCTGCGCAGCCCGCTGCGCCGGTAGAGCCGGCGCCCGGTGCGCGCCGCAACTTGATCAAGGCCGGAGTGGTCATTCTGCTGGTCCTGGCAGGATTTCTTGCCGGATTGCCGCCGGCGCAGGTGGCCGCGGTCGGCGCGGCGCTCATGCTGATGACGCGGAGGCACGAGCCGCGGCTGGTTTACGACGAGGTGGATTGGGGATTGCTGGTCTTCTTCGTGGGATTGTTTCTGATCGTAGGCGGCGCCGAAAATGTGGGCTTGACGGGGCGGCTGCTGGAAGTGGGCCGGCGCTGGAATTTGCAGAACTCTGCAACGTTCGCGCTGGTCACGGCGGGGCTGAGCAATATCGTGAGCAACGTTCCCGCGGTGATGCTGCTGAAATCGCTGGTGCTGCGATTTGCGAATCCGCAGCAGGGCTGGCTGGTGCTGGCCATGGCCAGCACGCTGGCCGGCAATCTGACCATCACGGGATCGGTGGCGAACATTATCGTTGTAGAGCGCGCCAGGCCTGAAGTGCGGATCACATTCGGGCAATATTTGCGAGCCGGCGTTCCGATTACGCTGGTGACGCTTGCGTTTGGATGGGCGTGGCTTAGCTGGGTACGCTGATCCAAACCCGATCCAAGGTCGTTGCTGGCTACAGTAGCGCAGGCTTCAGCCTGTGGGGGTTCGTATATGCGAGGACAAAAATCCACAGGCTGAAGCCTGCGCTAATAAACCGCCTATGCGCTTGCTTGATTGAGGAATTCGATCGAATCTTGATCCAACGCGAGGTCGACGAAAGAAATCAAATCCTTCAGCTGCTCCAGATTTGTCGCGCTTACGATGGGCGCCGTGATGCTGGGGCGCGCAAGCAGCCAGGCGAGAGAAATTCTGGCGGGAGTGGCGTTGTATTTCTTTGCGACCTGGACCAGCGCTTCGACAATCCGGAAACCGCGCTCGTTGAGATACTTGGTTACGTTGCGGGCGCGGGGCTTTCCCGCCGCGTCTTTTTCCGAACGGTATTTTCCGGAGAGAAAGCCGCCGGCCAGCGGAAAATAATTAATGACGCCGAGCCCTTCTTTGACACACACAGGTTCCAAATTGCTCTCGTATTCGGCGCGCTCGATGAGACTGTAGTTCGGCTGGAGAGTCTGATACTCGGGGAGGCCGGATTTCCTGCTTATTTCGAGCGCCGCTACGAGTCTTTCCGCTTTGTGGTTGGATGCGCCGATGGCCCTGACTTTGCCTTGCTTAATGAGTTCGGCGTAGGCCCCCAGAGTTTCTTCCAGCGGCGTGTCCGAGTCGTCGATGTGCGACTGATACAGATCGATGTAATCGGTTTTCAAGCGCCGCAGGGAATCTTCCGCGGACCGCAGGATGTGGGATTTCGAGAGTCCTTTTTTCAATAGACCCATGTCCATCCCAACTTTGGTGGCGACGATGACTTTATTTCGATTGCCGCTTCGCTTCATCCACTCGCCGATAATTATTTCCGACTCTCCGCCCTTGTGGCCGGACACCCATCTGGAATAGGCGTCCGCGGTGTCGACGGAATTGAAACCGGCGGCGGCAAATGCGTCCAGCAACTTGAAGGATGTAGTTTGATCCACAGTCCAACCGAAGACGTTTCCTCCAAAAACGAGAGGAGCGATTTCCAGTCCCGTCTTACCCAGTTTGCGTTTCTCCATCTTTGCCCTTTCTTCCGTGCTGCGCGTTTCTGATCACGTCTTGGATGAAGTACCGAAGCAGAACGGTACACTCGCGAGTAGGACAGGCTTCAGCCTGTCTGCATTTGACTTCTGCCGCCGCTTCTAAAATCAAAAGCAGACAGGCTGAAGCCTATCCTACTAAAATCGACCCATGACGAACGGCAAAATCGCGGCGCGGGCTATTGAGCTTGGGCGCGCGGCGGGGTTCGATCTTTGCGGCGTCGCTCCCGCTGCGGAGTTTCCCGAGCTCGCCCATTTGGATGAGTGGCTCGAACGAGGGCACGCGGGAGAAATGCGCTACCTGCACGACGCGCGGCGCCATTCGCCTGCGCATGCGATGCAAGGCGCGCGCAGCGTGATCGTGTGCGCGCTCAATTACAACACGGCACTTCCTTCTTCGATTGATGCGGCTGCGCAAGTGAGCACACAATCCGGCCCGCGGGGCTGGATCTCCCGCTATGCCTGGGGCGATGACTATCATGAAGTGCTCGGCGAAAAACTCGAAGCGCTGATCCAAAATCTGCGCGGCGAATTCCGAGAGCCCTTCGAGGCGCGCGCGTATGTGGATACCGGCCCGATCATCGAACGCGTTGCCGCAAAATATGCGGGGCTGGGCTGGCTGGCAAAAAACACCTGCCTCATCAATGAAGAGCTGGGTTCGTGGTTGTTCCTCGGCGTGATCGTGACGACGCTCGATCTCGCGGCGTCGTTGGAAGCCGCGGAAGCACCGGCGCCGGATTTGTGCGGGAACTGCAGTCTGTGCATCGACGCATGCCCGACGGGCGCCATCGTCGAGCCGTACGTTCTGGACGCGCGGCGCTGCATTTCATATTTGACGATTGAGTTGCGGGGCGCGATTCCGCTCGAATTGCGCGAGCCCATCGGCCGGCACGTCCTCGGCTGCGACATTTGCCAGGACGTTTGCCCGTGGAATCGCCGCGCCGCGGTGACGCCGCTGCCGAATTTCCAGCCTCGCCAGCTCGCGGATCGTTCGCTTTTTTCGCCGGACCTGGAGTGGATGATCTCGCTCAGCGAAGAAGAATTCCGCGCTGTGTTTCGAGGAAGCCCGGTGAAGCGCGCGAAATGGCGCGGCCTGGTGCGCAATGCCTGCGTCGCGATTGGAAATTCCGGATTGCGCCCGGACGAACCGCGCTACGCGGAAATTTGCGCGCGGCTTTCGGAATTGGTTGCGTCCAACGACCCCCTGCTCGCGAACCACGCGCAGTGGGCGCTTGCGCGGATCCGGTTTCAGTAGCACAGACTTCAGTCTGTGGATTTCTGCCTGTGCTCCCGGGTCGTGCGCCGGTGAAGATTATTTGGAAATCCACAGACTGCAGTCTGTGCTAGGGAGCCCGGTTGTACCGTCCGGTGGTCAGAGTTAGAATGCATCTGCCCAGTGACACTGAGCTATCATCCAAGTCTAGTGAGGAGGTATCCATGTCACAGCAAGCTGCATCGTCACAAAAGGAGGGTCCTTTGGCCCACGTTCTACCACCGCTTCCCTACCCGAGCGATTCGCTGGAACCCTACATCGATAAGTTAACGATGGAAATTCATCATGACAAACACCACGGCGCCTATGTCAACAATTTGAATAAGGCCCTGGATGGACATGCTGATCTGCAGGCCTTGTCGATCGATCAGCTGCTCCAGAGCCTCGACCGAGTCCCCGAAAATATTCGCGCGACCGTCCGCAACAACGGCGGCGGCCACTGGAACCATTCCATGTTTTGGAAATTGATGAAGAAAGGCGGAGGCGGCGAACCTAAGGGCGCGCTGGCGGACGCGATCAAATCTGCTTTCGGCTCGTTCGCCGATTTCAAGACGAAATTCGCGGCGGCCGGAGTGGGCCGGTTCGGCTCGGGCTGGGCCTGGCTGACCATCAAGGACGGCAAGCTGGCGATTGAATCCACGCCCAACCAGGACAATCCGCTTATGGCCGGCGGAAAAGCGATCCTCGGCCTGGACGTCTGGGAACACGCTTACTACCTGAAATATCAAAACCGCCGACCGGATTATATCGAGGCGTGGTGGAACGTGGTCAACTGGGACGAAGTCGTGAGCCATTACTCCGCGGCCAAATAGCAATCTCAACTGGAAATTCCGCCGGGGAATGGCGCGGGTTGTCGCAATGGCGGGAATTTCAAAGTGTTCGGAAAAATCAGCGGCCCATCCGAAGATCGATCCGGATGGGCCGTTTGTTTTTTGTGGGATAGGCTTCAGCCTGTCTGGTTTAGATTCCGGTTCGACCAAAAAAGCACACGGGCTGAAGCCTGCGCTACCCGGATTTACGTCGCGAATCGCTCGCGCGCGAACATGGGCATCAGGCGATTCCGCGTGCGAGCAGATTGTTTCGGCGGAGCGGCCGCCTTCTCGGGCGCGCTGGGCTCAGGTGAAACCTCCGGCTCAGTTTGCTGCGTGCGGACCGGGAAGCCGAATAAGCTTTCAGGAGCAATTTGCCCGGGGGACGAAAGCGCCGGCATGCGGCCGAGCGACGCTTCGCGACTGAGGGCCACGCGATCAGCGACCCCGAACTTAGCCAGTAAGGAAGAAACGTGGAACTTCACCGTGCGTTCCGCAACATTCAGTTTCGCGGCGATTTCCTTGTTGGAGAGGCTTTGTAGAATGCAGTCCAGCACTTCCTGCTCGCGGCGGCTTACCTTGACTCCCGCTCCCAGGGCTCGTCCCGCGGCCAGAAGCTCCTGAGCGCGCTCGGCGGCGGCCTCCAGCAGAGACTCCCGGGGAACAATCATCAGTTCGTAATCTTCAGGCGCCTGGCCTCGCACCAGGCAGTGTACGGCCAGCAAACCTGCAATTTTTTCGACGGGCATGCTGCCATCGGGCTCCGCCTCGACTCGGAAACGCACCGCGCCCGAGGATCGCTCGCACAAAACAAAACTTTGCAAGGTGAGTGGCGGACGCTGATTTTGTGATTCGGTGGACTGCTTTCGTCGGTGTATCAGTGTTAGCCTCACAATTTTCAGTCCAAGCCGGGGATAAGGACCAAATTAAATTTTATAAATTCAAAGCGATTCAGCTTGGGCAATTTACGAAGCGTGGCCGCACTTGCCGAGCAGGACCACCGGCGGACCGGGGAAGGGGTGGCCTCCGAGGACAAACTTTCGCCCTTGGCAACTCCTCGGAAAAACGCGAGCCATGCCTAGTGGCATGACCTTACTTATTCATGCGAACGGCCCATACCAATGATTCAAAATGACACAGTCTCTATGCAAGCCATCTACCATCTGTGGCGGAAAATACTTACACACAAACGGAAGGAGTTGACCTACATTCGGGTAAGGTGTTCACCTGACGCACGGTAGAGATTTCCATGTACCAGAAAATTTTTCCCAACAGGACTGTTAAAGTCTCCACCGCCGCTCCGACTGGCATACAATGCCCCATCGGAGCACCTCTTTGAAAAAGGGGGTCTTATGGCCTTTTTGATGGAATGGCCGGCGTGGCCGGCCACATTTGCACTCTGGAAGCTGGATATAGCCTTCGCTGCCAGCCCGTCGAGTATTGAGCAGATCTCTTTGCGTTGGATGCATATTGTGGCCGGATTTCTATGGCTGGGCTTTCTGTACTTTTTCGTCCTTGCGGTGGCTCCCACGCTGAAAACGTTCGATCCTGCCACGCGCGCCAAAGTATTCCCGGAAATCGCTTCCCGGGGCTTGTGGTGGCTGCGGTGGAGCGCCCTGGTCGGCTGGCTGGCGGGGTTCCGCTATTTTATGATTCTGGCCAAGACCGACGCGGTCAATGCCGGCCGGCCGCATGCCTGGGTCTCGTGGATTGGGATTTGGCTGGCGTGCTGGCTCGCCGCATTTGCCATCGAAATGGCGCTGCTGCGGGGCGGAGGCCCGCTGGGCAATCCATTCGTGGCGGGGGCGCTGGTGATTTTTGTAATGGCGGCCGTTTCCTGGCTGGTTGTTTCGCTCTTGGCGCAGCCCGGAGCGGGCAACCGCACGCTTTGCATTTCGATCGGCGGCGGGCTTGGGACGATCCTTTTTCTGAACGTGTGGGGCATTGCGTGGCGCTGCCAAAAGCGATTGATTGCCTGGACTCGCGCGGCCTCGGAACAAGGAACACCCATGCCGCCCGAAGCGGCGAATTTGGCGCGCCTGGCCACGCTCACCATGCAAATTAATTTCTGGCTGAGTTTTCCGATGATTTTTTTCATGGCCGCATCCGCGCATTTTCCATTCCTGGCGGGCGGCTGAAAAATCTCTCCGCATTCTCTGGGTTCTCGTCTTTCTCCGTGTTCTCTGTGTTAAATCTTTTCCGGAAACGCGTGAACTCGAAAAATAATGAGAGTGTTGCGCGAGGTCAGCGTGTGAGGATGCGCGTTTGTGCGGGGGAGAGTAGCTCGTAGCGCAATCCGCGCCAGCGAATCTGCCTGCTGAACAAGGCCACCAGCGTGTTCCACAAAGCCAGGAACGGCGCGACGGCCGCCAGAAATGTCCAGATCCAGCTGTCGGCCAGCAACTTGGTCTTCCATTCCGGAAGAATTTCCATGATCGCGGCAAGGCGCAGCACTCCGCGCCCCATGGAAAGCACCGGCGGGGCAATCGCCAGCAACAGCAACTGAATTGCGGGAATCCCCTGCACCAGATTACTGAAAAATAATCCAACTCCAAGCAGGACCGCACCGCAATACAGCGCATGGGCGAAGCCGCCCAGGGCCCACAATCTCGATTCGTACACGCGCGTGATGATGATCTGGCGGTTGGTGAATTCGAGAAGCTCGGAGGCGTCACAATCGAAAATTGTGGGGACCAGGCATTCCGGCGCGAACAGGATGGGAAGTCCATATTGGCGCAGCGCCCGGGTAAGGGAAAGATCGTCGCTCACCGACCCGTTCCAGAAATCAACCACGTTGCATTGCTCAAAGCGTTCCCGAAGAATCGCCGTGCCGCCTCCCCAGCTGAAATTTTTGTGATGTTCGCCAAGATACGTCGCGGCGGGCGCGTTCCAGGCGGAGGCCAGCGCGCTCCAGAATCCCCCGGTCTGCGGGAAAAACCAGCGAAATGTTGTCACTGCGCCGAGATTGGAATCCTCCAGCGGGGCCACCAGCCGCGCAAGCCAGTTCCGGCCGGGACGTCCATCGGAATCCGCAAATGCATAAACATCGAAACCCTCCGCGGCCTGCAGAACGGCGGCGCGGAGATTGTTCACTTTTTCCCCGCAGCCGTCTGGCCTGCCGGCGATCACGATATGAATTTTGTGCTTACTGGGGGCGGTGATGCGCTCGATGATTTTACGCGCGGGGTCGTCAGCGCTGGCCATGGTGAAAAAAATTTCGTAATCGGGGTAGTCAAAAGAAACGAGCGCCGAGATATTTTGTTCCAGGCCCGGCTCGGCGCCCTTCACCGGGCAAAATAAAGCCACGCGCGGCTTGTAAAACCCAGAATGAGTTCCTGTGCGCCGCTGCGCCAGCCGAAGCCAGCCCAGCCCGTCCCAAAGACTGTACAGGCCCTGCAAAAGCTGTTCGAGGACGAGCAAGTAGAACAGTGTGAGCATCGCCTGCCCTGCCACCGAGAGGTACAGGCCGGAGCATACCAGATAAATTTCAACGCGTAGCCGGCGGAAGACCAGTTACTATCGCTATGCGGCTAATCCGTACACAAGGAGAAACAGCCATGCCCGTACGCGTGGAAACCACCATGGTGACGACGTCACAGGAATTGCCCGGCTATCGCATCGTGCGGAATTACGGCATCGTGCGCGGCATCATCGTGCGATCGCGCAGTTTGCTCGGCTCCATCGGGGCGGGACTCCAAACCATCCTCGGTGGCAACATCACGATTCTGACCGAACTCTGCGAGAACACCCGCGAAGAGGCATACGAATTAATGATGCAGCATGCCGCCGAGCACGGCGCCAACGCCATCATCGCGATGCGTTACGATGCCACGGAAATTATGCAGGGCGTCACGGAGGTGCTCGCCTACGGCACCGCCGTGCAGGTAGAGCGTATTTCGTAGTGGATGAGAAATATTTTCTTCCTGACGCTGGGCCGGGAAATTGAGATCGCATGCGGGGTGAGGCCACGTAGCACAGGTTTCAGTGCGTGGGTTTTCCGCTAGGGGGCCGCGGCAGAAACCCCACTGGCTGAATTGGCCGCGGAAAAAGTAGTTTATTTTGTCATTCCGAGAGAAACGAGGAATCTCTCTGCGATTTTGCCCCCCTTGAAAAGAAAGAGAGATCCCTCGCTTCGCTCGGAATGACAAAATCTTGAAGGGGTTTTTTCCGCAGCCTGTGAAGCCTGCGCTACCCAAGCGTTTGGCGCAGAAATTTCCGGGCCAGCAGCCCTACGCCGCTGTGGAATTTTCGCGCCGCGCGCCGCGCCTGTTCCAGCATGGAGGGATCGAGCAGCAAGGCCACCCGTGCGATGAAGGGAGCTTCTTCTTCAGACTTTTCCGTCCGCTTTCGACTTTTCGCCGTTATCTTCTGCCGCATGCTGAAATCCGAGTACAGCGCAAGGTCGCGCCGAAATTGCCGGCGATCTTCCCCATTCCAATTTTGCGCGCGCGCCAGAGCAGCGTGCAGCTCGCGGAAAAAGGCATCGATCGCTTCCGTTTCTTCCGTTTTTAATTTGCCCTTTTGCTTTCCGCCGAAAAAAGCCGGCAATGCCTCGCGCACTTCCACATTCATGGCCAGCAGGATCTCCCGGCCAATCGTTTCGGCCAGTTCCCGCTCGCGCGCAGGGCCGCCCAGAATTCCGCGGCGGTCATGCTGCGCCACATAGGCGGCCACGAAACGGTCGACTACGTGATCGCGCTCGATCGCCAGGAGCATGGTATTCGCGAGCGCGCTTCCGTAAATTGGAAAAAGTTTCCGTGCGCGTGCCATGGCCGAATCTTAACAGCAGGCGGCCACGGAGCGGCAGGCAACCGCCTGGAAGTTTCGCGAATAGATATGAATCTTTGATCGAGTGCGTGATGCAATCGAAATACGCGCCGGCAAAAGTCAATTGTGCACTACGAAGAGCACCTGCACATTCCTAGCCCGCTTGAAGTCGAATTTTTCGGGCGGACCGCCCGAAAATGGGCATCAACCTTTGTCAGACGTGACGGAAGTCGATTCAGGCAAGACCCAATCTTCCGGCGGGAAAGAGATGTGCCAGAAATCCGGGGAGGGAGTGAGAAATTCGATGCCGATCTGGCCCTTGCTTTGGTTTGACTGGCCCAGGTTCACAACCTGGCAAACCAACTCTTGCTTGGTGGCGCGGTTGGTCAGACGAAGCTTTTGACCCTTTGACACTCTGCCTGTTAAAGCGATGAGCGCCCCGTGCGCATTCACAATCAGAGTATGCGTTTCCTCTTCAAATGCCCTGTCCTTGGGAGCGTCTTCGGTGCGCACAATAATACCCAGGCTCAGGATCACACGCTGGCTGCGCCTGCGGCTCACTTCGGGCACGCCTTGCAGTGGATTGGAAGTGGACATGTAGGGCCATGCTACGGGAAGCGATGAATTCAAACAATAGTACGCAAGGCCAGGCGCTTCAATGAGTAACCACATCAGAAAGGCATCAGAAGAGCAGCCGAAATCGTCCGCGGGCGGCTTCAGACCAGGACGATTTTATTGCGATGCCGCGCAATCCGGCGGGTGGCATTGCGCGTGTCGACAACCAGTTGCGAGGACTCCACAATCATCGAGTAATCGTAGCTGCTGTGATCGGTGGCGATGAGCACGCAGTCGTATGCGCCCAGAGACTTGCCGTCGATCGGCACGGACTTCATTCCCTGGAAATTGTAATGGCGCAGCTTGGGGATCTCCGCGAAATGCGGATCGTTGTATTCTACCTTGGCCCCGCGCAGGGTCAGCTGTTCGATGATCTTTAACGAAGGCGACTCGCGCATGTCGTCCACGTCCTTCTTGTAGGCCACCCCCAGAACCATGACTCGTGAATTCTTCAAAGATTTTTGCCGCTCGTTCAGCGCCGCGGCGACCGAATCCACCACGTGATAGGGCATCGCCGTGTTCACTTCGCCGGCCAGTTCGATGAAGCGGGTTGCGAAATCGTACTCTCTGGCCTTCCAGGACAAATAATACGGATCCACGGGAATGCAGTGGCCGCCGAGACCCGGCCCCGGATAAAACGGCATGAACCCGAAGGGCTTGGTGGCCGCCGCGTCAATCACTTCCCAGATGTCAATCCCCATGCGCATGCCCAGCATTTTTAATTCGTTGACCAGAGCGATGTTCACGCACCGGAATATGTTTTCGAGCAGCTTGGTCATTTCCGCTGCCTGCGTCGAGCTCACCGGTATGACTTTTGCCACGATCTGCGCATACAGGGAACAGGCCGCGCGTCCCGATGGTGGATTCACGCCCCCCACAACCTTGGGGATTTGCGCCAGACCATATTGTTTGTTGCCGGGATCTTCGCGCTCCGGCGAAAATGCCAGAAAGAAATCGGTCCCGATCTGCTCGTTGTCCGGACCATGCGCAACCGGGCACTTCATCCCAGTCTCTTCGAGCACCGGCAGCACCAGTTCCTCGGTCGTTCCCGGATAAGTTGTCGATTCCAGGACCACCAGTTGGCCGCGCTGCAGGTTCGGGCGGATGGCCCGGGCCGTGTCCTCCACGAATGAAAGGTCCGGCTCGCGCCGCTGGTCCAGAGGAGTCGGCACGCAGATGATGATCGCGTCGACTTCCGCCAGCTTGGAAAAATCGGTGGTCGCCCCAAAATGCCTGGACTGCACGAACTGTTGAATCTTGTTCTGTGGAATATGCTGGATGTAAGTTTGTCCGCGGTTCAGCTTTTCTACTTTTACGGGATCCGTGTCAAACCCGGTCACCCGGTGCCCGGCTTCCGCAAATCTCAGGCCCAGCGGCAGCCCTACATACCCACAACCAATAATTCCGACGCGGAGTTGCGCGCCCTTGAAATATTCAGGTTTGCGATCGGTAGGCATTGATGTCTTTTCCCGCTCCTGTCGAATTTCTGATTCCGCTGTTGACGAGCCGACTATAACAATTTTCGAACCGGCGCAATACCCGCCCGCCGCGCCTGTGTGCCCAGTTGCCAATCACGAATTGGGAACCTGATCGCGGCCGGCGTGCAGCTCAAGTGGTGGCGCTGCGCTTTTGATAGCACAGTAGGATGAGATCAGCCCGGCGGCGGACGCCGAACTTGTTCAGCAAATTGGAAACGTGAAATTTCACGGTTCGCTCGGAAATATTGAGCTTGCTTCCAATTTCTTTATTGGCCAGATTTTCGAGCAGCGAACCCAGAACTTCCTGTTCCCGGCGGCTCAAGTCCGCCGCGCTATCCGCCTTCAGGCGGCGGCTGTGCGATCCGGCCAGAACCGAATCGACAAACCCCGAAAGCACGGAACGAGGAACCCAGAATCCACCATTGGCCACCAGCGGCAAGGCGCGCGGCAATTGTTCCCGCGCTTCTGCGTAGCTGAGCAATCCTTTTGCGCCCATCTGCAGCAGCGTGTAGCTCTCCGCGGCATCAAATTTTTCGGCGACCACCAGGATACGCGCCTCGGTGTGATGATCGAGGATATTGGAAAGCAGCGCTCCGGCCGCGGGCCTGGCCACGTGAGCGTCCACGACGTACACCGCGGCTTTGGGAATCGGCAGGTGGCGCAAATCCGGGCCCAGCGTCGATTCCAAATGCCTTGAGACTGTCTTGAACTCGGGGCTCGACAACACGCGCTCGAATTCGCTGAGCACAAGTGGGTGCGGCGAAAGCAGGCAAACGTGCAGCGCGTTTTTCTTGGCCGTCTTTTTCACAGACTCCGAGATTATCGGAACCACGAACACGGAGCAAGGCTCGGTCTATAGGAAGTTGCGTAGACACACAACGGTAACTGAATGGAGACCTGAGGGTCGAAAAGCTGTTCGCACCGGGGATTCCCAGAACCCTGACTGGCACGTGTCCCGGCCTTTGATTTGGATTTTGAGGGCGTACCACGCTCACTGCGCCGAGGGCATGGATTCCACTTGATTTTCATGGCCTGGAAAGACGAATGCGATCGACGCGGGCAAACCGTAGTGCTTCCTCGGGTGGAATGGCAAGCTGCTCAAAGGACAGATTCTGGAGTATGGCACGCGGCGCCTCTTCACGGGATTCCGGTGGATAAGAAGTTTTGGGGCGATCTTGTTCCGGCAGTGTTGCTCTTACGACAATCTTCCATTGGGAATCTGGTTTTAGGATGACTGGATCGATTAGTCTTTAAAACAAGTGGGAACTAATGTCTTCCAGCAAGAAAGTTCGGAGATATCCTCGCGTGTCATTGCCGAAAGGCGCTGTAGTGGCCTGGGAACACATGGGCAAACGCAGAATCTCGTATGCCAACGTTTTAGCGCTTGGCGGGCTGTTTATCGCAACCCTCGATCCTCCCCCCAGCGGAGATGTAATTAAGCTTGTTTTCGAAGTGCCTGGTGGAGACGTGCGCGCCCGCGCGTTGGTGTGCGACAGCCAGCCCGGCAAGGGGATGGGCATTGAGTTTACAGCGATGGGTCAGGAGGCGCGCGCGCGGTTATTCCGGCTGATGAAAACACTAACCAGAACTTAAACCAATTGCAAATCATCCCACTGTTCCTTGCATCCAGCTTGCGCAAAGCTAACTACACCAAAAATGTCAGCGCGAACCGATTGATCGGAAGCGATGACTTGGAGCAGACCCAACGCAGGCTAATGAACGCCTTGTTTGCATTTACGAAGAAATCAAGAAAAATGGCCTGCCCCTGTTCTCTTACCACTTCGCCCAAACAGAGTTGTGATTGAAAACAGGGGAGATAGCTGCAATTTGCCAATTATCCCAGACCCTCCGTACAACTCCTGTTCGGTCAGTCGGCTGTCCATGGAATTGTCTATTTCAATCGCACCTCGGAAGCCGGGTGCCCCGTTAGAGAAAAACATTTCACACCGCCCGACGGTTCCAGAAGTTGTTGAACCGTAAGCAAGGTGTCACCAGACGGTTCACAATCCCTGCAAGGTATTGACCTATAAGAAGATGTGCGTTTGAGGTGGCCTGCTGGAAGGGGCAAGATAAATTCCCATGGCCAGATTAGTTTGGTTCATTGTGTGCATTTGATTAAGGGGGGGCGGTCTGTATCCCCTCAAATTTCATCAAGACTAAGGCGATATGGCGACTTCAGCTATTTCCAGGGCAGGGTTTGGTGACCGGACGGGGAATCTGCCTCCCGTAAACCTGATCTTCGGCCGATCGGCATCCATGCAGACCGCGAGGCAGAAGATCGATAAAGTGGCCCAATCCGGCGTCCCGATCCTCATCCAGGGCGATAGCGGCACGGGGAAGGGGTTGCTGGCCAGTTTTATTCACCACCTCTCTCCTAAACCCGATGCGGCGTTCGTCAAGGTAAACTGCGCGGCGATCCCCGGGGCGCTGCTGGAAAGCGAATTGTTCGGTTACGAGAAGGGCGCCTTCACCGGCGCGAACTCGTCCAAGCCCGGGCGAGTGGAATTAGCCGATGGCGGCACGCTTTTTCTCGATGGGATCGATGAAATTGACATGTCGTTGCAGGCCAAATTGCTTCAGCTTCTGCAGGATGGGCAGTTCTGCAGAATTGGCGGGCAGGAAGACCGGCGCGTTCAACTCGGAGTGATCTGCGCGACCAACCGGCGGCTCGAACAGGAAATCGCCAATGGCAGGTTTCGACAGGATTTATTCTACCGAATCAACGTGGTGAGCATTGACCTTCCACCGCTGCGATCTCGGGCGGAAGACATCCCCGACCTGGTGGCTTATTTTTTGCAGATCCACAAAGCGCGCCACAACATGCAGGCAAGGCCGCTATCTCCCGCGGCGCTCCATTTGCTGGGCAAACATTCGTGGCCTGGGAATATTCGCGAATTGGAGAATCTCATTGAGCGATATGTAATCCTCGGTTCGGAAGAGGCTATTTCCAGCGAAATCTTGAACTGGGAGCATACACACGCGACGCCGGAAATCCCGGTGGAAGGCCAGATCCATCTCAAGAAAGTGACTCGTCAGGCGGTTCATGATCTCGAGCGGAAGATCATTCTGAGCGTATTGGAAGCCAATCGGTGGAATCGCAAACGAACTGCGAGCGCCTTGAAAATCAGTTACCGCGCCCTTCTCTACAAGATCCGCAGGGCTGGCTTGCCAGCCAAGCGTGGAATGAGCCCTCCCAGCGGCGAAATTGTTCCCCCCAAAGAGACGAAAAGCTAACCCGTTGAACTTGGTCCGCAAGCAAGTAGGGTTCGTTTTGCAGGAAGGCTGGAACGAAGACGTAGTGAGGTTGTTTCGATTGGGGAATTGTTGAAAAGTTAGGGTATATTGTGGAAATCTGCTTCCACCTGCAAAAATTCACTGCAAAAACCAGGGAAAGAAGCGAGTCTCACTCGCGTCTTGGTATGCCCTTTATTATGTGTAGATTACAGATGGTTAAATGGGCAGATCAATCCGGCATGGAAATACATTTCCACAATGTGGTAACTGGAGATATCCCACAACGCAATACATGAGGCGCTGACCACCAGGCTTACCACCCTTCAAATTAAACCAAACAAGGCACTTAAGTTCGATGGCAACATTCTGAAACGGTGGTCATGGGCATGGCCCATACTTTGCTCTATATTGCGGAAGCCACTTGTGTGAGCTGAGCAGTCTGCGTTCTTGCTGAAGAGGTGGAATGGCAACTCGGGCGGACGAAAACCTTCTATCGGTGGGAGTGCCAGAATCACGGGCACGTGGCTACCATTATTTCGTTCCTGGCAAGAGCCCGGCCATGCGCGCAATGGAGAGAACAATTGCGGACATTGCCTCCACGGAGATTCCGGTTCTCCTGGTTGGGGAAAGCGGCACGGGGAAGGAAGTCGTGGCTCTTGAAATTCACAGGCTCTCCAGGCGCCGGAATGAGCCGTTTGTGAAGTGCGGATGCTCCGGATTGACAGGGGATTCACTCTCCGCGCGCCTGCGGCTTCCGGAAAACGTTTCTGAAGAGGAAGCAGCGAGCAGCGGTTCATTATTTTTGGACGGGATCAACTACTTGGAGCCGGCCGCGCAAACCCGCCTGCTTCAGCTGCTTCCCGACGGAAGCGGCACGCCGCCGCAAGGCTGCTGCAGCATGCGCGTCATATCGTCGACCACGCGAAATCTCGAGGAAGAGATGAAGGCCGGACGATTCCGAGAAGAACTCTATTACCGAATCAATTGTGTTCACCTGCGGCTGCCTCCGTTGCGGGATCGAAAAGAAGACATTCCCGCTTTGCTTGAATTTTTCTTCCAAAAATATGCTTCCCTGTTTGAGCGGCCGGAGCCGAAAGTCAGCGATTCCACGATGAGTTTGCTGCTGCGCCACTCCTGGCCCGGGAACATCCGCGAGCTGGAAAATGTGGTGCGAAAAATCGTGGCCCTGGGAGACGAACATCTTGCCACGCACGACCTTACGGTTGAATATAGAGCCAAGGCGCCGGACCCTCCGCCAGTCGGTTCGAGAATCGCCGAACCTGGCAGCTCGCAGGTTCCGTCAGGTTCCCTCAAGGAGGCGGCGCGAGCAGCTTCGCGGGTGGCCGAGCGAGCCATGATTCTGAACCAACTCGAGCGAACGCATTGGAATCGAAAGAGGGCGGCGCGAGAGCTGCAAATCAGCTATAAGGCGTTGCTCTATAAATTAAAGCAGCTGGGTCTGGACGGTTCCGACCGCCCTGAGGAGCAATGAGGAGGTCTGTGATGAACCGAACATTTCTTTTTCTTGGCGCAATGATAATGCTCGCGAGCGCGGCGAACACGCCGGCAGCGTTCCAGGACAAGAAGACCGGGAAGCAAGATCCACCCGTCAACGCGGCTCGGAACGGCGCTTCCAGCGGCAGCGAACCTGGAATGGCGGTCACGCCAGCCACAACGGATCCGTCCTACGTGATCGGTGCGGAAGATGTGCTCGACGTCAATGTCTGGAAAGAGCCGGACATGACGCGCGTCGTGCCGGTTCGGCCCGACGGAAAAATAACCCTGCCCTTGATCAACGACGTGCAGGCGGCGGGTTCGACGCCGCAGCAATTGGCCGCCGCGGTGACCGAGAAATTGCGCAAGTTCCTGACCGAGCCTCAGGTCACCGTGATCGTCACGCAAATCAACAGCCAGCGCGTGTTTGTGGTCGGCGAAGTGCTTCGCGCCGGCGCGTTTCCCCTGGTTCCGGGAACGACCGTATTACAGGCCCTGGCGAGCGCGGGCGGATTTACGACCTTTGCGAATGTGAAAAAAATCCACGTGATGCGAGTGGTGAATGGCAAGCATACCGAGATTCCCTTCAATTACCGTGAAGTTCTAAAGGGTGACAATCCGGACCAAAATATCAAGCTGGAGCCGGGCGACACGGTCGTCGTCCCGTAAGAGGTGAAACCATGAATTTGTGGAAAACAAGCCGGGCCCTCGCTGTCGCTTTAGTGCTTTGCGCTACTGCGGCATACGCGCAAGATCAAAAACAGGATACCTCGCCCCTCGATCCGAACGCTCCGCTGCAACCGCTGGATACGAGGCCGAGCGCCATATATCCGAATAAAACACCTATCGGTGCGGCACGCGGTGTTACGACAACCTATAATCCGCAGCAATATGATCCTTCGCAGGTCACTCCCGATCAGAATACTCTTGCCGGAGCCACGCCTTTCACGCTCGGCTCGATGCAACACACCAGCAATATTTTCGACCCTGCAATTTCAATTTCACAGCTTGGGGAAACTTTGCCCGGCACCACCGGGAAAACGATCCTGGCCGGCATATCCATCGCCAGCGGCAGCCTGAATTTTACTCGCAACTGGAGCGAGTATCACTTTTCCACCCTCTATAACGGGGGTGAAACATTCAACATAGGTTTTGGCGCGGCGGGCGCGACTTCCGGCGTAAATTCTCCGCATTATCAATTCCACGACCTGATTGTGTCCCAGGAAGCTGATTGGGCCAGGTGGCACGTTATTGTTCGCGACGATTTTGCGGCCTCGCCCGGCGCCGCATTTACCGGCCAGGGCATGGGCGGCCCCGGGCTGGCTTCTGAATTTTCAAGCGTGTTAAACACATCTCTGTCCAGTTTCTCGCAGGCGTTCCAGCCGGCAGAAACCATCAATACCGGAACAGATATGCGCTACCGAAACTCGATTCTCGGTCAGTTGGAGTATTCCTTCAGCCGCAGATCGGCGTTGACTCTTTCCGGTTCCTACGGCTTGCTGCAATTCACCGGCACCGGCTACTTCAACAGCACCATGGAGAACGCGCAAGCGGGCTACGATTTCCTGCTTGATCCGTCCGATTCCATCGCCATTCTCGGAAACTACGGCAGAATTAACTACAGCGGGACGGTCAATTCCGTAGTTGGAAGCGGGACCTCCATAGTGGACTACGTGGGCGACCTAGCCTACGGCAGGAAAATTACAGGTCGTCTGGCGTTCCAGGTGGCCGCCGGACCGCAAGATATACTTTGGGCCACGCCGGCCGGAAATTTCCAGCTGGTGTTTGCTTCGGTCAACACTGCGCTGACTTATGAACGGCGCCGGAGCGGAGTCACTTTTACTTATGCGCGCGGCCTGAACGGCGGGTCAGGTGTGTTCCTGGGGGCGACAGGCAATACGTTTACCGGCAAGGCGAGCTATCAGTTTACGCGCTTCTGGAAGGGATCCATCAACGCAGGGTATGCCATGAACGATAGTCTTCCCACAGCGGCCGTCGCAACGGTCCGATTCGACAACTGGTTCGCGGGCGCTAACCTGGGCCGGCTTATCGGCCCGCACGCACAGATCAATTTCAATTACGGCGCGTCGGAACAGAACAGTCCCGCCAACTGCCCGGTGGCCAATTGCGGCGGAACAGGGCTGCAACAAACGATTGGAGTGTCGATAAATTGGCATCTCCGCCCGATCGATGAGGCGGCTCGTTAATTCATGCGCATGAACAAGGAAATCCCAGCGGTCGTGCCATGTATTTTGGCCCCGAGGTCATTGCATGTATAAGAAGTTCTTCGGACTCAAAGAGAATCCGTTTAACGTCAATCCGGACCCGCGCTATCTTTACCTGACGCCAAACACGCAGGAAGCGCTGGCCTGCTTGACGTACGGAATTGAGACCCGCAAGGGCTTCATTCTGCTAACCGGGGAAGTCGGAACCGGCAAGACCACGCTCATCAACAAGCTGCTCGAATGGCTGCACAAGGAACGGGTTTTCACCGCCTTTGTGTTCAACCCGCGGTTGAGCGTCTCGCAATTTTTCGATTTCATGATGGCCGATTTCGGCATCCCCTGCGAATCACGGCAAAAAGGCCAGATGCTGCTGAAATTAAATCAGTGGCTGCTGGACCGCTATCAGGCTGGAGAACGCGCCGTGCTGGTGGTCGATGAGGCGCAGAACCTTTCGCCGCAAATGCTCGAGGAAATCCGGCTGCTGACGAATCTGGAGACCTCCACCGAAAAACTGTTGCAGATCGTTCTCGCGGGACAGCCCGAGCTCGAACAAAAGCTCAACCAGCCGCAACTCCGGCAGTTGCGCCAACGCATCACGCTGCGGGCGAAAACGCGCCAGCTCACCCTGGAAGAAACTCAGGGGTACATTCAAGAGCGCATGCGCATTGCGGGAGCGGAAAATCCCGATATATTCAGTCCGGAAGCAGTCGTGGCAGTCCACCGTTTTGCGCGCGGGATTCCCAGGGTCACGAATCTGCTTTGCGAACACGCGCTGGTCAGCTCATTTGCGGAACAGAAGAATCCCGTGCCCGCGGAACTGGTGGAAGAAGTTGCGCGCGACTTTGATTTGCATATTGTCGATCCGCTGGCGCAAGCGCCGCCTCCGGCGCCTGCCCTGACGCTGCCCAACACGGGCGACGGCAATGGCGAGCATCCGCTCCTGATCGAATCCCTTTTGCAGGCGCTGAACACGCTGGTCGACCGCCTCAACCAAGCTGAAGCCCGTATCGAATCGGACACGGAACGCAAAACATAAAATTTCCTCTGGATTCCGAAGAGATCGCATCCGCATCTGTGTACTTTTGCGCCAACGCGTGCGCGCTGCCCTTTTCCCTAACGATTCTTACAGACTGGTGCGTGCAAACTGCCTTTATTCTTTAATTTGGTGTTCGTTCATTTTCTGATAAAGAAGGCGCC
Source organism: Candidatus Acidiferrum sp. (assembly GCA_035483715.1). Taxonomy (GTDB): domain Bacteria; phylum Acidobacteriota; class Terriglobia; order Acidiferrales; family UBA7541; genus Palsa-360. Next base: position 48,748 of record DATHPN010000017.1, read on the forward strand.
GATTGATCTGCAGGCGGTTGGCAGCTTCCGTCTTGTTGCCCGAGGATAGTCGAATCGCGTTTTCAATCAGTTTTTTTTCAAGTTCTCCGACGGCTTTGTGAAACGGGAGCGACAGCAGGTCCGCTTCGATCAAACTGGCGGCCGACGCCGGCGAAGAGGCTGTCACCTGGGGAAAATGAATCGGCAGGATGACACGGCCCCGGGCCATCAAGACAGCGCGCTCGACCATATTTTCAAGTTCCCGAACGTTTCCAGGAAACGAGTAAGTTTGCAGCATAAGCATGGCTTCTTCAGAGAAACCAACCGCGTCCAGGCCATTATTTTCGCTGTACAACCGCAAGAAGTGTTCAGCCAGGGGAATGATATCCGCCCGGCGGTCCCGCAAGGGGGGCACAGTAATCCGAACCACATTTAACCGGTAAAATAAATCTTCGCGAAAAAGTCTCTCGCGCACCGTGGCATCCAGGTCGCGATTGGTCGCGGCAAGGACTCGAAAATCGCCACTGATGGTTTCGGTGCCGCCCAGGCGCTCGAAGCTGTGGTCCTGCAAGACTCGCAACAGCTTGGCCTGAAGGTTTGGAGACAATTCGCCAATTTCATCCAGAAAGATTGTTCCGCCTTCCGCCATTTCGAATCGGCCGATTTTTCGCGCCGCCGCACCCGAAAAGGCCCCGCGTTCGTAGCCGAACAATTCCGATTCCAACAGATTTTCCGGCAGAGCCGCGCAATTGACGACTATGAATGCCCTGTCTTTTCTGCGGCTGTAGTTGTGAATTGCTTCCGCTACGAGCTCTTTGCCGGTTCCTGATTCCCCGCAGATCAGGACCGTGGTGTCCGTCTCCGCGACTTTTCCAATCATTTTGAAGGCGTCCAGCATCCGGCTGCTGGAACCGATCATCCGCCCTGTTCCCAGCGTATTCTGGCGTTCGATACGGGCGCGCAGGTCCGTGACTTCCCGATTGAGCGAGGAATGCGCGAGGGCGCGTTCCACGGTCAGCGAGATTTCTTCCAGATCGAATGGTTTCATCACAAAATCGTAGGCGCCGAGCCGGAGCGCCTCAATCGCGTTGTGGCTGGAACCGAACGCGGTGATGACAATGACAGGAACCGCGGCAAGCCGCTGCTCGTTCCGAATGTGCCGGAGGACATCCTCGCCTCCAAGTTTCGGCATCCTCCAATCGCTGAATACGAGATCCGGGGTGGCTTTCTGCAGGAGATCTATGGCTTCCACGCCGTCCCCGGCTTCCAGGATTTCATAGCCTCTTCCGCCCAGAATCTCCGCAAGCGTTTTGCGGAGGTTGATTTCATCGTCGATGATGAGAATGGTTTGGCCCATGTGTGGCTCTAAGAGGCGCGCAGAGTCTCGGTGACGTCCTCGCGGACGGGCAGAATAATCCGCACGCTGGTGCCGTCCCCTTCCGCGCTTTCGACCTGAATTTCTCCGCCGTGGGCGCGCACAAATTCGTGGCAAATGGAAAGGCCCAGCCCGGTTCCGGAAGGCTTGGTGGTGAAGAAGGGGTCAAAAATTCTGCTGATCATGCTGGAGTTGATCCCGTTTCCCGTGTCGCGGAATTCGACTCGGACTTTATCGGTTCCGGATGCGGACTTCATGGTGGAGGTCACGCTCACCCACAAAGTCCCTCCCGATTCGGTCATGGCTTCAATGGCATTCTGAATGACGTTGTCGAAAACCTGGGCCATCTTGCTCTGGTCGATTGGAAGCAAAGTTCCGTCCTCTGGAAAACTGGTTACGAAATTGACGCCGTTCTTCCGAGCGTTCTCCAGAAATCGATTCAATCTTTGTTCGGTCAGTTGTCTCAGGCTGGTTGGCTCGGGTTGAAAACGGACGGGACGCGCAAAATTCAACAACCGATTAACCATGCCATTCAATCGCTCAATTTCTTCGAGGGCGATCACGCACGATTCGTCCACGCGAGTATTTCGCGCCTCTCGCTGGGCCATTTGCACGCGCAATCGAATCGTCGCCAGCGGGTTGCGAACTTCGTGCGCGACTCCCGCGACCAGGCGGCCCAGGGCGGCCAGCCGCTCCGCATGCCGCAAGCGGTCCTCGATCTGTTTTTCACGATTGATATTCTCCCGCAAGGACGCTCCCAATCGATTGATGGCCTGGGCAATCCGCTCGATTTCTTCCGGGTCAGACCCAGTCTGGATTTGCGAAGTAAGGTCCCGTTCCAAATCCTGGAGACTGCTCTCAATCTTCCTGACTCCTATTTGCAGATTCCGGACAACCAAAAGAGTCAGGATCACGCACAACAATGCCGCTATCCCCAATGCGACGGTAATCAGATAGGCCCGAAATCGGTTGGAGCCCGGAAGGCTTTGCAGCCGTTCAACCGTCCATGCGCTGCCCCAGGCGGCTTTCTCATTGCCAATGGGCGACGCCTCAATCAAGTAGATGTCATTGCCCCCGGTCAAGACCCTTTCTGAAGGCGCGCGGGCCCTGGCTGCATTCCGAGCTACGTCGAGAACCGCGGCTTGCACATCGTCACGAGCGGCACCCGGAACGAGGAGTTGTTCGCTCCCCTGGCCAGAGGACGGAGTATATCCAATTAAAAGTCCGCCATCGTCTTGATAAAATCCGCCCCCGATCCCTTCTACTTTTTGCAAAGCGCCCTGACTTATCTCCGAAATTGCTTGCGGGGAAGAGATCAAGGCAAAATCCACGGAGGACAGCCCACGGGCTTGACTGGCGGATTTTGCCTTATCGAAATAGTTGCGAGCCAGCTCATTCGCCGCTTCGAGCAAGCGGCGCTTTTCATTGTTCAGGACCGCTGACTTGGTGTATTGCAACGCGGCGAGTGTGGCAATCAGAACCGCAACGAACAAAACGACGACGACGGCGCCCAGCAATGTGATTTGCCAGCGAAAACTAAGCCTGGGGAGTGGAAGTTTGGTCGGCACTTTATCCTCAAATCAAAGTTTCATCATCCTCCGCAGAGTGTCGACGAATTGCGGTGCCTTTGACAAGAGTAGTCGAAATCCCGTAACCCTAAATGCCCGGTCGGCCCTCTTTGTGTATTCCCAATAATAATAAGACGATTTGGGAGGCCAGAGGTGGTGCTTTCTCAGGGGACGCAGAGAGCACCGCCTCTGGAGCCGCGTCGGGGGCTTGGGCGCTTCTGAGTAGCGACAATCCTTCAATTCGATTTGCCTGGCACGCCGGTTCCTGGTTGCCCTTCAGCACACCTGAAATGCAGGGGCTGCTCTTATTTGTGGGAACGATGTCTAAGGGTGACGAGGAGAAAAACGATTGTCGCATATGCTAGCCAGACCAAAAATCGGAAGGTGTGGTAGCCCATGCTCCAGTTCATTCCGCCTCTGCCTTCGACCGGGTGCCAAACTATCGAGCGAAAGCTTTCGCAACCAACCTTGCCCGACTGTGAGAGAGCAACCGGAGTACCACAATATGAAAGCGACTGGAGCCAGGTAATCCTTCAATTTCGATGGTTGGAGGCAAGACCCGCCTGCAAGGAGTGACTCATCGGCTAGAGTCGTGCTAAAAGCGAACGAGAAGTGTGAGGAAAGCGAACGGCTCATCTGGGACCGACCGTCCTGAGGACATCGCTTGTAGTCTGGTATTGCATCGAATCCGGCCCGGCGCGGCAATGATTTCTTCCGTGCCTTTACGCGACCGCCTTTTTATTTCATGTACTTAGTGAGTAGCCAGCCTTCCTTTCAGCGCTTGCCCAGTTGTCTGCCAATACCCTCCGAGCCTTCACTGGGGGTCCTGCTGGACCAATGGAATGCAAATTGCCCATGTATCAAACAGAGCAGGTCAGCTTCACGATTCGGAGCCGTCAGGAGACGCACTTGGCCGACAAATCGCTGTGCCTTGTGGAGAGCGATCAACGCGAACTGCTTGGTCTGACCACGAGCGAAGATAGTGGAACTCTGAACGAAATGTTTGGAGACAATGTGCCACGGCTATTCAGAGTGGCGGATTGCGTCTTGCACAACTATCATGACTCTGAAGACGCTTTGCAGGACGGCCTGCTATCCGCTCTGCGCCACATCGACCAATTCAAAGGAAACTCTCAATTCTCGACGTGGCTGTATTCCATCATTCGTAATTCCGCGTTAGCAAAATTGCGCAAGCGGCGAGCCCATGCAGTCGTCTCCCTGGAGGATCAGAACCCGGATGAAGAGGCTGACCTGGCCGCGCCCGAAGGGCCGGCAGATCCCAGGCCGGATCCGGAGCGGGCCTGCGCACAGGCGGAGCTGTCATATCTGTTTGCGCGGACTCTTGAATGCCTGCCCGCAAACTACCGCGCGATCATTCGGTTGTGTGATTTTGAGGGTTATTCAGGAAAGGAAGCGGCTCAACGTCTTGGGCTGAGCGTCTCCGCACTGAAGGCGCAGCATCATCGCGCCCGCCTGGCCATACGTGAATCCATGGGCGCGTACGTTGGCAGGAACGGCGGATAGCACCGCGTACGCCGCTTCCTGACTTGATCTGCTTCAGAGAAAAGAATAGTCGCGCGGCCATCGCGCGAGAATCGTCTGTTCAATTGGCACTTTCGAGTACTGATCTTTTGCTCAGTCAAATAAATTAAATCGGATGATGCACCACAGCGTGGAGACGCCGTCGCGCCAGGTGATTTTCTTGCCTTCCGCGTAGGTGCGGCCGGCATAGGAAATGGAAACTTCGTAGATCCGCCAGTAGCCCTTGGAGATTTTGGCGGTGATCTCCGGTTCAAAACCGAAACGGTTCGATTCGATTTTGATGTTCTGCAGGACTTCGCGGCGGAAGACTTTATAGCAGGTCTCCATATCCGTGAGTTTCAGGTTGGTGAAAACGTCGGAGAGCAGGGTCAGAAACTTGTTTCCGGCGTAGTGCCAAAAATAGTGGACGCGCTGCGGGCCGCCCAGGAATCGCGAGCCGTAGACCACGTCAGCCTTTTCCTCGAGAATGGGTTCGAGGAGTTTTCCGTAATCCCTGGGGTCATATTCGAGATCGGCGTCCTGCACCAGGATGATATCCCCCGTGGCCGCCTCGAATCCCCGCCGCAAAGCCGCCCCCTTGCCGCTGTTTTGGGGCTGAAAAAAGAAACGGATATTTGCGAGCGCGAGGCGCGCTTTGCCGTTCTGCACGGCAACTTCTGACTGGCCTTGGGATTGAGCCTTCTCAAAATCCTCCAGCAGGCCTCGCGTGCCGTCGGTGGATTTATCGTCGATGACCAGGATCTCCTTGCCGATCGGCGACGCCTGCACGCGCAGCAGCACTTCCTCGATAAAGGCGCGCTCGTTATACACCGGAATTATGACGGACACCTTCATGCGTCTTTACGCTTCCTCCATCCGGAACTTAAGCAGGATAGGCTGCATAGCCTGCTTAGTAACTCGGTTTTGGTTTGTGTAGCAGCCGCCTTCAGGCGGGCATGTGCTTGAATCTACGATGCCCGCCTGAAGGCGGGCGCTACAAAACCGTATGAAATTCATGTTGCCACACAGGCTCTTCAGCCTGTCTGCTTTCTTCCTGGTACTCGCCGCCGCGAAGACAGGCTGAAGCCCGTCCTACCGATTCCGACCACATGATCGAATACAGGTGCACGGAACGCAAATGAATTGGACGCGGGGCTGCTCATCGGATGCGGGTTGGCTGTAACCATTTGTCAGGATTTGGGCGCCCGGGGATAACATCCCCGTATCGCATTCCAGCGGATTAACAGCAGCTCCAGAAGCATTCGGATCCCGTCCGCCGCCACGTTCACTTTTGTCGCGGAGTTGTGCGACCATCGAACGGGAATCTCCGCGACGCGCAGGCCATTGCGCTTTGCCAGGAACAGAATTTCCGGGTCAAAACCGAAACGCTCGATGCGTTGCTGTTCAAAAATAATCCGCGTCCTTTTCCGGCGAAAGGCTTTAAATCCGCATTGCGTGTCGGAAAATTCAATGCCTATGATCCAGCGCACCATATAGTTGAAGAATATCCCAGCCTGCTCGCGAATCGCCGATTGATGGACCTCGATAAAACTCCGGTCCACGGCGCGGGAGCCGATCGCGGCGTCAAATCCCTGCTCCCGCAGCGCCGCAAATAACTTGTCGGCCTCTTCAATCGGAGTGGAAAGGTCCGCATCGGTAAAGAGAGAGATTTCCCCGCGCGCTACCATCATGCCGTGGCGCACGCTGAATCCCTTTCCCCGGTTCTCTTTGTTCGAGACCAGGCGCAGAGCGGCATACTTTTGCTGGTAGGCGATGGCGACCCTGGCTGTACCGTCGGAGGATCCATCATCCACGACGATAATTTCGGCCCGGTGGGGCCGGGTTTGCAGATAGGCAAGGATACAATCGAGTGTCTTCGGCAGGCGTCCCTCCTCGTTATATGCGGGGATAACGATGGAAAGGTCCAGCGTCGGCGAATTCATTTGCGATGGAGCCGCCCGAATCGCGCGGCATGCGGAACGCCCCCTGAAGGGCGGATTATATCGTCTGAATCCAGATTCGTCCACGAAACGTCGCCGACAAAACGGCGGCGAACTGGGACAGGCGCGAAGTCCCCAGGCGAGGACCCGTCAGATAAAATGGCGAAGATGAAAAGTACGAATTGTTATTACGGAATTTTATTGAGTGGAGGGATCGGTGCGAATAATTTCGTACCGCTCAATGACCGCAGCGACACCGACGCGAGAGGACCCGTTTTCCGGCTGCTTGTCGACTCGAACCACTTTTCCCATGGCGCGAATAAAAACTTCCGAACCGCGGGTGACATCGGCGGGCAAAGTGAGCGTAATATCGAGTTCCGCTCCCGCGCCCATGTCCTGGTCGATTGTGAAGTAAACGCCGCGCGTGGAAATGTCGCGGGTCTTTCCATTGCGCGAGGCAATCTCTTTTTCGACTGGTACGCGAATAATGACCGGCAAAGACAGGTCATATCGACGCGCGGTTCGACGCTCCGTCATCTTCTTCCCCCGGACCCCTGTTTGGTGCTCACTTGTCCCACCCCCGGGCCAGGAATGCGGACAATTGAGGATCTAACGCGATGGAGCAATTCCGTACACGACTCAGGTCCCGCCGGCAATCAAACACAAATGAGTTTCCGAATGTCCCGATAAAAATAAAATAATTCCCAACGATAGATTTGATTGCCGCTCCCGGATCGCGGCGCTGACAATGTGGAAGGGGCACGGGAAAAAAGCCAAGCCCACACTTTTACGCTTCTAATCCCGATTTTGGAAATGAGAAGTTCCACCTTCAGTCCCGAGCCGCCCCAAGTTTCCCAATCTGATATTACACCCTGAACGAATCATATTACAGAAAATATGGGGAAATTCATGACAATGAATGAATAATCCGTTACGAGTACTAGGCTTTCTAGCCATGCTTGCCGGCCGGCGCAAGATCGGTTGGGACAGAACCGGAATTGGAAACTCCTGATCCTCCCGCACCCTCTTTCTTGCTGCTGGCCCGCGCTGGGCGTCCTGAATCAAGTCCAAACTGGCGAATTTTGTACAGCAGCGCCTTGTAACTGATCCCCAGCATCTTGGCCGCATCCTTGCGGCACCAGTGAGTTTTTTCCAGAGCATCGGCGATCGCTTCCATTTCAGCTTCGTCTTTCAAACTGCGTACGAGCGCTTTTAACCCCTGCTCGCGCACGGGCGCAGCCTCTTCTCTGGGAGAAATCCGCTGGCGCGTGGCGGACATTTCCAGCAGTTCGCGGAAGCTGCCTTCGTCGTCTTCCAAAATGACGTAGCGCTTGACGAAATTTTCGAGTTCGCGAAGGTTTCCCGGCCAGGGATAACGCACCGCGGCTTCCATCAAATGCTGGGAAGGAACCATGGGCTCTTTGTTGAATTTCTCGCTGTATTTCTGCAGGAAATGGCGGAACAGCAGCGGGATTTCCGAAGCCCTTTCGCGCAGCGGAGGAACGTTGATCGACAGCACATTCAAGCGGTAGTACAAATCTTCCCGGAGACGTCCCGATTTCATGGCTTCCTGAATTTCCACGTTGGTTGCGGCCAGGACGCGCACATCCACGTCAATCAATTGGCGCCCGCCCAGGCGGGAAAACTGGTGGTCCTGCAGAACGTGAAGGAGTTTGGCCTGCAAGTGAGGGCTCATTTCCGCGATTTCATCGAGGAAGATCGTTCCCCGGGTTGCCAGCTCAAACTTGCCGGGTTTTGAGCGCACTGCGCCGGTAAACGCGCCCTGCTCGAAACCGAATAATTCGGATTCCAGCAACTCCCCGGGAAGCGCGGCGCAATTCACTTTGATGAAGGGTTGACTGCGGCGCGTCGAGCGCATATGAATCATGCGCGCAACGACTTCCTTTCCCACTCCGCTTTCGCCGTAAATGAAGACGGGGACGTCGACGGGAGCGATTTGCAGAATTTGCTGGCGAATCCTGACCATTTGCGGACTGGCAGCCAGAAAACACAGGTCTTCCGTGATCTTGTCGCAGTATTCGCGCAACGCTTTGTTTTCGGCGCGCAACTGCTGCTTTTGCCGGCACTTCAGCATGGCCACATCGAGTTCGGCCTTTTCAAAAGGCTTGGTCAGGTAATCCTGCGCGCCCAGGCGAATGGCCTCGACGACGGTGCCTACTTCGTTGGAGCAGGAAAGCATGACCACGTTCAGCGAGCGGTCAATTTGCATGAGCTGCTTCAAGGTCTCCAGCCCATTCAATTCGGGCATGAGAATGTCCAGGATGATGAAGTCCGGGCGGTCGCCGGCTTCGATCTTCTCAATGGCCTCGGGACCCGAGGTCACGGATTCGACCTGGTATCCGTCCACCTCGAGCAGCGTACCCAGATACTTTCGTATGCTGGGTTCGTCGTCCACAACCAGGATTCTTTCCTTTTCAGCCATTTGTCCCACCTTCATCTTTCCAGAATTTCATTATGTATTGTCTATTGGCAGCAGGAACGTAAAAGTACAGCCACGCCGTGGTTCGCTCTCCACCCAAATTTTGCCGCGATGCGCCTGCACCAGCCGCTTGGCAATCGCCAGACCCAGGCCCATACCCGAGGAGGTGCGGTCCACGCGCACGAAATCCTCGAAAATTTCCTGATGATGCTCGGATGCGATCCCCGGACCGGAATCCGATACGGAGACTTTGATGCAGTTAGGATGCTGGATGCGCTCGCGCCGGCGATCCTGGGTCTGCATTTCCTCGGCCGAGCGGCGTTCCCAGAAGTAGAGCTCCGCGCGGAACGCGACGTTTCCCCCCGCGGGCGTATGCTTTAGCGAGTTATCCAGCAGATTGGCGACGGTCTGCTGCACTTTCTGGTAATCGAATTTGAATATCGGAATGTCAGTATTCAGAATCGTATCCAGACGGACGTGCTTGCGCACAAACGCCTCGTGCCAGCGTGTTGCCAATTCGCTCAGGCAATCCCGCAAATCATTTTCGCGCAGATGCAGGACCAGCTTGCCGCTCTCCAGTGCCGAATAATTCAGGAACATGGAAACCAGGCGCACCAGCCGCTCGCAGCTTTCTTTTGATTCCTGCAGGATGTCCCGTTGCTTGTCCGTCAGCTTTCCGAGCGAACCCGAGAGCAGCAAGTCGTAATAGCCTTTGATCACGGCGAGAGGAGTTTTCAATTCATGCGCCGCGGAGGCTAGAAACACGGTCTTCTGACGGTTGACTTCCTGGAGCCGCAAATACGCGGCGAGCAGATTTCGATAAGTGATCTCCCGTTCCTGCAACAACTCTTGCACGGTATGCTGCGCAGTTTTGGCCTGACCCTGGACCACGCGCTTTTCCGCATCTTCTATCCGCACCACCAGCCAGTCCGCTTCCGGCAACCACTGGATGCGGGCGAGAGCCGCGCCGCCGCAGCAATCAAATTTCGAATCGATATGCTGTTCTCCCGCCTCGATTCGTTCCGAAATCTGGCTGGGATTGATCCGCAGCAGGTCGGAGAACAAATTAAAATTCGATTCCCATGAGAAACCATGAGCCGTCAGGCTTTGCTTGCCTGTCGCGTTGGCTTGCAGGATCCGGCCGGACCGATCGGATACCAAAATGGGCACTTCCAGCAAGTCCAGAAGACCCGCGACCACGTTTGATGGGATCGCTTCGCTGGCTGGCAACTCGATGACAGGACCACGTCGCAACTGGGTCTCCTCAGGACACTTATCCGCTTTGTGGAAAGCGGAGAATTCCATTTGATTCAGTTCGGCTTTTAAGCGGGAAACCTTCCGGATACTGTCAAAACCCGGCCCCGCTGTCAATGGTAAATGGGTTCTATTTTGCACAATTGTAGTAAACCACTTGCCGCCGAGGGGTGGAAAAGATGTGGAAAACAGTTCTCACCTCGCTTCATGCGGGCATAACTTATTGAATAGAAAACACTTACAACGCTCGTCTTTTTCGGCTTGGCTGGCCATCGATGTGCACCCTTTTCGAGGGTACTAGTGCGAAAGTACTAGATTTTTGCACGTGGGAAATCACTTTCCTATTTAAATTTTGATCTCAGGAAGATACAGCATGCGCTTAACTCCCGCTGAGCGCCGGCGGTCGCAGCGGATTCATGTACAGATTCCTATGTTCGTCCGAGGGACGGACTCTGCGGGATCGGAATTTCTCGATCTCACAAAGACGCTGGATATCAGCGCCACCGGGGCTTATCTCGCCAGCCCTCGTGCGATCCGCATGAATCAGGTCGTGAATTTGACGATTCCTGCGCCCTCCTCACCCTCGGCAATGCTGCCGGCGCAAACACCCCCGATCCGCGCGCGGGTGCGCCGCCATCGCACTGCTGACGGAATACATTTGTTGGGGGTCGAATTTTTGAAGGCGCTGGATTAAGAGTCGTGTAATACAAGAATGGGAAACCTTGGTAACACAATATCCCCAAAGAGTATGCAAATATTTGCATCTTGCTCCCCGGTGCGCCCAACCGGTATGATTTTGGCCGGGTCAGGAAGTGCTTAACCCCGAGGGGTCAATGTATTACAAGGAATAGATTTATTCGGTATGGTGCGCGGCCTATGGCAGTTCCCGTGCACATGCTTCTACGTTCGCGATCTCCGCGCCCGTCCCGCGTTGGGGTATCCTGGAAGTTTAACGGCATAACGGCAAACTTGATGGCGCAAACTGGTGACCCCAACCCACCACGTTGGTCCGCCGAGGAGTCTTTCCTCGAGTTATTAGCGGACACGCTCGAATCTTTAGAACGTCCCAGCCGCGGACAATTCCTGCAGCGATTTTTCCGCTCGATTGCGCAGATTGAAATCACAGAAACGCAAAGTCTCGATTTTTGGGATCAGTCACTGGCGCGCAAACGGGAACTTTCCGAAAGTGTCGGCAAGAGAGTTGCGTTGCAGGCAGCCCTGTTGGATGTTCTGGCCTCGGCAGGCCAGTTGCGCCTGCCGATCCTGATGGAGTACGAAGAACTTCGCAAGCTTCAAATCAATGCCACGACCGATCCACTGACGACTCTTTACAACCGACGTTTTTTCGAGGATTACTTCGACAAAGAACTCAACCGGTCGGTCCGCTATAACCACAAACTTGCGCTGGTCGTTTTTGACCTGCATCGATTCAAGGAAGTGAACGACCGGTTCGGACATCCGCAAGGGGACGCGTTGCTGCAGATGGCGGCATCCACGCTGCGCAAGTCCCTGCGTACTTCAGACTATGCGTTTCGGATTGGTGGAGATGAGTTCGCGCTCTTGCTCCCTCAATCCGACACGGAACAAGCGGCTGCGTTGAGCCGACGCTTGCGCGCCGCCTACTCACTGTCCATCGAGCCGCTAAATTTAGGCCTCCCTCTGGCGCTGGATTATGGCGTCGCCGTCTTTCCGGATGATGGCGACGTCCAGGAAGTCCTAATCCGCGTGGCCGATGAGAGGCTCTATCAGCTCAAGAATGGAACGCGCACCCCCGCGACTCCGCCGCGGCCGGCCGGAATGAGTCCCCGCCCGCAAGTTCCGGAACCAAAGCAAGAAGCAACGCCTCCCGTTGCTCCTTCCCTCCCGCCTCCCCCGATCGCTGAAGTGAAGAAAACAGGGGCGGAACAGCGGCGGTGGGAACGTGTTTCGCTGGCGAATACGCACGCCTACGCGCTGATCGGCGAAGGAGTAGAGCGCACCGCCCGAGTGCTGGATTTGGGCTATGGCGGGGTGGCTCTGGAAACTTCGCGCCCGGAAGAATTCGGCGAAGCCTTCCACGCCGTGCTGCACGTGCCGATTCTGCCCCCCGTGCGCGTCAGCTTGCGCCGTGTTTATATAAAGCAGGTATCCACCGGTGTGACGCGCATCGGTTGTTCCTTCGTTACCTAGCTCATATTCCCGATTAAAGTTCCCAATAGTAAAAAGTAATCAGAGGATTTCGAGAGGCGCGCGCGATTTTCGTCGCGCCGGCGTCCCGCCGGCGGTTTTTTCCGATCTCCACGCAAGGAAAGAACCCCGCCAAGCTGCCTGCTACGCAAAACATCCCGCAAATTTCATTCCGCGATAAGCTGTTTCAAGGCGCGAGATCGAAACAAAAGCGCCTGCTGGACGCGAGCCAGGCCCAATCCCCACCGCAACTCCGCCTGCTGCGCCGAACTGCCTTCCGCAACCAGTCGAATGCTCAGGCAATATCCCCGCCGGTTTTCAGCCGTGAAATCGCAAGGAGAAATTCGCAGAACCGCGCGGATAGAGTTTGCAGTGTCCCGCTCGAGGAGTTCTTTCAATCCAGAACACAGCGCCACATAATTTTTCCGCTCCCAATTGAAACCGGGGGCCGCAAACACGATGCTGGCCTGCGAAGCGAATTCGTAAGCAGGGCCCGCGGAAACCGCGGCCGGCAAATCGGATTTCGTGGCGGCGCCGGCCGTGGCGAAAATTGATTCGGCGCCGTTTACGGAGGTCAGGAAATTCCGGAGCGGCAAATATTGCCGGGCCCCGGGGATTTGTTCGACATCCTGGGGATTCGCGCGCAGGTCCAGATAGTTTCCTTCCGGCGGGAAAGCAGGAGCCTCCGCCGCGCCTTCGGCCTCCTCTACAATCTCAACCCGCATGTGCGAAACCCTCTCTTTCCGGGATTTGCAAGAGGGGAAAAGCGAACGCTATTCGAGGCTATGGTGAAGCCGCTCGTCGTAAGGGCTTCCCAGCTTGGGATCGATTTGCTGGCGGAACTGGCGCGTGTGCGCGGCGGCGACATGCTCGTCGAAAGCTTTCTGGTTCTGCCAGACCTCGATGATCGAGATGTGATTGCCGCGCGAGATTTCAGCGCCGGCATCCACTCGCACGAGGCCTTTATCCTTGCGCGTATCGGCAACATATTGCTGGACCAATTTTGTGCCCGCGTCCTTTTCCGGCGGGATGATATCGACGTGCGTCACAACGTAAATCATGTCATGCGCGGGTTCCTGTGCGAGCGCGTGCCCCGCAAGCCCGCAGCTGGCCAGAATCAACACCGCGCAGATACGAAACAACGGCCATTGCAAGGATTCCACATTCGATCGGATCGGCATTTCCTGCACCTCCCGGCAAGTTGGTTATTTCCCCGGTGAATCGTTCGTGCCCGGCCGAGCATCCAAACGAATCCCCAGCCCGCATGTATATCATGTTGGCAGGGGTTGCAGAATCACGTATGATGGAAAATTGTCCGCTGACCTAGCGACGCGACTGTAGACCCGGCGCATGACCGGGGGCCGCGCAGACCGGCCAGCCGGCGGGAGACCTTCCATGAAACCGAACATCCATCCGGACTACCACCCGGTAACCGTGCATTGCGCCTGCGGGCACACGTTCCCTACACGATCGACGATGAAGGGCGAGTTTCTGCGCGTCGAAATTTGCTCGAACTGCCACCCCTTCTTCACTGGCAAGCAGAAGCTGGTTGATACGGCCGGCCGCGTGGAGCGCTTCACCAAGAAATACGAAAAGGCTGCCGAAGCGCAACAAGCCATCAAAGACGCCAATAAGAAGAAGCGATAATCCATCTCACACAGGCGCCTCCGGAGCTTGCGGAACGCCTCCAATTCTGTCAATCCGAGAGCAGCGAGGAATCTCTCCTTCTTTTCGCAGGGGCACGACATGTCCTGTCACTACAGAATGAGGAGCGATTCCTCGCTGCGCTTGGATTGAGAGTTCCAGGGATTTCTTCAGCAGCCAGTCCATTCCGGCGCGCCTATTCCTATTTTGCGCGGCGGTGTAGAATGTCGCGCGAGACATGGCCGCTCAACCGATAACTTCCCCGCAGCCGGATCGCGTGCCGTTTGAAGCCGCTGCGCCGCGCATCACTCTGCGCAATCACTTCGCGCATCCTTACGATTCGGCCATCGCCGCGGCGCGCACCTGCTACGCGCCGCGCCTCATCGGGCCGGAAGAAATCACCGACAAGCAGCGCCTGCAAATCGGGGCGTCCACGTTTTACGGCGGCCATCACACGGTCTACCAGCACGCGCACTTTGAATTTGGCCTGGAAAACGTCAGCCGGCAATTTGTCTGGTCGTTTCTGCACGCGCATCCGTTCTACAACTCCGAGCAGCAGAGCCAGCGGTACGTGCGCCTGGATCACGCGCTCGCTTATTTGCCGCCCGAAATTCCCGGGTTTGGCCCGGCCGAGCGCGCGATTTACCAAGACGCGATTGCGCGCGCCTGGGGCTACTACCAGGAGTTGACTGGGCTATTGCGCGGCGACGCTCAGGAAATTCTCAGGGACATTTGGCACGTCGGCCCCATGTCGCACGCCAAGCGCGTGCAGAAAGTGGACCGGCAAGCCGAGAAACGCGCGATTGAAGTCGCGCGGTATGTTTTGCCCGTCGCGGCGGCGACCACGATGGTGCACACGCTTTCCGGAATCGTGCTGCACCGGCTGTGGCGCATGGCCGCGGCGTCGGACACGCCGGCCGAAGCGTGCGCCGTGATTGGCGAGATGGTCGCGCGCGTGCGCGAAATCGATCCGCAGTTTTTCGACCGCTTCAACAATGCGCCGATGCAGCAGGAGGAAATGCCGGAGTGGTCGCACAGCAATTCCGCGGGCGGCTCCACGGCGCACGGGGGAGACTTCGCGCGGGATTTCGACGCGCGCCTTGCGGGGCGCGTCTCGCTGCTGACTGATTATTCTCCGCACGCGCCTCGCGTCGTTGCGGATGCCTACCGCGCCGTTCTGGGCCTCACCGAAAGCGTTTGCCCAGACGAAGAAGCCATCGACCGCCTGCTCAATCCGGCGCGCAATTCGTATCGCCTGGAAACACTCAACATCGGCGTACACGCGCCGATCATGCGCGCGCTGCAGCACGCGAATTTTACGTTCGCGAAAAAAATCAGCCACACCGCCGACAGCCAGGACCAGCGCCACCGCATGGTGCCCGGCTCGCGCCCTCTGCTGATGCTCACCGACACGCGCTCGCCGGATTTTGTCGTCCCGATGCTGATCGCCGGAAACGCGCGAGCCCGCGAAGTGTACGAACGCGCGATGAAGGACGCCTGGGCGGCGAAAAACGAATTGCTGGACCGTGGCGCGCCGCGCGAAATTGCGCTGTACCTGCTGCCGAACGCGAAAGCCATTCGTCTGGTCGAAACCGGCTCGCTGCTGCACCTCTTGCACAAATGGACGATGCGCACCTGCTTCAATGCGCAGGAGGAGATTTATCAGGCGTCGATGGAAGAGGTCGAGCAAGTCCGCGCCGCGCTTCCATCTCTCGGACGCTACCTCGGGCCGCCTTGCTACATCCGCGCCGGGATTGCCACGCCGATCTGCACGGAAGGCTCGCACTTCTGCGGCGTGAAAGTGTGGCAGGAATTTCCAAAAATTGAGCGGCGAATTTGAACGCCGCGCGTCTAAAGCCCCGTCAGAGACATTAATGACGCGCCGCGGCAGCCTCGTCTATTACCTTGCCTCATGGATCATTGGGGGATTGTTCCTCACTGTCGCAATGTACTTGCAAGAACGGGCTTCGCCGGAGGGAATGGGGATTGGCCCCTCCGGGGCAGGAGCCGCGATCCTGACCACGTATTTCCTGGTCCTGATTTTTTGCGCGTTTCTTTCGGTGGTATTTGCGTTTTTGCTGCGTATTTCCATGCGCTGGCTGCGCGCCGAACGCCTCTGGCAGTGGGCCCTGGCTGGGGTCGCTCTCTCCGTGCCGATGACCTGGGGGGTGCGCTGGGCGTCGCGCGCTACCGATACCGCGGGACTGGAAGGCCCTGGCCGCCAGATCGCCGTTCTGCTCTTTCTCGGCGTGCGCGGGATTGCCGAACATCACCCGTTCCTCGGATTGCCTGTGGCCGCGCTGACCGCGGCGATCCTCTTCCTGATTCATCGCGCGTTCGCAGAAAAAAAAGTAGAGTCATAGTACCGCTCATGTTTGTGGGTCGGGGCTTCAGCCGCGACATGAGGGGTTAGATTCGAGACGGCTTTAGCCGCTGACTGTTCGATCGAGGAGTCAGCAGCTAAAGCCGATTTGATTAGCTGGCTTTATGTCACGGCTGAAGCCGTGACCCACAAAACGCCTCGGGCTGCCATGCAGATTCTGGATGTCGGCTTTGATAGCTGGAGGGGGCTAATACGATTTGGTGGTGCCCGAATCTCAATTCGTATATCTCAAATCTGAAATTTCAGATTTCAGATTCCAATAACCAATCTTTAATCCCAAGGAATTAGCTGCGCCAGCGCAGGGTCACCGGTCCATCGAGCGGATGCACCATGGGGGCACCCGTTTGCTGCGACGCGAGATACGCCGCCTTCAACTGAAAATACCAGCGCGCCTGGCGGTCGGCATCGTCAATGAGCATCATGCGCGGCTGCACTTTCAGGCCCGGCTGCTGCCGCTGGATCACGTCCTGATCCTGGGCGATGAAGCGCTTTCCGAAAAATTTCAGAAATGGCGTCACCGGGAACCAGCGAAACAAGTTCCACGCCGCGACAAAATCAAGGCGGCACAGGTCACGCCGGATCGGCGTGACCGTCGTGCGGTTCGTGAACCAGTATTTGCCGCAGAGCACTTGTTCGGTGCGCATATTCGGCAGCACAAAATCGATCTGCGTCGTAACCTCTTCGCCGTACAAGCGCAGCAACTTGTACGGGCCGCTGTTGGCCGACGGCGCATGCGAGCTCATGCGGAAGCCCTGCGGAATCGGCTCGAATGTTTTCTGCTTTTCACGGATGCTGCGGCGGCTGCGCCACCACCACGATTGATGCACGAACGGCCCGTGCGCCGGGTCCATCAGTCCCACGATGCCCGTGTCCATGCTGCAGGTGAGGTCGGCGGTGAGATGCGCAATGCGGTAGCGCTCGCTGAATTTCGGCAGCTCCGGGACGGGCGCGATCGCTGCGCGATCGACAGCGCGGCCCTCCGGATTCGCCAGGTACACCCAAACGTAGCCGTCGCGCTCCTCACACGGAAAACTGCCCGCATAGATGCGGTCGCACTGGAGCTTGGAATCCGCCGTAATCGAAGGGATCTCGCGGCACTGTCCAGTGTGCGCGTCAAAGCGCCAGCCGTGATACGTGCACTCGACCGTCTTGCCGTCGCACGAGCCCGCCGAAAGCGGAAACGCGCGGTGTGGGCAGGCATCGCGCAGCGCAAACGCTTTTCCGGCAGCGTCGCGCCCAAGCACGAGCGGAATTTCCATGCACATCGAAGTCACGAGCGAGCACCCGCGAAGTTCGTCGCTGAGCAGAGCCGGATACCAGAAGCCCCACAGCAGTTCGCCGTCAATATTCGAAGCGGTCACGCCCGGGATTGAGTGAGGTAGATTCATCGTTGTGTTCGGCCGTTCGCCTATAGTATACCGATCACTCCTGCTCGCAATCCTGTGTAGGTTGAATGGGATCGTTGCTCTGAGGGGCTGATTTGGTAATACTCTCGCGGGTATCTGGTAATTGGGTATACTTGCTGCTACGAGAGGGGTGAATCAATGCACCTGCATCGAATCGCCACTTGTTCAGCATTGCTGATTCTGGCCCTGGTTACAAGCGAGGCGAAAGACCCACCGGCTCAGGTGATCGTTTGGCCCTCCTCGGGTCCACCAGTCTTGCGCTTCAGCCTTGCAAAACCCAAGGAAATTGGCTCTGGTGGCGGGACTCGGACATACACGATTGACGTCACGGCAGAGAACCGGTGGGGCAAGAGAATTGCACGGGCCGATTTTGCCCTTTATCTTCTCGATAAAAACAAAGTACGAATCGGAGATGGATTTATATCTATCAGTGACGTGGCACCCGGAGGAAGTGTCAAATTTAATGCAGATGCTCAAGCGTCTGGAATTCCTGTCTCCATGGAACTCTCACCCAGGACTCTTCCGTCAGAACTTCAATCGTACCTCCCTCTAAAGACGATCTCAGTCACAGTTAATTCGGTCCCTCAGGGAGCCGAGGTCAAGATCGATGGAGTTGAAGCTGGCACTACCCCAAAAATCGTTCAAGTCGCCCCTGGCAAACACATACTTGAGTTCGCTAAAGAAGGTTTCAAAACAGGGAACTATCCGCTAGAGATCACTGCCGAAGATACCTCCGGAGGAAGTGTCAGTTACGAGCTAGGAACGTCCGCCCACGACACCGTGGAACTTCGCGACGGATCAGTACTCAGTGGAGATGTGGAATCGATGTCGCCCTCTGAGGTCGTAGTAAGGATTGGCGGAACCCTTCAGCACCTAAGCAGGAACCAGGTGAAGCGGATTGCTTTGATCCAGCGTGACCCACAGTCGCACTAGATTTAGTAAATGCGATCTGTGCGACATGGCTCAGGTCATAAAGGCTCGGATATTAGAAAGAATGGAGGCCGATCTGACGATTCTGGTCGAGTTATGTGAAATTGCTTGTCGGAATCCTGGTCTCAATCGCCGAATTGCTTTTGGCTCGTGTTCAAGCTATCTTATTTGAATAGAAAAAATGTCAGCCGCATTCTATTAGCCGCAACCCTTCCCGGATCCCGCCACGCGGGGTCGCCGCACGAATCTGTTCTCCCGAAACAACGCTCTAACTCCGATTGGAATTTTATTTGACAGGGGCAAGCCATGGCAGGGTTAACGCTGTACGAAAAGCTTGATCAGATTGAACACCGCTACGTGGAAATGACCGCGGAGCTTTCTTCGCCGGAAATCCTGAATGATTCGGCGAATTACCAGAAGCTCGCGCGGCGGCACTCGGAGCTTTCCGAGATGGTAGAAAAATATCGCGAGTGGAAGGCGATCGACAAGGAACTTGCCGGTGCAAAGCAGATGGTCGCCGAAGCCGACGATCCCGAGATGAAGCTGATGGCCGAGGAAGAAGAGAAGCAGCTTACCGCGCGCAAGGAAACCGTAGAGCGCGATCTGAAAGTCTTACTGCTGCCGAAGGACCCAAACGACGAGAAGAACGTGATCGTCGAAATCCGCGCGGGCACGGGCGGCGACGAAGCGGCGCTGTTTGCAGGAGAATTGTTCCGCATGTACTCGCGCTACGCGGAATCGCAGAAGTGGAAAGTGGAAATCCTGGAGAGTTCGCCGAGTTCGCTGGGCGGACTGAAGCAAGTAGTCGCCTCGATTCAGGGGCAAAAAGTTTACTCGAAGCTGAAGTATGAGAGCGGCGTGCACCGCGTGCAGCGCGTGCCGGCCACCGAGCAGCAGGGGCGCATTCACACTTCGGCAGCGACCGTCGCGGTGCTGCCGGAAGCCGACGAAATCGACATCAAGATCGAAGCCAAGGACCTGCGCATCGACACGTTCTGCTCCTCGGGGCCGGGCGGGCAATCGGTGAACACCACGTATTCGGCCGTGCGCATCACGCACATTCCGTCGGGCCTGGTCGTTTCGCAGCAGGACGAAAAATCGCAGATCAAGAATCGCGCGAAAGCCATGCGCGTGTTGCGCGCGCGCCTGTACGAAATGGAGCAGGCCAACCAGCACGAAGCCATCGCCGCCGAGCGGCTCGGGCAGATCAAGACCGGCGACCGCTCCGAAAAAATCCGCACCTACAATTTCCCGCAAAATCGCGTGACCGACCATCGCATCGGCCTGACGCTGCACCAGCTCACGGAAGTGATGGATGGAAAACTGGGCCCGTTCGTGGACGCGCTGGTGACGCACTTCGAGGCCGAGCGCCTGAAGCAGGAGTTGGTCGAGGCATAATGGTCATTCTGATCTTGTGGCGCCACTTGAAAGCCAGCAAGCCAGCGGCTAAAGCCGATTCATTTCGCGAATCTGAACGGCACGGCTAAAGCCGTGCCCTACAAAGTTAGAAATTGGCAGACAGACTTGTAAGATCGCTGGAAGATTCCGTTGAAGTTGATTTGTGGGTCACAGTTTTAGCCGTGACATTCGTCTCGAACAATAAAGGGGCTTCAGCCCCTGAAGCTATCACTGATAGTGGGTTGGATCGATGCCGCGGCACTCACCAATCACCAGTCACCGGTCACTCGCGGTTGCTCTCCGCGATGGCATCGCGCAACTTGAGCGCGAGCACGTGCCATCGGCCGCGCTGGCCGGCGAGCTGCTGCTGATGTACACGCTCGGGCAAGACCGGGCGTGGCTCTACGCGCATCCGGAACACGAGCTCGAAAACGCTACACGCGAACATTATTTTTCTCTAATCGCCCGGCGCGCGAACGGCGTCCCGACGCAACACCTCACCGGCCATCAGGAATTCTGGGGCCTGGATTTCGAAGTCACACCCGACGTCCTGATTCCGCGCCCTGAAACTGAGCATGTGATTGAAGTAGCACTCGAACGCCTGGGGATCGGCGCTGACGCCGGCTCACCGCGTCGAAGGGAATCTTTCCAGCTTGCTGACGCAGGCACCGGCTGCGGCTGCATCGCAATCGCACTGGCGCACCAATTGCCCGCTGCGCAAATCGTTGCAACAGATGTATCCGCCGCAGCGCTCGAAGTCGCGCGCCGCAACGCCGCTCGGCATGGAGTAGCCACGCGCATCGATTTCGTCGAATGCAATCTGCTGGATTTTCTCCTGCACGAATCACGAGTCACGAGTCACGAATCACGCTCTCTCGATCTTCTCGCCAGCAACCCGCCGTACATCGGCCGCAACGAAGCGGCAACGCTGCCGCGCGAAGTGCGCGAACATGAGCCCGCAGTAGCGCTCTTTGGCGGTGAAGCAGGCACGGAACTGTACGCCCCGCTCGTCGCGCAAGCAGCAGCATTGCTCAAACCCGGCGGCACTCTCGTACTTGAACTCGGCCACAACTCCGCGGAACACGTGTCGCAATTGCTCACCGCTCCCGAGTGGGCGGGCATCGCCATCACCAATGACCTTGCAGGAATCCCGCGCGTGGCTTCCGCACGGCGTACTTCCAATTGATCGCGGCGGGTATTAGTAGCGCGGGCACTCTTGCCTGTGCGGGTTTGCAGGTCGGACGGAGAAAATATGGACGAGACGAATAATCCCTGGACGGTAGTGTCGCGGGAGACCGTGTACGAAAATAAATGGATTCGCGTGGATCATCATGAAGTTTTGGGTCATTCGGGCGGGGCGGGCGTGTACGGGACGGTTCATTTCAAGAATCTAGCCATCGGCGTCGTCCCCATTGACGAAAACGGGAGTGTCATTCTGGTGGGGCAATACCGGTTTCCGCTCCACGCCTACAGTTGGGAAATCCCCGAAGGCGGCGGGGCCCATTCGGTCGCCGCCCTCGAATCGGCGCAGCGGGAACTGCGCGAGGAGTGCGGCCTTTCCGCCGGGCGCTGGATGGAAATTCTGGGCATGGACCTTTCCAACAGCGTGTCCGATGAACGCAGCGCGGCGTTCCTGGCGTGGGAACTTTCCGAAGCGCCCGCGCAACCGGATGAAACCGAAAAACTGCAGGTTGCGCGCGTGCCCTTCTGGGATGCGGTTGAACGCGTCAAGCGAGGAGAGATCCGCGACGCGATCAGCGTCGCGGCTCTCATTCGCGTGGCTCTTATGGAATTTCAAGGAGAATTACCGGAACAAATTGCAAGGGCGATTGGCCGCCAAGAGGGGTATTAAACCCCGAACGCTCTTTGGCCCCAGCTGGGAGATTGCGGCAGTTGCAACCTTTTTTGAGTGCGTACTCGGAATGGAATGTTTTCTTTTTGGATGCCGCGAGCGCGAATGGTTTCCAGCCGTTTTCTCAGGCGAATGGGATCCATTCCCGCGGAGGAGCAAACCGCCTTGAAATCTCTCTTGTCTTCAAAAAGGAATTGCTCTGCTTTGCGGCTAAAACTCAATGGCCCGCAGATCCATTCTTCCAAAGACTTTGTGATGACGGCGCGCCAAAGCCTTTCTTCCGCCGTGCCCCGATCTTGAATATGCAAGATGGAACTTTTAAACATTGACTTGGCCCCCAGTTCAAAGTTGTGTACGGCTGAGTATAGCGGAAGGAGCAGGTCGTGTGCCACAAGTCCGACCAGACCAGAAAGAAATTGCGTCCCCTGCGTCGAATTCCGGGAAATCGATCGGGATTGTTCGGAATACGCGGTTTGGGAGTTCCCCGCATCTTGCCTTTTTAGTCACCCAAATCACATTTGGCCAACTTTGACGCGGCGGATGGGCTCTCAAATCCCGCGAAAAATGCGGGAAATAGCGGGAATTTTTGCCTGCGCGATGGAGAATTTACAAAAATAAGACAGGGGCGCCGCGCTGGGTCGGAATTTTTTGATGTCGAAAGAAGCAACAGATGAGGCCGCGGATGCGTCGCTCAAGCTTCACCCGGCGGTTTTTCGAGGCCTGGAGCGCCGTCAATGCTGTGGCTATTCTTTTCCCGGCGGTACTTTTCGAGTCCGGCGGGCCCCAGCTTTTGCGACCATGCGGAAAGCTGGCTGCGCTGCCCTTCGTATTCCAGGAGCGGAACGCCAAATCCACAGGAATCGGCGATGCGCGTAATTTCAACCGAAATAACGGCTCTGGAGCCTTCATTCACGGGAAAGTGGTTTGCCAGAGACTGAAATTCCGGATGCCCCAACTCGATCACCCGGCCCCGGCCATAGAGGCGCAGAATTTTCGGCGGCCCTTGAAAATTGCAGAACATCAGGACGATCCGGCCGTTTTCTTTGAGATGGGAGACCGTCTCAATCCCGCTACCGGTCAGGTCCAGATAGGCGATGGTCGAAGGGCCAAGGATTCGCAAAGTATCGAGCCCCTTCGGCGAAACGTTGACGTGGCCGTTCGGATCGAGCGGCGCCGACCCGACAAAGAATATCGGCTGAGCTTCGATGAATTTTCGGATGGCATCGTCAATCGCCCTATAGATTTTCCCCACGGGAACCACTCCTTTGCCTCATCCTAGCATGTACTCCGAGTAGGACGGGCTTCAGCCCGTCTGGTTTAAAAGTCCGCGCGGGCGGAACGGCAGACCGGCGGGAGGCCGTGCTACCGGATCTTCTTCGCTCTATATTCGCCTGGGTGTATAGTAGCGGCCACGAGCCATGCCCAAGTTCGCTACCTTCCGAGCCAAGCGCGATTCCGCCGCGGCGGATTCCTCGTCCTCCAATTCCTCCAGTTCCTTAACCTCGATCCTGCACGTGGACATGGACGCCTTTTTCGTCTCGGTCGAACTGCTGGACCGGCCCGAGATGCGCGGCAAGCCTGTCGTGGTTGGCGGGCAGCCGGATCAGCGTGGCATCGTCTCCACCGCGAGCTACGAGGCCCGGAAATATGGAATTCATTCGGCCATGCCGTTGCGCACGGCCGGACGTCTTTGCCCGCACGCGATTTTTCTGGAACCGCGGCACCATCTCTACTCGGAGTGGAGCGACCGGGTCGCGGCGATCCTCGGAAAATATTCTCCGGTCGTGGAAATGGCTTCGGTGGACGAAGCGTATCTGGACCTAGCGGGGATGGAGCGCCTGCAAGGGCCGCCGCTTGCGGCAGCGGACGCGTTGCTGCGCGAAATTACGGCGACGACTGGCCTGCCGTGCTCCGCGGGCCTGGCGCGTACCCGCCTCGTTGCCAAAGTGGCCAGCGATCAAGCCAAGCCGCGCGGTTTGGTTTGGGTTCCCGCCGAAAGCGAAGAGGCGTTTCTCGCCCCTCTGGACGTGCGGCGCATCCCTGGAATCGGCAAGGTCACCGGAGCTGCCCTCAAAGCGGCGGGCATCGAAAAAGTCGGACAGCTGGCCGCGACAACGCGCGAAAAACTCGAGCATGATTTCGGCCGCTGGGGCACGGCGCTGTACCGCAAAGCGCGCGGCGGGGACACCTACGAATTTTTCGTCGACGCCGAGCCGAAATCCATTTCGCACAACCGGACGTTTCCAGAAGACACGCAGGACCGCGGCGGGCTTGACTCGACGCTGAGCTACCTTTGCCAGAAAGCGATGAAGCGGCTGCGCGAAGCGGGGCTGAGCGCTTCCACCGTCACGCTCACGATCCGCTACGCGGGATTTGAAACCATCACTCGCGCCCACACGCTCCGCGAGCCCACGCATCTTGACCCCATCGTTTTTGAAACCCTGAAGAAATTATTCGAGCGCCACTGCGACCACGCTCGAAAAGTGAGGCTCCTCGGCGTGGCGCTCTCTTCCTTCACGCACGGCGGCGAGCAATTGGACCTGCTCGATGCGCCGCGCCGCGAAAAACTCGAGCGCCTGGCGCGAGCCACCGACGCCTTGCGCGACCGCTTCGGATTTTCGAAGATTCAATTCGGCGGCTCGATGACGAAAGGGCGCGGGGAAGAGGAAGAATGAGGCAAGTTGTCCGATCGGAATGCAGCCTGCCCCCGCGCGATTCTTTCCTGTCCCCGGAAGATTGAAGCCGCCGTATACACAGCGGTGATTACTTTTCGATGGCACCGTTTATCGAGAGTTGGCCGCCGGAACCCGGCATTCTCCTGCGATGTCTGTTGTGGCGGATTATTCGATTTGTCAACGGTAGAAATAGTGTAAGATGTGGGGGGAAAAAGGTCCAATCGAAAAACCCGCCTCAAGCCTTAGACCGTGCAATAAGGAACAGACAGCCGTTTTGGCTATGTCTAATATTGGTGGTAGCAGGCGCAACAGACGCTATAAGTTTGTCCGGAACGGAGCACACTTTATGCCACGCAATAGCAAATTGCCTTCACACGCTGATACTCTCTCTTCAGGAGCCAGTTTGGGCGGCACGGTCTCGCACTATCGCCGCAAACAAAATGTTTATACCCAGGGGGAGGCTGCCGGCTCTATCTTTTACATTCAAGAAGGAGAAGTTCGCCTTACCAATGAAACGAAAAATCATCGCTCAGCGGTTACCGCCATCCTGGGCGAAGGCGACTTTTTTGGGGCACAATGTCTCATAGGCTTTCCTCTTCGTCTATCCACGGCCGCTGCCATGACCAGCAGTTCGATACGGTCC
Organism: Candidatus Acidiferrum sp.; assembly: GCA_035483715.1. Classification (GTDB taxonomy): domain Bacteria; phylum Acidobacteriota; class Terriglobia; order Acidiferrales; family UBA7541; genus Palsa-360. The sequence continues at coordinate 73,922 of DATHPN010000017.1, forward strand.
ATCCCGAAGAAAAGGATGATCCATCTGCTGCACACGAAAAATAAGATAACAATTTCCCTGGTGTCCTATCTGTTGTCCACCCTCAAGAAGTATCAGGAGCATGTGGCGGCGCTGCTGACGTTCACTGCCGAACAACGGCTCGCGCGCGTTCTGCTGTCGCTAGCCCACCTGGATAGAAAGGGCCCACCGATTACGGAAGTCCCCAATCCAAATCATCAGATTCTGGCGGACATGGTCGGAACGACCCGTTCCCGAATCAATCTATTCATGAATGACTTCCGAACGCAGGGATACATCAGCTACGATGGTGGATTGGAAGTGCACAAGTCCCTCCGCAGGGTTCTTCGCAGCAAGTAGTTGAAGTATCTCGCTGGTTCCGAGGAAGTCACCAGGCCAATTCCGGAAAACATGCGCTTTTTTCAGAGAAGTTATCCATGGCTCGACTGTGCTGCACAGCTGCTGACGGTCACTCGTGCAGGACGACACTGAGGAGAGAACTGTTGACGTGTAACCCGCCGTTGTACTTGATGAAGCCCAGCTTCCTGAATTTGTTCATGAAGAAATTGACGCGAGACCGTGTGGTTCCGATCATTTCCGCCAGACTCTGTTGCGATATTTGGGCAACCACTTTTTGGGGCTGTTCATCCCGTCCATAGCGCGCGAGCAACAGCAAAGTGCGCGCCAGCCGTTTTTCACTGGAGTTGAAGAGCTGGTCTACCAGGTCCGCCTCGACTCGAATGTTTCGCAAAAGCACGTACGTGACAAAGCGGTCGGAGAACTCGTGTTCCTCGCGGAGCGCGCGAATCATTTCGCGTTTCTGAATGACGAGCGCAGTCGTAGGCGCAATCGCGGTCGCCGTCGCCACGCAAATCGACTGTCCCCCAAGGCAACCTTCACCCAGGAAATCGCCCGGTCCGTGGATTGCCACAACGGCTTCTTTGCCGTAGTTGTTCACCACTGTAAGTTTTACGCCGCCTTCCTGCACGTAGATAACACTCGTCGCCGGATCGCCTTGCGCGAAGACGGTTTGATTTCGTTGAAACCTGACAACCTTTCTCCCCAGACCGGCCGACTGGAGAAACAGCGGCACTTTGAAAGCGGGGATCGTTGCATCCTCTTTGTGCCTGGGGCGGCGCACCTTTGTGGGAACCCGTCGAGTTGCGGACGAGCGCATGCTGCGAAAATAGCATAATCTTGTAAACTGTTCAATAGTGCACAGCGCGCGATCTGAATCTCGGCCATCACCCTGCGGAGGACAACGCTTGCAAGCTCCCGCGCTTGGAATGCATTCAGGAGCTTTTTCCGTTCAGCCTCGCATGAGGCGCGAAATTCGGAATGTTTTTGGTGGTCGAGGGCGGAGCCCACGTCGAAACAGTGGCGTTCCGCCTCGGTAGCGGCCGAAGGGAGCAGGCTTGAGCAAACTCTAAATCCACTCTCCGGCGCGCATCACGGGCTCCGAATCACCCGCCGCGAGGATGCCGTCCACGTCAATGCGATTCGATCCGATCATCCAGTCGACGTGAATCAGACTGGTGTTTGCCCCGCGCGAGGCGAGTTGTTCCGGACCGAGGCTGTCGCCATCCTTCAAACAGGAGCTGTAGGCCTGACCCAGGGCAATGTGGCAGGCCGCATTCTCGTCGAACAGAGTGTTCATGAAAAGCAAACCGCTCGACGCAATGGGCGACGAGTGCGGCACGAGAGAAACTTCGCCGAGCCGCCGCGCTCCTTCGTCCGTCTCGATCATGCGCTGCAAAACCTGGTTGCCCCGCGCGGCATGCGCCTCCACAATTTTCCCGGCCTCGAACCGCACGGAGATTTCTTCGATCATCGTGCCCTGATAGGAAAGCGGCTTGGTGCTGGTCACGTGTCCTTCGACGCGGTCTTTGTGCGGTGTGGTGAAAACCTCTTCGGTGGGCATATTCGCAATGCAATACAGCCCATTCCCCGCGGTTGTGCCGCCGCCGAGCCACAAGTGACCGTCGGACAGGCCGACGCGCAGATCCGTGCCGGGACCGCGGAAGTGCAACGCCGAATAGCGCTTCTCGTTCAGCCAACTACAGCGAGCATGCAGGTTCGCGTCGTGTTTTTTCCACGCGGCCACCGAATCGATCTGGTCGGCCCGAGAAGCGGCGAAGATCGCGCTCCAAAGCCGGGCCAGCGCTTCATCCTTCCGCAGATCGGGGAAGACGGCCGCCGCCCAAGCGGGAGTTGCGGAGGCCACAATGGTCCAGTTAATCTGGTGGCGGGTAATCAGTTCCAGCGCCGGGCGGTAAGCTTTCGACATCGAGCGATTCGCCCGGCTCACTTTTTCCGGATCCTCCTTCGAGAGCAAGGAAGGATCCCCGCCGGTGATGGCCAGCCGTGCCGCGCCGCTGCGGTAGGCCTGAGCCATGCCCTCGTAGAGCCATGACGCGGCGGCGTCGAAGCTGGCGTCAGGACCGTAGCGGAAGCGAAGCAGTGCTGACTCCTCGTCGGTAAACAACGTGGTGACGAGCGTGGCGCCCGCTTTATAAGCGTGCTCCGTGATGCGGCGCGCGAGCGGAACCGCATCCAGCGTCGCGGTCATCACCACTTGTTGTCCGGGCGCGAGTCCCAGTCCAGCCCGCACCGCGACTTCTGCCAGGCGGTCGAGATTTTTTTCAAATTCCGGAGTCTGGGCAAATTGCCCTTTGGAAAATGCCGTGGTCGTAGTCATGAGTCCGATTATGACGCGGATAAAGGCGCGTTGACAATGAATAGAAGGGCAAGAAGCGATTCCCGGTTCGCAACGCGGGAATTCTTTGTTCATCGCGCCGACTGGCGCATAATTCAAGAATGACTCCGCGCCAATTGGCCGAAAACATCTGCGCGACGCTGCGCCGAAACAATCATCAGGCGTATCTCGTGGGCGGGTGCGTGCGCGACCTGGAGCTGGGGCGCGAGCCCGCGGATTATGACGTTTGCACGGACGCGCGCCCGGACCGGGTTCAGGAACTTTTTCCGAGCAGCCTGTCCGTCGGCGCGAAATTCGGCGTGATTCTGGTGGTCGAAGAAGGAACGCAGGTCGAGGTGGCCACGTTTCGGTCCGACATCGGCTACTCCGATGGCCGCCATCCCGATCTAGTCGTGTATTCGGATTCTCCGCAGGAAGACGTTCGCCGGCGCGATTTCACGATCAACGGATTGTTGATGGACCCGGCGACGGGCGAGGTTCTGGACTTTGTCGAGGGGCGCGCCGATTTGCGCGCAGGCAGTGTGCGCGCCATCGGCGATCCGCGACTGCGTTTCGCGGAAGATAAATTGCGCATGATGCGCGCCGTGCGATTCGCCGCGCGATTCGCTTTCCGGATCGAGCCGCGAACCATGGCGGCGGCTCAAACTCTCGCCGCGCACATTACGCAGGTTTCCCCGGAACGCATTCGCGACGAATTGACCAAACTGCTGACCGAAGGCGCCGCGCGCCGCGGCTTCGAACTCCTCGAGAAAACGGGACTGCTCGCCGTAGTCCTTCCTGATATTGCGCGGATGAAGGGTGTCGCACAACCGCCGCAATATCATCCCGAAGGCGACGTGTGGATTCACACCCGCATGATGCTAGAAAAACTACCGCCCAATTGCTCCCCGACGCTGGCCTGGGGAGTGCTTCTGCACGATGTGGGCAAGCCGCCGACCTTTGCCCCTGCAACCGGGCCGGGCACGCGAATCCGCTTCGACGGTCACGTGGAGGTCGGCGCGCGCATGGCCGAGCACATCTGCCGCGCCCTGCGCTTCTCCAATGAAGACATCGAGCAGATCGAAGCGCTGGTGGCTAATCACCTGCGGTTCAAGGACGTGCACGAGATGCGGACGGCAACGCTCAAGCGATTTGTGCGCCTGCCCCGGTTTGAAGAACATCTGGAACTGCACCGCCTGGACTGTCTGGCCAGTCACGGGAGTCTCGAGGCCTATACCTTCGTCCAGCGGTTTCTTGTGGAAACTCCGCCCGAAAAAGTGTATCCCCCTAAGCTGGTCACGGGCGATGATCTTAAGAGTATGGGTCTGGTCCCGGGACCTCGATTCAGGGAAATCCTGCTGGCCGTGGAGGAGGCCCAGCTGGAAGGACGGCTCCAGGACCGGGAAAGCGCCCTGCAATTTGCCCGGTCAATGAGCCAGCCATGACCCAGCTTCAGGAGTTAATGGCCGTTGCCGTATCAAATCGCTATGGCCCCGATTCCAGCGGGCTCACGAGGATTCTAATTCCGCCGATGTGAGCTATACGCGGAGGAAAAAGGGGGGGAACAATACGGATATTTAACGACGTTGCCCTTAAGACTATTATTTTTATTGCCTTACCAAAGGTTGTAATAGTTGCTCGGTAATTTCTAACCCTTTAGTGGCACACACTAAAGGTTGTTGCTAATCGACATGTTTCTTGGTGGTATCTTTTGGGTCTATCTTGCATCTAACTTAAGTGTTGAGCCTTATGAAGCTGTTGTGCCAAAGGAATTTGAGGGGGACCCAATGAGCGAAAAATCGATTCCAATTCCGAAAGAGCTTCCCATTCTGCCTGTTCGGGATACGGTGCTATTTCCGGGGGGCGTTCAGCCTCTGACCGTCGGGCGTGAGGGGTCGTTGGCTTTGCTGAACTCCCTGCACGGAGATGAAAAGCTGCTTGGAATCGTGGCACAGCACGATCCCCGAGTCGAAGAACCCGCCGCTGCGGACCTGCATCTGGTCGGCACGGCCGCGAAAATTCACAAGCTGGTACGAATGCCCAACGGGAACGTGGTTGTGTTCCTCGAGGGTTTGCAACGAATTCGTGTGGTGGAGCTTGTCAGCTTCCGGCCTTTTCTGACGGCTCGCGTGGAAATCCAGCCGGATCTGGTTGGCGACCAGGACGCGGAATTAATGGCGCTGGAACGCAACGCCCGCGAACTGTTCCGCGACGTGGTCGCGCGATCCCCGCAATTGTCGGACGATTTGCAGACTGCGGCATTGAATATCGAAGACCCGGTTCGCCTCGCCGATTTCATCGCCGCGAACTTGCCTTCCCTTCCGACCTTGCTCCGCCAGGAGCTTCTGGAGACAGCCGATGTGCGTCGCCGACTGGAAACTCTGATTCGCGAACTCTCCAAGGAACTGGAAGTTTTGGAGCTTCGCAACAAGATTCAGGAGCAGGTGCAGGAGCAGGTCAGCCAGAGCCAGCGCGAGTACTTGCTGCGCGAGCAGCTCAAGGCCATTCATAAAGAACTGGGCGAATCCGACGACGGCCAGGCCGAGATCGACGAGCTGCGCGAAAAGCTCGAGAAATCCGGAATGCCCGCCGAGGCTCGCAAAGAGTGCGACCGCGAATTGAAACGCCTCGCGAAGATGACTCCGGCTTCCGCCGAGTACATGGTCGCGCGCACCTATCTGGAATGGATGATGTCTCTTCCCTGGACGAAATCCTCGGGGGTAGAGGAGATCGACATCCCGAAAGGGCAAGCCATTCTGGATGAGGACCACTACGATCTGGAAAAGGTCAAAGAACGGATCCTCGATTACCTGGCCGTGAAAAAACTCAAGCCCGGCATGAAGGGACCAATCCTGTGCTTCCTTGGGCCTCCAGGCGTGGGCAAAACTTCGCTCGGGAAATCGATTGCGCGGGCGCTGGGCCGCAAATTCGTGCGCATCTCGATGGGCGGCATGCACGATGAAGCGGAAATCCGCGGCCACCGCCGGACGTACATCGGCGCGTTGCCAGGACAAATCATCCAGGGAATTCGGCGCGCCGAAACCAACGATCCGGTCTTTATGCTGGACGAAGTGGACAAACTCGGGCGCGATTTCCGGGGCGATCCATCGGCGGCGTTGATGGAAGTGCTCGATCCGGAGCAGAACGCTTCGTTCCGCGATCATTATCTGGACGTGCCTTTTGATTTGTCCAAGGTGCTTTTCATCGCCACGGCCAACATGATCGATCCGGTTCCGGAGCCGCTGCGAGATCGCATGGAAATTATCGAGCTCGCGGGCTACATCGAGGTCGAGAAGGTCCATATCGCTAACAGATACCTGATTCCCAAGCAGGCCAACGAGCACGGGCTCAAGGTGGGTGAGCAGATCGAGTTCACCGATGACGGTTTGCGCGAGATCATTCACAGCTATACGCGCGAAGCCGGCGTGCGGAATCTGGAGCGCGAAATCGCCACGTTGATTCGCAAGCAGGCGCGGCGCATCGCCGAAGGCAAGACCGAGAAGCTCGTGGTTACGCCCGAAGTGGTGCACGAAGCGCTTGGTGTGCCGAAGTTCCGCGCCGAACGGGAGGTCGAAGAACGCGTCAAGACGCCCGGCGTTTCGGTCGGACTGGTCTGGACCCCTGCGGGCGGCGACATCGTGTTCATTGAAGCGAGCCGCATGCGGGGTGGAAAGCAATTCACCATGACCGGGCATCTGGGCGAGGTAATGCAGGAGTCGATGACGGCAGCGCTGACGTGGGTACGCGCCAACGCCGAGCGTTACGACATCGATCCCGACTTCTTCCGGAAGCAGGATATTCACATCCACGTGCCGTCGGGCGCGGTGCCGAAGGATGGTCCTTCGGCCGGCGTGGCGATGGTCAACGCGCTGGTGAGCCTGCTCTCCGGCCGGCCCATCCGCCCGCGCGTGGCCATGACGGGCGAGATTTCGCTTTCCGGCATTGTCCTGCCGGTTGGCGGGATCAAGGAAAAGGTGCTCGGAGCAAAACGCGCGGGAATCCGCGAGGTGATTTTGCCCGCGGAAAATGAGCCGAACGTGAAGGAGGACCTGCAGCCGCAAATGCTCGAAGGAATGGAAATTCACTTCGTGCACACTGTGGACGAGGCCCTCGCCATCGCCCTCTCAAAGCCCGTTGCTGTCGCAACAGGGTTGCAGAAAGGCCAGTTGCCGCCGGTGGGGCCCGCGCCTGTGATCCCTCCCGTGCACTGATCGCGCGGAAAATAAAAAAACGTCAAAGGGCCCGGCTCTCATTTACAGAGCCGGGCCCTTTGTTTTTGTGGCGTGGGCCTTAGCCTGCGGTGGTGAGTCCAGGCAATACTGAGCTCTAGTTCAAGGCATATGGGTCAGTTCAATTCGCGCGGTGCCGATTGGAATGTCAGCCTCGACGAGGACCGGCGTGTGCGCCCCGTCCCTGGTAATCCACATCCAAAACCGCGTGTCGGTCATTTCTTTGCCGTGATCAAATAACACAATCGCGATGCGAAATGCCGGGAAATTTCCGGCAGGAACGCTGACGTTTCCTTGCGGCGTATCAATCCGGGCCACCACGTCATAGAGACGCCGGCCATCAAATACGGGAACCCGTAACTCCGGTGTGCGCTGCCAATCCGCGGCGCGCAAATTATAAAGAAAACTGATGGCGTCGCGCGTTCCGGGGGTAACGCGAAGCGCGGTGGCATCGCTCGGCGCGGGATCGCCTTCCGTCGTCATGCGATACAAATTCGTTTGGGCCTTGCCCTGTTCGTGGAGATACATCTCGAATTGTATGGAGAACAGATTCGCCGCGGAGGTGTAGGAATCGAACTGGTCGTCAATAGCAAAGAGCGCGCGCGTGGTATCCATGGTGTGAGCCGTGGCGCGGAAATGCCAGGCTGGATGCCCGAAAAAATTGCGCTGCTCGACGACGGTGGTTTCGATCTTGGCGGCATTCACCGCGTATTTTGAGAACAAGACGCGGTATGCGAGAATCTCACCCGGCTGAAACGGAACGGAAACCGCAACCGGTGCCGCGGGAGCCGCCGGAGTTTTAGCGTGTTTCTTGGCGTGCTTGGATTGTTGCGCTAACGTGACTCCAGCAAATGCCAGCGCCACCGCCAGGAGCGGAGCGACCGAAGCGAAGCGATGGAACCTTGCGGGTGTCCTCAACAATGGAGTGGTTCGGAGCGGCAAAGCCGTGTCGCGCCCTCCCTTTCCAGCATGCAAACTTAGACGTCGTGACGCCGCCCAGGGGGCACGCTATATTCAGGGTACAGAAAAAAGCTTCCGGAAACCAGTTGTGTGAAGTCCGATGTTTAGATGCGCGACATGGCAATCGCGTGTTTCGCAAAGGCGGGGAACCTGTTGCCGGAATATTCCAGATCGGGAACTCAGTAGGACAGCCACTCTTGGCTGTCCGCTTTTGCCCTGCTGAGACATGCGCGGGACAGCCAAGAATGGTTGTCCTACCAAAAAGAGGAGTGAATGGATGCGTTATTTAGTGACCGGCGGTGCGGGATTCATCGGCTCGAATACGGTGGATGAATTGGTACGCCGCGGACACGTCGTCGTGGTACTGGATGATTTGTCCACCGGCAAAGCCGCAAACCTGGCCAGCGCAGGACCAAAAGTTAAATTCATCCAGGACAGCATCACAAATATGGACGCCCTGCGCGAGGCGAGCCGCGGCGTGGACTGCGTGATTCACCTGGCGGCGCTGACTTCGGTGCCGCGTTCGGTGAAAGACCCCATCGAGACCAACCATATCAACGTGAACGGCACTTTGAACGTTCTGGTCGCAGCGCGCGACGCCAAAGTAAAACGCGTAGTGTTTGCCTGCTCCTGCGCCGTATACGGAAAAACCTCCGCCCTTCCGATTCGCGAGGATACCGGCCTCGCGCCGATTTCTCCCTATGGCCTTACCAAGCAAATGGGCGAAGCCTACGGCCGCGTATTTCAGGAACTGTACGGGCTCGAGTTTGTCTCGCTCCGTTATTTTAATGTGTTCGGGCCCAGGCAAGATCCCGGCTCCGCATATTCCGGAGTCCTGTCGCTGTTTAACGCGGCCTTACTGGCGGGAACGCAACCTACAGTGTACGGCGACGGTGAGCAATCGCGCGACTTTGTCTACGTGCAAAACGTGGTGGACGCAAATTTGCTCGCCGCCGAAGCCAAAGGCGCACCCGGCCTCGCCTTCAACATCGGCACCGGAAACCGCTCGACACTGAATCAAACACTCGCGCTGCTCGAAAAAATTGCCGGCCGTCCCGCCCGCGCGAAATATGAAGCGCCACGCGACGGAGACATCCGCGATTCGCAAGCCGACATCGGCCTCGCGCGGGAAGCGCTGGGGTATCGTGCACGCTTCGGATTTGAAGAAGGTTTGAAGCGCACCTGGGAATGGTTTTCCACCGCACAGAATCCGCCGAGCCGCCCATGATGGGGCGGGCAGCCACATGCTTCGTTGCAGAAAATGCCGTCTGGTAGCCCCGGCGCTACGAATCCTCTCTCATCAAGTCAGATCCAGAGAGAATCCCAATAAATGCTGCATCTTCTGTTGGGTTTCAAGGCTAGCCCATTCCTCCCGAAATAATCATGGAGAGAATTTCGTAAGGCTTTGAACGTCTGCAGGAGGAAATCGCCACGGGCACACGTTTAGGTAGAGTTGGCAGAACATAGCGCGGGGAAGCGTGAAAAAATCCATTTTGAAAATAATTATGCCGGTTAAGTGGGGGGATGGCATGACGCTAGCGTGGCGCGCGGACAGGAGGCCCGGAAAGGTGAGGAAGCAGCTCGGTGAGATTGTCGACCAGCAAGTCCGGCGGATACTCCGTGAGGCGGTGGCTACCGAATCCGTATGTCACGGCGCAGACCCAGGTGCCGGAATTGCGCGCGGTCTGGACGTCGACTTCGGAATCGCCGACGATCATCGCCTGGGAGGGCGCCGCGCCGAATTCGTGCAGAATCGAATCGACGCCCATGGGGTCGGGCTTTTTGCGCTTGAAGCTGTTGCCGCCATATACCACGCGAAAGTGATCGGCCACGCCCAGTTCCTTGATAATACTGCGACTGACCCGCACCGGCTTATTTGTGTAGACAGCCATCGGCATGCCCTTGAGCGCATCGAGCGCTTCACGGACGCCGGGATATAAAACAGTGTTATCGAGTTTGTGCGCAGAATAATACTTGATGAAGAATTCCAGCCCCAGCAGGCAATCTTCTTCGGAAGCGTCGCTGCCGAGGGCCCGCGCGATCAGGGCGGGCGCGCCTTGCCCGACATAACTGAAAATTTGTTCGTGCGGGAGCGGATTTCTTCCTAGTTCCGCAAGAGTCGCGTTGACCGCGAGGGCCAGGTCAAGTTTGGAATCGATCAGCGTGCCGTCCAGATCGAAGATCAGCGCACGGACTTCGGAGAAACGGGTGATGGGGTCCCTTATTGTAGAAATGGCGATAGCTCAACTTTCTTGCCACGATGCGCACATGGTTCTTGCCGCAGTCGTCTGCGACAGGCTGGTTGTCGCGGGCAAACTTGCTGATACAAAAGCGGACAGCCAAGAGTGGCTGTCCTACTGGAATATTAATTGTAATATAGGGGGTTGCGTTTCATGAGGGCAAAGTCTCCGAGGGAACTTATTCGGGAAACAGCGCCGCGACGTTTTTTCAAACAGGGGGAAGTGCGAATGGCAGAGATTTTTCCGTTTCGGGCGTACCGGTACAACTCAGCGGTCGTGGACCCGGCAAAAGTGCTGACGCAGCCGTATGACAAGATCACGCCGGCCATGGCGGAGAAATATGCAGCGGCCAGCCCGTACAATTTAATTCCGATCGAGAAAGGGAAATCACTGCCTTCCGACACGCCAGTGGAAAACGTGTACACGCGCGCCGCGGCCGCACTCGACGAGTGGATTCGCGCCAAAGTGATCGTGCAGGATGCTGCGCCTTCGCTCTACGCGTATTTTCAGGAGTACACGGTGCCGGGCACCAGAGAACGGCGCGTGCGCAAGGGCTTCATCGCCCTGGGACGCATTGAAGATTACTCGGCGGGCGTTGTCTTCCGGCATGAACAAACTTTGTCGGGACCAAAGGTGGACCGCCTGGAATTGCTGCGGCACACCGAGACGCATACGGGGCAGCTTTTCATGCTGTACAGCGACCCCGCAGGGCGCGTCGAGGCCTTGCTCGACGCGGCTGGGCGATCCAAGGCGGAGGTTGAAATTCGAGACGAGTACGGCGTGGTCCACAAAATGTGGCCCGTGACCGACGCGCAAACTCTCGAGACGATCCGGCACGAAATGGCGGACAAGAAGCTCGTGATCGCGGACGGGCACCATCGCTACGAAACGGCTCTGGCCTACCGGGACGAACGCCGCGCCCGCGCGGGCCGCTTGGATCCGAACGCGCCGTACGAAAAAGTGATGATGACGCTGTTCAACACGGCGGGCAAGGGGCTGACGATTCTCCCGACGCACCGCGTCGTAGCCAACGTCGCAAATTTCTCTTTCGCGGAATTCCGCGCCGCGCTGACAAACGCGTTCGATGTGACCTCCTATCCTTTTAGCGGGAGCGCGGAGCGTCCGCAAGCTTACGAGCAATTTCGGCAAGACTTGACGCGCGGCCAGAAGCAAAGGGCCATCGGTGCGTACGCAGGCAGCGGAGCGTTCCACATTTTTGTTCTGAAGAAGGAAGCGAACCTGGAAGTTCTGCTGCCGGGGGTTTCAGTGGCGCAACGGCGGCTGGACGTGGTCCTGCTGCACAGGCTGATTCTGGAGCGCGGCCTGAAGATCACGCCGGACGCCGTGAAGTCTGAGAAAAACATCACTTACGAACGGGAAATGGATCAGGCCATCGCCGATGTGGACTCGGGCCGCGCACAGATTTGCTTTTTGACGAACCCGGTCAGCGTGGAAACCGTGGCGGAGATGGCCATGAGCGGCGAAGTCCTGCCGCAAAAATCCACGGATTTTTTTCCCAAGCTGATGAGCGGTATCGCCATGTACCGCCTGAAAGATTAAATTTGAAATTGAGGAGCGACCAAAGAAGCAGCGTCAACTTGAACCTGTGGCTGGACTTCCCTTTCGTCAGTCCCGGTAGAAGCCGCACGCGGCAATGCGGAACATCCGCCGGCAAAGGCACTTCCTCCATGTCAGTTCCCGAAATTATGCTGTTTAAAAAGATTCGAGAGGATATTTTAATTTGTCTTCACGTAAAAGTCTTTGGTTCCGATTGTGACGGTGCTATTGTTTGCGTCGGGTTGGTTGATTCTTGGGCCACGCGGCTTTTGGCATACCCAATTCGTGAGCGGCGATTGGGGACAAGACCTCATCCTTTCCTGTCTGCTGAATCTTTTCGCAGCTCGCATCTCATCGCGGGCTCGAACAAACTGATCCATTAGTGTGTCCATGAGCCGAATCCGAAGAGGTCAGCAAGTGGGGGAAATGAAGCCTGGAAAAAATCGGGTACGGCCCGTAGCCTTGCTCGTGGCCGTACTCATTTCAGGAGTCGCATGGGCGCAAACAAGTAACGGCACACTTGTGGGATCGGTTGTTGATCCTACCGGTGCCGTATTGCCCATGGCGAGCGTAACCGCTGTCAGCCCGCAGTACGGGCAGCCCCGTGAAACACGCACGGACTCTGTTGGAACCTACCGTCTGGAAAGTTTGCAACCCGGAGTCTATGCCATCAGCATTGCCGCGCCGGGGTTTGCTACCCTTACGGTCACCGGAGTAACCATAAGCGGGTCGCTGACGACGACAATCAACAGCAAACTCTTACTTGCGGCAACCCAACAAATCATTGAGGTGCAGGCCACTGCGGGCCAAACGATTGACGCGCAGTCCGGAAAGCTTGGAGAAAACATCAGCCATCAGGAAATTACGGAATTGCCGTACAAGAGCTTAAATGGCGCTGAATTGGCGATGACTCTGCCGGGAGTTCACGATACCCCCCAGGGTCAGGGAGCGGTAAACACGGATTATACCAACGGGATCGCATTTTCCGTGAACGGCGCCCGCCCGCGAGCCAATAATTTCCTGATCGACGGCCAGGATGACAATGATTACGCCATCGCGGGGCAGGCCTACCAGCCGATCAACGCAGGCGCCATCCAGGAAATCACGATTTTGACGAACGCCTATAGTGCCGAGTACGGCCGAGGCGGCGGGTCTGTCACCAACTATATTTACAAGAGCGGTACAAACAATTTTCACGGAGATTTGTGGGAAATCAACCGCAACTCAGCCCTGGCGGCCATCCCGGCGCAAGACACAGTCGCGAACACCGTCACCAAGAACCCATATGACAACCAGAATGTGTTCGGGTTTGATTTAGGTGGCCCGGTGATAAAAGACAAGCTCTTCGTTTTCGGTGCCGCCCAATGGAATCGCGAACGCTCCGAGGCCACCGGGCCGGTGTTCAATTTGCCGACCGCGGCCGGGATCGCGACGCTGAAGTCTCTGGAGCCGAATGCCAATATTTCTCTTTTTTTGAACGCCATCGGACCACTCGTCTCTCCCGCCTTGCCCCCGAACACGAGCGATATTGCCCTTGGAAACGGGCGCCCCAGCGTGGAGATCGGACTTTTCCAGTTGCAGAACATCAGCACCGTTAGCAACTTCGTGGATTGGAACTACCGGATGGATTGGCACTTCGCGGACCACGACATACTGACAGGGAGCGCCATTCGGGACACCGGTACAATATCTCCAGAATCGGAAGCGGCTCTGCCCGCCTTCGAAACGCAATTCAGCGGACCCGCAGAGATATTCCGCGGCCAATGGGTTCGCACAATTTCTTCAACGCTCGTCAACGAATTACGGTTGTCGTATACCAACATTAATTTCTCATTTCTTCAGACGCCCGCGACGCTTGCCGGCCCATTAGCCAATATTCCCTCCATCAGTTTTGGCAGCGACATCAATTTCCCCGCGATCGGTGTAGCCAGCAACTTTCCGCAAGGGCGGGCCCACAACACCTGGCAGGTCCAGGAGGCGCTGAGCTATGTGGCCGGCCGCCATTCCATCAAGGGCGGGATAGACGTCACGGTGGTGAGCTTTATCGATACCCTTCCGGTAAATACGCGTGGCTTGATTGAATATAATTCCGGCGGAGGGTTTAGCTCTCTTGGAAATTTTATTGACGACTTTACGGGCCAGACCCCGGGCACCATTGCCAAGGGTTTTGGCAATCCCAACTTCAACTCCGGCGCCACCATATTTGCGCCCTACCTCGAGGACACCTGGAAGATCAGGAATAACCTGACGCTGAGCATGGGCCTGCGCTATGAATACTGGGGCGCTCTGGCGAATGGGCTCGCTTTCCCTGCATTCAATACGAATGCGGGCGTGGGTTTGCCAAGCGCAACAGCGGCGTACGCAGACCCTGCCAATCCGGGCTTGTTCAATAGTTTATTCTCTTTCAAACAGATTCCGGACAAGAGAAATTTCGCGCCGCGCCTCGGCCTGGCCTACACGCCCCGTTGGGGAAGGCTGCTATTCGGGGACGGCAAGACCGTGCTGCGCGCCGGCTACGGAATTTTTTATGACGGGCTGTTTACGAATATCCCGGACAATTCCGCGGAATCGCAACCGAACTCTTTTGGCGGCAACATCGCCTCCCCGACCGGGCGCGGCCAGCCAAACGCGTCCACATTTCCGGGGATTTCGCCAATACTCAACCCTAAACTTTTCATCCAATCGATGGCCAGCAATCTGCACAATCCGCTGACGCAACAGTGGAACGCGGACGTGCAGCGGGAATTGCCGTTGGGCCTGGTCCTAACGCTCGCATACGTCGGCACTCGGGGCGAGCACCTGTTTGCCTATCAGGACTTTAATCCTCGGGTCTCAAGCATTCCGCCGAACCCCAATTTCGGTGAGATCGGCATTCTTACGAACGCCGCGGACTCCTGGTACAGCTCAGGGCAGGCCGAGGTGGAGCGAAAAATTCACACATTGGTTTTGCGCGCGGCCTACACGTATTCGAAGTTTATGGACGACTCTTCGGAAATAAATACTACGACCGGTTTAAGCAGTTATTCGCAGATCCTCACAAATCAACACTCGGATTGGGGCCCCTCCGCGTTTGACCAGCGCCACCGGTTTACCGCGTCGTACGTTTGGCAGGTCCCGTACTTTCGGCGCAATACATTCCTTCGAGCGTTGACCGACGAATGGCAGTGGTCGGGCATCGCCACGATCGAATCCGGAACGCCGAACACAGTCGTGGTCGGCTTCGACAATATCGGCAATGGCCATCCGAATGCCCGGCCCGATCTGGGCAACGCGTCGGCGCCGCTCAATTCTCTTGGGATCGACGGCGGGGACTTCAGCGAACCGGGGTTCGTTTCCGGGAAGTATTACAATTTTAATTGCTGGGTCAATCGCGTGTTTTTTGGAAGCACGACCCCGTGCCCCGTCGAACCTTCCAGCACGTTTCATTTTATCGTCCCGAATCAACGTCCCGGGAATGTCGGCCGCAATTCGCTCTTCGGGCCGGGGCAGATTTACTTTGACACCTCCATTCAACGCGATTTTCCCATCCATTTCTGGAAGCTCGAAAATCAAGTGCTGGAATTCCGGGCCGAAATGTTTAATGCCTTCAACCATCCCAACCTGTTCACGCCCACGTACACGATGATGGACCCCAATTTCAACAACACGGCCATCACGATCAACGGCGGACGGCAAATCAAATTTTGGTTGAAATATTCGTTTTAGGCAGGATGTTGTAGCGTCGGCGTTTCGCCGTGTGTGGAGATCGGAAAAATCGACGACGGGACGGCGGCGCTACGAAAACACGACCGATTGCCAGTCCGGTCGGGAAGACGCAGCAGGAAAAATATCGCCGCTGGGTCGAGACCAGCGGCGACGTGGAAGATCTTAATTTGCAGGATTACTTGGAAAAGCTGGCGACGGCCGCTGCTTCCGTGGGATATACATCAAACACGGTGACCAGCTTGGTCACCTGCAGGATTTCCTGAAATTTCGCGCCGAGATGGCACAGCTTCAAGGACGCGCCCTGACCTCGCGCGCTGGTGTGCGAGGCGACCAGGGCGCCCAGTCCTGAGCTGTCGATATAGGTGACGTTGTTCATATTGAGCACGATCTTTTTTTGGCCGGAAGCCAGCAGCGACTTCACTTTTTCGCGCAGCGCGTTGCTCTCTTCGCCAAGCACAATGCGCCCCTCCATCGCCACCACGACTACTCCATCCACCACTCGATCCGTCATTTTCAATGCCACGGTCTATCCTCCTGACAAGTGCTTTCTGGTCAACTTGAACTTTCAACCCCGGGAAAATTCGCCCTCAATAATAGTCCGAACAAGACAGGTAATACCCGCACTTCCTGCAAACAAGCTTGCACCGCATCGGCTCCAGCCGCTCCGAACAAACCGGACAGAAACTGATGGGTTGGTCCGCGGTACGTTGCTGCTCACCGGAATCCGCGCGAACCTCGCGGCGATCCGGGCCTGCTTGCAGGGTTCCTTCCACGGCCCGAAGGTTATAGCACAACCTGGGTGAGGTGGGAAGAAACAAACGGCTGCCCACCCCTGAAACGGGTGGCCCCGGCAAAAACCTGCTCCAGGCAAGGCAGGACGGTGTAGTGTCGATGGCAAGGCGGGCGGAGGCAGGCATTCAGTTTCTGCGCATTAATAACTGCAACCGCGGCAACCATGAGCGCATCTGAATTAGTATAAGGATCTCGCTGATGATCTCCAAGGCGCACCTTTTCGCAGCGGCACTTGCAGGGGTTCTGATTTGCTCCGTGGCCGGGGCCCAGGTGCGCAACGTGGCATCCTCCGTCCGCCGGCCGGCCGGGCAAACAAGGCCTCCTGCCAGGGTAATGCCAAATTCGACGCGGAATTCGCGAACGGCGCCGCAATCAAGTCCCTCAGCCAGTGTAATTCAAATTTCGCCGAGTGGACGGAACGCTACGGGCTTTACCGCGGATGCAAATTCGTTCATCTTCGACGGCAACTCGGGTGTCCCAGGGCTGGGGTTCGACTTCCCGCACCTGGCAGCGATCAGCGGGGCGTTCCGCAATAATCCGTCAGTGCGCTTCCGTCACAATGACTTTCGCGGTCAGGGCTCATTTGTGCCAATTTTGTTTGGCGGATATCCCTACTACTACGATGACTCAAGCTATGATCAGCCGGAGCAACCACCGGTACAGCAACCGCAGCCGCAAATTATCGTGATTCAACAGCCGGTCCCGGCGCAGCACAATGCGGAGACAGAGGGCAGCGCGGGGAATCCCTCCGCCTCGCCGTCCGCCCCCCAGGCGGACGAACCCATCCCTGACGTGGGTAATTTCATTCTGGTCCGGCGAGACGGACGGATTTTGTTCGCGTCCGTATTTTCAGTCGTCGGGTCGCAATTACAATACGTCACTCCGGAAGGGATTCGGCGCACGCTGCCGATTTCCGACCTCGATGCCGACGCCACGCAGCAGATGAATGAAGCGCGCGGAACTACGGTACAGATTCACAACTAGACTGCCTGAATCGAAACTCAAAATTAATTTTTGTATGGAGAGGTACGTGTTGGCTTTTGGTAGCGCAGGCTTCAGCCTGTGGATTTTGATCTTGCGCGAACAAAAACCCACAGGCTGAAGCCTGCGCTACTAAAACGGCCGGACTATTTCGAGGTTTGCGCCGGGTGCGGCATGACGTAACTGGTCTGCTGCGGCAGGCCGGCGCGCTCGAATTGCACGGTGATGTGCGTGATGTGGAAATCCTGATTGAGCTTGGCGCAAACCGCCTGCAGAATTTTTTCGCTCTCGTCCATGTGCATATCCGGAATGCGCGCGTGGCAGGAGAGCGCCACCATATCCGTCCCAATCGTCCAGACGTGAATGTCATGGACTTCCTGCACTCCCTTGATGCTCAGGATGGAGCGCGCTACGGACTCGAGCTGGATCCCTTTTGGCAACCCTTCGAGCAGTATGTTTCCGGCCTCTTGCAGAAGGCTCTTGGTGGACCACAGCACCATCGAAGCGATGGCCACTCCGATTAGCGGATCGAGCCACTGCGCTCCAGTCATTCGAATAGTGATGGCTCCCGCGAAGATACCGATGTTCGAAATTGCGTCGCCGAAGTTGTGAATCAGCAGGCTGCGCAGATTCAAATCGCGCCGGCTGCTCACCAGCGCGAGCGTAATCCCGCCGTTGATGGCCAGCGCCAGCAGCGAGACGCCGATCATCCAGTTTTCGTGGACTGCCTCGGGATGAACGAAGCGCTGGAAGGCCTCATAGAAAAGACCGAGCGACACCAGGACCAGCAAAATTGCGTTGGTAAACGCGGCCAGAACCCCTGCGCGCTGATAGCCATAGGTGCGTTCGTGGTCCGCAGGGCGCGTGGCCCAGTGCAGAGCGATCCAGGAAATCAGCAGCGTGGGAATGTCGGAGAGGTTGTGGAGCGCGTCGCTGATCAGGGCGATGGAATGCCCCAGGTAACCGCCCAGAAGCTCGGCGACAACCAGCAAAAGGGTTGCGGCCACCGCCCCGGCAAGCACCCCGCGGGTCATTTGCGCGGAAGGGTGCGAATGGCCGGCGGAGTGATCGTGGCCATGCGCATGGACGTGCATCGGCTTTATTGTACTGGGAGTGGCGCCCGGAGGGACAGTTGAACGTTGGGTGGACACTACTTAGTGAATCGTATAATTCACGCACATCTGCGCCGGAAGATAATTGACTTACCCGCAAGCCCTCCCTAGTATAAAAAAGACCATCGATTCGAGCCTCCGTGCCATCCACTCACTCCATCGTAGCCGAGCCAGCGGCAAAGCCGTCGCGCAAGCCGGCCCCTGACCAGGCGGCCACACTACGTTTCTGGGGTGTGCGCGGGTCGACCCCCACGGTGGACAAAGCCACCTGGCGATACGGCGGCAACACGGCCTGCGTGGAGGTGACCACTCCCGTGGGGGCGCGCGTCATTCTGGATTGCGGGACCGGACTGCGGATGCTGGGCCGGCATTTGGAAGCGGCGCGGGAACCCGTGAAGCAGGAGCCGCACATATTTGTTACCCACTATCACTGGGACCACATTCAGGGCATCCCGTTCTTTTCTCCCCTCTACGCGGAACAGAACCGTTTCCACTTTTACAGCTTCCGGTCGGAGTACCTTGGGGCGGGCAGCCTGAAGCGCGTGTTTGAAGCGCAGATGGCGTATCCGTATTTTCCGGTGGACCTGAACGCGATGTGCGCGAAGCGTGAGTTTACAGAGGTGAGCGGCGGAGACCAGATCAGCGTGCCGGGCGCGCGGGTAACGGCGCGTTGGCTGCACCACCCGCAGGGGTGCCTCGGATTCCGTTTTGAGACTTCCGCCGGAACCGTGGTTTATGCCACCGACAATGAACCGGGCGATCCGGCGCTGGACAAAAGTTTGCGGGAACTTGCCGCGGGCGCGGATATTTTTATCAACGACGCGCAGTTTACTCCCGATCAGCTGGCCACAACGCGCAAGGGATGGGGCCACTCCTCATGGCTGGAAGGCGTGAAAATCGCGGAGGAAGTGGGAGTTAAAAATCTGGTGCTGTTTCACCACGATCCGGATTCCGCCGACAAGGCTGTGGACTATATTTTGCGCGATGCGCGCGGAAGATTTGCAAATGTGTGGGCCGCTGCCGAGGGCATGGTGATGACGCTCGGCCAGGAAAATGTCGATGTGGTCATTCCAGAGTCGCGCGAAGGGCTGCGTCGCGACGCGCATTTCCGGGCGCGCGTCAGCGGTCAGACCGACGCGGGCCGCGCCTTCGAAGAAGATACTGTTATCAGCGATTTGACTTTGCATGGCGCTCTGATCTACTTGGACCATAGTCCAAAGCTGCAGTCCGAACTGCAAGTCCTGCTTGATAATCCCGGCATAGATGGATCTTCCAACAGCCCACTGCGCCTGCGCGGCTACGTTGTGCGCATCGAAGCGCAAGAGGATAAAGACCGCACCGCGGTCGGGATTGTGTTTACGGAATAAGTGAGAATATCGGCGCCCGGCGCTGAGCCGCCTTCGCGCTGGATTAAAATCCGCAGCCTTGAAACTCAAGAAGTGTTCCCTCCAAAATTTAAGTTCACGAAAATTCAAAATCCCTTAAAGGCCTTGCAATCGTCGAGGCAAGACCTCGCGGCTTGGATTGATTTGGAAATCCCATATTCAATGCTGGTCCTCAATATGGGATAATTCTCGATCATGGAAAAAGCGCGCAAGATCACCGTAGAAGTGCCGCCCAAACTTCTGGAGAAGGCCCAACGGGCAAGCGGCGCCGGGATTACCCAAACGATCCGAACCGGGCTCCAGCTCGTTGCCGCATCAAGAACTTATTCCCGCCTGCGCCAGCTGCGCGGCAAGGTCCGCTTTAGTAAGACCGTCGCGGAGCTTAAAGCGGACCGATGATCGCCGCCGATACAAGTACGTGGGTTGTCTATCTGGAGGGCGGCGACGGCGAAGATACGCAGCTGCGCGATAAAGCGCTGGAAGACAGGCAAGTCGTGATGGCGCCGGTTGTGCTCACCGAACTGCTCAGTGACCCTAAGCTTCCTACAGGCGTTGCCGAAACGCTCTTGGAGATACCACTGATCGAAATCGAATCCGGCTTCTGGCAAAGGGCAGGAGTGTTGCGTGCAAAGGTGCTGGCCAACCGGCGCAAAGCTCGCCTCGGTGACGCGCTAATTGCTCAAAGCTGTATCGATCGAGGCATCCCCTTCCTGACGCGTGACCCAGATTTCCGGGCGTTTGCCGAAGCAGCGAGACTCGATCTTGTTGTCGGCTCCTGAAACGCTGAGGCCG
>DATHPN010000018.1:0-2664 GCA_035483715.1 Candidatus Acidiferrum sp.
AGAAAATGCGGGTACAAGCCGCGGCTACTTGTGCTGCATCGCTATGTAGAGCAAAAGTCCAAAAATCACCACGGGAATTAGCGCCAGGAAAATATAGAAGAGAATTTGTCGGCCCCAGGGCGACCGGCGTTTTTTCCAATCGCGCAGTTCCGGCCTTTCTGCCACGCCCACCTGCGACTGATTACGCAAATCATGCGCAAATTCGCGAACGCTGGCGTACCGGTTTTCGGGCTTGCGCTCGAGCGCGCGGTAAATAATCTCCTGTAATTGAGGCGAAATCTCCGGATTCAACTCGCGCGGCGGAATCGGATTGTTGAGCAGCCGGTCGTTCATGATCGCAAATGCGTTCGGCCCGTGGAAAGGAACTTCGCCCGTCAACATCTCGTAGAGCATCACGCCCAGCGCGTAAATGTCGCTGCGGGCGTCGCCCCGCTTTGATTTCACCTGCTCTGGCGAAATATAGTCGGGCGTCCCCATGGCTTGAGTCAATCTGGCAAAGGTCAGCCGCCGCATCCCCACGCTTCCCGCGATTCCGAAGTCGATGAGCTTAACGTGATCGTCGGTATCGACCATGATGTTTTCCGGTTTCAAGTCCCGGTGCACCACGCCCTTGCTGTGGATGTATTCCAGCGCATCGCAAATTCCCAGAGTGATGCGAATCGCGCGGTCGATCGGCAGCTTTTTCTGCTCGATCAGGATTTGCCGCAGCAGCCTCCCTTCGACCCACTCCATGACCATGTAGACCCGGCTGCGGTCGTCGTCCGCGTATACCTTCATCACGCCAGGATGATCGAGTTTCTTTCCGATTTCTTCTTCGCGCTTGAAGCGGTCGTAAAAGAGGGGATCGGCTTCAACTTCAGGATGGGGAATTTTGATGGCTACAGGGCGTCCGTTTTCGAGGTCGGTCGCCCGGTAGATGGAAGCCATGCCGCTCCGGGCGACGAGATTTTCCAGGCGGTAATGGTCGAGTTGATCGCCGGGATGGAGTGACGTCATCGCGAGCGCGGGTCATCGCCGGAAAACGGCGCCGGCCCTGGCTCAACGCAGTTTATAGGGCCGCCCGCGGTACATGCCCACACGTTCCACATTCTGAACGCGGACCACTTGGGCGGTGACATTATCGCCGCCGTCCTTTTCGTTGGCAAGCGCAACGAGCCTGCGTGCTGCGAGTTCCACATCGGACGTTTCGCTCACTATCGCAGCGATCTCCTGGGAGGAGAGTGCGCCGTGCAGTCCGTCCGAACACAGGAGCAAAACATCTCCCGGGAGGACTTGATGGTCGCTTACCTCTACGCTTACGGAAAGCTCTGTGCCCAACGAACGGCTCAATATGTGTCGCGTTTCAGCCTCGGCCACATCCTCCGAGGACATCAGCCCGAGCCGCGCGTGCTCGTTGGCGATGGTGTGATCGCGGGTGAGCATGACAGCGGCTTTTTGGCGCACCAGATAACATCGCGAGTCGCCCACATGCGCAATCACGGCGCGGTCATAGCGCAATGCGCAGGCGACCAAAGTCGTAGCCATGCCCGAGCTCATTCCGGCCTCGAGCACGCGAGTGTTCGCTTTCCGCACCAAACTTTGCAGTAAATTATTAAGGGGCGAGCCTCTGGCCGCTTCGCGAAATCCCTCCAACACCGTCTCCACCGCCGTTCGAGACGCAACCTCACCCTTTTCCTGCCCTCCCACGCCATCCGCAAGTGCAAACAACCAGCCATGATTGCGCGCCTGCTCCGACGTGTCCGGAGCCACATGGCCCAGATAATCCTCGTTTCCCAGGCGAACCCGCCCAACATCGGAGAGCTCGGCGAAGTCGATTTCCAGCATGGAGTCTGCAAATGGCATTTGCGCGGCCGGAATCGGTTCGCCGCGCGCCAATCTCTGCCCTCTGTAAAGCTCAAACATGGTAACTCCGCAAATGCGTCCGGGGCGAACGTCCGTCGCGCTGATTTGCGCTGCCGGCGTCCGCCCCGAACCGCTTCCCACTCATACTTTCCTCTCGATCAGGCCCCCCTCCCCGCGCGGCTCACGACGAAGGTCGTCCGTCCTGTCGCCTTACTTGCCCGGGTGAAGTAGATGCCTCCGTAGATGGCCCAGACTAATGCGATTCCTATCGCGCCGAAGGGCTCCATCTTTGTGCCGTACCCAATGAATGGCCCGATGATGTAGAAGGCCATGCAGACGAAGTTTGCCAGTACCCCGAAGACGGGGACCAGCAGGTGCTTCACCGTGCTGAAGTTCGGGTGTCCTTGGTAGGCCACCATGCAGATGATGCAACTCAGCATGTACAGCAGGAATGTGCCGAAGTTGGAGGCCAGCACGATCATGGTCAAGGTATTTGGAAGAGCCGCCAGCCGGGCCTGCGAAGTTGCAAACCACACACTGGACCAGAGACCGTGCGGTAGCGCCGCGATCGCCGCATCGTTGAGTGAAGCCGCGCCGGCGTCACCGAACACCACCAACAGCGCTATGCAGCCGATGACGCAGGAGATGATCGCCAAAGCCCAAATGGCGCGGTGGGGGCTGAGGTTCTTATCATGCAGCATGCCGAAGTGTTCCGGCACTTCCTGGTCTTTGCCCATCGCGTAGGTCACGCGGGCGCCGGTGTTGATGCAAGAGAGTGTGGTGCCGATCAGAGCCAGAAAGACGGTGATGGCTTCGATCAAC
>DATHPN010000019.1:0-13143 GCA_035483715.1 Candidatus Acidiferrum sp.
GAAAAGAATGGTCTTGCCGTTGCCGCTCTGCTCGCTCACAAATTTTGCGGCTTCGCGAAACAGTTTCAATGTCTTTTGCAGATCGATGATGTGGATTCCATTGCGTTCGCCGAAGATATATTCCTTCATCTTCGGGTTCCACCGGCGGGTCTGGTGGCCGAAATGAACTCCAGCCTCCAGCAATTCCTTCATGGTTATTTCAACTGCCAAAGTCCCTCCTCAGGAGATAGATGTTTGCGCGCCCCGGAGCGTTTCGTAAAGGGTCCGGAACCGAACATCCTATTGCCGGCTCCTTGCCGGCCGTGAATTTAGCCTGTCCTGTTCGCCGTGGCGGACAGGACGGGCCAGAACTCTTGGGCTAGCGCTTGCTGAACTGGAAGCGCTTGCGGGCGCCTTTTTGCCCGTACTTCTTGCGTTCCTTCATGCGCGAATCGCGCGTCAGAAAACCGTTCTTGCGCAAGCCGGGGCGCAGTTCCGGATTGAACAGGGCCAGCGCGCGGGAAAGTCCCATGCGCACCGCGCCCGACTGCCCGCCGACGCCGCCACCTTTCACGGTGGCGACCATGTCCACGGAAGCCGCCGTCTCAGTGAACTTCATCGGCTCGACGGCGCGATTGCGCCAGGTCACATTGCGAAAATATTCATCCGGGGTGCGGCCGTTGATGGAAATCTTGCCGGAGCCAAACGTCAGGAACACGCGGGCAATGGATTCCTTGCGCCGGCCGGTCCCGTAAAATTTTTGCTTCGCGTCTTCCAAGGGTTGCGCGCTGGAACTCAACTTTCCTCCTCACATCCAAATTCCCAATAATTTCGATTCGCTGCTCCAAGGAACGCAACGAAATGGGACTTCCCAATTGCGACGCACGCAAATTGGAGTCCGCTAAAGGTTAAAGAGCAGCCGCTTGTGGTTTTTGCCCCGCGTGGCGTGCCAAACCCTTATCATCCAGATAAATCCGCAATTTCTTCGCGCGCAGTGCCCGCAATTTATTTTTCGGGAGCATGCCCAGCACAGCTTCCCGCAACATCCAGTCCGCGCGCGTCGGACGCATGCGCTTGGCGGGAATTTCCTTCAGCCCGCCCGGATAGCCGCTGTGATGGCGGTAGACTTTTTGCTCGAGCTTGTTGCCAGTCAGGCGAATTTTATCGGCGTTGATCACCACGACGTGATCTCCGCAATCGAGGTACGGCGTATAGTTCGCCTTATCCTTGCCGATCAAAATGCGCGCAATTCGTGTGGCCACGCGGCCTAAAACTTGTCCTGCAGCGTCGACGACAAGCCAACCGCCGCCCTGCTCGATCACTTCGGTTTCCCGTCCCCGGGGGACATACGTGCGCATGTGCTCAGTCACACCTTTCCATCAGTTGTCAAACGTCAACAATATCGGGTATGCCCTTCTTTGTCAATGAAGGTGTGCGGAGGAATTGGAAATGTTGGAGCAGCGCACAATCCGGCGCGTTTCAACTACCCAAGCAAGGGCGACACGAGACGGGACGCCGATCGCCGCGCGGTGCAACGCGACTGGGCGCGGCACCGCGGGCGGGCGCTGAAAGCCTGGCTTAGCTGGAAGACTTCGTCACGGACGCGTGCGTCTGAGTCGCCGGAGAGGAACCCGTGGCAGCTCGAGTGTACGCGGGCTTGTCGAGGTCGTTGCTCGCGGAACTCCCCGAAGAGGTCCGATCGATCTCGATGGAGCCCTTGAAATACGCGCCGTCCTCAATCATGATGCGCGCGGTGGTCAAGTCTCCCACCACCGAGCCATCCTTCTTGATTTCGATGCGGTCGCGAGCCCGCAAATTGCCTTTCACGCTGCCATAAACGACGACTTCGCGGGCTACAACGTCTGCGGTCAGCTTGGCGCTGGCGCCCACGGTGAGCTTGCGGTCTTCGAGCTGGACTAGCCCTTCGACGCTGCCGTCAATATGCAGATCTTCATTTCCGGAAATTTCGCCCTTAATGTGCAAGCTGGCGCCTAGCCGGGCGGTGGAACCGGACGGCGTGGAGCTCAGCGGGCGCATGGCATCAGTGCTCATGGCTATTCCCTCCGTTTTGGCCGAAGCCGGCTTCGCTACCGGTGCTGGAGTTTCCGGAGCTTTCGCGGTCGTCGGTTGCGGCGTTTCTGGTTTGTTATTTCCCCACATTACGTTCTGGCCTCCTCGGTCAGAGACACCTGCAAAACTACTGGTGCGAAACCGGGGCGCAAAACACTGTAGCTCCCCGGTCAAAAATGGAACAAGTGGTTTACGGGCGTAGTGTTCCTTAAAGTAACACGGGCTGGGTGCCCGGCTGGGAGGTCCAAACACTACAAGAATGCCCGTTATAGCGCAATGGAAAATTGTTGTTTCAAACAGGAATGAAAATTGGTGGTAGGGAATTTCGTGGCGCCGGCGTCCCGCCGGCGTTTTCGCGGTGCGTGAAGTACAAAAAATCGCCGGCGGGACGCCGGCGCCACGGGAAATTAATACTTGCGAAGCACGCCCACAACTCGGCCCTGAATTTTTACGTCCGCTGCCGGAACGATGATGGGCGCCATTTCCGAATTCGCGGGCTGCAAGCGAATCTTGCCGCCGGACTCGCGATAAAAGCGTTTCAAAGTGGCATCCTCATTTCCAATCAGCGCAACAACGGTTTCTCCGGGATTGGCCACTTGCGTTGGCTCGATCACCACGTAATCGCCGTTCATGATGTGGTCTTCAATCATGGAATTGCCCTTCACTTGAAGAACAAACGTCTTGTCGGAGCGCGCGAATTCGCTGAGCGAAAGGGTCTCGCGGTCTTCCACCGCTTCGAGCGGGCGGCCTGCGGCGATGCGGCCCATTAGAGGTAGCTCGACCGTGTGCCGGTCGAGCACTTGCTCGCGTACCGGCTTGGGAAGCTGGGTGACCTCGATGGAACGGCTCTGGTTATAGCCGCGGCGGATGAAGCCCTTGCGCTCCAGCGTGGTGACGTGCTTGTGCACGGTGGCAAGAGAAGTCAGTTTCAGCGAGCGGGCCATTTCCTCAAAGCTCGGCGAGTAGCCGTGTTTGTTGTGAAAGCTCACCAGAAAATCGAGCACTTCTTTTTGCCGTTTGGTCAGGGTCATTGCGCGCTCCTTCGATGCGGGCCCATGATAGGCGAATCAAAAGCGAAAAACAAGACAATTCTTGAGACCTTGGAACCACAGATGAACGCGGATAAAAGCCAGAGACAAGGCATGAATCAGCGGGATCGAGTTCGGACCCAGCGTCCATACCGAATAAGAATTCGCGCCTGACTTCAGTTTTTACCTGTGTTCATCTGTGGATCCGCTCTTCGCCCTCTTATTCCTTTTTGACTCATGGCGCATAGACAACAAGGATTTTGCGTCGCGGTATTACATGGCCAGTTGCAGTGTGCTATGCTTAGTTATTGGAAGCCCTCTATGGAACTTCGGCATCCGCAACTGATGCTCCTTGGGGCATACCGGGTGGTTAAAATACATACTTAAGAATTGGAGCTTTCCTAAGCCATGGCTACGATTACGGACCCAGTCGTCCGCGCACACAAGCGCGAAGTCATCGAAAAAGCCGTGCTCCGCTTTTGCGGAGACTCGGGCGACGGCATGCAGATTACGGGCAGCCAGTTCACCAACACGGTTGCCCTGTACGGAAACGATTTAGCTACCTTCCCGGATTACCCCGCCGAAATTCGCGCTCCTGCGGGAACGCTTCCCGGAGTCAGCGGCTTCCAGATTCAATTTTCCTCGGGTGACGTATTCACGCCGGGGGACGCGGTGGACGTGCTAGTGGCCATGAACCCGGCCGCCCTCAGGACCAACGTGAAGGATCTGAAAGCGAACGGCATTCTGATCCTGAACAGCGACGCGTTTACAGACGGCGATTTGCGCAAAGCGGACTTGACTTCCAATCCGCTGGAGGACGGCTCCCTCGACGCGTACCGCCTATTCCCCGTCGGCTTGGAACGCCTGACGCGAACCGCGCTGCAGGATCTGGGCCTGGATGCCAAGTCGATGGACCGCTGCAAAAACTTCTTCGCGCTGGGCATGTGTTACTGGCTTTACAACCGTTCGATGGACCTGACATACAAGTGGATCGAGGACAAGTTCAAGACCAAGGCGTTGCTGGTGGAAGCGAACAAGCTGGCCATGCGCGCGGGTTACAACTACTGCGAAGCGACCGAGGCGTTTCAGGTCAGCTACGAAATTCCTCCGGCCAAGCTGACTCCCGGCACGTACCGCAACCTCAGCGGCAACCAGGCGCTGGCGATTGGCTTCGTGGCGGCGTCACAGAAAGCCGGACTTCCGCTGTTCCTCGGCTCCTATCCGATCACGCCCGCGTCGGACATTCTGCACGAACTTTCCATGTACAAAAATTTCGGCGTCATGACGTTCCAGGCCGAAGACGAAATTGCAGCGATCACTTCGGCCATCGGCGCGGCGTATTCCGGAGCCCTGGCGCTCACCACGACTTCCGGTCCGGGCATGGCACTGAAGACCGAAGCGATGGGCCTTGCGGTCGCGACGGAGTTGCCCATCGTGATTTGCGACATTCAACGCGGCGGGCCGTCCACGGGCTTGCCGACCAAGACCGAGCAGGCGGATCTTTTGCAAGCGATGTTCGCCCGCAACTCGGAGGCGCCAATTCCGATTCTGGCGCCGTCGACACCGGGCGATTGCTTCTGGGTTGCCGTCGAAGCTTGCCGCATCGCGCTCAAGTACATGGTGCCCGTCATTATTTTATCCGACGGTTACCTGGCCAACGGCGCGGAGCCGTGGCGCATTCCCACTCTCGATGAAATCCCCGGGATCAAGGTGAAATTTGCAACCGATCCCAACGGATTCCATCCCTACTCGCGCGACCCGAACACACTGGCGCGGCCGTGGGCGATACCCGGCACGCAGGGACTTGAACACCGCATCGGCGGCATCGAAAAACAAGACGTCACGGGCAACATCAACTATGAACCGCTGAACCATGAAAAGATGGTTCGGCTGCGCGCGGCCAAGGTCGAGGCTGTGACGCAGGATATTCCCGATTTGATTCCGGCCGGCGATCCCGACGGCGATCTCTTGATCGTGGCCTGGGGGTCGACGTACGGCGCGATCACCGCGGGCATGAAGACGATGCGCGCCAAGGGGCATCGCATCGGGCACATCCATCTGCGGCATCTGAACCCGCTGGCGCGCAATCTCGGAGAATTGCTGGGGCGCTACCGCCAAGTGCTGGTTCCCGAGATGAATCTCGGCCAACTTCTGATGCTCTTGCGCGCCAAGTTCCTGGTGGACGCGCAGGGGTACAACAAGATTCAGGGACAGCCCTTCAAGCAATCGGAAATTGAAGCGAAGATCGAAGAAATTCTGGGCTGAAGCCCCCAACAGGGCAAGCCGAAAGGAATCTGGAGAAAAAGACCAATGACAACGGCATCGATTCCAGTACTTACCAAGAAGGATTTTCAGACGGACCAGGAAGTCCGCTGGTGTCCCGGGTGCGGTGATTACGCCATTCTTTCCGCCGTGCAGTCCGTGTTTCCGGAGCTGGGGATTCCACGCGAAAAATTTGTGGTGATTTCCGGCATCGGCTGCTCCAGCCGTTTCCCGTACTACATGAATACGTTCGGCTTTCATACGATCCATGGACGCGCGCCGGCCGTGGCCACAGGCGTAAAGATCGCGCACCCCGAGCTGGAAGTCTGGGTGGCGACAGGGGACGGCGATTCGCTGGCCATCGGCGGCAATCACACGATTCACATGCTGCGGCGCAACGTCGGCATCAAGGTGCTGATGTTCAACAACAAGATTTACGGGCTCACCAAAGGCCAGTACTCGCCGACTTCCGAATTCGGCAAGAAAACGAAATCGACGCCGTTCGGGACCGCGGATCGGCCATTCAATCCGCTGGGCCTGGTGATCGGCGCGGACACTTCGTTCGTGGCGCGCTCGGTGGACGTCTTCCAGGGGCACCTGAAGGACACGCTGAAGAAGGCGGCGGCGCACAAAGGCTCGGCCTATGTTGAAATCCTACAGAACTGCAACATCTTTAACGACGGCGCGTGGTTTGACCTTACCGAAAAGGAAGCCCGCAGCGAGCACGTGGTCCAACTGGAGCACGGCAAGCCGCTGATCTACGGCAAGAATCGCGACAAGGGCATTCGCCTCAACGGCATGGAACTCGAGGTGGTGCATCTCGGCAACGGCAATGGACTCACGGAAAAAGATCTCCTCGTTCACGATGAGAAGCACCCGAATCCTGCCTACGCCTTCACGCTGGCGCAGATGGAAGAAAGGCCCGGCTTCCCGACTCCCATCGGCGTGCTGCGCTCCTGGGACCGCGACCGCTACGAGGACGTGATGGCCAAGCAGATTCAGGACGTTATCGCCAAACGCGGCCCCGGCGACCTGGCAAAGCTGCTGAACACCGGCGACACCTGGGAAGTGCGGTAGCTATTTCGCCACTTCTCCGATAAAACGAAATTCAAAATTTCAGGGCGGCCCGGAAGTTCGGGCCGCCTTTCTCTTTTCAGGGAAAATTGCCGGCGCTCTGCGCGCGGCTGCCGCTCAGAAATTTCAGATTTGAAATTTGAGATTTGAAATTCCGGCGTCAGGATTGAGGAAGGATTGCGGGGCGTGAGATTGTATTTGAATCTTGATGTGCGGAGGACGGGATTTGGGACTTGAATTTCAAATTTGAAATTTCAAATCTGATATTTGGATTTAAATGCCAGATATGCGAAAGGAAAATTGAAAATCCGAGTTGCCGGCCGAAGTGAGCCGTTACTGCGGGGTTCCTGCGGCCAACGCGGACGCGCTTGATTCGCTGTTACGCGTGGCAAAATAATTTTCGTCATTCAGGCGGCGATAAATCCGTCCGGCAACCCCGGCAGCCATGGCTCCCTTGATCATGCTGCTGTGGCCGCGCACCAGCACGACCAGGACGATCTTAGGATGCTCCTGATTGGCGTAGGAAACAAACCACCCGAGGCGCGACGCCGAATCCGAACACGTACCGGTCTTGCCGAGGGCTTGCGCATCATCGGAAATATAGCTGGAGCGCGCCGTGCCATACAGCACCGCGGCGAGCATGCCGTCCCGCACTTCCGGCAAGAGCGATTCGATGTTGAGTTGCCGCTTGACGCGCGGCATGAAATTGGCTTGTTCCTCGGGCGTGCGCGGATACTGCAGGTAATAGAGGGTGCCGCCGTTGGCAATGCTGGAAACCAGCGCGCCGAGTTGCAGCGGCGTCATCTGAATTCCCTGGCCAAAGCTGGACATGCGCGCAACGCCGCCAAAGGACGGCGGCTCAGAGGGGAATCCGCCCGGATGCTCCTCGGGAATCTGATAGCCGGCCAGTTCGCCGAGGCCCAGGAGGCGGCCGTAGTGCGCAACAGTGTCAAATCCCATGCGCCGGCCAAGCTCCTCGAAGAAAGCGTTATTGGAGTGCGCCAGGGCTTCGGTGAGATTCAAATATTTGCGTGAAGCAACGCGAATCATGGTGTCGCGGGTGACCACGCCTTCCTGCAGCGCGGCAACGGCGATCACCGGCTTGATCGTGGAGCAAGGAATGAAGCCGGCGGAAAATGCCAGGCTCTGATTGACCACCGTCAGAATGCGTCCGCTTGCGGGGTTGATGGCTACGACCGAACCGTTGTAGCGTCCCAGCGCGTCAATAGCAGCTTTGCGCACGACGGGATCGTCGTATGAGGCGACGTCACCCTTCTCGGAATCTGTAAAAGTAGGTACGCCATAGCGCGCGGATGAGCTTCTTTTAATCGAAGCGCGGGTGCGAGTGGCGCGTGGCGTGGAAGCCGCCAGTGCGGGTGAGCTCCCTGCAATCGATACGCAGAGGCAAATGGCGAGAAACCTGGACAAGCCGGGCCGACACATCATGAGCATATGTTCCGATCTGGACCGCTTTAGCGTTCCCGACAGGCGTTGGGGCTTAAGTCATGATTCTAGGTAATTTGACCGCCCGAACGCAATAGCTAATCTCGACTATTGCGTACTATCACGCAGGGGGCCATTCCGGGTACCTTCGTACTACTCTGAAAATACAGTTCCTATGAGTGAAACTGAAATCGACGGGGAGTGTCTGGGTGAAACAAGTGGTTCAAAAAGGTGCCCAATTGGTACGGCGTGGGTGGTGCATTCCAGTATCGCGGCCCGACTGAATATCAGGCCGCGATTAGCAGACTCTAATCTCCTGGGCGTGAAATGATTATTTCACGGGACGAGGCTTGCCAGCTGCCGCGGAAGCAGCGGCTGCGGCGGCCTGAATAGGGGGCTTTTCCGCCTGAGCGGCCGGTGCCGGTGTGCCATTGGCTGCTCCGGGGATGGGAATATTCATCTTTTTTCGCAGCGCGTTTTCGATTTTTCCGCGGATGTCGGCGTGTTCCTTCAAGAAGACGCGCGCATTCTCGCGTCCCTGGCCGAGGCGCTCGCCGCCAAACGAAATCCACGTGCCCGACTTCTCGAGGACGCCCTTATCGACGCCGAGATCGATCAAATCGCCTTCGCGGGAAATGCCTTCGCCGTAAAGGATGTCAAACTCGGCCTCGCGGAACGGCGCGGCGACCTTGTTCTTCACCACCTTGGCGCGCGTGCGCGAACCGATGACGCGGTCGCCTTCCTTGATGGACTGGATACGCCGAATATCGAGCCGGATGGAGGAGTAAAACTTCAGCGCGCGCCCGCCCGTGGTGGTTTCCGGATTGCCAAACATCACGCCGATCTTCTCGCGGATCTGGTTGATGAAGATCAGGCAGGTGCGGGACTTGGATACGATGGCCGTGAGCTTCCGCAGGGCTTGCGACATCAGGCGCGCCTGCAAACCCATTTGCGGATCGCCCATGTCGCCTTCGAGTTCGGCGCGCGGGACTAGCGCAGCGACCGAATCCACGACAATCACGTCCACTGCGCCGGACTGAATCAGCTTCTGCGCGATCTCCAGGGCCTGTTCGCCGTTGTCCGGCTGTGACACCAGCAGGTTGTCCACGTCCACGCCCAGCTTCCGGGCATAGACCGGATCGAGCGCGTGCTCGGCGTCAATGAACGCCGCCTGGCCGCCCATCTTCTGCGCTTCGGCGATGATGTGCAGGGTGAGCGTCGTTTTGCCGCCGGATTCAGGGCCGTAGATTTCAATGACGCGCCCGCGCGGCACGCCGCCCACGCCCAGCGCCGCGTCGATGGAAAGCGCTCCCGTGGGGATCACGCTGACCGGCACCAGGACGTCGCGGCTACCCAGACGCATGATGGCGCCCTTGCCGTAATCCTTTTCGATCTGGGAAATCGCATTTTCCAGCATTTTCGTTTTTTCGTCCGTCATGACTCCACCTCGGAAGCTGAGTTGTCACGTATCGTGACTCTGCGGGCTCTCTGAAGTCTACTACAAAGCGTCCCGCTTGGCCCAAATTGATTGCGAGAGGCAAGATACCACATGGCGAACAAAAAGCAAACACTATTTTGGCGCCGTTCCCAGCCAATTTCCGGCCGTCCGGGCTTCCGCTCTTTACCGGGCGGGACTTTGCGGATGTCCGGAACCTGGACATCAAGGAACTGGCAATTTTCCGGAATTTGGATACTATTGCTCAGCCTGATCGGAGGAGGACGCATGGCAACGAAATCAAAGGCAACGCGCTGGACGCTTAAGGGGCGGGGCTATGAATTTTGCAACTGTGACTTCGGCTGCGGCTGCAATTTCGGCGGATTCCCGAATTCGAAGGACGGAAGCTGCCGTGCGCTCGTAGGCCTGGATATCAAGAGCGGCTCGTGCAGCAAGCTCGACCTGTCGGGATTGAAGTGCGCAGCAATCCTCGACTGGCCTAAAGCGATTCATGAGGGCAACGGCCGATGTGTTTTCGTCGTGGAGCCGACCACGACGGATAAGCAGATTGAAGCGCTCGGCCAAATCTTCACGGGAAAGTTGGGCGGCATGCCCTGGGAACTATTGGGACCGACCTATCAAGTCACCGGGCTGGTGAAAACGAAAATCACGATTGAGGGAAAAGGGACGAAGAGCGTGTTCCGAGCCGAGGGGATTGGCGAAGGTCACGGCGATACTTTGAAGAACCCCGTTACCGGAGAAGAGCATCATGTGAATGTCGATCTTCCAGAGGGATTTATCTGGAAGAAAGGGCAATGCGGGCAGGGAAACTTTCACGCCCAGGCGGCCGGCGTGTCCGTGGGAGCCCAGAAGTCCAACTGGATTTTCTATAACTTTGACTGGAAGAACTGAACAGATCCTGTGGAAACAATTCTTCGGCGGGAGCGACTGATCATCGGCGGCTGCCTGGCCGCCATGGTCGTTCTCGCGTGGTGGTATCTCTTCCACACCAAGACTTCGATGCCGGGTATGGACATGGCTGGCATGGACATGCCGGGCATGGTCATGCCCGGACTGCAGACGTGGGGGCCCGGCACAGTTCTGCTTCTGTTCGTGATGTGGGCCGTGATGATGGTCGCCATGATGCTGCCGTCCGCGACGCCCATGCTCCTCGCGTTTCTCACCGTGAACCGGCAACGGCAAGCGTCGGCCCGGCCGTACGTGCCGGTGAGCATCTTCCTTTTTGGATACCTCGCTGTTTGGACCGTGTTTTCCGCTGTGGCTACGTTGGCCGAGTGGGGATTGCACCAGGCCGCGCTTCTTTCCCCCGCGATGGCGGCGACGAGTCCAGCGCTGAATGGCGGGCTGCTCATCGCGGCGGGCGTTTTCCAGTGGACCCCGCTGAAGCGCACTTGCCTGAAGGGTTGCCGGTCGCCCTTATCCTTTCTTATGAGCGAGTGGCGCGAGGGTGCAGCAGGCGCTTTTATCATGGGATTGCGGCATGGCGCGTTCTGCGTGGGATGCTGTTGGGTTTTGATGGCCCTGCTCTTCGTTGCCGGGGTCATGAATCTGTTCTGGGTCGCGGTTATTGCACTCTTTGTCATGGCCGAGAAGATCCTCAGCAAAGGAGAACTCCTTGGTCACATTGCCGGCATTGCGCTGGTGATGGCTGGCGTGGCGATGATGGCCCATCTTTGGTAGGTTGCACACTGGCACGATGGCCATCTTGGCTTTTGTGGCGCCGGCGTCTCGCCGGAGTTTTCGTGCTGGGTAGAGATCGGAAAAATCGACGGCGTGACGCCGGCGCCACAACACCCATCTCGGTCGGTTGTGCGGCACTAAAGATTCTAAAATCCGGGTTAAACATCCAAAGTAGATTAGGCAGTATAAGAATAAAATCCGCGCCCACTCTTGCGGCCTAGCCAGCCTGCGGCGACCATCTTTCGCAGCAATGGGCAGGCGCGATATTTGGAGTCGCCGAAACCTTCGTGGAGCACGTCGAGGATGTGTACGCAGGTGTCCAAGCCGATGAAATCGGCGAGTTCGAGCGGGCCCATGGGATGATTCATCCCTAGTTTCATGACGGCATCGACGGCTTCGGCGGTGGCGACGCCTTCCATGACGGCGAAGGCGGCTTCGTTGATCATCGGCAGCAACACACGGTTGGAAACGAAGCCTGGCGCGTCGTTGACGGCGACGGGTTTTTTCTCGAGGCGCTCGCACAGCGCCATGGTTGTGTGAAACGTTTCATCGCCCGTCTGCAGCGCGCGGATCACTTCGACTAAGACCATCACCGGGACGGGATTCATGAAGTGCATGCCGATGAAGCGGTCGGGGCGGCCCGTCGCGGCGGCCAGTGTGGTCACCGAAATCGAGGAAGTGTTCGAGGCCAGGATCGCTTCGGGGCGCAGGAGTTGGTCGGCTTCGCGCAACACGGAAAGTTTCAGGTCCAGGCGTTCGGGCACGGCTTCGATGGCGAAATCAGCGCGGGCAATTTGAGAAAAATCCGTCGTGGTGTGAATACGGGCCAGGATTTTTGATTTGGCCCCTTCTTCGATTTTGCCTTTTTTAATTTCGCGATCGAGGTTCTTTGCGATCGTGTCGCGGGCGCGAACGAGGAAACTCTCTTCCACGTCGCGCAGGATGACGGTGTAGCCGCAGCGGGCGAAGACGTGGGCGATGCCGTTGCCCATGGTTCCCGCGCCGAGCACGGCCACGGTGCGGATTGCTTCGATGGTCATTTCGTCTCCTCGCGAGCGGGAAGCTGAGGAAGTATAGGAAGTCGGGGAGGGAAAGGAAAGTAGCGCAGGCTTCAGCCTGTGGGGGTTGGTTGCGGCGGATGCGGCTTTGCTCCGGCCAAAACCCACAGGCTGAAGCCTGCGCTACTTGAAATCACCCCGGCGGGGTGGCTTCTACTACCTCGCGAACGACTTCCTTTGCACGGGCTTCCTGCTCGGGGCGAACTACCAAGCTCCAGTGGCTTGCTTCGGAGAGCTTTCGCGAGGCGATTCCGATTTCCCTCAGGCAGGCGGTCAAGGTGTCAGCGAAATCTTCCTTTTCGCCGTTCCACACTTCAGTAACCGGATCGTCTTCGTTCCATTCCACCAATAGATCTTGCGGCCCATCACTGTCCGGCTGATCCGATTCCGGAAGCGTCAATGACTCAATCGCCTCGGGAGTCAGTTCGTTGGGGTCGACGGCCCCGTCCTCGTCCAGAATAATTTTTCTGGCCGCGTCACGATCCTCGGTTGAAACCCAAATCTCCAGGTTCGAACCCGACGGAGCAAACAAGTCGAAGTTTTTCGAATCCCGGTCCAGAAATTCAATTCCCGCGTTTTCGAGCGCTCCCTTGACTCTTTCAAACTCAGAGGTCTCGTTACCCTGCCAGACCGAAACGATTCGAACATTGTCCAGGGGATTTGCGTTTTCCGGTTCAAGTGCGTCTACAAGAGGAACACCGCAATCGGCGCATTGCGTCACGCCGCGAATGTATTCGCATTTGCAACTGGGGCAGAACATGGGCGGTGCATTCTACCGCCGGGCACTGCGGGAATCTATCCCCCCGTGATTTCGCGGGCAATATCTCGTGCGCGCGTCAAATCCGCGGGGCGAACGCACAGACGGGCGCGGTGGCCCGGTTCATCGGGAATGCGGCTGGGGATGCCGTTTTCGCGGAGGGCGCTGGCCAGGTATTCGGCCATGGATTCATCTTCGCCGGACCAGACTTCCGAGGTCGCTTCTTTGGCATCCCAATCGTAAGGAAGTGCTCTCCTGGGTTCGAGACGGTCGTGCTCTGGAATGGAGAGACCACTGGAAACTTCGGATGCATTTTCTTTACTTTCCACCCAGTCT
>DATHPN010000020.1:0-25890 GCA_035483715.1 Candidatus Acidiferrum sp.
GGGCGCGCGGCGTCTCGGCAAGCGCAAAATGGAGTTGATTACGCTGGGAGCGTAGAAATCGCGCGTGTGCACGAAGCATTCCATTCGCGTGGAAAAACAAGATGGAAATTTGTCCTCTGTGGAAATCCACTCTATGAAACGACCTTACTTAACTGCGAAGGCCTAGTACCGGTCAAAAATAAATTCAAAAATTACTTGACAAGTAAAACGAATGGGTGTGGAGTGCGCCTATTCGGCCTAGTCATCGGACCATCCGGGTTAGTGAGGTTTTCGGATGCTTCCTGCCAAAGCGGAATTCGAAGCGGTCCCCAGAACCAAACTCTACCAGAAAGTGGTAAAGCAGGTTCAAGACGTCATTCGTGACGGTCTGCTTCGCCCCGGCGACAAACTCCCTCCTGAACGCGAATTGGCGGAAAAGTTGCACGTCAGCCGCGGCTCGCTCCGCGAAGCGATCCTGGCGCTCGAATCCATGGGTTTGGTCGAGCCGCGTCATGGGGAAGGAACCGTCGTCCGCGATCTCTCAGCCGCTCCCCTGGTGAATCAACTGTCGGTCATGCTGGTGCAGAAGAAAGCGCTCGTCGGCGAGTTGCTCGAATTTCGCCTGATGATCGAGCCCACGCTGGCCGCTCGCGCCGCAGCCAATGCGTCCGAAGAAGAGATTGCGCAGCTCGAGGAAATCTTGAGCCGCCAGAAAGCAAAGATAGAGCGCGGCGAGTTGGCCATCGAAGAGGATTCCAAATTCCATTACACGATCGCTCAAGCGGCCCGAAACAGCGTGGTCCTGAGGGTTCTCGACGTTTTCATGGATTTCCTTCGAGACAGCCGCGAGCTGTCCCTGCAAGTGGATGGCCGCCCGCAAAAGTCGCTGAACAGCCACCGGCGTATCCTGAATGCGATCGCGCGAAGGAATCCAGCCGAGGCCGAGGCGGCCATGCGCAGGCACATCGCCACGATTGAAGGATTGGTACTGAAAAAGATGTAACGAAAAAGGAGGCACCCCATGGGCCGGCTATTCGCTGTGGAGATCGTCTATCGCGGAATTTATCAGAAGACTCTCGCCAAGAACATCAGCCGCGCCATTGTGCTGGCGGCGCACGAGGAAGGAAAGCCGGGGATCTCCTTTGGGCGCTACGGGGACAGCCCGGAACGCAACGGGATTCCCGCCAAGGCCTTTGCGATTGTGGCCACCGACAACCTCACGCTCGAAGAAGGAATGGCGAAGTACGAGCCGAAGGAAGTGGATATTACCATTGCGGTAGATGACACTTTATGTAAAGGAGTCGAGTCGTGGGCCTGGTATGGCCTGCAGCCGATCAATCGCCTGCTGAAACCGGACAGCACCCTGATCGTCACCTCGCGCGAGGAGCCCGAAACGCTGATCGCGATGTGCCACCGCAAAGAATTCCCCTACAAACTCGCGATTTTGAAAGGCATCCCGAGTTTTTCGGGCCTGTGGGTTTATAAGGATGACCACACCGACGCTCGCATTCTGGGCGCCATCGCCAAGCTCCTGCCGGAGTTGTTCAGCCTGGAGTCCGTGCAGAAAGTCATCAAGAAAGACACTGGCGGTGAATTGAAGGCCGTCTCCGCGGCTCGTTCCTACGAGCGGATTTCAACGGTCACCGTCCCGC
The DNA here is from genome assembly GCA_035483715.1 of Candidatus Acidiferrum sp. Lineage (GTDB taxonomy): Bacteria > Acidobacteriota > Terriglobia > Acidiferrales > UBA7541 > Palsa-360. The sequence continues at coordinate 1,632 of DATHPN010000020.1, forward strand.
CCAGCCAGGGCAATCCCGAAATACCCTACAAGTTCGATATGCCGAAGTGGCACGAGATGCGCGATGGAATCACCATCCCCAATATCGCGGCCGGGCATAAGATGACGGACCCCCAGACTCAGGTGGTCGGCGGCTTCCAGCCGGCGCGCAATCCCACGTTCAAGAAATTCACCACGCGGACGATGCGGCCCATCCTCAACTTCGACACTTGCATCAAGTGCACGCTTTGCTGGCTGCAATGCCCGGATTCCTGTTTTGACGTTACTCCGGAAGGACTCTACGACGCCAACATGGAGGCCTGCTGCGGCTGCGGCGTGTGCGAGGCGGTTTGCCCGGTGAAGGACTGCGTCACCATGGTCAACGAGGTCGAGTTCCACGACAACGCCAGCCAGTGGGAGATGTGGCGGAAGGATCAGCCAGGCTACCTTGCTTTCCTCAACGGCAAGATCGAGAACCGGCCGGAGCGGTCGCACGGGTTCCGTTACCGCGGCCAATATCAGGAGCAGATCGCCGAAATGTCCAAGCCCGCGCCTCCGCCCGCGGACTAGAGGAGTTTGCGGCGGTTGGTGATTGAAGCAACCTGAGTATGATTTTGAGGAACTGGGAGATTCTTTCAGCAGAAATTTTGATACAGGGAAGGAGCCAACATGGCAGCGCCATCCGTGACAATCGAACGAGGAAAAGGGCCCGAGGAAATCGCTTTGATCACCGGAAGCGAAGCGATCGCGGTGGCCTGCAAACTGGCCGACGTGGACGTGATTACGGGCTACCCGATTCGTCCCTACGACACCGTGATGCAATACATTGCCAAGCTGATCGCGGACGGAGATTTCGACTGCGAATATATCATAGCGGAGAGCGAACATTCGCAATTCGAGATCGTCAAGCACGCCTCGGTGGTTGGAGCGCGAGTGTTCTGCGGAAGCAGCGGCGTGGGCTGGATGTACGCGTTCGAGGCCCTCACTGTCACGCCCGCGCTGCGAATTCCGATGGTCGCCATGGTGGGCAACCGCGCGCTGGACGACCCCGGAGCGTTCGGCGTGGAGCACAACGACGCTCTGGCCGTACGCGACCTCGGCTGGCAACTGGTGTGGGTGGACAGCGCGCAGGAAGCGCTGGACACCGCCCTGATCGCCTACCGCGTCGCTGAAGACCGGCGCATTTTCTTGCCCTGCGCCATCAGTTGCGACGGCGCTTTCCTGACTCACTCGCAAGGCCTGGTGAAGATTCCCTCGCAGGAAAAGGTCGACGCCTTCCTGCCGAGGTACGATCGCGGCGATCTCCAGCTCCACCCGGACAATCCCATCACGATCGCGCCGCAGGCCAATGAAGACTGGCTCATGGAAATCCGCCGCCAGACCGCTGCCGCCATGGAGCGGTCCGCAGGCGTGATCCGCGAAGCCTATAAGGACTTCGAAAGGATCTTCGGCCGCAGCTACGGCAACCCATTCTTCGAGGAATATGAGACCGAAGACGCGGATGTAGTCCTGCTCGGCATGGGGACGCTTTCCACTCCGGTCAAAGTTGCCATCCGCAAAATGCGGAAGGAAGGCAAGAAGGTCGGCTTCGTGCGCATGCGCTGGTTCCGTCCGTTTGCCGCCGAGGAATTGGCCAAGTGCCTGGAGCGGTTCAAGGCCGTTGGGGTGGTCGACCGCGACTTTTCACTGGGCTCCCCCTTCCACAGCGGAGTGCTGGCCACGGAAGTGCGCGCGGCGATGAACAGCAGCGCAAAACATCCGCCGGTCATTGGCTTTATCTGCGGCCTTGGAGGGCGTGAAGTTTTGCTGCAGGATGTGGAGAAGATGTCAGGAATCGTGTACGAAGCGGCGGCGGGGAAAACACAGCCGCTAACGCAGTGGATCGGAGTTCGCGAATAACGGATTTCTTGCTTGTGCCGCCCCGGGCGGCGAGGAGGTCAGAGCAATGGCAACTATCGATGTAACTCTCCCTAAGCTGGATCCCATCAAGGGCCAGAAAAGCATTCCGCTCGAGGAGTTCTTCACTTCGGGTCACCGGACCTGCCAGGGGTGCGAGTCCGCCCTGGTAATGAAGATGATGGCCAAGGCGGCAGGCCCACGGACGATCGTGCTCGGAAGCACCGGCTGCATGTACGTCGCGAACACGACCTACTACAGCACCTCCTGGGTCATCCCCTGGATGCACACCCAGTTGGGGAGCAGCGGATCGGCCGCTCTGGGCACGGCCGCAGCTTTGAAATCGCTGATGCGAAAAGGCAAGATGAAGAAGGAGCCGATCAACGTCATCGCGTTCTGCGGCGACGGCGGCGGCGCCGACATGGGCCTCTCCGCGATTTCTGCGACCCTGACGCATCCGGACTATAACTGCCTGATACTGATGTACGACAACGAATCCTATGCCAATACGGACATCCAGCTGTCCGGCAGCACGCCCTACGGCGCGAACACCACCTTCAGCCCTCCGGGAAAACTAAAGAGGATCATGCATCACCGTTGGAAGAAGAACATGGCGGGAATGATCGCGGCCGGCCATCCCGAATGTAAGTACGTCTCGACCGTATGCATGTCTTACGGATTGCAGGCGATGAACAGCGTCCGCAAAGCCCTATCGATTGGCGGCCCAACATTCATCCATTCTCTCGATCCCTGCCCCAAGGGCTGGGACTACGACCCGATCCAATCGCACGAGTTAGGCGAGCTTGCGGTCACCACCGGCATTTGGCCTTTATACGAAGTCGAGAACGGAGTGCTCCGGCTCATCGGCAAGACCAAAGAGATCGCTTCCGGGCGATACAAGAGAGGCCCGGTAAAAGATTATTTGCTAAGGCAGGGCCGCTTCGCCCACTTCACGGAAGAGGATTTCGATTATTTCCAGAAGAAAGTGGACGAAATGTGGGAGAAGTGGCTGATTCCCGGAGTGATTCCTTTCCGTCGAGAGATCGAGAATTCGGCTCCCTGACGTAATCGGCCGATTTGCCGGGGATGCACAAGATTGTTTGATTGTTTGCGGAGCCGCCTTGATGCGATTCCCGTTTGGTGATCGTGCGAGGATTGCTTTCCAACCAACCCGACTATGCCGCTCGGCTTTCCTCAAATCGCGGGGGCCACTCCACCGAGCCCAACCTTCCACTTCGCCTATTGGATATTTTTCTACGCTACTTTGCCCTGCTTCATCATCTGAAGAGGCCGTAGACTGGCCAGGGCTTTCAGCAGGTTGAAGCAAAGCGGCGCGCCCAGGCAGAGAAGAACGACGGCAAGCAGCAAGCCCGGAAGCTCCTGCCCGGTGGGTTTCCAGCCCGGCCATTGCTCCGGGAGCACCCGAAACTCGGAGCGAGCCAACTGGCGCTTGATCGAGGCGGAATGATCGATCAGTTTATCTGTATCGCCAACTAATTGATTGTTTATTTCCTGCTCGTAGACGGCGACTAAATTTTCGACCGCGGGATCCCCTTCCAAAGTCGCCCGCAGCCACAGGACAGCATCTTCCCTGCTGGCAAAGCCTGGCCTGGCCTCCAGCGCCCTCGCCGCCCTGGCTTTCGCCTCGATGATTGCTTTGTCCTCTCCGGAAACAGGCGCGGGGGCGGATTTTTCTTGTCCTTTTGTGGCCGGCTTTGATTTTCCTTGCGACCCAGGCCTATTTCCTCGTTGCTTCGCTGCAGCGTCCGGAGATGATTGATTGGCAGCCGGCGCGGTTTGACCATTTTCCCCCACTGCCTGAGAAACACCAGTCGAAATCAAAGCATCGTTGGGCGCTGCTGAACCAGCATCGGAAAGAGGCTGGGATCCGCCCGGGGACGGCACAGCGCTGCCACGCGAGGAATGTCGCGGCTTTGGTTTTGATTGATCAGCAGTTGTGGGAACGGAGGCCAGAACAGCAACCATCGCGCTGCGGTAGACGTCAGGCACGGAAGATCGCGTACTTTCTCTGCCCCGCGGAAGCTGTTCCGCCTGTTTGAGCAGAGCATCGGCGCTCCCGGCCAATTGCGCTCGCTGCTGCGCATCGGAAGAAAGCATTTGGAAGAGACGAATCGCGTCCAGATGCGCGGCGAATACCAGAACGAGAGACAGAACTACTGTAATCACTCGGGCATGCAAAGTGAATCGTTGCGAGGCCCTGTGCATGGCGTGATCGAACCACAAATTCATGCCTTCCAGCTGCGGCTCCGCATGGCCGGCAATCTGCGCCACGGCCTTTTCCACGGCCACGGCTACGCCCCCGCCCTCGTCATCCGCGGCGTCCTGGAAGATCCTGTCAATTTGCGCGGACACCGGGCTCGTTTTGGGGCGCGGACGGTTGCGCGATTCCCCGGCGATCACCAGCATTGCGCGCTGCGCAGGGTCCGGCAAAGTGCCACCCGCCGGAGCGGACATCTTCTCCAGCACGGAGACGAGTTCATCGGGCTGGATGGTTGTCGCCAGACGCCAGCGGCTGATCAGTCCTCCAAAAATCGCTCCAAGGATTGCTCCGCTGCGCCAGGGATGTACACAGAGGTTGAGCACCGGAACATAGCTGGCGATGACGCTCGAATACGCACAGAAATCCAGGGTCGACAGGTGGTCGATCAGGAACAGTGTGGCAGGCCATAGAAAACTTCCGAAGAACGCTCCCAACAGCCAGGGTTGCAAGGGGATCCCGCTGCCTGCCCAGCGCAACTTCCCTGCTGCGTCCGCAGGCACGAACGGAAGTTCGTCCAACCGGATGCCAAAGCGCGAAAATGCGGATCCGGAAATCATTGGGTGACGCAATACTCGATTTGCGATCACTCTGGCATAACGTTTCGCGTCGCGATCCTGACTGGCCGTCTCAAATAGATCCGCGAGGCTCCTGCGCAAGTTTGCGCCGCGCAAACCGAGCAAGCTGATCGCCAGCTGTGTGCCGGCGGTAATCACCAGGCTGGCAGCCAGCATCACTGCCACAAACGCCAATACAGTATCTACGTGTTGGAGTGTCATGGTCTTCGACTGGTTCTTAAAAGTTTAGGCCAGGGGGAAGAGGGCGTGCAGAGAAAAAGCCCGAAGGTTGCCATTTTGGTTAAGCCCCAGCCGGCACAGCCTTCCCTGTGCCGGACAGCTATTCTGGCTGCCAGAGGCAAAAGCTGCTAGCATGCGCCTACCAGGCCAACACCGAACGGGATTGGCCAGTTTTGAGGGCGGAGGGGCTGCCGCACGAGTCAGGAGACTTATGAAGACATTCGTTCGAATGATGCTGTGCGGTTTTCTGGCGGCTTTGTGCGCCTCGTGCAGTCTCGCGGCCTCGACCTTTGTGATTAAAGGCGTCGTGACGGATGCTTCCGGCAAGCCCGTCCGTGGGGCGGTCGTCAGCGCCAAGTCAGGCATAAAAACGATTAGTCGCTTTTCCCAGAAGGACGGCAAATATGAGATTGCCGTCGCCGCCGGGACGTACAACGTCACTGTGGAGGCCTACGGCTTCGACGTAAAGAGAACTTCTGTGGACACTGCCAAGGCCGGAGAAACGAACTTCAGCCTTTCGGCGGCCAATCTGAGCCTTGGGCGGCTTACGGGTTCAGAATTGGAAAGCCTTTTGCCTGATACCCCGCAGACGAGGCTTCTGCGGTCGAGGTGCATTGAATGTCATAGCTTGCCGACTATCATACACAAGCGTGGTCAATCCGCTTCCGAGTGGAAGGATTTCCTGCCTCAAATGGCCAAAGGGGCCACCGACGAGCCCTTCGAAAATGCAACGCCGCAGGAACTCGATGCCCTGAGTGCGGCCCTGGAAAAATACTTCGGTCCCGCTTCGCCTTTTTTTAATCTGGAAGCAGATGCCTCGGAGCTGAAATCCCACGTGAAGCACGTTGAACCTTCCGACGAGGCGCTGCGCGCGACTTTAATTGAGTACGACGTGCCGACGAAAATTTCCCGCCCGCATAGCATCGAGATCGACCAGAGAACAAACGTCGCCTGGTTTGGCGAGGAATCTTTCTATGGTAACAAGGCGGCAAGGTTCAACATGGAGACGGAAAATTTTCAAGAATATCCGCTGCTGACCGAAAAGGCCCGCCCGCACACTGGGGCGGTGGCCGGCGACGGACGCTACTGGGTGGCCCTGGCGCACAGCAATGACCCCGCTAAGCTGGCCTCGGTGGATCCTGAGACGGGCGAAGTGAAGCAATATACCTGGCCGGAAAAGAAAGCTGCGGCCCATACTTTGACACTCGATCATTCCGGCAACGTCTGGTTCTCCGGGGGGACTTCGGGAGATTTGTGGAGCTTTGATGTAAAAAAACAGCAGTTTGCTTCCCATGCATACCCTGTCCCGTCGGCGTATCCGAAGGGCACCATGCAGGATTGGGGAGAAATCCCCGGAGAATCGCATCCTGCGCAGGGCAGATCCTATGACGTCACGGTCGACAACGAAGGGATGGTTTGGTTTAGTGAAATTGCTCTCGGGACGCTCGTCAAAATGAATCCAGCCACCGGAGAAACCAAGGACATTCACCCCGAAGGCACGGTGAGCATTCGGGGGATTACGGTTGATCCGGCGGACAATCTTTGGTTCGGTGATTTCCTGGGGCATCGTTTCGGCAAATTGAACGTGAAAACGGGCGCCGTAAAGTTTTACAAGCCGCCCACGCCGAACGCGACCGTCTATGGGGTCGCTTACAATCAAGTCGATGGAAACGTCTGGTTTGCCGACATGAGCGGAAACAATATCACTCGGTTCGATCCGAAGGCCGAACAGTTCACGGAATATCCGATCCCAAGACGGCCGGACCTGTCCTACGCGCGATTCATTGGCGCAGACGTCAAAGGGAGAGTTTGGTTTACGGAATACTTTGGCGATCGAATCGGTTTCGTCGATCCTACGGGAGAGAGCAGCGGCTCACAGATTACTTCCAAGCGGGCATCCGCGCAGTAGAGATTTGAGCTGAGGCACTGCCCGTGAGTTTGCATTCGAGGAGGTGGCGCCGTGCTTGCAAAGAACAGGTTGGGAAGTTCGACCGGTCTCGCATTGTTCGCCGGACTATTGGCAATTTTTGTGTCCGGCAATTCCCCGGCAATTGCGGCCCCCTGCGAAAGCCTGGCTTCTCTTTCACTGCCGAACGTGAAGATCACGCTTGCCGAGAGCGTTGCTCCGGGGGCCTTCACGCCGCCGGGCGCCGGCGGAATTGACGCCGCAGGCGCGCCTGCCGGTGCCGTGTTCGGCCGTTTGCCTGCCCTCTGCCGCGTTGCGGCGACACTGACACCGTCAAGCGATTCCGACATCAAGATTGAAATTTGGCTACCGGCATCCGGATGGAACGGCAAGTTCCAGGCCGTCGGTAACGGCGGCTGGGCTGGTTTCATCAGTTACAACGCGCTGGCGATGGCAGTGGCAGGCGGCTACGCCACGGTCAGCACGGACACCGGGCACACCGGCAACACCGGAAGTTTTGCCTACGGGCATCCCGAAAAGATGATCGACTTCGCGTACCGCTCCGAGCATGAAATGACTGTCGCGGCCAAGGCCATCCTCACGGCCTTTTACGGGCGTGCTCCAGAGCTCTCCTATTGGAATGGATGCTCGACGGGCGGCCGCCAGGCGCTCGTCGAAGCGCAGCGATACCCTGCGGACTTCAACGGCATCATCGCTGGCGCGCCCGCCAATAACCGGATCCACCTCTACGCCTGGTCCATTTCGGTGGCACAAACCGTTCACAAGGAGGAAGCGAATTACATTCCCCCCGGCAAATACGCGATGATCCACAAAGCCGCCTTGGACGCCTGTGACGCACTCGACGGGCTGAAGGACGGATTGATCGGCGACCCTACACGGTGCCATTTCGATCCGAAGGCGCTGGAATGCAAAGGTGGCGACGCCCATTCGTGCTTGACTGCGGCGCAGGTGGAGACTGCGCGCAAGATTTACTCTCCAGTAAATAATCCGCGCACGGGGCAGGAAATCTATCCGGGATTGCAGCCCGGAAGCGAACTGGGCTGGGCCATTCATGCAGGCCCGGAACCGCTGTCGTATGCCACCGACGGTTTCAGGTACGTTACGTTCAAAAACCCGGCGTGGGACTACCGGACATTCAACCTGGATCGCGATGTCGCCCTGGCCGACAGCGTGGACGACGGCATCACCAGCGCCATGGACCCAAACCTGAAAAATTTTCTGGGGCGCGGCGGAAAACTGCTGATGTACCACGGATGGAGCGACCCCAATGTCTCGCCTCTCAACACGGTGCACTACTACGAAAATGTTCTGAAGACCATGGGCAGTGCAGCCGGCGATTCGGTCCGTCTGTTCCTGTTTCCCGGCATGGGCCATTGCGGCGGCGGAGAAGGACCCAACTCCTTTGACGCCATGGCCGCGATCACTCAGTGGGTTGAGAAGGGGCAAGCGCCGGAGCAGGTCCTGGCGTCTCATCGCGTTGGCGGCGCCGTGGACCGCTCGCGGCGCATTTGCGCGTACCCCAAGGCCGCCGTCTACAAAGGCTCCGGGAGCACAGACGATGCGGCAAACTTTGCGTGCCCGGCGCCGTAGTTGCAAATGCCACAAGCACACGCAGTGAGCCAATCACACAACCGAAGCCAATCTAACACTGTCCGTCAAACCGTTTGGGAAGAAAAAGAGGATTGATAATGAACCTCCCATTCAAACCCCAAAGATGGGGTTTATCCTTACTCCGGGTCGCAGCTCTCAGTTTGCTCGTGACCGCAATTGGACTAACTCAGACAAATCTTGATAACAAATCAGCCAGTAAAACATCCGGATCGGCCAAAGTGGTGCTGTACGCTGCTGTAGGTCCTGAGCTCACGCAATATGATGTGGATGTTGACTCTGCCACACTGACTAAGCGTGGTTCGCTAACACTTCCGGCCAACGTGCAGGAAGCAACCCCTCACCCTTCGAAGCAATACGTTTATATTGCCTGGAGCAATGGCGGGCCCAGCAATCTCCCACAGGGCAGCGCTGCGCCGGGTGGCAGCCAACACGGCCTCAGCGCATTCCGTATCGATCCGGCCAGCGGGGCTTTGCTTCCCCACGGTCAGCCTGCACCCTTGCCGTCGCGCCCGATCCATATCACCACAGATATCCCCGGGACGCACGTGCTCGCCGCATATAACGATCCCAGCGGCGTTACGGTTCATCGGATCGAGGCCGACGGAACCATCGGTTCGCAAGTAAAACAACCGCAACCGCTGGACGTGGGAATCTACGGGCATCAGGTGCGTGTGGATCCTTCGAACGAAATGGTGATTCTCGCGACTCGGGGGAACGGACCCACTCCCACCAAGCCGGAAGATCCTGGCGCGCTGAAAATATTCAGTAACAAGGATGGCGTGTTGGCGAACCGGATTTCGATTGCTCCTGGAGGAGGCTTCAATTTTCAGGTTCGGCATCTGGATTTTCACCAATCGCGGCGATGGGTATTCGTTTCGCTGGAGCGGCAAAACAAACTTCAGGTTTACGAGAGATTGCCGGATGGAACGCTGAGCAGAAATCCATTATTCGCCAAGGACACGCTGGCGGATCCCGGCAACGTACGACCAGGGCAGGCTCTTGGAACCATCCACATGCACCCGAATGGCAAGTTTGTGTACCTGGCAAACCGCGCCAGTGGCACCGTGGATTCCGAGGGCAAGGCCGTCTTCGCAGGCGGAGAAAACTCCATCGCTGTATTTGCAATCAACCAGGATACCGGCGAGCCAACGCTGGTTCAGAATGTTGATACGCGGGGAATTCATGTGCGCACGTTCGCACTCGACCCCAGCGGAAGAATTCTCGTTGCGGGCAACATGATGCAGCTCGCCGTGCGCGGCAAGGGCGGCATAAAAACAATTCCCGCCAGCTTAGCCGTATTCCGTGTGCGAGGGGACGGCAAACTTGAATTCACACGTAAATACGATCTCGATGTGGGCAGCCGCAATTTATTCTGGATGGGGATTGTTGCTTTGCCCTGACGCGGCGATGGCCGGCTTGCTTAAATGCATTCACCCATACCGAGAATCCCGGTTTCCTCTGCAACAAGTGTGGTGACGCTCGGATCGAGCAATCCCGCTGCCTTCCGCAAATAAATCTGCTCCAGGTACTCGTTTTTCACTACAATCACATGTTCCGCAAAAAAGATTCGAGGGTGTTTTGGATTCTTTCGGCAAACTTCTGCGAGCGAAATTGGAAGAGCGGCGGGGCCTGTTGGTTCCGGGCGCGGCCGACGCGCTGGCCGCCCGCGTGATCGCAAGTCTGGGCTTCGAGGCGGTCTATATCACGGGCGCAGGAGTGACGAATACGTTCCTGGGAATGCCCGACCTCGGATTCATCAGCTTGCCGGAACTTGCCCAGCAAGCATCGGCCATGCGCGAAGTTGTCGAGCTTCCCATCATCGTCGATGCGGACACAGGCTTCGGCAATCCTCTGAATGTTCGCCACACGGTTCAGGTGCTGGAGCGGGCTGGGGCGAACGCCATTCAAATCGAGGATCAAATTTTTCCCAAGCGCTGCGGGCATTTCAGCGGCAAACAGGTAATCGCGGCGGAAGAGATGGTGGCCAAAATAAAGGCAGCCGCCGACGCCCGGAAGAATCAAGATTTCCTGATCGTTGCGCGTACTGACGCTCGCGCCGAGCACGGTTTTCAGGCAGCCATCGACCGCGCGGCCATGTGGATTGAGGCCGGAGCGGACGTGACGTTTGTCGAAGCGCCCGAAAGCCTCGAGGAAGTGAAGCGCATTCCAACGCTCCTGAGCGTTCCCCAGCTGATCAATATGGTGCCCGGCGGGAAAACGCCGATTGTGGATGCGGCAGCGCTCGCCTCCATGGGCTATGCCGTTGTGCTGTATGCCAATGCCGCGTTGCAGGGAGCCATAGCGGGAATGCAGGCTGCGCTGTCAGAATTAAAGGCGCGCGGTTTTCTGGACGAAAGCGGCGGCAAAATCGCGAGCTTCGCGGAGCGGCAACGCCTGGTGCAGAAACCGCTCTTCGATGAATGGGAGCGGAAATATTCTCCCAAATAGAACCCGCTTAGCCAAATGGATAGCGATTCCATTTGAACGTGGATTGCCCGTTCCGTCCCGAAATGCATGGGACGGAACGGCCGCTACAAAACCGTCCTACTATTTTTGGAGTGGGTTTTGTAGAGGCCTCCCGAATTACGGGCGGGCAGTTGTTGAGTTTGTTGTTCTCTGGAACAGTCATTTGTAGTTACATCCAAGGACTCTTATGCAATGGCACCACGTAAAGGTGCACGCCTCGGCGGAGAATCTTCCGAGGGAAGTACAGCTCGCCTGGAAAATCGCCGAAGTTGCCGCTGATCCCGTCGGCGTCGAACAAGACGTTGCGGAAATGATCGCCAACCGCTTGATCGACAACGCGGCCGTCGCAGTTGCCGCGTTCAATCGGCGGCCGGTGGTTTCTGCGCGCTCCATGGCGCTTGCTCATCCGCGCAAGGCGGGCGCGGCAATTTTCGGCGTCGAGTCCGGACAATCTTTTTCGCCGGAATGGGCCGCCTGGGCCAACGGCACAGCAGTCCGCGAACTGGACATGCACGACACCTTTCTCGGCGCCGATTTCGGCCACCCCGGCGACAATATTCCGCCGATTCTTGCCGTGGCGCAGGCCGCGGACAAATCCGGCAAGGATTTAATTCGAGGGATTGCGACCGCATATGAAATCCAGATGGATTTGATCCGCTCCATCTGCCTGCACGAACACCACATCGATCACATCGCTCATTTGTGCCCGGCGCAGGCTGCGGGGATTGGAGCGCTGCTCAGTCTTCCCGCGGAAATCATCTACCAAGCGATTCAGCAGGCAGTGCATGTGAGCTTTACCACGCGCCAGTCGCGCAAAGGAGAGATCAGCAGTTGGAAAGCCTTCGCTCCCGCGCATGCCGGCAAGCTGGCCATCGAAGCCGTCGATCGCGCCATGCGCGGGGAAGATTCTCCGAGCCCGATTTACGAAGGCGAAGAAAGCGTCATCGCGACAATGCTCGGGGGGCCGCAATCTGAATATTCAGTCCCATTGCCGGCGCCGGGAGAACCCAAACGCGCCATCCTCGATAGCTTCACGAAAGAGCATAGCGCCGAGTACCAGGCGCAGGCGTTGATTGATCTGGCGTTCACTATGCGCGCGAAAATCGCCGACCTTTCTCAAATCGAAAAAATAATCATTCACACCAGCCACCACACGCACCAGGTGATCGGCACGGGCTCGAACGATCCCCAGAAAATGGATCCGCGGGCGAGCCGTGAAACGCTGGATCACTCGGTCATGTACATTTTCGCTGTCGCGCTGGAGGACGGCCGGTGGCATCACGTGCAAAGCTATGCTCCTGAACGCGTCGGGCGGCCGGGCACAGTGCGCCTGTGGCGCTGCATCGAGACGCGCGAAGATCCCGAATGGACGCGGCGCTATCACTCGAGCGACCCTGCGGAGAAGGCATTCGGAGGCAGAGTTGAAATTTTTCTGCGCGATGGCACGCGTGTCGCGGACGAAATTCGCGTAGCCAACGCTCATCCTTTGGGCGCAAAACCGTTCGCGCGAGAGGATTACGGGCGCAAGTTTCAATCCCTCACCGACGGCATACTTTCTCCACAAGAATCGCGAAGATTTCTTGCCGCGGTGCAGAATTTGCCGGCATTGCGCGCCGGAGAACTGCGCAACCTAAATCTCGCTGTTTTGGAAGAGAAACTGATTCGAGGCCAGCCGGGCCTTTTTTAAATCAGGTAGAGCCGGCATTATTCGAGAAAATAAAGAGAAATTCCAGGCGAAGCATCACGGAATGAGGGCATGACCGCAACGCAACAACCAGTGGCCGGGCAAGCAGCAGCCGCGATCAGCGCGCGGCTGGACCGTCTTCCCGCGACGCGATACATTTGGCAACTGGTCCTGCTTCTCTCGCTCGGCGGCTGCTTTGAATTCTACGATCTTTTTCTGACGGCCTACATCGGACCGGGACTCGTCCGCAGCGGGCTGTTCTCCGGGGCATCGGTTTCCTTCTTTGGCTTTAGCGGCCTGGCCAGCTTTGTCGCCGCCACATTCGTTGGGCTTTTTCTCGGGACGCTTGTCTTCGGCTTCGCGGCTGACAAATTCGGGCGGCGTCTGATTTTTACTTCCTCTTTGCTCTGGTACGCGAGCGCGACAGCCGTCATGGCGTTTCAAAACACCGCCGCCGAAATTGTGTTGTGGCGGATGATCGCGGGGATTGGCATCGGGGTTGAGCTGGTAACCATCGATACCTACATTGTCGAGCTGATGCCCAAGGAGTTTCGCGGCCGGGCTTTTGCCGTCAATGAATTGATCCAGTTTTCCGCCGTCCCGGTGGTCGCCCTGGTCGCCTGGCGCCTCGTTCCACTAAGCCCCTGGGGATTCGATGGCTGGCGCTGGGTGGTGCTCCTCGGCTCGGTCGGCGCTATTTTTGTCTGGTTCATCCGGCAGCGCATTCCGGAAAGCCCGCGCTGGCTGATCGCCAAAGGCAACCTCGAAATGGCAGAGCGCGTGACCTGCGAGATGGAGAGGCGCGTCAGCCAGGAAACAGGAACAACGCTGCCGCCGCCAATAATCGAAACGACGTTTGAACAACACGGCAGCTTTCTTGAAATCTTCGGGCCGTCCTACGGCCCGCGCACGTTCATGCTGATGGTTTTCCACTTCTTTCAAACCATCGGCTATTACGGATTCGCGTCGTGGGTGCCCACCCTGCTGATCGCCAACGGCATCGGGATCACTTCGAGCCTGCAATTTTCATTCATTATTGCGATTTCCTCTCCGTTTGGCCCGCTGCTGGCCATGAGCGTCGCCGATAAATTTGAAAGGAAATGGCAAATCGTGGTCACCGCAATTCTGATCGCCGGATTCGGATTGCTCTTCGCCCGCCAGCGCGATCCTCTCTGGCTGATTGTGTTCGGGGTGATGCTGACCTGCGCGAACAACTGGATGTCTGCCAGTTTTCATACCTACCAGGCGGAACTTTTCCCGACGCGAATTCGCGCTCGGGCCGTGGGCTTCGTTTATTCCTGGAGCCGCCTGAGCGCTGTTTTTACCAGCCTGATGATCGGCTTCTTCCTGCGCGACTTCGGAGTCGCCGGAGTTTTCACCTTCATCGGTGCGTCCATGCTGGTGGTGGTTCTGTCGATCGGAATTTTCGGACCGCGCACGCGCAACCTGGCGCTCGAGGTCATTTCGCATTAACAACCGCTACCTGCCCGGCGCGCGAAAAATCGGGGAGGAGCAAAGATCAGGACCGGGGGCATCCCTCGTTGGCATACGAATACAATGCCGTCCTCAAAAACTGATTACGATTTTCCCGAAATGCGAGCCGCTTTCCATATATCTCAGCGCCTCCGGCACTTCTTTGAAGGAAAAGATTTTGTCGATCACCGGTTTCAGTCGATTGCCTTCGATGGCTTTGTTCATTTCTTCAAACATCTGGCGTGAGCCAACGAGAATGCCTTGCATCCGAACGGCTTTCATTAAAACGCTTCTCGCGTCAAACTCTCCGGCGCCCGCGAGGACGCCGATCATCACCACGTGGCCGCCGATGCGGACGGAGTTTATTGATTTCGACAAAGTTCCCGACCCTCCCACTTCCACGACGTGATCAACGCCGATTCTGTTCGTCAAGCGCAGTACTTCCTTGTCCCATTCCGGAGTCTTCTTGTAATTGATCAGTTCATCGGCGCCCAGACCTTTGGCTTTTGCCAGCTTTTGGTCGCTGCTGGAGGTTGCAATCACGCGCGCGCCGTGCATTTTCGCAAATTGTAAAGCAAAGATCGAAACGCCGCCGGTGCCCAGCGTCAATACGGTGTCGCCCGCTTTCAGATTTCCCGAAACGACCAGCGCATTCCATGCCGTGACGGCTGCGCAGGGGAGAGTAGCGGCCTCCTCGTAAGAGAGATGCCGCGGGACTTCAACCAAGCCATCTTCGCCAAACACGCCATACTCGCGCAGAACACCATCCAGATCACCAGCTCCCAGAGTGGTTCGCCGCTTCTCAATGGAAAGCTGCCCATCAAGCCAGGCCTGCGTGAATATGGGACAAACGCGAGCGCCAATTTTCCATTTCTCCACGTCCGCTCCGACGGCAACGACTTCACCCGAACCGTCTGAAAACGGCACGGCCGGCAATCGCGCTTTCGGGTTGTACGCCCCTTTGACAAACATCAAGTCTCGAAAGTTCAGAGACGCCGCGTGAAATTTGACGACGACTTCATTTCCCCTGGGTTGCGGCTCCGCGCGATCGGTAAGAACCAAATTTTCAATCCCAAATTGCCTGACTTCGTAAGCCTTCATATTTTTCCTTTTCCATCCCCTGGCTGGCCTTATAACCGATATTTGTGCAATGCAAAATCGCGCCCAGACATCGACCTATCATGCTTTTCTTTTTATCTAGAACGGAGCGCAAATCTAAAACAATTCAAGCGTGGAAGCCTGAGTTAGGAGAAACGGTCATTCCTCCCACTTCCAGTCTGCGTACTGTTCACGCAGAACGGTTTTTTTAAATTTGCCCACGGACGTGCGTGGGATGGCCTCAAGAAAAACGAACACGTCGGGAAGCTGCCATTTGGCGAAACTCTGGGCCAGGAAGGCGCGCAATTCTTCCGGCGTGGCTTGCGCTCCCTCTTTCAGCACCACCGCTGCGAGCGGCCGCTCCTGCCATTTGGGATGCGGGATGCCGACGACGGCGGCTTCCTTCACGGCAGGGTGGCCCATCAAATTATTCTCGATGTCCACGGAGCTGATCCATTCGCCCCCGGATTTGACCATATCTTTCGCGCGGTCGACAATCTTGAGAAAACCTTCTTCATCCAGCGTGGCCATATCTCCGGTCTTAAACCAGCCGTCTTCCGTCCAGCGGTGCGATTGATCGGGCGCGCCATAATAACTTCCCGCCACCCAAGGTCCACGCACCTCAAGTTCCCCTGTTGTGACTCCGTCCCATGGCGCTTCGACAGGTTTCCCATCAAAGACTTCCGCCTGCATCACACGCAACTCGACAAAGGGCGCCGGCCAGCCTTGTTTGGTGCGGATTTCGTATTGAGCGTCCTGCGGCCAGTCGCGCATGTGGGCCTTGAGCTTGCCCAACGTGGCGAGCGGCGTGGTTTCTGTCATGCCCCACAAATGAAGCAGCTGAATCCCGTATCTGTCCAGCCCGCGCATGAGCCGCTCCGGCGGCGCCGCGCCCCCGCATACGATGCGAATGGGCCAGGAGAACTGCCAACGGCCGGGATTTTTTTCGAGCGCGTCAAGGACTCCGAGCCACACAGTGGGTACACCGCAGGAGGCGGTGACGTGTTCCTGCACGATCAGATCGAGAACACTCTCCGCGTCCAGATTGGGCCCGGGCAAAATAATACGGGCGCCGGCCATCGTGCACGAGTACGGAACGCCCCATCCGTTGGCATGGAACATTGGAGCCACCAGGAGAACCGTGTCGTGATGGCTGATCGCAAACGCATCCACCCCAAGTTCGGCGAAGGAGTGCAGAACAAGCGAGCGGTGCGAGTAGAGGACGCCCTTGGAGTTGCCCGTGGTGCCCGAGGTGTAGCACATCACCGCGCCGTCGTTTTCGTCCATTGCGGGATACTGAAAATTGTCGCCGGCGCCGGCCAGTAGCTCCTCATAGTTCAGGGCGCCTTGCACCATGCCGCAACCGCCGTAGGGAACGACAATCACTTTCTCAAACGGAGCGTCTTTCCGGAACTTCTCAAGAATTGGAACGAGAACATCATCAATGATGAGAAATCGGTCGCCCGCATGTCTGGCGATGGCCGCAATCTCGTGCGGTTGCAATCGCAAATTCAGAGTGTGAAGAATGCCGCCGGCGCATGGCACGCCAAAGAAAGCCTCCAGATGGCCCGAGTGATTCCACATCATCGAAGCGACGCGATCGCCCGGCCGGAGTCCCAGTCTTCTGAGCGCGTCCGCGAGACGCCTCGCGCGACGGTACAACTCTCCGTAGCAAGTGCGGATGGCGGAGCGATCCTGCCGGCGGGAAACGATTTCGACGCGGGCAAAGAGCTTGCCGGCACGCTCGAGTATCACCGGGAGCGTTAGTGGAAACTCCATCATCGTGCCGCGCATTGTCCCTCGCTTTTGGGAGGCAGATTGCTGGAATCCTATCACCAATTGGGATGATCACGGCGAAAGACGCAAGAGTGGGGTCGGCTGCAAGCAGGAAAGACAAGCATTCGGACTGCCGGCGATGGGCAGGCGCCTACTTTTTCGAATTGATACTTTTGGGCCCTTCAATAAATTCAGGTTTTTCACGCAGTAGAATGTGGATTGCGACGCCCAACTTCCCTTCCGGCAGATGATCGATCCTCACGATCTGGCCGGTTTCTTCAAGGTTGGTGAGGTCATCGGTTTGAAAGTTGCGGATCACGCGCACCTTCCAGTTGTGAAAGTATTGCTCCAGGTAGTGTCTCGACTTGGTCTCAAAATAGATCCCTTCCCGGGAAACATTCGTTGTCTTGCCAAGCTCTTCAGGCCAGTTCGAGCCAAAGCAACGGACTCGGACCGGCAGAGACACCCTGGCGCGTGGTGCGCTACGGCGATTCTTGATCGGCGTTTCCATATGGATGATTCCTGTCTCCGGACAGGGACAAAAGAATCGTCAAATGAATCGGGCCCGTGCCTTCCCTATCCAGTTTTGATTTCTCCCGAGCGTAATTTCCTCAATTCGGGAATTGCCTGCCCGCAAGAAGATTACCCTCGAACCTCGGCAGCCTGATTGGGCGCCAGGGTTTCGGAAAAACACGCGCTGGTGTGCCGCATTTGCAAACTGAATATACCACTCTTAGGTTCACACGAGTGAGATTCGGGCGGGACACGCGCCGCCCTTTCAGCTGCCTGAGTGTTGCCGAGCACTCCCCGATGAAATTGAACGCTTTCTACACCAGGAATCATGTCTCGCAAAATGAAGCAATAGGAACAAAAAGGAAGATCTAAGAAGTTAAGCATATGCGCCTGGTTACGGATTTGAGGCATTGCGTGAAAATCCGAAGCAAGCGGGAGACGCAAAGGAAAGGCAGCGCCGCAACAATCTGATTGCTTCCGGTAACTCGCGGAAGAATCCCTAGCGAATATTTCGGAATGGAATCCTTTTAGCTTCATTCGAGATGGGGTCCGGTGCAGCTTGGGACCTCGCCCCTCCTTGAAGGGCGTCGCGCTCGGCAGCAGAGAAACGCAACGGTTCAGAAGGATTTGATGTTGGCTTGTCCGTCTCGCCGTCACGAGTGTAGGGCCGGTCCTGTAAAGACGCGGCGGCCTGCTCGGCGTCCTGGGGGCTTGCGTCAGTCACGAAGGAATGATTGACGCAGAAGAGCGCCAATTCCAGCCGGTTGTACACGCCAATCTTGTCGAATATGCTGGTGAGGTGGTGCTTGACGGTTTGTGCGCTGACGCCCAGCGTTTCGGCTACCTCATTATTTGTTTTGCCGGCCACGACCTCCGCGACGATCTGCTCTTCACGCGGCGTCAATCGCCATTTCTTGTTTGGCGTGCTTCGAGATACTGCGCTGGAGCCCTTTTCGACGGCGAGAGCCAAGTCCGTTACTCCCTCCCGCTCGATCCAGTATTGACCGGCCATCACCGTGGAAATACTTTTGCGAAGCAAATGCGTGGCGGTTTCCTTCAGCACAATTCCGGAGGCGCCATGGCTCAGCGCCTCGATAATTTCCGGCTTGCGGACTTCCGTGGCCAGGATCAATATCCGCGCGGGAAGAGATAGCCGCTGAATCAGTCTCAGGGCCTCCATCCCGGAACAGCCCGGCATGCGCAGGTCCAACAAGACCAGGTTTGGCTTCAGCTCGCTGGCCAGCCTTGCAGCCTCCTTGCCGTCGGAAGCTTCGCCCACGACTTGAATTTTCGGGTCCGTTTCGAGGAGCATCCGCAAACCCTCTCGAAACACGGGATGGTCATCGGCGACCAATACTCGAATATTCTCGGTTATATTATCCAAGGGCATCCTTTGGAAACGCAATCTCCAGGCGCGCACCACGCCCGGGAATGGATTCAACTTCAAGCTCACCGCCAAGCGTGGAAACCCGTTCCCGGATCACATAAGGTCCGCGGTCCTCGGTTTCCAGATCCAGCATGCACAGCCTTCCGGAGAAATCAAATCCCTGGCCATCGTCGTCGATCAGAAGTTTCCACCTTCCCTGGGCCGCGCCGAGTTCGATGGAAACATTGCGCGCCCCGCTGTGTTTTTTGACGTTCAGCAAGGCCTCTTCCACGATCCGCACAACTTCACCGGCAACCGCTGGAGACGGTGAAATATGACGGTCCGCGGAGACAAATCGAGCCGAGATCCCCGTATCCTGTTGAAACTCAGCGGTCAAATCAGCGAGGTATTGCACGAAGCTTTTGGGGCCAAGATCGGCAGGCCGCCCCTGTTCGACAATTTCGCGTAACTCGGCCTCGCTTCTCCTCACCAGACGCTGCAGCTCCCCGAGTTCTTCCGACATTTCGCAAGACATGCCGGTGGATCCGCGCCGCAACTTCTCCAGGCGAAACTCCACGGTAAATAAGCACTGGATCGCGCCGTCGTGCAGCGTTCTGGAGACGATCGCACGCACGCGTTGCGCCGCGTGGGCGGAACTTTCCCAGCGCTCCGCCGCATCCGTTTTGGTGAGCTGCCACAGAGTGCCCGTGGCAAATAAAAAGAATCCAGCCAGGGGAACGTAACCCGCGCCCGGTCGAATCGCATCCGGGAAATTGGCGTGCGGCGCGACAGACGGAATCAGGAGCAGCTCGGCAATCAACAGCACTACAACCGTTCCCGCCGTCCAGAGCATGCGGCTCGGCCCCCAACGTTGCGCGGAGGCAACCAGCACAAACAGGAGGAGCAAAAAGAGAGCGGCCTCGGATTTGCGCACCAGCAGAGCCACGCTGGCGGCGACGAAAACGTCGACGCAATGCAGCGTGAGCCGAGTCGTGTTTGGCCATGTGCGATGTTTTCTGAGCAGAAGTAGCGCCAGGAGGCTATAGGCGAGGTACGCACACGCGGAAAACAGCGCGTATTTTCGCTGCAAATCAGAGAGAGAAAAGTCCGAAGAGACGAGTAGAAGGACGCCCACGGCGGCCCAGACGCGCCCTAAACCGATCGTTCGTTCCGGACTGGGCTCGCTGTTTAAGGCGCACCAGTACTTGAAACGAGTGGATCGAGCGCTGGGAAGCAGATCCATACACAAGTCCTGTGAATGCGCCGAATTAGAAATAGCAGCAATAGGCTGGCATCCTCTCAATCCAAAGAAATTAAGAGAATACGAGCGAACGCATTCCAAGACGACGCTTACGAGTTTAAGTTGGTTCGTTTATTGCAAGGCCTGAGGACGGAGGCCCTACCCGTGCCCTCCATTGCGAGGTACCCGGCACTAATAGAAATACTTCGGAACGCTCCAAAAGTCAACCACAAAGATTTAATCCAAGTGATTTGTTTTCGGCGGTATCGGGGGTATTGGGGGCGCGAAATTCTGCGTTGTGTCCAAAGCCGTCATCGTTCCGCCGATGCGGCACTACTCCCTCAGTAGGAAAACCCTTTCTTCGTGAAATGAAATTCACCGTGGCAAGCAAACGGCGCGAACCCGGAGACCCGCATGAAGCCGGATTCGTGACAGGCCTTGCTCCGAAACCAGTTTGCTTGACGATATGGCACCTTAGTGCCCCCGGGCCATACACCTTCGGGCCATTGACGATTTCTGAAATTCCCGTAGGATCGGCGTTTACATGAATCAAAAATTTTTCGCGCAGGCGTGGACAACGCGTTCGAGCGGCGCTTACGAGTTGAATTGTGATCGCCACAAGTTACAGACGAATGAATGAAAAGTTAATTTTAATGACCAAGGTATGCAATTCCCGGCGATCGCAACGCTTCCCCATCAGGATGCCGCTTCGCTTTCGAGTTTCTGGCGATGGCGAGTGGCGGCAAGGCCGGACAGTAAACGTCAGTTCGGCCGGAGTGTTTTTCCGCTGCCAACTGTCGGCTGATTGTGGGACGCGAGTGGAGATGAATTTCATATTGCCCAGTTCGCTGGCTAAAGATTCCGGTCTCGAAGTGGCCTGCAAGGGCGAAGTGGTTCGACTGGAGCAAGTGGCGGGCGCGGAAGGTCAGCCCTCGATTGCCGTGAAGTTCAGCGACTATCGGCTGTTCCCTCTCGTTCCAGGCCGCACAAATCTCCAGGATCCATTCGGCGCTGCCAAAGCCGAAGAATGATGCTGGACCGCCTCTGAAAGTGAGGCGGGAAGTTTTTAAGCAGCAAGGCCCGCGAGTTTTGTTGGAGGCAAGATTTCCGCTGGCAATGCGTTTTTCGCGGCGCCAGTCCAGCGGGCGATTAAAAAAAGAGTTCCTGTAAGTCACAGGACGGAGGTGTATTCGCATGATTCAGTCGGACCCGGCCCACAGGAAATGCGGACAGGCGGACTGGTATGCGATTTACACGCGCCATCAGCACGAGAAAATCGTTGCCGAAAGTTTGTCGAATAATGGAATCGAGGTTTTTCTGCCGCAGTATCGCGCCACCCGTCAGTGGAAGGACCGGAAAAAACATCTCCAGTTGCCGCTCTTTCCAAGCTACGTGTTTCTGCACGGAGGTCTGGACCGCCGGGTGAAAGTCTTATCCACCCCGGGCGTTTACTTCATCGTGGGAAACGGCGGCCAGCCTGCGGCAATTCAAGAGACTGAAATAGAAGCAATCCGCAGGGCGGTAACAAGTGGGCTCAAGGTCGAGCCCTTTCCGTTTTTGCAATGCGGTGACCGGGTCAGAGTCAAGGCCGGTCCGCTCGCGGGGACCGAAGGCATTCTAATTCGCAAGAAGGGTTCGTTCCGGCTGGTTCTGTCCGCTGAATTGCTTCAAAAGTCCATGGCCGTGGAGGTGGATGCATTCAGTGTTGAGCCCGTGACACCTCGGGCTTCTGCTAGTCCATTGGCATCCTCCATTCCAATGCCGCCAGATCATTACGAACTCGGGGATCGAGCCCAGCGATTGAAGACTGCGTTAGGTTGAGGTGAGCTTCCCATGAAGAATAATTTTCTTTCCCGAGCGTGCGCGACCGCGTTTCTTCTTGCAGTGAGTTTTTGTCCGGCTTCAGCCCAAAAGAAGCCAACCGTTCCGGCAACTCAAACTGCTCAAACTCCTCAGGCCGCGCAGGCGCCTCAGTCTGCTCAGGCACCTGAGTCTGCTGAAACCAACGCGGCGGAAGCCCTGCCGGAAGCCAACTCGACAACCCGGCCAGCCCTGGCGCAGCGATATCCGCGCTACTTGCTCAGGCCGAGTGATTTACTCCAAATCACCTTTCCCATCTCTCCGGAATTCGATCAAACGGTGGCCATCCAACCTGACGGCTACGTAAGTTTGCGCGAGGTGGGAGATTTATATATCGCAGGCAAAACGCTTCCGGAGTTTTCGGCGGCGCTGCACAAACTTTATGGGAGTTTCCTGAACGATCCGATCATCAACATCGAGATGAAGGACTTCGAAAAGCCCTACTTTACCGCCGGCGGCGAGTTCGGCAAGCCGGGAAAGTACGAACTTCGCGGGGACACGACTGTCGCGGAAGCGGTGGCCATCGCCGGCGGTTTTACCGAAAAAGCGAAGCATTCCGATGTATTGATCTTCCGGCAAGTCCCAGGCGGCTGGGAGGCGGCAAGACGCCTCAACGTAAAAGAAATGATCGCTAAGGGAGACCTGGGCGAGGACATCCACCTCCGGCCCGGCGACCTGATCTACGTCCCCAAGAACAGATTGGCCAAGGTTAAGGACATTAAGGATTTACTCCCTTCTGGAATCGGATTTCCAATTCCTTAAATGCGGCGCGCTTAGAAGCAAGGAGATTTGATATGGAAGACATGCCCATACGCAATAAGAATACGCGGCCACCGCTCATTCAGCTGCGCGATCTGCTGACCATCGGTCTGAGGCATCGCCGCCTGGTGACCCTTTCTTTTGTTGGATTGACGGCGGGTGTGTTCCTCTCCCTTTTCTTGTTGCCGCCTCGCTATAAGGCCGCCACCAAGATTCTCGTCAAGCGCGAGCGCGCGGATCTGGTGGTGACCGCTGACACCTCGAACGCGCAGCAGCAACCGCCCGCGGCCGTGTCAGAGACAGACCTGAATTCGGAGATCGAGTTGATGAAGAGTCAGGATCTGCTGGAAAAAGTCGTCACGGCTTGTGACCTGCAGAAACTGATCAGCCGCTCAAGCTTGTTCACCTGGCTCCATCTGTCAAAGGGAGCGGACGATTCCAACAAGATCCTTGGCGCCGCGGTTCGCAATATACAAAAGTCCATGGACCTGGAGCTTCTGCCGAAGACCAGCCTCATTGCGGTCACCTACGAGGATACCGATCCCCAGCGGGCTGCTCATGTCCTGGACACGTTCGTGAATTCCTACATGGAGAAGCACCTAGCCGTGCACCGGCCGGCCGGAACCCTGGCATTCTTTCGCGAACAGACCAAGCAGTACGAGGATGGCCTGAAAGCGGCTGAATCCCGTCTGAGCGAATTCAGCCAGACCCAGGGAACGGTTTCGCCGGGCCAGCAGAAGAGCTCGGCGTTGCAAAAGCTTTCCGAATTTCAGGGGGAATTGAAGGAAACACAAGCCGCGATCGCTGAAACCGAACAGCGGATTCACACCCTCGAGGGCCAGGCTTCCACCGTGCCCAGCCGCCTGACTACGCAAGTCCGAACCGCGGACAATCCTCAGCTCATCGAGCAACTGAAAACTACGCTCCTGAATTTGGAACTGAAGCGCACGGAATTGGTTCAGAAATTCGATCCCTCTTATCGCCTGGTGCAGGAAGTCGACACGCAAATCAGCCAGACCAAGGCTGCCATTGTAGCCGCTGGAAGTTCCAAGCTGCTGGACGAAACGACCGACAGCAACCCGACCTTCGAGTGGGTGGATTCGGAGCTGGCAAAAGCACATTCGCAATTGGCCGCCGAGCAAGCGCGCGCCGCGGCTCTTGCCGGCAGCGTGCAAGCCTATCAAAAGCAGGCCAGTGAGTTGGACCAAAAGGAAGTCGTACAAGAAAGTCTTTTGAGGGATAAGAACACGGAAGAATCCAACTACCTGCTTTACATGAAGAAGCAGGAAGAGGCGCGTATCTCCGATGCGTTGGACGAGAGCCGGATTATCAACGTAGTGGTGGTCGAGCCCGTAACAGTTCCGGTCGTGCCGTCCCGATCGCGTCCGTTGGTTCTCATTCTGGGATTGTTGGCGGCGCTCGTCCTCAGCCTGGGAGTCGCGGTTGTGGCCGAGTACTTTGATCCGTCACTCAAGACTTCCGAAGACATCAAGGAATTCCTGGATTTACCGGTGCTGGCATCGGTTTCGAACTCCGG
>DATHPN010000021.1:0-6509 GCA_035483715.1 Candidatus Acidiferrum sp.
GGTCAAGCCGTCCGCGGACGCTGAGCCCGCCGTGGTGCCGCTGCAGAAGCCGAAGCCTTCCGCGCAAGGAGCGAAGTTCCCTGCGTGGGCCTGGGTTGCGGCGGCCGCGCTCGCGCTCATGACAGGCTACACGATGCGCCAGATGAACAATCAAAATGAGCAGCTCGCCCAATTGCGCAAGCAAATGAAATTAGCAACCATGCAGAACCAGGCGCTGCAGAATCAACTGGACATGGACCGCATGGTCGCCATGGTCATGATGTCGCCCGATTCGACGCCGCTCAAGCTCATGCCCAAGGACAAAAATATGCCGATGGTTCACGCCTATCTGCATCCGCACATGGGCGTGGCCATCACCGCGGATCAGATGCCCTCCATGCCTTTGTCCCGCACGCTGCAGCTTTGGTTCGTGCCGAAGACGGGCAAGCCGTTGAGCGTCGCGATTTTCCATCCCGACTCCGGCGGCCAGATCGCGCTGGTGGCCCCGGTTACGATGCCGAGAAACGAAATTGCCGCCCTCGCCGTCACGGAAGAGCCCGCCGGAGGCAGCCCGCAGCCCACCACTCCAATTGCCTGGATGGCGCAGGTCAACTAGAGGCGACTCGATACTTTTATACGGGTTTTGCTTTCCCTGCGCTCCTCTGTGTTCTCTGTTTTAAATGTTTTTGAATTTCGCGCGACTCGCAGGAAGCAAAAATCTTTAACACAGAGAACACAGAGGGACGCAGAGGAATGCGGGAGCAGACACCACTCCGCATTGGCAGCCACGGGTTCCAACTATCTCTTTTTGCGTGCTTTGAGCCGTAAATTGCGGCGCTGGCCCGCTTCCCGGTAGCGCCGCCGCTCTTCGCTCGTCTTCACAAGCAACGGGGGCACGGCTACCGGCTTGCCGATTTCATCGAGGGCCACAAAAGTAAGGAACGCCGTGGTGGTATGTTTGCGTTCGCCCGCCGCGGAATCTTCAGAGAAGACATCGACGCCCACTTCCACCGATGTGTGGAAGGCGCGATTGACCTGCGCCTCGAGGACAATCAAGTCTCCCACACGCACGGGATTTAAGAAATCCAGGTGATCCACCGACGCCGTAACCACCTGCCGATGACAATGCCGGTGCGCGGCAATCGCTCCGGCGATATCGATCATGTGCATGACTCGCCCGCCCAGAATATTTCCGAGCAGGTTCGAGTCCTGTGGCAGCACAAGCTCGGTCATTTCGGTTCGCGAAGCGCTGACCGGCCTGCCAGGCAATTTCACTTCATGTGTGGGTTCCAATTTTTCGACGGATCGTTTCATTCGCAGCTCGAGCCCCGGTGGAAATTTGGCGTTACGCGCCGGAGTGAATATACTATGCGCATGACCTTGACCCAACCACAGAAGAAGTCGCGCCGCCAGATCCTCGAAGATTTCGTTGCCGCCAAGCCCACCGATGCATTCGCCCGCTACGGCCTGGCCATGGAATGCGCCAATTCCGGAGACGCCGCTGCTGCCGACGAGCATTTCAGAGTGCTCCTGGCCGGGAATGCGGATTATGTGGCCGGATACTTCCAGTACGGCCAGTTCCTGGCCAAGTCCGGCCGCACCGAAGAGGCCCGGTCCACGCTGACCACCGGCATCGCCACGGCTCGGCGCAAGGGCGACGAACACGCACGCTCGGAGATGGAAACGGCGCTGTCCGAATTGGGTTGACTAGCACGCCCACTCCTGCCTGCGCGGTTTTTGACGAAGTAATAAGCTCTGCCAGCTTTCCAGGCGAATCACAATCCCCGCAGAGCCAGGAGTGGCTGCGCTACCAGAACCAGGTCCGAGACACAGCGCACAATCGCCTAAACTCCGCAGTTCTTTTTAAATAAAACGCTCGTTACTAGGCGGCATCACCTCTTTCCGGCGTGCTTGCCCGCCTCTGCTCCCGGTGCTACGTTCGAGGAGGCACTTTTCTTCACAAAGACAGGTAAAACCATGGCCCTGAGTATTGACGATCTCCTACGCCGCGCCGTTGAAACCAAGGCGTCCGACCTTCACTTAAAAGTGGGTAACCATCCCTGTTTGCGTGTGGACGGCGCTCTCACGCCGCTCACCGATGTTCCGCGCGTCACTCCGGAAGAGATGCTTTCCATGGCGTTCAGCATGATGACCAACCGCCAGAAGCAAAAGTTCAAGGAGACCGCGGAACTGGACATGGCGTACGGCGTCGCAGGACTGGGCCGTTTCCGCGTCAACGTTTTTCAGCAGCGCGGCAACGTGGGCATGGTACTGCGCGTCATTCCGACTAAAATCCGCACGGTCGAGGAACTCAATCTCCCACGCGTCATTGAGAGCATCTGCGAAGAGCAGCGCGGCATGGTTCTCGTGACCGGAACGACCGGCTCGGGCAAATCCACGACCCTCGCGGCGATGATCGACCGGATCAATACCACCAGGTCCGATCACGTAATCACCATCGAAGACCCCATCGAGTTCCTGCATCGTGACAAAAAGAGTTTCATCAACCAGCGCGAAGTAGAAGTGGACACCGCGAACTTCTCCACAGCGCTGCGTGCCGGGCTGCGCCAGGACCCGGACGTCATACTGGTCGGAGAAATGCGCGACCTCGAAACGATTGCCACGGCTTTGCTGGCCGCCGAAACGGGCCATCTGGTGTTTTCGACGTTGCACACGCTGGACGCGACCGAGACAATTCAACGTATCATCGCGGTCTTCCCTCCTCCCGAGCAAAAACAGATTCGCCTGCAAATGGCCGCCACACTCAAGGCCGTCGTCAGCCAGCGCCTGGTCCAGTGCGCCAATGGAAATGGGCGCGTCCCCGCTGTCGAAGTGATGATCGCTACCGCCTATATCCGCGATTGCATCATCAATCCCGACAAGACTCGCCTGATCCACGACGCCATCGCCGCCGGCACCAGCCAGTACGGCATGCAGACGTTCGATCAATCGATTTTTGATCTTTATTCGCGCAACCTCATCACTTACGAAGAAGCGCTCTTGCGCGCCTCCAACCCCGACGACTTCAAGCTGCGCGTCCAGGGCATCCGCTCGGCTTCCGATTCCGCTCGCGAGGAAATGGAGCAGAGCATGAACGAGTTCGAGCGCACCAGCAAGCGATAGAGGCGGGTTTTAGGGGTCAGGTTGTAGTTTGCAGAGAGCTGGTTGAGAAGCCAGTTCCCCGCGGTCCTCGTGCGGATCCCGCTCAAAGTCTTTTTTCTCCGCTTCCTTTACTTCCTTTTCCCTGCCCTCTATCCTTCTCCCATGCGCTTCTCTTCACGAAAACTTTCCTCCGAGACCGATCTTTACACGGCCGCCATCAATGGCCTGGCGCGGCGCGCTTATTCGGTGTTCGAGATGCGGACTTATTTGGAGCGCCGCGCGGAAGACAAAGATGTGGTGAAGAGAATTCTCGACCGCCTGAAGCAGCGCGATTATTTGGACGACGCGCGTTACGCGCGCCAGTTTGTCCGCTTGCACACAGAATTGCGAAAGCAGGGACCCTTTCGAATCGCACGTGATCTTCGTGCTCGAGGCGTGCCCGACCGCTACATTGAAGCGGCCCTTGCGGAGCGTTCCGCCGAATCGAACGAGAGCGTGCTGGTACGGGAGCGCCTGGAGCGGCGCATCAAGGTGCTGCGTGGCCCGCTGGACGAACGACGGGTTGCCTCGCTCTACCGCAGCCTTCTCCGCGCCGGATTTTCCGCCGACACCATTCGCCGCGAATTGACTGCGCTAACGAAAGCGCCGGTGGCGGAAGTTCCGCCCGGCTCCGGCGAGGAAATCTAGGCCCTCAGGCCCCCGGGCGCGACGCAGTTCACCCCTGGAAACCCACCGAATTGCCCCCCTTGAATGCCGCACACTACCACGCTACTGTCGTTGGACTGGCTCTTTTAACGTTTCGGAGGAACTCCCTTGAAAACCAATAAATTAATAGCTCTCATTGTCATAGGAATTTTTGCGATTCCCGGAAGCAAGGCCGTCGCCGGGCGCCCTGATAAAGACCACGGCGATCACCAAGACAATGGCCACTGGCGCGACAAGCACAAGGACCATGATGATGACGACGATCGGCGCGGCAACGGCTTTGCCGACCACGACCGCGACGAAATTCGCAGCTGGTATGCCGCGAATTACCGCCACCTTCCGCCCGGGCTTGCCAAGAAAGATCGGCTGCCTCCAGGCCTGGAAAGGCAGCTTGTTGTTCGCGGTTACGTGACTCCGGAATTGCAACGCGATATCCGCCCCGTTCCCGTGGACCTCGAGCGCCGTTTGCCGCCTCCACCCCCGGATTGTGACCGCGTCGCGATCGGCGCGCACATCGTGTTAAGAAACCGCAGTACCAACGTGATCGTTGACGTTTTCCATCTCGAATAGTGAGTTTCTTTTTGCGATCGTCGCGTACACGTGTATCCGTCGGCACTATTGCGGGCCGCGATCTGTAGCGTTTTTTTCATAGGGGAAATGGCTCATTGCCTCTTCGGTGACAACGATGTTCGTTGAAACCAGGCGTGACGGGGAATACACGTGGTGTGCTACAGCTACATCGGCCGCCACTTCATTTCCACGCGAACGGGGACATCATTTTTCACTGGCAAGGCGAGCAGCGTTGGCGGATCGATTTTAAAATCCGACAGGGTTAGCGGGATGGTTCCCGTGATCAGCGTATCGCTTCCCTTGGTCACGTGCTGAAATGCGATCAGCTTGTACTGCATGGTCTGCCCTGCGAATTGAACTTCCAGGTCCGCCTGAATGGTTGCCAGCGAAGACGCGTCTTCGGGCAAATGCGTGCGCACCGTGATCAAGGGAAACTGTCCGCCGCGCACCACTTGAAGCATGTGCAGATCGCGGTTGCTGTCGCCAGAATCAAACGACTTGACGGGAACGGCGATCAGAAAATCGCATTGCCCGGCATGGCAAACTCCCTTCCCTTTGGCCGCATGGCTTACGCCCTCGGTTTGTTTCAGCGGGTGGGAGACGTGATACGTAAGCGTGGATTCCTCGAGAATCCACTGGCTGTCCGCGGCCACGAGCCGCGGAAACGTCAGCAGTAAAATCGCCAAAATGAATTTCTTGTTCACAATACATCCTTAAATAAGTGTCCCTGAAATCTGCCTTAAAATTTATCCTAGAATTTGAACGACACGGACACGATGGACGCGGCGTAAGCCGCCGCGGTCACGATCGCAACCGCCCCATGCGCGCTCGCGATCCCGTGCACTTTTTCCCCTTTGCTCTTTTGATCGAAGGCGATGGCGCCTAGAATCGGCGTCAGAATCATGCCGGGCCCGTGAATCCACGCGAGGGCCTTGTGAACGCGAATCGGGCCGCGACTTTGCGTCCCGGGAATTCTGGGCGCGCGAATCGCGAAGTACGCGCTCATGAAATACAAATCCCCTGTGGCCGAGCCCAGGGCTAGATGCGTCCAGCGGTCGGCGGTGCTCGTGCTTCTGCCGCCGGCGCCGAACGAAGTAGCGACGCTGGCGATCATGGGGACGGCCGCGATGAGGCCGAAACGCTGATGCAACTTCAGCATGTGCGAGCGCTTATCGAGCCGGGCCTGATCCGCTGCGGTGCCCTGCGCCTGCCCGGAAGAGATGCCGAGATCTTGAAGCGAAAGAACGCCCGCCAGTGTCACGTCGGCGGTTTTGCCTGCGCCAGGGGCCACCGTCACTTTCACAGTGTTCGTGCTGTACCCTTCCGCCGAAACGGCAAGCTCGTAATCTCCTGGCATCAGGTTTGGCACGTTGTAGCGGCCGGCGGAATCGGTTTGCGTCTCAGTGGATTGCCCCGTGGCTAAATTCTTGACGGCGACTTTGGCGTTTGGAACGGCTGCGCCGGCGGCGCCGGTGATTGCGCCCGAGAGAGAAGAATTGGAATCCTGCGCAGAAATGGGAATGGAAATGGAGAAGAGCACTATGAGAAAACTAAGCGCGACGCCACCCTTCACTGCTTTTGGACTCATATCGACGTCCTCCAAAATTATGCCGTCCCGAATTCTGGGCGTAAGGATGCGGGCCACTTTTATAGGGATGCCCGCGGATGTGAAGTGGTTTCGCCCGCGATGAACGCAAGGGAGACAGGGCGGATGATTTGGATTAGGTGGGTCCGCGGCACAACTGGGAAGTGGATACAAATACGCAAGTGCGGAACACCGACTTGCCGGGAAAGATTGAATATAGGGGCTTAAACGCCTCGACTCGCGGAAGAATCAAGCGACATGCATGCTTTGCATATGCCAGCCCTTGAGGCACACGCGCGTGGACCGCTTCTCCACGGTCAACATGATTTTGTCCTCGCGCGCCAGCCAGCCGATCGCCCAGTCAAACACCGGCGATGTGGCGTTCAATTCTTTCTTGAGCTTGGTCAGCGTCGTTTCTCCGTTAGTTTCCAGCGCGTGCCAGATCGCGCCCGCCATCGTGCCAATTTCCTCGCTCATTGGGATTATCCCCTCCTTTCCATATTACGGTTTTCAAGGATTTCAATCGAACTCACGTTTGTGGGATTTAATTCGTTGTTCTGATTCCTTT
>DATHPN010000022.1:0-5878 GCA_035483715.1 Candidatus Acidiferrum sp.
CCGGGATCGCTGTGTTCCGCGCTGAACGCCTTCGCCCGGCGCAATTTGAATTTGCTGAAAATAGAAAGCCGCCCTATTCCCGGCACGCCGTGGAGCTATTGCTTCTATCTCGATCTCCAGGCCTCGCTCAAAAATTCGGAAACGCGCGCGGCGCTCGAGGAACTAAAAGAATTTGCCGACTCGGTAAAAATTCTTGGCTGCTACCCGCAAGCAAAGGTTTAAACTATTTGCCGCGGATGCCCTTAAGTAGCGCAGGCTTCAGCCTGTGTTTTTTGGTCCCCGCGAGATTGCACATGCACGTGCAGAAGATTCTATTTGCTAATCCCAAGTCCAGGCCGCGTAGCGCTCGCCTTCCGGCGAGCAAGTGCTTGAAATCGAAGATGCCCGCCTGAAGGCGGGCGCAACAAAAGCGCGCTGGTGCAGTTTTAACAACGAGCGGCAAGAAAACAGTTCCAGTGACTGAAATTGCCAACCCAGAAACGCAACAGGAGGAAATGTGAAGGTTTACTACGATAAAGACGCGGATTTGAATTACATCAAAGACAAAAAAATCGCCGTGATCGGATTTGGATCGCAGGGCCATGCCCACGCCATGAATTTGGCGGATTCCGGCTGCGACGTGGTAGTCGGGCTGAAGAGCACGAGCGCCTCGGTCGCCAAGGCGCAAAAAGCCGGACTGCGCGTGCTGACGGTGCGCCAGGCCGCGGAAGAAGGCGACATCGTCATGATCCTGACTCCCGATGAGCTGACGCCGGGAATTTACGACTCAGATGTCGCGCCGGCCATGCGCGCCGGGAAATATCTGGCGCTGGCGCACGGCTTCTCGATCCATTTCGGATTCATCAAGCCGCCCAAGGAAGTCAACGTCTTCATGGTCGCGCCGAAGGGCCCGGGACACCTCGTGCGCCATCAGTTTTCACAGGGCGCGGGAGTTCCCTGCCTGCTGGCCATTCACCAGGACCCTGCGGGTGACACCAAGAAAATCGGCCTGGCGTACGCCAGCGGCATTGGAGGCGCGCGCGCCGGAGTGATCGAAACCAATTTTCGCGAGGAAACCGAAACGGACCTGTTTGGCGAGCAGTCCGTGCTCTGCGGCGGGCTGACCGCTCTGATTCAGGCGGGATACGAAACGCTGGTCGAGGCGGGCTACGCGCCCGAGATGGCTTATTTCGAGTGCTGCCATGAGATGAAGCTGATCGTGGACCTGGTTTACGAAGGCGGAATCTCCGAAATGCGCTACTCGATTTCCAACACGGCCGAATACGGCGACTTGACGCGCGGCCCCGTCGTAATCGACAAGGCCACCAAAGAGCGCATGAAAGTGATCCTGAACGATATTCAATCGGGCAAATTCGCCAAGGAATGGATGAATGAAGCCGCCACAGGCCTCAAAAATTTCAAACGGCTCCGGGAAGCGGGCCAGAAGCACCCGATCGAAAAAGTCGGCGCGGAGTTGCGCTCGATGATGCCGTGGATGAAAAAGAACCGGGTAATCGCCGAAGGCGCATAACGAATCGACGGCCCGCTCTCCGTGGCCCTCCATCTTCTCAGTGTCCTCTGTGTTAAATGTTTTGCGTTCACGAATCGAAAACTTAACACAGAGAGCACAGAGAAAAGCGAGGGCACGAAGAATCCATAGCTGTTCGATGACCACACTTTGATTCACTCTCAGTTGGCGGACAGGTTTTTACGAATCACCAGTCACTAGTTATCCGGCACCAGTCACAATCTCTTCGGAGGGCTCATGGATTCGCGATTCAGGGAACATAGCCGCATTATTGTCGACGGCCCTTCGCGGGCGCCCGCGCGCGCCTATTTTTACGCGATCGGCCTCACCGACGATGACCTGGCCAAGCCGCTCGTCGGCGTTGCCAATACCTGGATCGAAGCCATGCCCTGCAATTCGCACCTGCGCAAGCTCGCGGAAAAAGTAAAAGACGGAATCCGCGCCGCCGGCGGCACGCCTCTCGAATTCAACACCATCGCCATCAGTGACGGCGAAACCATGGGCACGGAAGGAATGAAAGCGTCGCTCGTGAGCCGTGAAGTGATCGCCGACTCGATCGAGCTCGTCGGGCAAGGATACATGTTCGACGCCATGGTGGCGCTCGCCGGATGCGACAAGACGATTCCCGCAACGGCAATGGGCCTGACCCGCCTGAACCTGCCGGGCCTGGTCCTCTACGGCGGCTCGATCCAGCCGGGACGTTTTCGCGGGCACGACGTCACCATCCAGGATGTGTTTGAAGCCGTCGGTGCGCATTCCGCCGGAAAAATGTCGGATGCGGACTTAAAAGAAATCGAGACCGTGGCCTGCCCGGGCGCAGGCGCCTGCGGCGGCCAATTCACGGCCAACACGATGGCCATGGCTTTGGAATTTATCGGCCTGACACCTATCGGTCTAGGTAATATTCCCGCCACCGATCCGCGCAAGGACGAAGCCGCCTATCGGGCAGGGACTTTGGTCATGGAACTGCTTCGCAAAGACGTGACACCGCGCAAGATTTTGACGCGCCAGGCGTTTGAGAACGCGATTTTTTCCGTCGTCGCGACCGGCGGTTCAACCAACGCCGTCCTGCATTTGCTGGCCATGGCCAATGAAGCGGACATTGACCTTCGCCTCGACGATTTCGGCGACATCAGCGCGAAAACGCCTCTCTTGGCCGACATGAAGCCCTGGGGAAAATACACCGCCGTGGATTTGTACAATGCCGGCGGGACGGCCCTGCTGGCGAAGCGTCTGCTGGACGCGGGCCTGCTGCATCGCGGACAGATGACGGCCAGCCTGAAAACGCTGGACGAGGAAGCGCTCTCAGCGAAGGAACGCCCGGGCCAGGACGTCGTGCACGCGCTCTCCGACCCGATCAAGACGACGGGCGGCCTGATGATTCTGCGGGGTAATCTGGTTCCGGAAGGTTGCGTGGTGAAAACTTCCGGCCACGAAAGGCCATACCACCGCGGCCCGGCGCGGGTGTTCGACCGCGAAGAAGACGCCATGGATGCCGCGGTGAATGGAAAAATCAAGAAGGGCGACGTCGTCATCGTGCGCTACGAAGGGCCGCGCGGGGGCCCGGGCATGCGCGAAATGCTCGGCCTTACTGCTGCCCTCGTGGGCCTGGGGCTGGGTGAAGATGTGGCGCTGCTGACCGACGGCCGCTTCAGCGGCGCGACGCGCGGCCTGATGGCCGGCCACGCCGCTCCTGAAGCCGCGCGCGGCGGACCGATTGCGATCGTCGCCGAGGGAGATCAAATCGTCTTCGATCTGGCGACGAAAAGTTTGCGTGTCGAATTAAGCGACGCCGAAATCAAGGCGCGCCTCGCAAAATGGAAGGCGCCCGCGCCGCGATACAAGACCGGCGTTTTCGCCAAGTACGCCGCGCTGGTGAGTTCCGCGTCGCTCGGTGCGATCACTACCGCTGAGGTCTGAAACGCACGAACGCCAATCTCCCGACTAACGGGTCGGGCGTCCCCACTCGGAAGGCCTGTGTTTGGCTGTGGGCCTGTCTGGAGTTTTGGTGCTAGGCCGCATTCCGATAAGACTTATCGGGACTTAGTGGGTGCTCCATGCAGCGGCTAGCGCGGTGGCGTACGCCCCGGGGGCAACTGGCAGCCACTCGGAAAGCGTCTTTGCGGACTAATTCGCTTGCAGCATGAAGCCGCCAAAGAATGCCGCGAGTTGCATATAGCCATCTAGCGGGAGAACGTGAGCGACGTATTGGTCCGGACGCACGACAACCATGCAACCTCGGTCTCGATCTATTCCACGCATGGCGAAGATGTCAAGGCCGTTTTTGAGGTCTGGACAGAACATCTTCTCGTAGTCGATAAGTCTGTAACGTCCTTTCCGGGGCAGAAGGAAGGAGGGCATAGCCCCAAGCGCGAGATCGCGATGATGCTGCTGGAAGACCGCACGTACGTCGACCACTGAGTCAATTTCCGCGCCCTTCGGGGTGTATTTCTTGATTGGCGACTCCGGTGCCTCTGCGAGGAAATCACACAGGGCCCGAATTCCGGAGTTGGAAGCAACGGGAGCCTCCGCACTGGCGAAGGCGAATACCCGCCAGCGGCCGTCCGCCTTCGCTGCGTGGCCAAGGTGGAGCGGCATAGCGTCGGCCAGACGGATGACCGGTGCGGAATGAAATCGCATGCCGATCACTAGGCCTTTTGCCAGGTGCTGGTAGGTCGGTTCGGCGGTGATAATCGACGGACTGTAGTGTGTCGCCGTTCCCGCCGTGTAGCGTCCGTGCCGGACGAAGTATTTCTGGGTTTCGTCCGGATCAAATCCCTTGCCTTCTCCGTTCCTTGATGATTTCGAGGACGCGAGAATGGTGGCCCATTCGCGATCGAAGCTGATTAGCTCCTGGGCGATGGCACGCCGTTCCGTCGAGTAAGTATGCAAGAGATAGGGTGCGCATTGATTACGGAGGACGGAAACCAGCTTCCATCCGAGATTGAAGGTGTCTTGCATCGAGACATTCATGCCTTGGCCCGCCTTCGGGCTGTGCGTGTGGCAGGCATCACCGGCGATAAACACGCAAGGCAAGCGGTTCTTGATCTCTTCTTGGGGCACGTCATCGAATTTGTCGGTCAGCCGCTGGCCTATCTCGTAAACGGACCACCATGCGATCTCTCTGACCTCGAGAGTGTAAGGGTTGAAAACTCGCCGCGCTTTGGCAATTACATCTTCGGGCGTAATCTTGCGATTTGAGACTCTCTCTCCGACATCGAGCTTATCGAGCTCGACATACAGCCTAACAAGATAACCACCTTCCCGCGGGATGACGAGCACGCTGCCGTCATTGGCGGACTGTATCACCGACTTGACGCGAATGTCGGGGAAGTCGGTGACCGCCAGGACGTCCATGACACCCCAGGCATGATTGGCAGAGTCGCCGTGTAGCGCGCGTCCGATGGACTTACGCACGGTGCTGCGAGCCCCGTCGCAGCCGACCACATAGCGGGCTCTCACAGTCTCGATCTGTCCTTCGTTCGGAGGATCGAGCCGCTCGAGCCGGGCCGTTACGCCTTGGCGAGCAGCGTCGCCGTTGGTCGCCGGGGTGATCTGAAGGTCGAGCACACGCCGTGCGTAGTAGGGCTCGATCTTGGCCGGTGACTTGCGCATGACGTCGAGGACGAAATCATGTACTCGCGCCTGGTTGAGGATCATATGTGGAAACTCTGACAGATCGTCCTCGACGTCCTGGATGCGGTCGCTGCGGACGATATTCTCGCGCCTCTGGTCATGAGGCTTCCAGAAGGTCGTCTCGCTGACCCAATAGCCTTCCTTCAACACGCGTTCGCTAAAACCAAACGCATGGAACATTTCCATCGTGCGGCAATGGATGCCGTCGGCTTGACCGAGAAGCAGTCGGCCGGGCTTTTGGTCGACGATGCACGTCTTAATGTCAGAAAAGCTGGAGAGTTGAGCCGCCAACGTCAAACCAGCCGGTCCGCAGCCAACGATGAGGATGTCGACTTCCGGAGGAAGAGATACGGTTGCGCCCGAGGCAGGGTATCGCTCCGCCGGGTCAAAGATTTCCGGGTCGCCGGGCTGGAAACCGTTGAGATGAAATTGCATGAGATCTGTTTCCTCCCGCCCCAAGGATCGCGCTATACAAATATCCTAGCGCTTGAACTTTGTTTCGGAACTGCGGAAGAAGATCGAGTTTATCGCTAACCCAGGTTAGACAATAGCCGGAGAAATTGGAAGTTGGTTTGTCAAGTCCTTCCATGAGAAGGCCGGTTAGTGTCAAGGCGGTTTTGTAGTTGCCTTTGCTCGTCGAGTGGTCTTCCTTAGAACCGAGCCGCCTCTGTCGCCATCCTTCCATCCGCACTCTTTAGTGAGCGATCTTCGCTCGGTGCCTGGTGGGTGTTCTCG
>DATHPN010000023.1:0-4936 GCA_035483715.1 Candidatus Acidiferrum sp.
GCAGAACATTGAACCCCAACCTCGCAATTGAGGGCATTGTTCTCACCATGTATGACGAACGCACCACCTTATCGAAACAGGTGGCCTCGGATCTTCGCAGCTTTTTCGGCGGTCAAGTTTTTGAATCCATCATACCTCGGAATGTCCGCTTGGCAGAGGCACCAAGCCATGGCAAGCCGATTCACTTCTACGACATTCATAGTAGAGGAGCCGAGGCCTATACCAACCTTGCAAAGGAGGTCATCTCAAATGGCCAGAAACGCATTGGGAAGGGGGCTGGGAGCTCTGATTCGTGAACAGGAAGTTACGCCTCATGCGATCCCCCCGAATGCACCCGCAGGAGCCGCTACAGCCGCCGCGCCAGCACCAATTGCCGCGGGCGGGCCGCTGCAGGTCGACATCGACCTCATTGATCCGAGCCCATACCAGCCGCGAACACGATTTGCGGAAGTGGGGCTTGAAGAACTGGCTCAGTCGATTCGCTCAAGCGGAATCATACAACCGCTGGTTGCGCGAAAGATCGGCTCGAGATACCAGCTCATCGCGGGTGAGCGGAGATGGCGAGCTTCACAACGGGCTCAACTTCTGCGCGTGCCGGTGGTCCTGCGAGAGGTAAGTGACGAGCAAGCGCTCGAGCTCACACTCGTTGAAAATATTCAGCGGGAAGATTTAAATCCCATCGAACAGGCGCGCGCATTCGACCGCCTGATGGAGGAATCTCACCTCACGCAGGACGAAGTGGCTTCCAGGACCGGAAAGGACCGAGCTACCGTCGCAAATTCCGTCCGCCTGCTTTCCCTTGAGGAGCCTTTGCTCGAATGGATCGAGGAAGGCAAAATCACGGCGGGCCACGGGCGCGCGCTGCTGGCAATCGAAGATCGCAAACTGCGGAACGAGTTGGCCCAAAAAGCCTCTCGCGGCAAGTTAACCGTCAGGCAGCTGGAACGGATGGCGACACGACGGTCTCGCGGGCACGGATTGCGAGCAGAGGCTGAAGCGCACGATCCGAATCGCCAGGCCGCGCTGGAAGAATTGCAGAAACACATCGGCACACGCGTCACTCTGCTCATGCCGACCAAAGGGCATGCAGGCCAGTTGATCCTGGAGTTTTATGACGAGGAACAATTGAATGGCTTGTACGAACGCCTGATGAATTAGTATTACGTATGTAGTAGATAATCTCTGGAGTGCAACCTGAATCCCGGTCGGAAGTGCTTACTTCGGCACGCGCTCATGATTTGACGGTTCAAACTCTCAGCGCTCGGGTAAAATTGTATTCCCACAACGCATCGTTTTTGTCTGGGGGCATACCATGCAATGGCGATCTAAGGCACGCGAAAAAGACACGCAGCAACATGAGTTTACGGGTTTCCTCGATAAAGGCGTGCGGTTTGAGGGCACGCTCGAAGCATCCGGCGTGTTTCGCATCGACGCGCAACTAAAAGGCAACGTGATTTCCAGTCACAGCCTGATCTTGGGCGAAGGCGCCCGGGTGGAAGGTCAGATCGAAGGGAATCACGTGGTCATCGCCGGAAAATTCGACGGCGTTATCTTTGCCAAAGGCCGGGTCGAGATCCAAGCGAAGGGCGTCGTGACCGGCGAAGTCCATTCCCCGTGTCTGGTGATCGAACCGGGCGGGATTTTCGACGGGCAATGCCATATGCTGGCTGCATCCGAGTCCACCAAACCGCTTACGATTCCGATTCGAGCAGGCAAGTAGCGAAACTGCCCGAGACGGCGTGCATCTAAAGGCCTTGTTCACTAAGCCGCAAAGTAAGCTGCGCCATGGATACGATCACACACGGAATTGTGGGCGCTCTGGCCGGGAAAGCCCTCTTCGCTGGCCGTGATGTTCCCGCTGGATTTACCGAAGGCGGCGAGGCCGGCGCGTTAAGCTCTCCTATTGCGCGTGCGTCAATCGTCGCTTGCACTCTCGGCGCAATGTTTCCCGATATCGACATATTCGCCGGACCGCTGGTTCGCAATCCGCTGGCGATCATGGAATGGCACCGCAATATCACTCATTCCGCGGTCTTGCTGCCATTCTGGGCCCTGCTGTTGGCAGCTCTCTCCATACCACTCGCCCGCCTGGTGAAGTGGAAAGCGCCGCCGTTTTTAACGCTTTTTGCGATTTACGCCGTGGGACTCGCGACCCACATTTTCCTCGATTTGGTCACCAATTTCGGAACCATGGTTTGGAGCCCGCTGCGATATTCCCGTCCGGCCTGGGACTGGATTTTCATTATCGATTTGACGCTGACCGGGATCGCCCTGGTGCCGCAGTTTGCCGCATGGTGTTACCGGAAGCCGGGACAATTTTGGCGCCGCGCGATTGGCGTGTGGGCCGCGCTCACCGTCGGAGCGATGGGAACCTATTTGTTCGCGGACAGCGTGGGGTATGCATTTCCGGCAGCGGCGGTAGGCGCCTTGAGCGCCATCTTCGCAGCCGTTATTTTCCTGCCGGCCGCTCGGGGTGCGGGCTTCCGATGGACGCGTGCAGGCTGGTGCCGCGCGGGCCTGGCGGGATTATTCGTGTATATCGGTTTGGCGGCTGCGGCGCATCGCACTGCTCTCGCGGATGTGCAACGCCTCGCGGCCGCGCAGCATTTGCAGGTGCAGAGCCTGGCGGCGCTTCCCTTGCCCCCGACGCTGACGCATTGGGTGGGGCTGGTGAGCACATCGGATGGCGTGTGGCGCACCACGTTTCGCGAACCGGGCGGTGCCGTCGAGAGCACCCAGTTTTACACCGACGCGCAGTCCCGCGAATACATTGAGCAAGCCAGGAAGCTGCGCGACGTGCAGGTTTTTCTCTGGTTTGCTCGATATCCCGTGTGGCGCGAGCGACAGGGAGATGGACAGCGAACGGTGATTGAAATTTTCGATGTGAGATTTTTCAGGGAAGATGTCCCGGACGCCGAGGGCGCGCCCCAACCATCAAAAGGTATGGCTGCAATGCGGCCCAGGTCGGCTGGATTCACGTTTCAAATCGTTTTCGACGCGGGCGGACGTATTATTTCCCACGGTTTCAGGGAACCCGAATAGCAATCCTGCCTGAATGATCCATTGGAATTAATTCGCGGGGTAAACCACAACTTGCCGTTCTTCGCCTTTGCCTTCGCTCTCACTGCGGACGCCGGGCTCCTCCTTCAATACGAGATGCAGAATGCGCCGTTCGCGCGAGGACATGGCGTTGAAGCGAAAAGGGGAGTGCGTTTCACGGACGCGGCCGGCGGCAACGCGCGCGGAAAGTTTTAATTCCTCGATCCGGATGCCGCGATAGCCTGCGGCGTCGAACCGAATGCGTCCATAGAATTGAGGATCAAGCCAGAGCCAGCGCAAGGCGATGTGTTCGAGAGCGAGAAGCAGTTCCGCATTGTGCTCCAGGAGCAAATCCTGATCGCGGCCCTTGAATTCGACGACAATTTCGGGATTTTCGAGTTCCTTCGAGACAGCGGGCCCTGTGGCTCGAATTTCATACGTGAGCTGGAAGCGGCTTTTTTGAAGCAGCGCGTCCAGGCAGCCGCGCAGTTCCGCTGTGATGACCGCATGATCGAGCTTTCCATCCACGATCAGGTTCGGGCGCGAAGCAGGCGTCAAGATGACTCCCCTCAGACTACATTGTTGCCGACAAGACTATTTCTTTTTGCCGGATCCCCGCGAAGGTTTCGGAGGGGGCGGCGCGGTCCGATAGAGATACCACTGCTGGCCAATTCCGACGATATTGCTAGTCAGGATATACACCGACAGGCCGCTTGGATAAAGCGCAAACATTCCGCCAAAAATCAGGGGTGTCACGGCCATCATCTTGGCCTGGGCGGGATCCATTCCCGGTGTGGGCGTCATCTTCTGCATAAAATACATGGAGATGGCCATCACGATGGGCAGTATAAAGTACGGATCGTGAGCGGAAAGGTCGTGGATCCAGCCAAACCAGGGCGTGTGGCGCAGCTCGATGGTGTTGGCCAGCATGCGATAAAGCCCGAACCAGATCGGCATTTGGATCAGCGTGGGCCAGCAACTGCCCAGCGGGTTGATGCCTTCGCGCGAGTATACAGCCATGACTTCCTTGTTCATTTCGGCCTTGCGGGGATCGCGCATCGAATATTTCTTGTATTTTTCCTGAATGGCTTTGACTTCGGGCGCGACCTTCTGCATTTTCTGCATGGCGCGCATGCTCTTCACTTTCAGTGGAAACATTACCATGTTAATCGCGATGGTAATTAGCACAATTGCCCATCCGTAGTTGCTCACATAGCGGTGCAGCCACATCAGGGAGTAAAACAAAGGCTCGGAAATGAATCCCCACCAGCCGAATTGCACCAGGCTGTTCAACGGCGGGCGCGTGGCCTTTAATCCGTCAATACTTTTGGGACCGGCGTACATGCGCAAGTCCAGCGGCCCCGGCGTCGCCAGGCCCACGGCCACTTGAGGAACGATTTCCGTTTCGGTTTTTCCGTCCGTGGTGGTTTCGTGCGGGTAGGTCCAGCCGGTCACCGTCAGCGGAATTTCGGCGATGTCGCCGCGCGCGGTGAAAGACGGCAGAAACGCGGCGGCGAAATAAAGGTCCTCGATGCCGGCGAAATCGAACGTGCCCGCGACAGCCGCGCGCGTCGTGGTTTGCCCGGGCTTTCCCAGATTTTTCGCCGCGAGGGTGTTGAGTTTTCCGGCAGCGCTGGTGAAAATCTGCGTCTGCGCGGCGGCCCGATACGCGGTGATGTCGCCAAAACCGCCGGACCAGATAATGCTGTTTCGCAGCGGCATCCCATCCAGCGTCGCCGTGGTCTTCACATCCACAATGTAGGATTCGTTGAATTTCAGCTGCTTGGTAACTTCGAGATGGCCGTCGCTCCAGGCCAGAGTGACTTCCGCCGGAGCGTGCAGGACGGCGCCGGGTTCAACCGTTTTGCCCGCGGAAGTAATTTCAAACAGCGCCTTG
>DATHPN010000024.1:0-29805 GCA_035483715.1 Candidatus Acidiferrum sp.
AGCTGCACACGCGCGATAATCTCGGAGGCATCCGCTCCCTGCCGAAAAAAACTGCGAAACAGCCGGACTGTTTCATGGGCGGTGAGTTTCTCGGAGAGTTGCGTATCCTGCAATTGAATGCCGAGTTGCTGGCGGAGTTGCGCAGCGTCCGAACTCCACCGCCGCCCAAGCACTTCGACTTCCCCTGAATCCGGCGGCGTCAAACCCTCGCAGATTTCCACGGTCGTCGTTTTTCCTGCGCCATTCGGTCCGAGCAGGCCGAAGCACTCGCCCGCGCGCACTTCGAGGTTCAGGCCATCGACCGCCACAACGTCCTTGAACGCTTTTCGCAGCTGGCGGACGTGCAGGGCGGATTGGGGCGCGATTTCCGGCATGCAGCAAGTATCGCGTCACGGCAGGAGACATTCAAGACAGGATTGGAGGATGATTTGAGTGGCGCAAGCTTCAGCTTGCGGGGTTCGTTCTTGCAAGGACTAAAACCCGCAGACTGAAGCCCGCGCCACTTAAACATCGCCCGGCCGCAGGCTAAGCCAATCGGAAACGATGAGCGCTGACAAACCCCCGGCGAATTGCGCAGCAAGAAATGCGGGAACATCCACCGGGCGAATTCCCGCGAACGTGTCGGTGAGCGAGCGGGCGATGGCCACGGCAGGATTGGCGAAGGATGTCGACGCGGTAAACCAATATGCGGCGACGATGTAGGCGGCCACGGCAAACGGCAGCCCGTCCGGGGAAAATCGCGCGACCGTGCGGATCACCAGTAGCAACCCAAATGTCGCCACGAATTCACTGAACCATACCGGCGCGCCGGTCCGGGCATGATGCGAAATTGAAAATGCGGGAAGTGCAAACATCAGGTTGGCGCATGCCGTTCCGGCAATTCCTCCGCAGACTTGGGCCGGGACGTAGAGCCCAGCGTCCTTCCGTGCGATTCCGCCATGAAACGCCTCGGCGATCGACACAATTGGATTCAAATGCGCGCCGGAAATCGGCCGAAGCGCCTGAATCAATGCGGCGAGCGCGGCGCCTGTCGCAATTGTGTTGGCCAGTAACGCGATGGCGGCGTTCCCGCCGGCAAGCCGTTCGCCCATGATGCCGGAGCCAACGACCGCGGCCACAAGAAATCCTGTTCCCAAAAATTCCGCTGCAACGCGCCGGGAGAGCGAGGATTTCATTGCAGGCCTATGCGGTGAATTTCCTGCTGGATCGCGAGCTGGTTGAGCGTGGAAAGAGGCAGAGACAAAAAAAGAGAAATTCTGCGGTCTAGAATCATGAAGGCATCCCGAAATGCGCGTTCAATCTGGCTGGACGTTCCCTGTACCGCGGCCGGGTCGGCGACGCCCCAATGCGCGGTCATCGGCTGACCGGGCCATACCGGGCAGACTTCGCTGGCGGCGTTGTCGCACACGGTAAAAACAAAATCCATTTGCGGCGCGCCGGGCTTTGCGAATTCATCCCAGCTTTTGCTGCGAAAATTTTCCACGGGCATGCGCGCCAATTCAATTTGCCGCAACGCCTCCGGACGGACTATTCCTGACGGATGGCTTCCCGCGCTATAGCCCGTAAACGTGGGCCAGCCTTTTCGATTGAGAATCGCTTCGGCCATAATGGAACGCCCGGAATTTCCGGTGCACAAGAAGAGCACGTTGTAGCGCTTCCCCATCGAGAGCCCTTTCACGGACAGGGGCTGGCGTTCAGGGCGTAACGGGCGCGCAGCAATCGGGAGCACAACACGATTTTTGCGCAACCGGCTTTTCAGGAAGGTTGTCCCGCAGGACAGCGAAAACTTCCCACTCGTTTCCATCTGGATCGCGGACACACGCCTTGTCCTGCAGCGCGTAGCAGCATTCTGTCTTCATTTCGTCGCGAGGCTGCAGACCTCGCTCCTGCCAGCTTTGCCGCACGGCCAGGACGTCCGCCGTCGATTCCACCTGAATTCCCAGGTGAGACAGGGCGCCCTGCCCCGCCTGTGGTCCTTCATTCAAAGTAAAGTTGAACGGCGGATTGGACACATCGAATTTCGCGTATCCGGTGCGCACCTTGCAGGGCGCAATCCCAAAAAGCTTTCCATAGAACTCGATACTCGCCCCGACGTCTTTCACGTGAATCGCCACATGCGCTTTGAGCGCTTTAACGGATTCCGTTCCCATGGGTCCCCCTACTTGAAAGTATATATACGCTCATGCGTATATAATGAGGGT
Source organism: Candidatus Acidiferrum sp. (assembly GCA_035483715.1). Classification (GTDB taxonomy): domain Bacteria; phylum Acidobacteriota; class Terriglobia; order Acidiferrales; family UBA7541; genus Palsa-360. Next base: position 2,202 of record DATHPN010000024.1, read on the forward strand.
ACGCCTCCTTGAACATATCTGTCAAGCCATATATAATATGCGCATGCCCGGAAAGAAAAAACGCCTCCCCCTCGATCTGCTTTTTCGCGCCCTGGCCGATCGCACCCGACTGCGTCTCCTCAACCTGATTGCCGGCAAGGAAATTTGCGTCTGCTATTTTGTGGAGATCCTGAAAATCAGCCAGCCAAAAATCTCGCGGCACCTGGCTTATCTTCGCCGCGCGGGCATTGTCGCCGCGCGACGCCAGGGGCGCTGGATGCACTACCGCCTGGTAGCCCCGAACGATTCGGTGGCGTCCGCGATCTTGCGGGAAACCTTGGCACATCTGCGCCAATTGCCAGAAATGCAAGCAGATGTGGCTAAGTTGGAGACCCGCTGTTGCAGCCCGGATTGGCCCGACCACCCCGGGCAGTCTCCTCAACCGTCAAACGTGTCTATCGCGGTCTCGTAAGTTTCGCAGAGCGGGCAGGGTCACAATCCCGATGTTTCTGGCTATCTGCCGAATTTCGTAGTAGATTCACCCTTCGCCAGGCGCCCAGCCTCTCCATTCCCCCGATCGAAGAACAAAGTAGTGTGTTGGTGTAAGCGTATTTCCCAGGGATGCCCGATCACGTGGTGAATTTGGCTGCGCCAATTCGAGGCATGATGAGAACAAATCACTTAGGCGGACCGTAACCTTTAAGAAATCGGGGTTCCCTGCGCCTCGACGCAAGAGTGCCGCAATGGTACGCTTTAAATTTGATCATCGGGAGCTCTCGTGTCGGAATCTAACATTCATCCCGAACAAGAAGCCCAGAAGCGGCGCACCACCCGAATTGTGCAAGCCGTGCCGCTCACAGTTACGGGTGTGGACGCGCTTGGCCGCCCATTCCAGGAACGCACCTCCACCCTGATCATTAATTGCCACGGCGCGCGCTACCAATCGAAACACTACGTCTTGAAAAATATGTGGGTCACGCTCGAAGTGCCCCACAATGAACCCGGCCGCGAGGCGAGAAATGTCCGGGGTCGCGTCACGTGGATCCAGCGCCCGCGGACAGTTCGCGAACTGTTTCAAATTGGCGTGGAACTCGAAGTCCCCGGAAACGTCTGGGGTATTGCTTTTCCTCCAGCGGACTGGTTTCCCTTCCCTGAGGCCGGTTCTGCGCCCAGCCTGGAAATCCCTGCCCCGCCGGCGGCTCCGCAGGTTGAACGCGAGGTAGAAGATTGGTCGGTACCAGTAATGCCCGCGGCGCGGCCCGCAGGGCCTGAACCCGTGGAGGACAACGTCCGTGTGCTTCCGTCGCCAGCAGGGGCCGATGCGTCCTTGCAGGTCGCCCGGCAAATGGCTCGGGTAGTCGCTGAGGCCAAACAGCAAATTCAGAGCACGGTCCGGGAGAGCGCGACACAAGCGGTCGCCGCGGAAACCCGTCCACTGCTCGCGGCTTTACAGGCCCAACTGAAGGATGCCGCGGAAAAAACCGTGGCTGAGGCCGTGGCGGCGCAAATCGAAAGGTCGCAACAAGAGACCCTGCAGCGCATCCAGAGTGAGCGGGAATCAGCCACGGCGGCCATGCTCGAGCGAATGTCCAGCGAATTGGACCTTCGGCTCAGCAAGGCCCACCAACAGATTGATTCCCAGCTTGCGGAAGTCGAGCGAACACGCCGCGCTGATTTCGAACAGCAGCTTCAGAACCAACTTCAGGCGGCCATCCAGAAACTGGAAAGCCTGAGCGGTAGCATCGGGACGAATCAGGACCAAGTCCAAGCGGCCGTGGACCAGATGCGGGAATCCTCGGCCAAGGCCGCCGCGGACGAAATGCGGCGCTGGCAGGAAATGATGGACACGCGCACCGCCGATGCCCAGGCGCGCCTGGCGCAGATGGATCAGGCGGCTAGAAGGCTGGGAGAGCAAATCACCGCCGCGACAACCCTGGGGGAAGTGGGATGGCGCGGACTTCTCGAAGCCGACCTGGCAACTGCCAGCACACGCTGGCAGGAAAAGATGGATGCGGCGGTTGAGGAAGCAGCCCGGCGGGTGGCGGAACAACTTGCCAGAAAAAGCGAAGCTGCCGCAGCGCAGGTCGAACGGGAACTTCAGCACCGCATCAACTTGCTAGGCACCGCGCATTCGCAAGTCACTGCGCAGGCGGAGAGCGCGCTGGGAACTTTGCGCGCCGCGATCGACAAGCAAGCCGCCAAAGGCGACGCCGTAATTTCGCAGCTTCAGCAGTCTGTCGCGCAACTGGAAGCAAGGCGCGGCGAATTCTCAGGACTCATTCAATCGGCGTCCGAGGAGTGGGCACGGCGCGGCGAGGCCATGCTTGAGGCGCAGGGCGTCGAGATGAACCGCCGGGCGGAATCGGCCGTCGCGGGGATCGCGCAACGGATGCAGCCCATGCTGGAAATCGCCGGCCGCGAGACGATTGAGAGGCTGGCCAGCGAACTGGAGCAGCGGTTTGCGCCGCAGGTTGCCAGCGCCACGGAAATGCTGGGCAAGCTCGCGTTTGACCGCGAACAGGCCGAGAGGGCTGTTGCCGAACATCACCAACGGATTTGGCAGGTTTCCGAGCGCGGCCTGCAGGACACCGCGGCCCGCGGGAAGGAATTGCTCGCGCAGATCGAGAAGGATTTCAGCGAATCGGCGCGCGCCGCGTCCGGAAGATGGCTCGCCGAACTGGAAACCAGGGCCACCGAAACTTCGCACAGCACGTTTGAAGCCCTCTTCAAATCGGCCGACTGGTACGAGAAAAAAATTCAGACCCAGATGCAAACAACGATCGAGAAGGGGCTCGACCAGACCGCTTCGCGCATGCGGGAAAAGGCCGCCGAAATGTCCGGCCTGTTTGCAAGCGAACTGGATCACTACAGCAGGAGCTACGTCGAACACGCGCAAGGCCAGATGCACGAAAACGCCCGCGAAGCCGCCGAACAAGGCAGCCAGCAAATCAAGGAAGCGAGCGATGCCGCCGCCGCCAAATTCACGGAACGGGCCGCGCAACTGGGACGCGAACAATTCGATCTGTACGCTTCTAAAACAACCACGGCGTTCGAACAGAATGCCGCGCAAATGGAAGCAAATGCCGCGCAGATCCGTTCCAAGCTCGAAGGCGACGCGCGCGGCTTCGCCGTGGAGTTCGAGCGGGTACTTTCAAAGCATGCGCAGCAGACCCTGGCGCTGGGCAAGGAAGAACTGGCCATACAGGTCGATCAGGCCAAAGAAGCCCTTCACAACGAGTCTCAGGCCCTGGATCGCCAGTTCCAGGCGTCAATGACTGCACACGGAACGGGCGCCCTGGACGAATACAAACAGCGCCTGGAAAACGCGTCGAACTCCTGGCTGCTGACCACTGTGGCCAAGCTGAATCAGCAGTCCCAAAGCCTCATCGACGAGCTGGCCGACACCACCGAGAAAAGGCTGAATACCGTCTGCAGCAATGTTCTCTCCGAGATGGGCGAAACCCTGCACCAGAAGCTCGCCGGGCTCAGCGCGATTTTCGGAACTCCGGCACCAGCGGCTTCGCCCGCACCCGCCAACAATCCACCTGAAGAAAAGAAGTAGCGTTCGAACCGTTTGGCTTTTGAGGGCACACGGCAAACAGGCAACTATTGCCTGTTGCCGCTTTGCATTTTCCCGGAATGTAACGAACTGACGGCGGCGTCATGATTTCCGTCATCCGCGAAAACGTGCACAGAGCTTTGAACAACGGGGAACGCGATCCTCTCGCCTCGCAGCCGGTTATAAATCCGCTTTCTTAACTCATGCTGAACCAAATATTGGTCCACGTAGGTTCCAACCGTGCAAATCAGCGTGAAATCGAGCGAGTTTTGCCCAAACCCCGGAATGAATCGAACACAAGCCGGCGAATCGGATAGCAAACCGGGAATCGTTCCCAATGCCTTCGAGGATTCTTCGACCAGGATGTCCTCGACACGCTGCGGGTCGGAGTTTAAGTTGACGCTGATCGGAATCAAGAGGGACAAATGGGGGTCGGGAAGCGAGAAATTTGTCACGATCGTCGAGGCAAGTTTTGCGTTGGGAATAACAATCATGTTATTGGAAAGCGCCTTGATGCGAGTGGACCGCCACCCGCGTTCCAACACGAAGCCTTCCTCACCACTTTCCAGTTTGATGTAATCCCCGATCCCCACCGGGTTATCCAGGCGCAGGTAGATGCCTGCAAAGAAATTTGAAAGTGTGTCTTGCAGAGCCAGCGCAACGGCGACGCTGCCGACTCCCAGTGTGGTCCACACCGACGTCAGGGATATCCCCAGATTCTCAAGAAGAATCATGGTCCCAAAAGTTGCGAACAGGACGCGCACCGCGAATTGAGTCGGTTCGCGTAAACTTTTTCGGCCTTCGCTGTTCTCCAGCCATTGGTTCAGGAAAATCAGCGCGATTTTCGCCGCGCAGTACATTCCAAGCGCGAGAATCGTTATGTAAAAGAAGCGGTTCAGAACCGTCAGGAGCTTGCCGGAAAGAGGAAATAGATTGAAACACGCCGCGACAACGCCGATGGCCAGAGCCGGCGTGACCAGCCGCTGCACCAGCGCGATCAGATTCTTGTGTTTCACTTGCGAATCGCCGGTCCATCGCCTCAATAGACGCAAAGCAATTATCCGCACTGCGGCGGCCGCTGCGACGAGAAAGAAAATTTCAAGAACGTACTTTATCCACGCATTTTGTTCGAACAGGTGTCTGAGTGCCGCCAGGAAGCTGCCTGCCGGTCCGTCCAAAACTCCTGCAATTCCCATAAAATGGCTTCGCCCCATGTCTCCCTCCAAATTGAAGGTACCTGCAAAGTATTTTCAGTCCGGGTGTTAAACCCAGAGCTTGGCTTTCTCGTCTCTAGAGAGACGACAGTTCTCTTCTTTGTGGGTGGGCTGAGAAGACCGCTTTCCGGGATGAGGGCATCCGGCTAAATGTTGGATGCATGGAAACTGCCAAACGGACCACTATTGATCAACATTTGAGCGGCCGAATTTTGGAGGGTCATAACCCTGCGTATCGCTGCTTGCGGGAACACGGCCCGTTTCCTAAGGCACGCGACGCTATTTCGTCTGCCGCGTAGAAATTGAGCCGTGCTCGACAGCCCGCTTGCGGCCCGGCTAGCTCCAGGAGGCGGGCTTGCGATCGTCTATGGTTTCGCCGCGTTCCAGGAGGGCCTGCAGCCAGCCCAAGAGCCTCGGCCATCCGCTGTAACTGCCTGCCAATTCGGGATGAGCGGCCAATCCGGTGTGGCGAATTCGGACCAGCGTGCCCTGTTTTGTGGGTTCCAACTCCCAGCGAACCGTAGTCTTCACATCGCCCGTCCAGCTGGCGACCCACGATTGGACCAGCAGGCGCGGCGGATCGATTTCCAGGTATTCTCCAGTCGCTTCAAATGCGCGACCATCGGCGCTCACTCCTGCGTTGCGCCATTTCCCCCCGGGGCGCAAATCATTCTGAAATTCCGTGCAGCGATAGATGCCGGTCTGCCCCCACCAGCGCACCACCTGTGTGGGATCGACCAGCGCCTGAAAGACCCGCTCTGGCGGCGCGCTGATCGCGATCTCGCTGACAATGGAATCCGCATCGGGAGTAACTTTTGATGTCGCCATGTTCCATCCTCCGTATTATTTTCGTTTCTTTTTGGTTTTGGTTCGCATGCCTGATTTTTCCCTGCCCTGCCCGGTTTCAACAAACGCTTTCAAATCGCTGAGGCTCAATTGCCAGAAAATTCGGTAATCGTTGAGCCAGGAATCCACGGCCCGCAGCGGCCCGGGGTTCAACTGATACAGGCGGCGCCGGCCCTGGCGGCGTTCGCGCACGAGGCGGGCGCGGCGCAGCAAGCGCAAGTGCTTGGAAATGGCCGGACGGGAGACAGGAAAGGCCTCGGCGATGCGCCCAGCGGGCAGGCTGCCGCGGCGCAAGAGGTCCAGCACGGCGCGGCGGGTGGGATCGGCCAGCGCGGCAAAGGCCGCTGCCGCTGAATATGTAACTGTACGGTTACGCATAATGCGTAACTCTACGGTTTCGCAGTTGCAGTGTCAAGCGCTTTTTCCGCTTTCTCGCGGGCCGCGCTTCCCTTGCCCAGCTTCCGGGCAGGCATTCTTGGATGCCAGATTGCGATTCTTGAATTTCAAATCTCAAATTTGAAATTTCAAATTAAAATTCCCGACGCCCAATTTCAAATTTGAAATCTCCGCAGGGCGCCCGAGACACAGCCACGCCCGCGAATCGCCGCCTTGGGAAAACGGAACAAGATCGCACGCCCGGAGTTGCCGGAATGACAAACATCGGGATCTTTCTGCGCGCGGACTTATGGACGGAGCATTGCGCTCGGGTTATGGTGAGCAAATGGAACTGCGGGCGCTTCCCAAAATCGAGCTGCACCTTCACCTGGACTGCTCGCTGAGCTTTGAGGCAGTTTCGGCGCTGGCGCCTTCGGTCACTCGCGAGGAGTATCAACGCGATTTCGTCGCGCCCGCGCGCTGCGCCAACCTTGCAGACTTCCTCTCCCGCGCGCCCAAGGGTTTCCGGCTGATGCAAACCGAGGATTCGCTCCGACTGGTAACAGAGGACATATTCCGGCAACTCATCGAAGATGGCGTGATCTATGCCGAGATCCGCTTTGCGCCGCTGCTGCACACGGAGAGCGGCTTGAGCCCTGAAGGAGTCGTCACGGTGGTGGAACGTTCCGTCGACCGCTTGATTCGCGAAACCGGGATGCAGGCTGGCCTGATCCTTTGCACGCTAAGGCATTTCACGGAAGCGCAGAGTTTGCTGACCGCGAAGCTGGTAGAAAAGTTTCGCGGCAGCCGGGTCGTGGCGCTCGACCTTGCCGGAGACGAAGCAGGATTCCCTTTGGACGCTCACATTGGGGCGTATCGCTGCGCGCGACAGCATGGCCTGTTTCGCACCGCGCACGCCGGCGAAGGGCTTGGACCGGAGAGCGTGTGGGAGACGCTTCGTCTGCTTGACCCGCAGCGCATCGGCCACGGGACGCGCAGCATCGAGGATCCGAAACTGGTAGAGCATCTCCGCATGAAACGCATTCATCTGGAGCTTTGCCCGACGGCCAATGTGCAGATCATTCCTTCGATCGGAAGCATGGAGGAACATCCTATCGATCGCCTCTACCGCGCGGGGGTCTCCCTCAACGTCAACACCGACAGCCGCATGCTGACTCCGACGACCCTGACTCGGGAATATGAAACCCTTCAGCGCGTTTTCAATTGGAGCGAACAGGATTTACTGCGCGCCAACCTCATGGGTTTGGATGCTGCGTTCGTGGACGATGAAGTAAAACAATGGGTTAGGCAACGTTTTCGGTCCCGTGGGCCGTTGCCTGTATAATACCCGGATGCCCAACCGTGCCTATGCGAGTGTCTGGGTGCGCGACTTCAGCGAGGAAAACATGCTCTCGCACTTCGAGCATTTTCTCGCCACGGTGCCGCTCGCTTCAGCCCCGCCGGGGTTTACGGGGATGACGGTTCGAGCCGTGGATTTCACGGAAACGCCGCTGGAAGAATACGATTTGCGCGGCTACCTCACGACTCCAGAGGAGATCGCCAATCTTGCGAAGGACCATCACTCGGGGGACGTTTGCTACGAAGTCGCGGCGCGGTGGGATCTGTGGATTCGCGACAAGGAAACTGCCAGCTGGAAACTGCAGCCCGAGCGGATGGATATTTTTTGTTACGGCCCCGAATACGACGGAGGGGTGTTTGCCGAATCCGGGCACTTCATGGCCGATCTCGGCTTCGAGCATCTGTTCACAGGCCACGCGGGGCTGCTGGCGACGCAAAGCGGGCGTGTGGCCGAGCCGCAACATCCCGAAGAGGCGCGGTTTCTGATGTGGATGTCGCAGCCGCAAAATTTGCGCGAATATCAGGAGAAAACAAGAGAGAATATCCAGAAACTGATGGGCTGGATGCGCGCGGTGGAGGAAGCTCTGCCCGTGGAGCGCTTCCGACTGTGGTCGGAAGGAGAGGAAAACTTTGAAGCGCGGCTCGATGAAATTCTGGCTGTGCGCTAGCATCGCGCTTGCCGGGGCGAGCGCGGCGGCGGGCGCGCGAATCTCTCCTGCCGGCGCCGGCCAAACCGCGGCGCGCCACGGCAATGAGACCATGCTCGCGGGACTGCGGCCGGGGCGAGACACCTTCGCCGTCGCCGAAAAACGCTTCAAAGCCAAGAACCTTATCGAGGAGCCCAATTCGAGTTCCAAGGAATGGCGCGACGATTGTTCGGGCCGCTCGATTCGCCTGGAAGTCGACGCCAAGTCCGTGATTCAAAGCGTGACCATCACCACGCTCGGCATTCAGGAAGGCAAGTGCAGCGACCGGCGCCCGGATTTTCTGGACCCCCGAAATTGGCTGACCGGATTGGGCCTGCGCATGGGCGATTCGCAGGACCGCGTGGTAGGTTTATATGGTGAGCCGAATTCCAGCGGCCCGGCATCTAAAAACAGACAGGAACTGGATATGATGTATTACCAGTTTGACTGGGCCGGGTCGGACGTCCCACAAGTAATGGAAATCCTGTGCGCCCGGGACACGGGGCGGGTGGTCGAAATTACCCTGGCGTTCCCAAGCCTGTAGTGCGCCGACTGACGATGAGGATAGGAAAACTGCGCACCGTAGCGGGAATGCTGTTCTGGATTATGGCGCTTTCCTTCGCGGGGTGCCGCACGGCACAGCAGGCTGCGCCCGCGGAAGTTAAGGCGGCCGCCGAAAGCGCCGATGTAGCGGATGAGGCGCGGACAGCCGCGGATGCGTCCTTAGGAAAGCAGGCGGAAATCCTGGTCCAGGGAAATTTGGCGCAAAATGGGCGCGAGCAAGTGCTCGTCGTCAATCGATTGCCGGCAGGTTCGCGGGCGGGCAAGGAAAGCGCAAACCCTGCGCCGATTTTCGTGGCGCGGGCGGCCATCCTCGAAAAGGATGGCGGCAAGTGGTCCCAGGTCTTGCTTTGCGACGAGCATTTGAAAAATCCGAATGGCTATCTCGGGGGCTTTCCTGCGGCGCGAGCTACAGGCTGGCGATTGGAATATACTCAGGATGCGAAAAATGGGTTGGAGATGAAATTTACGCCGGCGGAAAGACCTGACGCTGTCAAGGCGAACGCGGGTGAACGTTCCGGGCCAAAGAATGCGACTTTCGATGTACGCTGGAACAAGAATGCGAAACGCTATCAGTCGTTCGACCAGTCTCATGAAAGGTATCTGAGCGAGGTCCCGTCACTAGAGACTCCACAGTCCATTCTTAAATGAGCGCAGCGGCAAATACCCTGTCAGGATCGGTCCCGAAAACGGCGCACAGGAGCGTCTCGGGATGGGCGGAGCTTGCGCGCTTGTATCCGTATGTCGCACGCCACAGGGCGGAAGTGCTCATCGGCCTCCTCACTCAAATCGGGATGGGGATTACTGGGACGCTGCTGCCGCTGATCATCGGCGCGATCGTGGATTGCATAAAAGGGGCGGAAGCTCCGCTGGCGCAGCTCGGTCGGCTCACGCAGATTTCTCTGGGATTCCTGCTGCCCTACTATCAGCCGCGGAATGCGCGCACCCTGGAAATTTTCTGCACGGCGCTGATCCTGATTTGCGCGCTGCAAGGCGTCTTTTCGTACTGGACGCGGCAAATTCTGATCGGACTGTCGCGCGATATCGAATACGACCTGCGCAACGATCTGCTCGCCAAGCTGGTGGCGATGGAGCCGGAATTCTACGTGCGCAACCGCACCGGCGAACTGATGTCGCGCTGTACGAACGATTTGAATTCCGTGCGCATGGTGCTCGGACCCGGCATCATGTACAGCGCCAACACATTTGCAACCATGGTGCTGGCCGTGATTCTGATGTTCTGGATATCCGCGACGCTCAGTGTGTATGTGCTGCTCCCCGTGCCGGTGGTGGCCGTCAGCGTGTGGCTCTTTGGACGGCAAATTCACGCGCTCTACGGAAAAATTCAGGCGTCGCTGGCGGTGCTATCCGCGAAGGCCCAGGAAAATCTGGCCGGCGTGCGCGTGGTGCGCGCCTACGGGCAAGAAGAAGCGGAGATCAGCGGATTTGACGCCCCCAACCGCGAATACATCAACCGCAACCTGCGCCTGATCTATTTCTGGAGCCTGTTCATGCCGCTTCTCCAGATGTTGATTGGGCTGACGTTTATTCTCGTTCTTTGGCAGGGAGGCCGGCTGGTCATCACCAGCCGGATTACTCTCGGCGAACTGGTCGCATTCTACACGTTCATGACGCGCCTGATTTTCCCGATGGTGGCCCTGGGATTCGTGACCAACATTTTTCAACGCGGCGGCGCATCCATGGGCCGCCTGAATTACATCCTCGATTCGGAGCCGAAGATCAGCGACGCACACGCGGTTCGCGGCAACGCGGGAGAAATTCGCGGCGAAATCGAATTCCGGAACCTGACCTTCACTTATCCCACAGTGCGCAGCGATTCTGACGGAACAAAATCGAATGGATCGGCCGCAGTCAACAAACCTGTGCTTCAGGATATTTCCCTGCGCGTTCCGGCGGGCTCCATCCTGGCAATTGTCGGGCCTACTGGGAGCGGAAAATCCACACTGGCCTCGCTGATCGCGCGATTGTGGGAAGCGCCGCAAGGGACGCTGTTCGTGGATGGCCGTCCGATCCGCGAATGGCCGCTTGAAACGCTGCGGCGTGCGATGGGGTATGTGCCGCAGGATACTTTCCTGTTCAGCGAGACGCTGCGAGAGAACGTCGCCTTTGGTGTGGACAGCGCTACAGACGAAGAAATTCACGATGCCGCCGACGTCGCCAGCATCGCCGCAGAAATCGGAGAGTTTCCCGCGCAATTCAACACCATGGTAGGGGAGCGCGGGATCACGCTTTCGGGCGGTCAGAAGCAGCGCGCCGCCATTGCCCGCGCCGTGATTCGCGATCCCAGAATCCTGATTCTGGACGATTCCCTTTCCAGCGTGGATACCGGAACCGAAGAGCGAATCCTGAAGCGCCTGGACGCGATCCTGAGGCAACGCACGACGATTTTAATTTCTCACCGCGTCTCGACCGTGCAGCACGCCGACCAGATCGTGGTCCTGCGTGAGGGGCGCATCGTTGAACGCGGCACGCACGCGGAACTTCTGGCGCGCCGCGGTTATTACGCCGACCTGTATCAGAAACAATTGCTCGAGGAAGAATTGGAACGCGAATGAGCGACTTCCGCGAAGAGGAAGCTCTAGGCAAGGCCTACGACTCGCAGCTGATGCGGCGGCTGATGACCTATTTGCGGCCGTACAAGTGGAGCGTTGTCTTCGCAGTGTTCTTGACCGTGCTGGTCGGGCCGCTCGAAGTGGTCGGGCCCTACCTGTTCGGGTTCGGCGTGGACAGGTACATCGTTCCGGGTTCCAATCACGCGCTTGCTGTCTCCGACGCCCTGCGCGGAGTCAGCCTCGTGTCGCTCGGTTTCCTTGCCGCCCTGCTGCTGAGCTTCGCGGTGCAATACCTGCAGGTCCGCATCATGCAGAACGTAGGGCAGCAAACACTTTACGATCTGCGCCGCGACATTTTCGAGCGCCTGCAGAGGCTGCCCATGAGTTTCTTCGACCGCAGCCCCGTGGGCCGCCTGGTGACGCGTGTGACCACGGATGTGGACGCGCTCAGCGACCTCTTCGCCGCGGGCATTGCGGCGATGGCCAATGACGCCATCGTGCTGCTCTGCATCGGCGCGGTGATGATGAAAATGAATTGGCGGCTGGCGCTGGCCACGTTCGCGGTGCTGCCGCTGATCATGATCTCGACGTGGATCTTTCGCGACCGCGTACGCGATGCCAACCGGCGGATCCGAACAGCCATTGCGCGAATCAATTCGTTCCTGCAGGAACACATCAGCGGTATGAGTGTTGTGCAAATATTCAACCGCGAGAGGAAATCGCAGGAACAGTTCGCCGAATTGAATCGCGTCTACATGGAGGCTTACAAGGATGCGATCACGGCCTTCGCCGTGTTCTTCCCCGCGGTTGAGTTGTTCAGCACGACGGCAATCGCCATTGTTTTCTGGTACGGCGGATTGCGGTCCCTCGCAGGCGTGGTGGATGTGGGCGTGCTCATCACGTTCATGCAGTACGCGCAGCGCTTCTTCCGGCCCATCCAGGATTTGAGCGAAAAATTCAACATTCTGCAATCGGCCATGGCCGCCTGCGAGCGGATTTTCAAGCTGCTCGACGAGCCGCTGCCCGCGCCGCCCGCCGAAGCCCCGCTGCCTCTTACCGCTCCGCGCGGCGATATCGAATTCCGCAACGTGTGGTTCGCCTACCACGGCGGCGCGAACCCGAAGGAGGAGGACTGGGTCTTGCGCGACGTTTCCTTCCACATCGCGCCGGGACAGAGCCTCGCCATCGTCGGCCACACCGGCGCCGGAAAGACCACGCTCATCCAGCTCTTGTTGCGGTTCTACGAAATTCAACGCGGGCAGATTCTGCTTGACGGCGTGGACATCCGCCGGTATGACGTGCACCAATTGCGCCGGCAGTTCGGCATCGTGCTGCAGGATCCGTTCCTGTTCACCGGGAGCCTGGAATCGAATGTGAAGCTAGGCGATGAAGACATCAGCCGCGCAAGGGTCGAATCCGCGCTGCGCGAAGTAGGGCTCGGCACTCTGCTGGACTCCCTGCCGGAGGGAGTTGAAACCAACGTCAGCGAACGTGGCGCGACTTTTTCCGTGGGGCAGCGCCAGTTGATCAGCTTCGCGCGGGCGCTCGCGCACAATCCACGTTTTCTGATCCTGGACGAAGCGACGTCGAGCGTTGACACCAAGACCGAAATCCTGATCCGCGAAGCGCTCGACCGTTTGCTCGAGGGCCGCACCGCGCTCGTCATCGCGCATCGGCTCAGCACCATCCAGCACGCCGACCGCATTCTCGTTTTCCACAAAGGCAGATTGCGCGAGCAAGGTTCCCATCAGCAATTGCTGGCCGAACGAGGGATCTACTATCGCCTGTACCAGCTCCAGTACAAAGACCAGGAGTTGCGCGCTTCCTTCGAGACAGCCGGAAGCGAAGCGGGCACGTCCGTTCCCGGGAACGATTAGCCTTTAGTAGCGCAGGCTTCAGCCTGTGGGTTTTCGCTGCTCCGAAATCAAAATCCGCAGGCTGAAGCCTGTGCCACCACAAAATGCCCCCCACACAACTTCTCATCTCCGCCGGCGAAGCCTCGGGCGACATGTACGCGGCGCGGCTGGCGATGGCATTGCGTGCGCGCGCTGATGTCCAACTCTTCGGCATGGGCGGGACGCGCATGCGCGAAGCCGGAGTCGAACTGGTAGCCGACTGCTCCGAAGTTTCTCTCGTAGGAATCGTCGAAATCGCCAAAAAATACCCTCCTCTGAAGCGCGTGTGGAAGCGCCTTCTAAATGAAGCGGCGCGCCGTAAACCGCAGCTCGCGATCCTCACCGATTTCCCTGGCTTTCATCTGCGCCTGGCGCGCGCTCTGAAGCGCCAGGGCGTACAGAACATCTATTTTGTGTGCCCGCAGTTCTGGGCTTGGAGGCCCTGGCGGGCAAACCTGGTGCGGCGGCGATTCGTTCGCGGGCTTTGCATTTTCCGGTTCGAAGAAGAATGGTATCGCGCGCGCGGCGTGAACGCCGATTTTATCGGCCACCCGCTGGTGGGAAACGTGACGGCAAAGAGAACGCGCGCCGAGTTTGCCGCCACGTGTGGACTGGACGCCAGCCAGCCGATCGTCGCGCTCCTGCCTGGAAGCCGATCCGGAGAAATTGCGCACCACATGCCTACGTTGATGCAAGCCTGCCGCCTGATTCAAAAGCAGCGCAAAGTGCAATTCGTACTGGCCCTGGCGCAAGGCGTGAAAAAAGCCCAGATCGCCCAATATCTGAAGCCTGACTTGACCATGCAAGTCGTGGAAGACGCGACCTATGACGCATTGGGCGCAGCAGACCTGTCGATCGTGTCCAGTGGCACCGCGACTGTGGAAGCCGCGCTCCTGGATGCGCCCATGATTGTCATTTATCGCCTCGCGCCCCTGACGGCTTCGATCGCTCGATGGCTGGTGCGCACGCCCAGGTTCGCTATGGTCAATCTGATTGCAGGCAAGGAAGTTGTGCCCGAACTGGTGCAGAAAGATTTCACTCCCGTGCGCCTGGCAAGTGAGGCGATTCGCTTGCTCGATTCCCCGGAAGCCTGCGCCGAGATGCGCCGCGGACTTACGGAAGTGCGCGAAAAGCTTGGTCCTCCCGGCGCAGTCGAGCGCGCGGCGGACCTGATCGCAGGCATGTTGGATCCCCGGTAACGCAGACTTGCATAGCGCAAGCTGGGACTGGCAACTCATCGGGTCAAGTTGGTATCCTATTAAGTTGCAAGGCCTCCGCCGGACAGAAAGGCACCAGAAACTCATGTCGAAATTTCGACTGCTCCTACTCCTGACAGGACTGACAGGCCTCGCCATACCCGGCTCGGCTCAATCGCCGGGAGCGCCGCAGGGCCCGGGCCGCCCCGTCGCCCCTGTTCAAACTATTTCCACTGCCGGATTTCGCGCAACGTACTACGAAGTTCGCGCTTCCCTAGACGCGGTCGGCCAGGTCATGAACGCGCAAGCCAAGGTGGACTTCGCGGCAAGAGAGGCCGGCCGGATCGTGGACGTGGAGCTCAATCAAAATCTGCGCGTCAATTCAGTCCGCGACGTCTCCGGCAAGCCGGTAAGCTACGATCGCGACGACAGTTCCGCCCAGAAATTGCACATCACGCTCGGGGACACAATCCCCTCGGGCGGGAAAGTCACGCTGCTTTTTGATTATGGCGGCCCTCTTTCCAGCCGCATCAACGATCCCAATCAGGGCACGCGGATGGCTTACATCGCGAAAGATGGCGGCTACTTGCTGCTTCCTTCGCGCTGGTTTCCGCTGACCGATTTTCCTGCCAATCGATATACGGGTATTTTCCAGCTCGAAGTGCCCGGAAACATGACTGTGGCAGGCACCGGCGCGTCGGCAGGCGCGCCTCAATCGGTCACTCCCAGACCTGCGGCGTCTCCGGCACCCGCTCCCGCGCTGGGGAACGCAAGGCATGGCGCCCCGGTTTCGCCTCTGAGCGCTCCGCCGCCTCCCTCGATGGAAAACGAGCGGATGCTGTACAGCTTTCGAGTGGATAAGCCGGAGGCTGCGGGAACGTTTGTCATCGCGCCGCTGCAATTAAGCCCGCAGCGCGCGCAAGGCGCGACCTTTTCCATCTACACGCCGCCCGCGCTGGCAAATACAGCGCCGGCTTATGCGGACGCGATTTCGCACGTCCTCGATTATTACAATGATGAATTTGGCCCACTGCCGGAACCCGGATTGACGGTCGCGCAAATTCCGGATGGGACGGTCGACGGATTCTCCGCTCCGGGCGTTTTGCTGCTGAGCGCGCGGCAATGGTCGGCCAAGCCAAACGAACGCCTGCTGGCCGATCTGGTTGCCCATCAATGGTGGGGCACGCAGATCACTGCGGCTACCCCCTCCGACGTTTGGATCACGGATGGCCTCTCGCGCTACTCCGAGGGACTGTATGTCGAGCAAGCTTCGGGCAAGGAAGGGCTGAACAAAGCGCTCGAAGATTTCGCGGTGGGCGCGCTGATGTTCGACGATTCCGCTCCGATCGCCGATGCCGGGCGCCTGGAACCCGGTTCCGAGGAATATCAATCGGTGGTGGTGAACAAAGGCGCGATGGTGTTCCACATGCTCCGCGCCATTATCGGCGATGCGAATTTCAACGCCCTGCTGAAGGATTTCTATTCCCGCTATACGGGCAAGTCCGCGCGGATTCAGGATTTCGAGCAACTGGCCGAGGCGCGCCTGGCACAGCCGGCGCAGACCGAATTCAAAATGGGCAATGCGCCCGCCGCTTCCGAGCAGCCGCCCAGTTTGCGCCCGTTCTTCACGCAATGGCTGCATTCAACCGGGGTCCCGGAATTCAACCTGGAGTACGTGGTCTACCGCACCAAGAAAGGATTCCGGATCGTCGGCAAAGCGAAGCAGAATCTTGATGTTTTCCACATGGACGTTGAGGTGGAAGTCCAGACCGAGGGAAATCCCGAATTCAAGACCATCACGATTTCCGGGAAAGAGTCGGCGTTCACCGTGGAGACCTTCGGGCGGCCTAAACCAAATGGAATTATTCTCGACCCGCACGACTACATTCTGAAATCGAGCCAGCGGCTGCGCGTGCGCGGAATCATCGCGCGTGGGGAATCGCTCGCCGAATTGGGCCGCTACTACGACGCAGTGCAGCAATACCAGAAGGCGCTCGAGCAAGACCGCATGAATGCTCTCGCCGATTTCCGCATGGGCGAGGCGTTCTTCTACCAGCGAAATTACGCGGCCGCCGCGCAGTCCTTCCGTGACGCGCTTGATGGCGCCACGGACTTGACCACAAAATGGACGGAAGTGTGGGCGGACATCTACTTGGGGCGAATTTACGACATCCAGGGCGACCGCGCGCGCGCCGTCAACCAATACAGCAAGGCCAAGCAGACCGGTGACGACACCGGCGGCGCGCAAGCCGAAGCGGAAAAATCCCTGAAAAAAGCGTACAGCGAAACCGGAGCCTGAGTGGCACAGGCTTCAGCCTGTGGATTTCCATCGATGCTTCCATACTGATCGCGTTAGCCAAGATTAAATGGACCCCACAGACTGAAGTCCGTGCCACTTAACCCCAATATCCAGATAATCCCGTGAGGCGTGGCGCCACGATCCCCTTGTGCTGGACTAGGACCTGAAATTTCTCGCCCAATCCTTCCGGATGAATAAGATTTTTCAGCAAGAGGCGGGCGCGCAATTTTTCCACTTCCGTTTGGCCGGGTTCGTACAAATCCGCAAATTCATTTTCCCGGCCGAGCGCCACCAGAAATTGCGATTGCGTGACGAGACCCGTGCGAAGGAGGCCCGACCTGCGGCCGCACAAATCCAACGCGGTGAAATTGACGTGAGCGGTCAAGTCCTGTTCGCCCGGCGCATCGAGAAGATGTTCCGAAACAGTATGATCGCGGTAGGCGAGCAGAGTGCCGCGATTGTGATGTTCACCGAATAAAGCGCGGGCTTCGTGGCCATAATCGATGGTCAAGATAAAGCCGCGCTCCAGCGCGCGTCCCGCGCTCTCGATCCAATCGCACGCTTCAAAGCACACTTCCGCCTGCTGTCCTTCTTCGAGTGTAATCCCCTGCTCAAGAAAATATTGCGTCAACGCCGGCATGGAGGGCTCGCCAGACACTTCAATAAATCGCCCGTCCTCTAGTGCGACAAAGATTTCCCGCAGGGCGCCTTTCTCCACAACAACGCGATGAACGGGCAAAGCGTCCAGCAACTCGTTTGAAACAATGCACCCCGCGGGAATCGCGCGTGGAATTTCGCCGGCGCTCGAAACGCGCCCGGCCGCCACATGAACCGCGAGGCGCGCCGCGTGTTCAGCGCGGCGCGCGCTGGATTGTTCCACCGCGACATATTCGAGGGCCGTATAAAATTCGGGAAGCGCCCGCGCGCTGAAGTCCAGGATGTGCCCGGCCAGGCGCCCGACTCCGGCACCCGATTCGGCTACGACGAACGAGTTGGGAGATCCCAGCACCTCCCACATTTCCGCAAGCTGCCGCGCGAGGAGGCGGCCGAAAATTGGATGCACATCAACGCTCGTGTAATAGTCCCCGAATCGAGCCGCGTTTGCGCGCGAGTAGTAGCCGTGAACGGGATGATAGAGACACTCACGCATGAATTCGGCGAAGGAAATTGGGCCGCTCGCGCGAATGCGCTCGGCCAGAATTTTGGTCAAAGCGCGCGCGTGTTCTCCCGGCTTGGGCGGTTCGCCGCGCGCGCCGGAAGCGGAGGAGGAGCCGGCCGTCATACGTCCTGGCGCTGCGGATTGCAAGTGAACATCTCGATGATGAAATCGTGCAGGCAATCGTAGAGCTGCTTCTGGAAAATCCATGGAAATTGTTTACTCTCAATTTCACGGGGACGGAGCAGGAACACATAGGTGTGCACCTGAGGCTCGGGCGGAGAATACTGGATCACCACTTCGACACCTTCGGCCGCGGGACGCGCGTCGAACACGAAGAGCGGATGTTCGTATTGGGTCAACTCGGCGCGAACTTTTTCGGCGAGAGCGTTCATTTGCTTCCCGCCCCGGACGCGCCTTGCAATTCGCCGCCGGAGCCCATTTCCGCGCGGACTTTTTCAAATTCGGAAAGGGCCTGCGCGTCGAGTAGAACGAAAAAAACCTTTTCGAGCGACGTGTTTTTTTTCAAATGTTCCTCGGCTTCCCTCAGCATAATGCTGGCGCATTCCGAAATTGGAAAGCCGGCGATTCCGGTGCCCACGGCGGGGAATGCGATCGAGCGCAGCCCTCGCTCCGCGGCGATGCGCAATGCGTGCGCCGTGGAACTGCGCAACGCGCGCGCCGTTGCCGCTCCTCCTAACTGCATGCTGGCCGCGTGGATCACAAAGCGCGCGCGCAGCTTGCCGCCCCCCGTGATGGCCGCGCCGCCGATGGGAACGCTGCCGATCGCGTCACACTCCCGCTGAATCGCCTCCCCGCCCTTTCGCCGGATCGCGCCGGCCACGCCGCCGCCAAGCTGCAAATCATTGTTGGCGGCGTTGACGATGGCGTCGACGTCCATTTCCGTCAGGTCGCCTTGGAGGAGAACGATCTTTTCGCTGATGCTCATGAGCCGGTTTCGTTTCTGTTTCTTGAGTTATTTCGCAATACGATTCAGCGCTTCCTCATCGTACCCCAGCACCATGTCGGCGCCGCGCATCACCACCGGCCGCCGGATCAGATTGGGTTCGGCCGCCATCAATCGCAATGCCTCTTCGCGCGACGGTGGATTCTGGCCCATTTTCCGCGTGCGGTACAGTTCGTTGCGCGTATTCAGAAACATGCGATGGTCGCGTTTGCCGATGAGCGCGTCAAGCTCCCCGACCGACAGCCGGTCTTTCCCGAGATCGCGCAGGTCCAGTTCCACTTTCCGTTTCTCCAGATAAGCCTTGGCTTTGCGGCACGTAGTGCAAGACGGCTTCTGCAAAAACTTGATTTTGACTTTCCCCATGTATCTCGCTCCTCAAAAACCGAAATCCGCCGGCGCGGTGAAGGCATGTTCACGAGTCCTGAGATCGGCGGTCCGAGCGTTTCCTAATTGCATTATATATTCAACCCGCGAAGGAGTTTTAAGCACCCAGCGTTCGAGCCAGCGCTCGAAATCTTCCTGATTGCGCGACTGTTCGTGATATTCGGCAAAGAAAGCATGATCGCGGCCATAATAACCCTGCACGGGCGAGGGATGCGCGCCCCAGGGCTCGTGCACTACCGCCGCCACGAGAAAACCGGGAATGAGCGTCCGGTTCGGATCGGAGGCGATCACTTCAGGCGCCACGATTTCCTCGGCCACCACGATCACCTTCCGCGACGCCCGCGCTCCGTCGATCGCCACTCCCAGATTTCCCCAAAGATGCGAATTGCCCGCAGCGTCCGCGCGCTGCACCGGCACGATGGCCACGTCCGGCTGCAGCGCGCGCACGGCGATCAGCCGGTCTTCATTCACAGGCGAAATAAATTCGCAAAGATTGCCGTTGCTCTTGAGCAGATCGCTTCCAAGCGCAGCATAGGTGGGCAGGAAAGGCACTCCCAGCGCAGCAGCATGAAGCGCCATGGCCAACGTGAAATTCGTGTAGTCCACCGTCTCGATCGCGTTGGGAATTGCTCGCTCCACCGCACGCCGGAAGCAATAGCCGACGCCCGCTGAGGCGTTGCCCACCCACGCCGCCATCACGCGCGAAACGCATCCCGCTCCGATCATTTGATCGAACAAAATGTCGGAAATGGGTCCCACGAGAGTCAGGTCGCGGCGGCCTTGCCGGATGATCTCGTGTCCCGCCGAGAACGGAATCATTTGTTCAAGCTCCGCGCCCATCAGGACCGACGAGCCCGACGGCACATGCTCGCTGATCGCCTGCTGCATCGAAACCAATTTTGAGTGAGCCGCGCCCGTCATGTTTTCGTCCAAAAATGGTCAGGGTCAATCTCGCGAATTACCCTGAGTTCGTCTTCACTCGGATCCGGCGTCACTTCCAGATTGTCGGCCACGCGCAGCGGCCACCCTGTATTACTCAACGCTTCCTCCACGCGAATTCCCGGGTGAACCGATGCCAGGAAAGCCTCGCCGTCTTCACCAAATCGCAGCACCCCCATCGTGGTGATGATCGCCGAGGGGCCGGAGCGTGCCGGCAGCCCTCTCGCGCGCCGCCACCCCGCTCCATCGCCATTCCCGGGCGAAGTGATATAGCCAACGCGCGCAACCAATCGCTCCCGATCGTGCGCGAGAATCACGACGGTGCGCTGCGAGAGGCCGGCAATGTCGCACGCGCCTCCCGAGCCCGGCAGCCGCACCGTTTGCCCATTCCTGCGGCCCCAGGTGGTGTTGAGATTGCCGAAACGGTCGACTTCCGCCGCTCCCAGGAAACCCACATTCACGCGGCCCTGCTGCAGCAGCGACATCACGGAAATCATATCGCCGCAAAACGTGGCTTGGAACAAGTTGGGAGGATCGCCCATGGTGTAAAGGAGCGCCGGGGCGGGCGTGTCGCGAATGATTCCGTTTTCAAAAAGCCCAGTCGCGCGTGGGGCGTGCGTCCGTTTGGCAAGTGCAAATGCAATCATGGGCAAGCGCATGCCGACGAAGACGAGTTCGCCGTCGCGGATTTCGCGCGCCGCCGCCGCCACCATCAACTCCCCTCGCGTGAACGACTCGAAACCCATTTTGGAGGATATAATCGCTGACATGGAATGAAGCGGCCGATTCCGCAGCGCACTCGAGACAATTTACGCAGCGGTCCTTGCATCCCTAGTTCGGCAATTTTTCCAGCACTTTGGCAAGCTGGCGAAAATATTTGAGCTTTTGAGCGCGGCCCGTGGCGTTTTTCGCGCTCGTCGACGGCAGCACAAACACCTGCGCGCCGTACAGCCGCTCCTTTTGCAGCCCCGGCTTGCACGGCCGCTGCGCGAAATTCTCAAAAGTGCCCACGCCATTGAAGGCGATCACTTGCGGCGCGTACTGTTCGATTTTTTGAGCCAGCAGGATGCGCCCCTCGGCAAATTCCTCGCGCTTCAATTCCTCGATCCCGCGCGTGGGACGCTTGACGAGATCAGTCAGTCCTATTCCGAATTCGATCATTCGCTTGTCATTGCGGTGATCGAGCAATTCGGGCACCACGCCCGAATCGTAGAGCAGCGGCCAGAATTCGTTTCCGCGGCCCGCATAATAATGGCCGACGCGAGCGGATCGGTCGCCGGGATTGCACCCAACGATGATGAGTTTCATTCCGCTGCGCAGGTAATCAGGCAAAGTTCGCATTGCAATTTGTCTAGTCCGCGCGTTCCGGGGATCACAATTTGTTTAACCGGGCTGCTCGCCCCGCTGCAACCCTGCCGGACAAACCCCAACGGGCTGAAGCCTGTCCTACCGGGGCCCAGAACGCAAAACGGAGATATTTCCCCCTTGAATGGGAACGTCTCATTGTACCATTGCATTCTGCCCGGAAGCCGCAAGCCCTTTTGTGCTTGTGCTCACACAAAAACTAAAAATCTTGAATCGACGAGGCCCGGTGCAGCATCGGAAGAGAAGGGTCCGACCGGCAGGAAATGCAAAGGAGAACTATGGTACCCTGCCAAATGAGCGCGGCTGTCCTCAGCGTGAAGCCGCCTGGAGCACACTGGATCGTGAGCGCTACCGACCCCAAACCTCTGGCTTCCACAATCGTCCGCGATGACGAAGCGGTACTGGTGTCCGCGGCCAAAGCGGGAGACACGTCCGCATTTGAAGAACTAGTGAATCGCTACGAGCGCAAGATTTTCCGCCTGGGAATGAACATCACGCAAAACCGCGAAGACGCCGAAGATGTAATGCAAGACGCCTTCCTGAAATCCTACCAGAACCTGGACCGTTTCCAGGGAGACTCCCGCTTTTACACCTGGCTGGTGCGCATTGCGGTCAACGAAGCCCTGATGAAATTGCGCAAGCGGCGCCCCAATCACGTGTCCCTCGATGAACCGCTGACGGACGGCGACGGCGACGAGTCCGTCTTCCGTGAAATCGAGGACTGGGGCCCTTCCCCCGAGAAAAAATTCGCTCAAACCGAGCTCAATGAAATTCTAAACAGCGTGATCAGCGAACTCGATCCGATTTTCCGTGTCGCTTTTCTCCTGCGCGACGTGGAAGGCCTTTCCACGGATGAGACCGCGCAAATTCTGGGAATCTCTTCGGCGGCGGTAAAATCGCGCCTCTTGCGGGCGCGGTTGAGACTCCGCCAAAAACTCAACAAGTATTTCCGACGGAGCGAAACGCAGTGAACTGCAAGAAAGTAGTACTCGAATTAACGAGCTATCTCGACGGAGTCCTCGACTCCAGCATGCGAGTGGATCTGGAACAACACCTCTCCCGTTGCACCGACTGCCGCCTGGTGGTCGACACCTGCCGCAAAACCATCCAGATCTTCTGCAACTCCGAACCCGTCCCCCTTCCCGAAGATGTCCGCGAGCGCCTGCACACTGCGCTCCTCGAGCGCTTCCGGCGCAAATCCAAGACCACCTAGCAGCCAAACCTATATTCTTGTTTCCTTCCGAAAATGGGCACAGAATAAAGCGCTCTTCCAAGCGACAAAGTTTCGTCATGAAATAAAGGCAGCGCCCTGCCCGGGAGGAAGTCGATGAAACGGCTCTTTCGATGGATTGTTCTTTCTGCTGCGATTGTGTTTTCGCTTTGCATGTCCATGCCCTCACGGGCGCAGTCCGGCACGAAAAACGGGGAGTGGCGGACGTATGGAGGCGATCTCGCCAGCACGCGCTACTCGCCGCTCGACCAGATCAACGCGGACAACTTCAGCAAACTTGCGGTCGCCTGGCGCTTCAAGACGGACTCCCTGGGCCCGCGGCCTGAATTCAAATTTGAATCGACGCCACTGATGGTTCATGGAGTGCTCTATTCGACGAGCGGAACCCGAAGAGCGGTTGTGGCGCTGGATGCGTCCACAGGCGAGCTGCTCTGGATGCACAGCGAGAACGAAGGCGATCGCGGCGCCAATGCCCCAAGGCAATTATCGGGGCATGGCTTGGCCTATTGGACGGACGGCAAGGAAGAGCGAGTCCTGTACGTCACGCCGGGTTACCGGCTGATCGCGCTGAATGCCAAGACCGGCGTGCCTGTGCCCACCTTCGGCGTTGGCGGAATGGTCGATCTAAAAAAAGACGACGATCAGGAAATTGACCCGATCACCGGGGAAGTTGGGCTTCATTCGACGCCTGTCGTAGCCCGCAACGTGGTGATCGTTGGGGCCGCGCACCTGACCGGAGGAGTGCCCAAAAGCAGAAAAAACGTGAAAGGTTATGTCCGCGGATTTGATGTCCGAACAGGCAAGCGCCTCTGGATTTTCCATACCATTCCGCTCCCCAACGAATATGGAAACGATACCTGGCTGAAGGAATCCTGGGCCTATACCGGAAATACCGGCGTCTGGGGACAAATTTCGGTGGATGAGAATCTAGGCCTAGTGTACCTGCCGGTGGAATTGCCGACGGGCGACTACTACGGGGGCGATCGTCCGGGGAACGGTTTGTTTGGAGAAACTTTGGTAGCCGTGGATTTGGAAACTGGCAAGCGGAAGTGGCACTACCAACTTGTGCATCACGGTCTGTGGGACATGGACATCCCTTGCGCTCCCATTCTTGCCGACATCACCATGAACGGCCAGACGGTGAAAGCTGTGGCGCAGCCGACCAAGCAAGCTTTCCTATACGTTTTCAATCGCGAAAACGGCAAGCCGATCTGGCCCATGGAAGAGCGTCCGGTTCCGCAGGGAGATGTCCCCGGAGAATGGTACTCTCCCACTCAACCGTTTCCGACCAAGCCGCCTGCTTTCGACAACCAGGGCGTGTCCAGCGAAAGCCTGATCAACTTCACGCCGGAACTGCATGCGGAGGCGGAGAAACTTGTTTCAAAGTATAAGATCGGGCCGCTGTTTACGCCGCCCTCAGTGAGCAAAGCGGAAGGGCCGCTGGCCACAATCGTCTCCCCGGGAGCCCTCGGTGGAGCGAATTGGCCAGGTGGGTCGTACGATCCCGAAACGCACATGTTGTACGTGTATTCTCGAAGTGATATCTCCGCCCTCGGACTCGTTCCCTCCCCCGACCAAAAAGTTTCGGATATGGAATACGTTCAAGGAACTGCGGGCATTTCCCCTCGCGCGGGCAGACCCATGGGCGCGCCGCCGGTCCCCGCACCGAATCCTGAGAGTGGTGAACCAGTTTTAACCGTCCGGGGACTGCCGCTCTTGAAGCCGCCGTATGGCCGTATTACAGCGATCAATCTGGACAAAGGGGAAATCGTTTGGCAGATCGCGCACGGAGAAACGCCGGACAACGTCCGAAACAATCCCGCGCTCGCCGGCCTGACGATTCCGCGCACGGGAAGCGCTGGTTTGATCGGTGTGCTGACGACCAAAACCTTGGTTATCGCTGGGGAGTCTGTAAATGTAACAATGCCATCCGGAATGCGCGGCGCAATGCTGCGCGCCTATGACAAGGCCACCGGCAAAGACGCTGGAGCCGTCTATATGCCCGCGCCGCAGAGCGGTTCGCCAATGACGTATATGCTCAACGGGCAGCAATACATCGTCATCGCCGTCAGCGGCCCCAACTACGCGGGTGAGTTGATCGCGTACCGCCTGCCGGCCAACTAATGCGCTCGCGCTCCGATAAGCGTCGCGACTCGGGGAGCGCATGGCAATCTGAAATTTCAAATTTGAAATTTCAGATTCTTGAACCGCAGTTCGTCACACGCTCAAAACCATTCCTGGGACTGATGCGCCGGGTCTGTTTAAATTTCCTCAGCTGCGCAGATACTTATTGAAAAACTCCAGCGTGCGTTGCCAGGCCAGCTTGGCAGCGGCCTCGTCATACCTCGGCGTCGTATCGTTGTGGAAGCCATGATTCGCGCCGTCATAAATATACGCGGTGTAAGTAATGTGGTCGGCTTTCAGAGCCTCTTCCCAGGCCGGCCATCCGCCCGTGATGCGACTGTCGAGCGATGCGTAGTGAAGCAAAAGAGGCGCCTTGATTTTGGCCGTATCTTCGGCCGAGGGCTGACCCCCATAGAACGGAACCGCGGCCGCGAGATCGGGCAAACGCACAGCGAGCTTGTTCACCGTCGTCCCGCCAAAGCAGAATCCTACGGCGCCCATCTTGCCAGTGCATTCCGGACGGGCCTTCAGCCAGGCGTAGGAGGCGACAAAATCTTCAAACATTTTGCCCTGATCAACTTTCGGGAAAAGCGCAGTAGCCTTTTCCTCGTCGTCAGGATAGCCGCCAAGGGAAGTAAGGCCGTCGGGCGCAAACGCCAGGAAATT
Organism: Candidatus Acidiferrum sp.; assembly: GCA_035483715.1. Classification (GTDB taxonomy): domain Bacteria; phylum Acidobacteriota; class Terriglobia; order Acidiferrales; family UBA7541; genus Palsa-360. The sequence goes on from DATHPN010000024.1 coordinate 27,576, forward strand.
CGCGACAGCGAGGCGCCGCGCCACATCTTCGATGTAAGGGTTCAGGCCGCGGTTCTCGTGAATCACCAGAACTCCGGGCAACTTGCCGGCAGGTATTGCGGGACGCGCGTAATACCCCTTGATGCTTCCATTGCCTTGCGGCGAGGATACGGTTTCGTACCCGGCCTTGATTCGAGCGTCGTCCTTGGGAACTTGCTGCGCCAACGCGTAATTCGGCTTGAGGCTCTCCCAAAGTGCCACGGCCGATACGCCGCCTACGGCATACTTATTCGCGCGATCCAGAAACTCACGCCGGTTGATGTCGCCGTGAACGTACTTGTCAAAGTGGTCTAGCAACTCCTGCGGATAATCCGTCGCTTTTTTTCGCTCCATTTAAGTCACTCCGTCGTGGTCAGCTTGGAATGTTGGTGACACCACGCTCCGACGCGGAGGATACCACTATATCGGTCTATGAAAAAGCCTTCGCCGGCTTTTTCGAAGCCGCTGGCAAAATTTCCTCGATTTTCTGCACCTCCGCGCCCGCATCACTCACCGATGTTTCCCGCAAACTTCTGTCTGCAGCGCATGCTCAGTGCCACCGCTTCATTTTTAATTCTATCGGACGCTCGCTTCCATCAGACTTGGCTTCCCTGATCCCAGGGTGAGATAGAACGTTGCGCCCTTCTCCACTTCCGCTTCCGCCCAGATTCGTCCGCCGTGTCTCTTGATGATGCGGCGAACCGTCGCCAGACCAACTCCCGTGCCTTCAAACTGGTCCTGCCGGTGAAGCCGCTGGAACGCGCCAAATAGATTCTGAGCGTTCTTCATGTCAAACCCTGCGCCGTTGTCCCGAACATAGATTACGGTCTCGTCATCGATCGTGGTCTGCCCAACCTGGATGATCGCATTCTCACGCAAGCGGGTGTATTTGACTGCGTTCGATATGAGATTGGCAAAAACCTGCTTTATCAATCCTTGATCGCAGTTAATCTCCGGCAAGCTTCCAATTTCCCATTGGATTCTTCTTCCCGGAACTGCCGATTTGCTTTCCGCAAAGATTGGCCTGAGGATCTCATCCAGATTTGTAGGTCGGATATTCAGCGGCTGACGCCCCAAACGGGAGAGTCTCAGCAAGTCTTCGGTGATTCTGGCCATTTGCTCAACGGACGCATGAATCCGCTGCAGGCATTTCCTTCCTTCCGAATTTATCCCCGGTCCGAGCATCTCTTCCAGCATTTCGGCGTATCCGTCAATGACGTGGAGGGGCCCGCGAAGGTCATGCGAGACCGAAGCGCTGAAGGCTTCCAGTTCCTCATTGGCAGCTTGGAGTTCCGCGGTGCGCTCCCGGACCCTCTCTTCCAGTTCCTCATTGAATTTTCGAATTTGCTGTTCTGACTTCTCGCGCTCGATGGCATAGCGGATGGCGCGGGAAAGGACGCTGCCATTCAGATCAATTTTGGTTACGTAGTCCTGCGCGCCTTCTTGAACCATCTTTAGTGCCAGCGCCTCATCCCCCAGCCCCGTCAAAATTATGATGGGAATGGTGGGAGCCTGTGCCTTGGTCTTGCTGAACGTTTCTTTCCCTTTGCTGTCGGGGAGTGCAAGATCCAGAAGAATCGCGTCAATTCCCCCCGTGCCCAGGCGGCGCAGGGCCGTTGCCAACCGGTCGGCTGTTTCCAAGTCAAATGTATCCCCGCCCGAGTCCACGAGCGATTCCCGAATCAGTCGGGCGTCGCCGGGATTGTCTTCAACCAGAAGGACAGTCAATCGTTGATCGCTCATTGTTTATGATTGGGTAGCTTGACAATGGCTAGCCAAAAATCCTCAAGGGATCTCACAACTTTGACGAATTGATCCAGATCGACCGGTTTCGTTACGTAACAGTTGGCATGCAAATTGTAGGTTTTCAGAATGTCTTCTTCGGCCTTGGAGGTCGTAAGGATCACAACGGGAATGCGCTTCAGGTCGGAATCTTCTTTAATTTGCTGGAGAACTTCCCGGCCGTCCATAACCGGCAAATTAAGATCGAGGAGAATCAAATCGGGCCGCGGGGAGGATGAATATTTGCCTTGCCTGCGGAGACAATTGAGCGCCTCTTTCCCATTCGTGGCGACCATCAAATTGTTGCGAACTTTACTTCCCTTCAATACTTCCTGAGTCAACCGGACATCACCCGCATTGTCCTCAACCAGCAGGATATCAACGGGTATAGCTTGCGATTCGAAGTTCATTCTGTTCTCCCCCCTGCGCT
>DATHPN010000025.1:0-2293 GCA_035483715.1 Candidatus Acidiferrum sp.
CCCCATGGCGAAAGTGCAGAAAACCTCCTCCGGCTCTTCCCGGCGATCCAAAGCCTCTTCCAAGAGTTCCCCTAAAATGAAGAAAAAGACCAGCTTACCAGCGCCTCCTCCGCAGCGTGGCGGCGTCGAAATGGTGGACCCTCTCGTCCGGGCGCAGATGAAGCTCTACGAAGAAGCCATGGGGTTGTTTCACCAGCAAAAATTTCATCGCTCCAAGCAGGAACTGGAGAAGGTCCTGGAAGGCCCGAGCAAGGAGCTAGCCGACCGCGCGCGCACTCACCTGCGCATCGCCGAACAGCGCATGAAGCCTTCCTCGGAGCAGAATCCCAAATCTCCCGAAGAGCACTACCAGCGAGGCGTGGCCATGATGAACCTGGGCCGCTGGGACGAGGCCCGCGAAAGCCTGGAGAAGGCACGCAAACTGGCGCCAAAGGCCGATCACATTCATTACGCACTTGCTGCGCTCGATTGCCTGACAGGCGAAGCCGACTCCGCCATGGCCAATCTGAAAATCGCGATTGACCTCCGGCCCGCGAATCGCTTTCATGCGCGCAACGACGAAGACTTTGCTTTCCTCCAGGAAGACCCCCGCTTCACGGAATTGCTGTATCCTGAAAAGGATGGCTACGCGGGGTAATCCTGCTCGTCCGGTACATCCTGTAATCACAATCAGGCCTTGGGAATGTGACGATTGTCCCGGCCATTCGATGGCAACCCAGCCGCGATGGACTACGAGTGACACCTGAAATTCCGCGCCATGCCGGAATAGTGCGGCAACTGAGCTGCTCGTGAAGAACAAATTGGGGAATAAAAACCAATCGGTTCCCGGTCTGCGCGTTGTCGCGCTGGGCGGGGGCACAGGGCTTTCCGCCCTGCTGCGCGGGCTCAAGGAACACGTGGTGCGCGGCTCAGATCAGGCGCCAACGCTCAAGCGGCCCATCTCCGATCTCACGGCGATCGTCACGGTCACCGACGACGGCGGTAGCTCCGGCCGGCTGCGCCGCGAGAATCGCATATTGCCGCCCGGCGATATACGCAACTGCATGGTGGCACTGGCCAAGGACGAAGCGCTGCTCAGCCGCCTTTTCCAGTACCGGTTTCAGGCGGGCAACGGACTGATTGGCCACAATTTCGGCAATCTGTTTCTTGCCGCGCTTACCCATGTCACCGGCGATTTCGCCGAGGCGGTTCGGGTTTCCAGCAAAGTGCTGGCGATTCGCGGGCGTATTTTTCCTTCCACGCTTGCCAACGTGCACCTGGTCGCCACGCTCATTGACGGAAAGCGCGTCAAGGGCGAGACGAACATTTCCCGCAGCAAGATGCCCATTCGCAAATTAGAACTCAACCCGCGCGGCCCGCGCCCGCTTCCGAAGGCCATTGAAGCCATTGAGGAGGCCGACCTGATCCTGATGGGCCCGGGCTCACTCTACACCAGCGTGATTCCCAATCTGCTGATTCCAGAGATTGCAAAGGCGGTGGCGCGTTCGCGAGCCCCCCGCGTGTATATTGCGAACCTGATGACCCAGCCCGGCGAAACCACGCACTATGCGCTCAGCCAGCACCTTCGCGCGATTGAAAACCATGTCGGGAAACGCTTCTTCAACTATGTGGTGGCGAATCGCAAGGCCGTCTCTCCCGAATTTGCGCGGCGGTATCGCGCGGAGGGCGCGGAACCTGTCGTGATCGATACCGCAAATATCGCCAAGATGAAAGTTCACCTGCTGGCGGACAACCTGCTCGAAGAGCACGGGGTAATTCGCCACAATTCGCCGCGGCTCGCGCGCCTGCTGCTGGAGAAGTTCCTGCTCTCGTAAGCTGCCACTTAGGCCGTCAAATCCTGCGTTCAGGCGGTCCTCCCTACCAAGCGAAGAAAATTCCAGCTAACATTCTTCTTGTACTCATAAATTTTCCACGGAGCGGGTTCATGTCCACTTTCGGCCTTATCGAATACAAAGATGCCAATCCTACCGTCAAAGCCGTTTACGACGACATCATGGCGACGCGCAAAACGGACTACATCAATAATTTCTGGAAGGCCATCGCCCACGATCCCGCGCTGCTTAAGCGTACTTGGGAAGACCTGAAGGCCATCATGGGCCCCGGCGCCATCGATCCGCTAACCAAAGAGCTGCTCTACATCGCCGTCAGCGTCACCAACAACTGCCACTATTGCATCGCCTCCCACACGGCGTCGGCATTTGCAAAGGGCATGACACCGGAAATGTTCAAGGAACTTCAGGCGGTGATCGGCATGGCGAATGAAACGAACAAATTGGTCACTGGGTACCAGGTC
>DATHPN010000026.1:0-10362 GCA_035483715.1 Candidatus Acidiferrum sp.
TCCGGCGCGCCAAATATCAGCCGTCATTGAGAGGCGAAGATCCCGACGCAACCGTTGGCTGCAATCGATTGGCAAAGCGGGCCCACGCCAAGCGGCACGAAGATGTGATTCGTATTGGGGTCGGCCGCGACGCTGTGTGAGAAGACAGTCGTGGGCACGTTTTGCAACCACTGTCGGGAGCTCGCGTCGATCACTCCGAGAGCCGGGCCGGGGGTCATGTTGGCGGCGCCCAAATAGTATTTCGAATCGCCCGGATTGTACGTTGCCTGGTCGACACCTCCCACAAAGTTGATCGTAGAAAGAATCTCACCGGTGGTGCCGTTCAGGATGTAAGTGGCTGGCTGGAAGGTCTTGCCGTCGTGGGATGCGCAAGCCACCAGGACGTCCGTGCCGGGTCCCATGACCACGCTGGAAGGCATGCAATTCGGCACGGGGAAGCTGTTCACTACCGCTGGCCCGTAGACAGTACCTCCACTGCTCGTCACGAACGGATGAAATGGATCGATTTCGTCAACGCTTCCTACAGTCAGATCGGTGATCGAGTTCGCGTTCGTCAAGAGGAAGTGGCCGGTATTTGGATTGAAAACCGAACCACCCAAGCCTGAAATACCGATCGCGCCCATACAACCAGGGGGCGTACCCGGCCCGGGAGGACAGAAAACTCCGCCGGCTTGAGTTGGCGTCGTTACGGTGAGCATTGGGCCGTGGTGACAGGGAACGTCAGGATTGAATCCAGCGGCGTGCCCGGAAGCTCCCGACGGAACGGACGGGCCCGGCACGCCGGGTGCTGGGCCGCTGAACTGAAGCGTGGGATCGGGGCACGAAAATTTGCCTAGATTCGAGCCCTGATCGTCGATTACCACGCTTACGTCATTTTGCGCGGCGGCATCGTAGTAGATCTGGCCCAGGATGCACGAAGAATAATTCGCGGGAAAGTTGGCGCTGCCCGGACTGTAGGGGATTGGCGCGACGCCAGGGCCGGGCGTGACCGTCTTGTATGGCAGACAGTGTTGCTGGGAAAGTGTCCCAGTCTTGGTCACGATGCCCGTTGCGTCCACGATGGTTGCAAAGGGAAGTCCCGGGTCGCCGTTAATGACCAGAAAGAGAAAATGTTTGGTCCCATCGGGCGCCGTAATCAGCCCGCCGGTTGTGGAAAGTTCATCCGCGCGCAAATCGCCGCACGTCGGGTCCGAGAAGGCTCGCCCCTGGGAGGACTGAATACACCCGTTGACTCCGTTGGGAAGACCGTCGAAGTCCGCAGGCGTGCCAGTGACGATGGTAGCGACCACCGTCGGCGGGGTGGCTGGATTTGCGATCGTCGGGGTCATGTCGAATACGATCACGTCGGAAGCGCCATTGCCGGCAAACAGGAACTTTCCATCCGTCGTCGTTTCGATGCCATTCGGACCCTGCAATGGAAATATGTTGTTTCCACGCGAGCCGCAACACACTCCGCCTACAAAGCCGCCGAAATGACCGTTGGGACCAAAGAAACCGGGAATACGAAAATTCCCGGTCTTACACCCGTATTGCGAATAGTTCCCTTGTGCGGACGTCATGGGAGGAATAACTTGATTTCCTGCAGCATCCTGAAAACACGGACTGGCGTTGTTTCCGGACTGCGCGATGGAACTGTCTCCGCCAATCGCCCCCGCGGCGATATTGTTGACGATGTTAAACGACGCGATGTCGACGCCCACCGTATCCGATACGTAGTAGAAATGATTCGTGGCATCCACCCAGCTGATATCGAAGAGATTGAACGGCCCACCCGGCGCGCCCGTCGCGCTGTGCCCGGGCACGGCCATGACGTCGATCAGTCCGACTGTACTGTTCTTGTCCGTTCCACAGACAGGACAGCCCGGCGGGCTGCTACTGCAACCCGTCGAAACGAGAACTAGTCCGAAGAGAACCATGATGACTATCCGGGTCAACGACTGCGGAACCATCGCTTCTGGGTTCAAGGATGCTCAACCTCCCGCTCAGAATCGAAACTGAATGCCTTCCAAAAACACAAAGTAGTTTCGGGGCAAAATCCCCTGAACGCTGGGATTCACCAGCTGATTGATGTTCAGATCTGACCGAACCATAACCCAGTAGTTCAGATACCAATTCAGCCCCGCCGTGATCTGATCCGTGTGGTCGCTGTAGGTCGGAACGGTTCCGGGAGCCAGCGGGCATGCAGGGATTGTCAAGAGATCACAAGTCGCTCCGGCCGCCCTTCCTTGTACCCACGAGTACCGGAACTTCAGCTGCCATGCGCCCCATCCCGGTCCCCCGGTCTCCCCCGGTGAGTCTGGACCGATCATTGAGTGCTTGACCCTCGGCATGGAATTGTCCGGTGTGCTCTCTCCCGTGAGAAAGTAGGTGACGATCCCGGAGGCACCCTTTCCCACAACACCTGGGAGACTGTTGAATCCGACCCCGCCGTTGACGAAAGAGCCGATGCCGTCGCGCTTCTCTAACTCTTGGGTGTACTCACCGCGGACGGTCCAGGGTCCACTGAGCCAGGAAAAGAATCCGTTGTACCGCTGAATCCCGCCGTTGATTCTCTGTTGAGGGAAGAAAATGTAGGTGTTGTCGGTCAGGAGGCCATTGAAGCTGAGTTCGTTGGCCAGAGCTTTGGACCGGCTATGCTCGACTGAACCGCCCAGAGCAAACCCTTTCAGCCAACTGTTTCCGGATTGTCTCCACGGAATGAATCGAACCTTGCCGGTGATTTCGGGCTCATTTGTTGTTCCATTTTGGATGAGCCCCTGGCCATTGAAGACGCCAACTGCGTATTGCGCTCGGCCGCCCGCCAAACTTCCGTGAACGTCGACGCCGGGAGCGCGGAAAGCTCCCGCCGCATTGGGGAACAAGACGGCTGAGATGGAAAGTGAATTGAATTCGTAGGCGGTTTCCAGCCACAAGGCTTCCTGGGAGAACGGAACTCTGTACTGCCCGCCCATGATGCTGAACGCGGTCCAAGGCTTGAAATCTAAATATGCATCACGGATGGTCAGAGGGGACGCCGATTCGAAGAGAAATTGATAGTCGAGCTGCTTCCCGTAGCTGCCCTGGAGGCCGAACCGTGCTCGCGGAATGGTGAAAGTAGCTGGTGGCGCGCCGTCCCCTTTGTAAAAGTTGTATTGTGCGTTGAAGTATCCAATCGGCATGGCGGTGAAGTTGCCGTCGGAGCTCCTCAAGAAAAAGTGTTCGCCGTTCCATCCGGCAACGATTGGTGGGGTGGCGCCAGTCTGTTGCTGTGACGAAGGCGCTAATTCCGAACGAGAGTCGATGACGGAGTAACTAACGGGGCTTTCCAGATGTGCATCAGGCGAAGCCGAATCGAGAACGGCACTGGCCAGCGCGAGTCGAGGCCCATCGTTCGCGGCCTTGGTGCCTGTTTCAGCGAGCCGCTGGACCAGCATTCTTAGTTCCGCCACTTCTTGCCGAAGTTGTGCAACCTCCTCTTCCGTGGCCGGATGGGAGGCCGGCGCTCCGCGGACTTCCGCGTCGCGATCACTCTGCGCTCGAGCGGCCGGCAAAGGAAGGAAGAAACTCACGCCCAGAAACAGAATGGGAATCATTGGCCAGCGCATATATACACTTCTCCTTCCGTAAGAGAACGGTACACATGATTCACTTCAATGAAACGAGTGGACGATATACCATCTGTTGAATCAATAGGCAAAAAATTTATGGTCAAGATAACTGGTTGGGCCGCATAACTCCAATAGCTGCACTTCAGCAAATAGAGTCTCCGGGGGAGATACCAACATCAGGAAGCCCTGCCGGGTCAGCCGATCAGGCGTTGCTGCATTGACCAGTGAAGTTCGCGGGGGTAAACAGAATGCGGCCCAAATCTGGTCGCGAGGCAAAAAGCCACATCCGCATGGAACTACTTCGCGGGACTTGCCTGCGCCTAATGCTAGAAGGGAAGAGGCACAAACGAACGCGCGTCTGAGCACGTTGAAACTTCCGATTCGCCCCCGGCGGGTTCCGGGTCAGAAGATCGCCAGCGGATTAAGCGGTGAACCCGTTCCCAAGGCGATGCGCAACGGGGCAGCCGAGAACAGAAATTCATAGCGTTTCAACTGCCTCGCATGCTCAGCGGCTCGCTCGAAGTCCAGATTATCGAAAATGTCCACGCCCATCGCTACGAGCGCCAGGCGATGAAGCGGGTTTGTAACCGTCGGCGGAAAGCCCGTGGGCAAGACGTCATTCGGACCGTCGCATCCAATGAAGGATACGCCGCGTTCTTTCAAAAAGTAGGCGACGTCGGCGTGATAACCGGCGAAACCGGTATCCCTGCCCCAGGGTCCCTTCTCGGCGCGCCGCTTCCAACGGCCGGTGTATAGCAGGATCACGTCCCCGGGAGACACTTTTACGTGCTCCAACTTTTCCAACATTTCAAGGTCTTCCCGATGGACAGGCGTTCCCGGTTCAAGCCATCCTTCTGGCGTGGCCTTTCCGGGAAGGAGCGTTGCGTCGAACAAGATGGCACGCGTCACCACGCCGTCTTTCAGAGCATTGATATTGCCTTTCGGGCAGCCTCCCGCAGCCTAGATGTCTTCCATGGACCGGCCGTTGTATCCCTTGCCGTCGACCATCATGTGACAGTCCACCGAATCCAGATGGCTGTGGACCACGCCATGATATGTGCCCGTATATTGGTAGCGATCCGTGGTGCCCGTCGGCGTTACGTCGTTCAGAGTCCTCTCCAGAAAGAAGGGCGCATCCGCGGCCGTTTCCTGGGCGATGTCGTGCGCGAGTGAAATGACCACGCCTTCCTTGGCCAAAGCGAAAGCCTGTTTCCGCTTTTCGGGTGTAATCAGATTGGCGGCGCCGAGCTCGTCGTCCTCTCCCCATCGCCCCCAGTTGGAAAGCTCCTTCAACGCGCGGTGATAGTCCTCTTCGTTTGCGATTGTGGGGCGTGCATTGCTCTGGCTTTGTGCATTGGGGACGGAGACTGACCCGCCCAACAGGATCAAACCAATCACCAGGATTTTCATGTTTCCTCCTCTGAGCGAACCGGGGATAAAGACCGCGCCCGGTTCAAAAATGGCCGCGTATCCGATTTGTTGACAGCGCGCCCGCGCCGAAACCGCAACAGGGTCCTCACCACAAATTTGGATTTTGCCAGGTTCGCTTGCAGGCCAAGGATTCGCGACGCAGATGTGCCACTCCTTCGAAACACGCCTTTCAGATGCCGGCGTACCAGGCATATCCTCCTTCCGGAGATGCGGAGCCCAAACCCGAGCCGAACTCTTTCATGTTGTCGGTGACGGTCAGGTGAGTGATGAATTTTACGTTTTTGTAGCCGAGCTGGCGGGGGAGCCGCATGCGAAGAGGCCCGCCGTTGCCCACGGGAAGTTCATTGCCATTCAATCCATAGGCGAGAAAAGTCTGCGGATGCATGGCATCGGCCATGTCGATGCTGTCCCACCAGTCGGGATCGATCGAGAAGTAGACAATGTATCTGGCTTGCGGGTGGATTCCCACGACATCCAGGATGTGGGAGAGAGGCACGCCCGCCCACTCGGCAACGTACGACCAGCCCTCTTCGCATGCGAGTTGAGTAATCTGGCTGCGAGACGGGTAGCTCCTGAGCTGGCTAAGGGAAAACGAGGCGGGCCGGTCGACCATGCCGTCGACGGTGAGTCGCCAGTCGGCGAAACCTCCTGCCTGAAGGCGCTTGAACGCGTCATTGAGCGGCGGAATTTCGTTCGCGAACGGCGGCCTCGAAATCTGGCTCTGAGGGAACTCGCGGGCTAACGAGTGCCTCGCAAGCAACCGCTGGGAAGCATAGTTGAGCGTTTCGCCGAGGCCGTAGATTCCGCCGTGATCGGGCGGGACCAGTCCATACTCTTGTGCAATGCGAGACGTCACAGCCAGCCCGGTTACGCCCGCCGCCGTGGCCGCGAGCCCGGTTACGATCAGTTTGCGGCGTGAGAGATCGGTCATGTGCGCTCCAGTTGTGCACCTGTCCTGCCGGTGATCATCGCTCGAGTGCGGCTTTTGAATCCGGCCAGACCAACCATCACGACGTGGACAATTAGGAAGAGCAGGAGGGCCAGGGAGACGAAGAAGTGAAGCGTCCGCGCGGATTGCCGCCCTCCGAGCAGCGTGACGCTCGCCGGAACAGCGGAAACAAAGGCAGGGGACATCGCCAGCCCTGTCCAGATTACCAATGGGAACAGTACGAAGATGACTAACAAGTAGGTAGACCTCTGGAGCACGTTGTACGACTCAGCTCCCGACTGGTCAGGGCGCTCGAAGCGCAGATGCGTAGCAATCGCGGCAAAGAGCCCCCGCCAGGAAAGATCAGCCTTAGCCGGAATCAAGTCTTTTCGGAAGTGCCCTGTTAGAAAACCAAACACCATATAAAGCAAACCGGTTAATACCGCGATCCAGGCTGCTTGAAAGTGGAGATACCGGCTCCAGCCATTCTGATCCGGCAGCACGTACCCGTAGCCGGTCGGTACCAAGGCCCTCGAGGAAGGGATTGGCAGCTTAAACAAAGTTGGAGTTAAATCGTTGCCGTTTTCGCCCCAATAAAAGCGAGGGTGAGAGATCACAATTTCAGCTCCGCTGACAAGAAGGGCAAGAAAGCACAGCGTAGTAATCCAGTGTGTTATGCGGACGAGAGCAGAGTGCCGCGAAGTAGCCGTGGTGGCTGGGATGGCCGGAACAGAGCTTGGGACGCCGGCTCCGAGTGGCGCCTCGACGGATCCCAATCTCGCCATTTCTAACCTCCTGCTGGCGCTCCGACTCGTTTTCCAGGATGGATTGTCATACTATCACATAGGTCGTGAGAAACTGCGCACCCGAAAGTAATTCACCAACTGCTCGTCCGAAGCGTACTTTCAGTTTACGATCCACATCAAGCGTTTCCACCGCCTCCGGTGGATCTCCCCCACATCGTAATAATCGCTGGAGTGCCGACCTGGTCTTGGTATGCCGCGCCCGTGACTTAGCGCGAGTAGGACGAAGGGAGCGCACGCTATGAGCAACCAAATAGCCCAGCCGTGGAACATCAAATGAGAGTGAAATGAGAGTTTCGGTCGGCTACAGATTCTGAGCTTAACCCCGCAAGGGTGCGCCGCGGGAATGCCAAAATCGATCGGAAGCTGGCGCACCCGCGTTACTTCACGTTTTTGCGCATCCAGTCATCGATGAACTTGATGACCACATCGCTGTTCCGGTCGAGGAACATTTCGTGCATGTTGCCGTGGATGCCGATATCTTCGAGTCGCACAAACTCGTCCTTCACGCCCGCTTGATTCAGCCACTTGGGAATGCAGGCGTCGAACACGCGGTGATAGGTCCCCTCGGCGGAGATGGACAGGATGCGCATGTTCGCCAGGCTCGCCAGCTTGTGCACCGGTTCCTTCTGCATATAACAGGGAACTTCGTCGGGCCGTTCCGATTTTTCTTCGAGATAGGTTTTCAAATCGTCGGGGCTGTTGACCGGTGGATCGTAATGCATGGGCATGTTGGTGATTCCCCACGCGTTTCCAATTTTCCCCGTATATTTCACCTTTGCCGTATCCACGATGCCGATCTGCGGGCCGCCGGGCTCGATCGCCACCATTCCCGCCACGAGCTTGGGACGCTGGTCGGCGACGTTAAAGCCGATGCCGCCTCCCTGCGAATGAGTGATCAGGATGACCGGGCTCCCGATCTGATCGAGGAGCGCCACGCCGGCGGGCACGGCGAGCTCGGCCTGCGCGGAGATAAACTGCATCTGGCCCTTGATGAAATTATCGAACACCGGATCGCCCATCGTGCCTTTCTTCGGCGAGTCGCTTGGCCACTGCGTGTACAGCTTCATCCGCGGAAAATCCCCGCCGGAGGGCACAGGGCCGGTCCAGATCTGCTCCAGATCGAGCGCCGTGCGCAGGCCCAACTTCCCGTCCATGTCGGGGACGTAAGGCGAGCGCCCGCGCGCCGGGTAATCTACCATGTATACAACATATCCTTGATTAATTAAATAGTAAGCCCAGCCCGGACGCCCGTCCGGCGTTTGCCGCCAGACCGCTCCGGTCTGCCCGTTCCCGTGGAAAAATACGACGGGATACTTTTGCTTGATCTGCTTCGGCACCATGACTTCGACATACATCGCGCCGTGCATCACCTCTTTGCCCGGCGCCCCGGCATACTCTCCGCCCACGTAGAAAAAAGCCTCGCGCCCCACGTTTTCCATCGAAAACGTCGGAATCGAGGCCGGCGGCATGGCCGAGTTCTTCGAGTCGCTGGCTTGAGCGCCGTGCCGAAGATCTGCCACCGTCGCAAGCCCCGCCAAAACCAAAATTGCCAGTCCCGCTCTTACGATCCGACGATTCATTAAACCCTCCCCTGGCGTGCATTTCTCAAATAAACCGGAACTGTCACTCGAATTAATTTCTTCCTGCACCGGCAACGTTTTCCGTGGCGCCGGCGTCCCGGCGGCGGTTTGCCTGCCGCCAGAATGGGACAGAATCGCCGGCGGGACGCCGGCGCCACCAAAAGCGCACGCCGGAATTTTTCACGCCTTCAGTCGCGGGAACAGCCGTTCGGCATTTCCGCGATTGATCGCCTGCAATTCGCCCGCCGGGAATCCGAAATGGTCCAGGGGCCCCTCGGAGACCGGAAGGGGCACGATGGGATAGTCGCTGCCAAAAAGGATCTGCGAAACAGGAACCACTTTGGTCAGCGCGGACAAGGGCGCGGGATAGGTTGCGTGCGCCACATCGAAGTAAAGCTGCTTCACTTCATCCATCAGTTCGGCGGTTTCTTTCTCAGAGCGTTTTTCGGGCAGACTTTCCGTCACCCGGTTCGCGAGCACTGGCAGTGTTCCTCCGGAATGAGGAAAAATGAAGCGGATATTCGGGTAGCGGTGGAACGAATCGCTTTTCAAGTAGCTCACCACTGCTCTCACAATATCGAAGTCGTATTCCACAACGCTGTCGATCACGCCGGGCTGGAGCGCACGGCAACAGATGGGCGGGGCGGAGTGAATAAAAATGATGGCCTTGCGGCGGTTGAGCTCTTCATACACAGGCGCGAAGACCGGATCGCCGGGCCACTTGTCGGCGTAACTTGTCCACAGGCCGATGCCATCGGCCTTGAGCGTATCGAACGCGTATTCAATTTCACGCAGGCTGCCCTCAGTGTCCGGCAATGGGATGGCGGCAAAATGTCCGAAGCGCCCGGGGTAATCTCTCACCAGCTGTTGCGAGTAGTCATTGTTCTGCCGCGCCAGCTTGCGCGCCCGCTCCGACTTGTCGGAGAGCGATTCCTGCACCACGCGCGTCATCGGCGACAGCATCGACGTGGCGATTCCATTTTTATTCATCGTTTCAATGTGCAGCGCCGGAGTCCAGGTTGGAAGCGGATGCCCAGTCGCCAAAATCTCTTTCTCCATGACCTTTGTGTAGAAGGGCGGGACGGTGTGGGTATGCACGTCAATCCGGCCGGTGAGCGCGCCCGCGGCGGGCATCGCGGCCTGCGCCAACAAGCCGCTCGCGGGCAACACCGAGCTCGTTCCCGCCATCGCCAGCCATTGCAGAACTTCCCGCCGCGAAGCGCCTGCGCCCGATCCGGGCCGCGTTTCATACTTATGATCCAAATTCATGGCGATGCCCGCGGTCTCAAAAGCATGCTGCCTCATAGGCGCCCCCTCGGTTGCATCGTAATCTTAATTTTGTTTCCCGCCGAACGGCAATCTACACCTCGCCGCTTCCGCAAACAATGCGAAAGTAACCCCGCCCCTGCATTGCCTGCATAGGATGGCGAGCGCCCGCCGGCGCGCGGACATCTATTGTCCTCATTTCCTCCACGTTTTCTCCGAAGATAAGCGCGCACGGCGATGCGGGTTTACGTGGCGCCGGCGTCCCGCCGGCGATTTTGCGGCGTATCGAAATCGCAAAACCGCCGGCGAGACGCCGGCGCTACCCTTTCGTGGAAGGGGACAGGAACAGCCCATGCTCGAGAAAATCGAGTACGGCGCGGCGGCGCTGCTCGACGTTGCGGGGATTCCAGATATCGCGGTTCCAAATCTGGCTCGCAAGCTGCCCAGTAGCCAAATAGTACATAATCATTCCAAAGATAGTAAATACCATCTGGTCGGGATCGACGGCGCGAAACTGCCCGCGGGTGATTCCCTCGCGTATGGTTTTCACGGCGCGTTGGTGCAGGGGGCGGTGATGCGCCACCACCATCCAGTGCAACGGCCGCCGGGCCGCCATCATCTCGCGCTGGATCAGCCGCGGATACGAGGGATTGCGCATGACGAAGTCAAACGTAATATTCACCAGCGCCCGCACGCGTTCCGGAGGCTCCATGGCCAGCACCAGGGGAGACTCCATTTGCCCCGAAATTTGCGCGATCATCGTT
>DATHPN010000027.1:0-8520 GCA_035483715.1 Candidatus Acidiferrum sp.
GCCGGCGCGCAACGCAGTGCGCGTGCCGAATGAATTTTTCTTTGCGGAGCTCATGCGGGGATTAATTCTCCTCTCTTCACAACTGCTCATTTTAGCGCACTACCGCCTCGGTTCCGGCGCGAATTTCGCGCCGGATCGCGGCAGTGTTCGCATAAGTTGAAGCCGCGTTCAGGCAGGGATCTGATTGCGATGCTTCCTAGTGTTTGGGAGGTACGTAACTGTCCGGCAGTTTTGCGCCTTCGCCGAAGAAGTATGTCTCCATCTGCTCTTCCATCACCTGTTGCGATTTCGGATCCAGAGGATTCAGGCGAAACTCATTCATCAACATCTTGGAATGTTCCACCCACAGCTTCCAGGCTTCCTTGGAGACGTTGTCGTAAATCCGTTGGCCGATTGGGCCCTTCCACGGAATGCGATCGAGGCCCGGCATCTCCCGGCCGAACTTGACGCACTTCACGATGTGTGGACCTTGGGGCGCGGGCTGAGCGGAAGCAGCCGCGCCCGGATTTCCTGAATTTTTCTCGTCGGCCATTTACCTCTCCTTGCAGAGTGTGCTGCAATTCAAGATACTGCATCGGTGGCGGAAATTCCAGTTGGGGGCGGCCTGCTCAGCCCGGGAGCGGCGACGTCCTGTAGCAGGGCATTTGCAGAGTTGTGATAGGCTCTTGTGGAAGGGCGGTAGTTTTAATAAAACATGAGGGGGCGTGCGGTGGAAGTGGGCCGGACGCTCGGGAAGATTGACATGAATACTAAGGCAATTGTCGAACCTCAGAATTCCCAGATCGGCGCCTATTTTTGCGAAGCGCCATCGGATCCTTGCGCGATCGTGATGTTTGGCGCGTCGGGTGATCTGGCGCGGCGCAAACTTCTGCCGGCGCTGTACGATCTGTCTTACCACGCTTGTCTAGGGCCGCGGTTTCGGCTGCTGGGTTTCGCGCGCACAGAAATGTCGGACAGCGACTTCACGCAGAAGGCCGGTGAATTCCTGCCCAGCGGAAATCAGGAAGGCGCCGACGACGGCAAAAAGACGGAATTCCTGAAATGCCTGCGATATTTTTCGGGCAACTACGACGATCCCGAAGCGTTTCGCCGCCTGGCGCAGCGTTTGGACGAGCTCGATGGCGAAGGCCAGCTCGGCGGGAATCGCCTTTATTACCTGGCCACGCCGCCGGAAGTTTATTTGCACGTGATCGAACAGCTCAAGAAGGCTGGGCTGAACAAACCGAAGAATGAAAAATCCTGGGCGCGCATCATCATCGAAAAACCGTTTGGGCACGATCTGGAATCGGCAAAAGAGCTAAATAAAAAGGTCCTGGAGGCGTTCGATGAATCGCAGGTGTACCGCATAGATCATTATCTGGGCAAAGAAACCGTGCAGAACATGCTGGTGTTCCGGTTCGGCAACGGGATTTTCGAGCCGTTATGGAATCGCAATTATATTGATAGTGTCCAGATCACCGCCGCTGAATCGCTAGGGGTGGAACGGCGCGCGGCGTTCTACGAATCGGCGGGCGCGCTGCGCGATATGATTCAGAGCCACGTGCTGCAGCTCACGTCGCTCACCGCCATGGAAGCGCCGGCGACTTTCGACGCGACCTCCGTGCGTAACGAGAAAATTAAGGTTCTGCAATCCATCCGGCCATTCACCAAGGACTCGGTATTCAAGTCTGTTATTCGCGGCCAGTACGGCCCCGGCCAGGTGGACGGCAAGCAAGTTCCGGGATATCGGCAGGAGCCGGGAGTGAAGCCGGATTCCGCGACGGACACGTTTGTCGCATTGAAGTTGCATGTGGATAACTGGCGCTGGAGTGGTGTGCCGTTCTACCTGCGCACGGGCAAGCGACTGGCGCGGCCACTGACGGAGGTTGCAATCCAGTTCAAGAGCGCGCCGCACATGGTGTTTCGCGGCGAAAACCACGAAACGAATTCGCTAGTTATGAACATTCAGCCCGACGAAGGTATTTCACTTTCCTTCGGAGCGAAATCACCCGGTGCGCAGATGCGCATCCAGCCGGTGACCATGGATTTCAAGTATAAGGATGCGTTCGGCGGCGGGACGCGGCCTGCATACGCCACGCTTATTAATGATTGCATACGCGGCGACGCCACGCTGTTTGACCGCGCCGACAGCGTCGAGGCGGCGTGGACATTGGTGGACCCAATCCTGGAAGCATGGAAGAATGCGTCGCCGCCGCCTTTCCCAAATTATCCGGCGGGGAGCGATGGACCGCGGACGGTGGACGATTTGGCGAATGCCGATGGCCGGCATTGGCGTCCGCTATGAGGCTAGCGCTAATTCATGCACACCACGTTCGATTCGCAAGCTCGGAGGCCTAAATGATTTTGGCGGGCGACC
The DNA here is from genome assembly GCA_035483715.1 of Candidatus Acidiferrum sp. Classification (GTDB taxonomy): domain Bacteria; phylum Acidobacteriota; class Terriglobia; order Acidiferrales; family UBA7541; genus Palsa-360. Next base: position 2,357 of record DATHPN010000027.1, read on the forward strand.
TGGGAGGGACTAAGGCCAATCTAGGTCTGTTCGACGTGAAGGCAGGGAAGTTGGTCCGCGTCGCCGACAGGCGCTATGCCACGCAAAAACACTCGGGCTTGGAAGAAATCGCCAGCGATTTTTTGAATGGGGCAGGGGCGAAAATCACGGCGGCGTCATTTGGAATTGCCGGCCCGGTGGTAAACAACCGAGTGCAGGCGACGAATTTTCCCTGGGTGGTGGATGGCGCAAATGTCGCGTCGCACCTGCACCTGAATCACGTGCGGCTGGTGAACGACGTAGAAGCGGCGGCGTACGGCATTGGCGTGCTGGAACCCAGTGAGCTGGAAACTCTGCACGCGGGAGTGCCTTCGCCGCGTTCAACGCAAATCGTGATCGCGGCGGGAACGGGCCTGGGCGAAGGAATTTTGTTCTGGGACGGCCAAAGGCACGTCCCGATGGCCACGGAAGCTGGGCACGCGGATTTTGCTCCGAACACCTCGCAGCAAGCGGACCTGTGGAAATTTCTGAATACGCGACACGAATGCGTGAGCGTAGAAACGATTTTGTCGGGCGGTGGATTTCAGCGCGTACATGAGTTTTTGAATCCAGACATGCGGCATCCGGGGTTCGATGATGACAACGCCGATCCCGCACCGGAAATCACGCGCCGGGGATTGAGCGGGGAGTGCCCGGTGTGCGCCGCGACGTTGGACCTGTGGGTGGAAATCTACGGCTCGGAGGCGGGAAATCTGGCGCTGCGCACGATGGCACGCGGCGGCATTTACATTGCCGGCGGAATTGCGGTGAAAGTGCTGCCCAAGTTGAAGACCGGGAAATTCGTCGCTGCGGTGAAGCACAAGGAAAAGCTGGAATCTTTCCTGGTGCAAATTCCCGTTCACGTGGTTTTGAACGAGGAGTGCCCGCTGCTGGGTGCCGCGTCGGTGGCCTGGAAAAACCTTTAGTTCGAGACGGTGGGCCGCGCTCGGTTGATCAGCAACTTTGCATGCGCGGCTTGATGTACACCAGCCTGCGGCGCCCTCGATCAGGGACGCCGGTTCCTTGTCGCACGCTAAGCCCCAACTTTCCCGGCGGTTATTCGAAACTTCCGGTTACGCCCTGGAATCCGTGGCTGGCCTGCTTCAGCAGCCACTTCATCACGCGAGCAGCGTCGTAACAATACGCGACGTTGTAGCCGAGCGTCGAGAAGCAGTGTGGCTCGCAACCCTGCTTCATTTCGTGCAGTTGATTCAGGTCGAATTTCTGATTTTCCACCTTGCCCCAATCGTAGCCCGCGTTGTACATCGGGAAACAGGGCGCGAGCGTGCCATCGGTGCGAATGATCAGCCAGTTCTGTCCCGCGCGGCAGCCCCAGTGTTCGCCGACGCCGCGCATAAATCCCTTCATATTCTGCAGGCGCGGAATGGAGTCCACCATTTTGTAGCCCTGGCGCTGCTTGTCGATGAGCCAGTCAAGCAAATCGTCCACCATCGGAAAATCCTCGGGGCGGATGTAAGTGTCGTTGGCGTCCAGATGCTTGAAGTGCGGCTGCTCCATCATGGGCGCTTCGTTGATGTGAAAAGTGAGCGAGATGCCGTTATCGTGCGCGATTTCCACCAGCTGTTTCACGTCCTCGATATTCGTGCGGCAGATATTCGTATTGAAAAAGGTGGTGTAGCCGTAACGATACTGGCGCCGCACCAGATAATCAAAGTAGGAACTCACATGTTCGAATGCTTTCGGCAGGCCAGGCTTTTCCTTCACGGTGTCCACGGCAAAGTTAATGGTGGCGATACCCGCGTCGGAGAGGCGATCAATTACATCCGGGCGCAGCAAACGCGCGTTGGTGGCGAGATAAACCCAAAAATCTTTTTTCGCGGCATAGTAAACGACTTTGTGAACAAAATCCGGGCGCACCAGAGGCTCGCCGCCCGTGGGAGCGAGGACGCGGCACGGCGTGTCATGCAGCCAGTCAATCGCGCGACGGGCGGTGTCTTCAGTCATTCCTTTGACGCGATTGTCGTAGGACCAGCAGTAGTGGCAATCCAGATTGCATTTCCACTCGGTGAATAGGTACGCGATGATCGGTTGAAAATCGCCGGGCATGATGCGCGATTTGAAATAGGGCACCATCCAGCCACGCATGTTCTTAAAAATACGCGAAGCCGGCCAGTGGCGTTTGCCGGTCTGCAGGACCTGATCGTGCGCGGCGACATCTTCCGCGTCCAGATCGTGGAAAAGTTCGGGCTGGCTCGGGAAAACGGGAATAGGCAGTGTCTTTTTTTCTTTAGATGATTCCGGCGTATGTTTCTCAGGGGCTTCCTGTAGTAATTTGTGCAGCGGTACATCCAGACGGAAGGGATAAGAGGGAACTGTGGGTAGTGGTTGATGATGATCGGACATGAACTCCTCCTTGAACAACAAAATTTGGCGGAGCTGTCGCGCCCGACAGCATCGCTGTCCAATGCTCCGGTAGTATGCCTCGCATTTTGCCCGCGAGTTTGTACGCTAGCGGACACTGCCTCCTCGCAAGACGACCCCGGCCTGGAACTTTGCATTCGATTCACTACCACAGCAAAGGGTTACACTTGAAGAGCAAAAATTTGCGTCCTCCGGAAAGACGCAATTAATAAAGATACGCAGGCGCCGCTTCTTTTTTTGGCCTGGGTGCATCTATACTTAAAACAGGGTGGCATTTTCTGGGTGGAGGAAATCGGACAGTGATTTCCAGGCGAATTCCGATAGCCGTTATTGTTTGCGCTGCATTTTTGATGGGGCCGCAGGTCTCGCGATCCGCAGCGCAGGAGATAATGCCGGCTGCTTCCGCGTCCCCCGATATGGCTTCAAGGGTGACGCTGGCTCCCAGTCCTTTCGCTCAGCTAGTAAAGGATGCGCAGGAAAAGGTGAATCCGCAGCAGACGGCACCCCAGCAACCACCGGCCCAGCAACACGGCCAGCAGCCGACGGCAACTCCACAGCAGGCCCCGCAACAGCAGACTCCCGGTCAGCAGAATGGCACGTCGCATGACCGGCTGTTTTGGGCGCTGCCCAATTTTCTCACGGTTGAGAATGCCGAAAACGTTCCGCCACTGACGCCGGGACAAAAATTCAAATTGGTGGCGCGCGGCGTGTTCGACCCGATGGAATTTGTGCTGGTGGCATTCGTGGCGGGGTTGGGGCAGGCCAGTGATAGTGATTCGTCGTACGGGCAAGGGGCGCAGGGCTACGCCAAGCGGTACGGCACGGCATACGGAGACAATGCCATTGAAAATTTCATGGCCTATGCCGTGTTTCCCTCGATACTGCATCAGGATCCGCGTTATTACCAATTGGGCCATGGAGGATTCAAGAAGCGCGCGGGGCATGCCTTGAGCCGTGTGATCATCACCCGCTCCGATTCCGGCCAGACGCAATTCAACTACTCCGAGATTTTGGGAGCCGGCAGCGCTGCTGCTATCTCGACCTATACTTACCACCCACAGAACGAGCGCAGTTTCGGGAACGTGGCGACCACGTGGGTCACGCAGATGGGATGGGACGCGGCGACATACATGGTGAAAGAATTCTGGCCGGATCTTCGCAAGAAACCGCACAAGGACAAGCAACAGTAGCGCCGTCTTTTCCAGCCGCGCGAGCGATAGGGGAGCTTTCAAGCATTGAAATGGCCTGCAGTCAGCGGCTGGGTGAAGGCTACGTTGCCCGCGCTGGGTGGACCAGGAGTTTTCCTCGCGTCCTTTCTAGACTCATCTTTCGTCCCGCTTCCCTTAGTCACAGACCTGATCGTTATGGAACTCTCGATCCGACAGCCGCTGCGCATGCCGTACTACGCGGCAATGGCGGGGCTGGGTTCGCTCGCGGGGTCCATATGGATTTACGCGCTGGCGCGCAAGGCCGGCGAAGTTTATTACCGCAAAAAGCAGGGGCACGCACCGGGGCGTATTCGTAAATGGGTCGAGCAGTATCCCTTTACGTCTGTGCTGCTGCCGGCCGTCGCGCCTTTTCCTGTGCCATTTAAACCGTTTGTGATCGCGCAAGGCGTGTTTCGGGTGCCGTTCACGCCCTTCGTGATGGGTACTCTTGTGGGGCGCGGAGCTTTATTCTTCGCAGAAGGCTTCTTGGCTGTGCGCTACGGAGCAGCCGCGAAAGATTTTGTGTTGCACCAAAAATGGGCTTCGCTTGCGATCTTGCTGGCGTTGATTTTGGTGGTGCTGGCAATTCGGCGCCTGCCGCTCGATCGTCCCGGCGCCCCATCGGCAACGGATTAGAGTTCCCTCACGCGCCGCTCCAGCTCCTTTGTGATCTCACTCGGATCCTGATCGGGGGAGAAGCTCACGACCTTTCCGATGGTCACTTGCACGTGCCCTGGGCGCGTGAGTATGCGATTCGCCTGCCGGAGATCGAAAAGCCCGCCAAGACGCATCGGGACTATTGGGATGTTCAGCTGTTTTGCGAGCAAGCCAACGCCGGCGCGAAAGGGAGCGATGTGGCCGTCCTCGGTAGTATGGCCTTCGGGAAATATCAGAATGTTCCAGCCGCGATCCGCGAGGTCGCCGGCAAACGAAAAACTTTTCAGGAAGCCAGACCGTTGTGGGAGAGGAAATACGTTGAACAGCGACAGTGCCAGGAAATAGTCGAGTCGCTCGCGGAGGCGGTTGAACAGATTCATGTTTTTGGGAGGACGCCGCATTTCGGCGAGGCGTTCGGCGCGCATGGCGGTAGCCAGACGATTCCGCAGGCTCGCGGGCAATGCTGGAAGAACCCAGGCGATATCCAGATAGGTGACATGGTTTGCAATTACCAACACGGGGCCGCGAAGCCCGCGGAGATTTTCGCGACCGCGGATGCGCGGGGCGGCAAGAATATATGTGGCGGGCCAGGCAAGCAGGTAATAGACGCCGAGGCGCACAGCGGTGGTGAGCCAATTTTGCGGCCACCGGGGATAGAGATGTTCAGGAGGCGCGGAGGGAGACTCCGTGAGAAGTTTTTCCAGCTGGGCGACGGTGGACACTTCACTGAAGCGGACATCGCTGAGGTCCGTCTGATAGCGACTTTCCAGAGCGCTCATCAATTCGACCCGATCGAGCGACGTCATGTGCAAGTCGGCATCCAGTGCGGCATTGCTTGAATCGGCGGCGACGGGCCGTCCGGTGATTTGGGCGATCAGCGTGGCCAGGGAGCTATTGCCGTCTTTTGAGATGACTGCTTTGTCGAGTCTTGCGTTGACGATCTCGCGAATGCGCGGGAGCAGCGGCTTCAAGGTCGGCGTGCGCGGGAAGTCAGGATCGGGCCACAGAAACAAGCGGCGAATCTTTTGATATTCCGCGAGGGAGCGATTGGCGTTTTCGAGTATTGCCGCTTGGTTCGCGTGCGGCGAGTCTTCGAGCAGCAGCACCGCGCACGGCTCCGCATTGCCGTCGCGTTCGATGCCGATCACCACGCAATCGCGCACTCCCGGCTGGCTGCGCACCGCTTTTTCGAGATCTTCGGGATAGACGTTCATGCCCGCGGGCGTGACGATCACATTTTTGCGGCGGCCTTTGAAATACAGGCGGCCGTCCGCGTCGGCTTCGCCCATGTCTCCGGTGCGAAACCATCCATCGGATTCCGCAACGGATTGCGTCTGGTCGTGCTGACGGTACGCGGTGGCGACATTTTCGCCGCGCACCAGGATTTCGCCGTGCTCGTCCACACGAACTTCCATGCCGGGAAAAACTTTGCCGATGGAGCCTTTGGCAGAACGGAAAGGATGATTGAGGCTGATGAGCGAAGTGGTTTCGGTCATGCCGTAACCTTGAATCACCGCATATCCCAGACGGTTCCAGAAAGCTTCCACTGGTTCGGGTAGTGCGGCGCCGCCGGAAATAAACGCCCAGAATTTCCAGCCGAGCAGCGAGTGGATTTTGCGGAATCGCCACCAGCGCAGCAGGAAGTGCTCTTTCTCGGCGCGCGCGAAATTTTCGTTGAAGCGCTGGGTGCGGTTGTCACGTTCCATTTGGCGCATGATTTCGCGCTGCAGCGATTCGATAAAGCGAGGAACCGCTACTAGGACAGAAATGCGCTCGTCGCGAATCACGTCAATCAGGCCGGAAGGTTTGAGCGAATCAATAAACACGACGGTGCCGGCGAGGAACGGCGGTATGAAGATACCCAGCATCTGGCCGAAGACGTGGCTCAGCGGAAGCAGA
>DATHPN010000028.1:0-44007 GCA_035483715.1 Candidatus Acidiferrum sp.
CATCACCCACCGGCCGCCTGGAGATAGTGTGGCAGGAACCCTAGAAAGAAACTGCCCGAGTTCCTCCATCTCTCGATTCACCGCAATCCGCAGCGCCAGAAACGTTTTTGTCGCGGGATGCAGCTTCTGCCTTCCCCTTACTTTTCGGGCCCCTGCCACAATCGTTGCCAGATGTTCGGTGTCCCGTATGGGACGCGCTCGAACGATGGTCCTGGCGATTCTGCGTGAATCCCGCTCTTCTCCGAACTGATAGAGCAGGTCGGCGAGCTCTTTTTCGCCCGCCGTGTTCACAATGTCGGAAGCCGTTTCTTCCATGTCGCGGTCCATGCGCATGTCCAGAGGGCCGCGCGCGCGGAACGAAAAACCGCGCTCCCTCAGATCCAGCTGCATGCTCGATACGCCCAGGTCCGCCAGCACGCCATCCGCGGGAGGAAGACTTCGCTCTGCGAAAACCTCGCCGATTTGTGAAAAGTTCGCGTGCACTAAAGTCACTTTGTCCCCGAATTCCGCCAGCCTGCCGCGCGCGATTTCCAGCGCCTGCGCATCGCGATCCAGGCCCACCAGCCGCCCGCCCATCCCAAGCCGCCGGGCAATTTCTATTGCGTGCCCGGCAAGCCCAACGGTGGCATCGATATACAGACCGCCCGGCTTGATTGCCAGCCAGTGGATCGTCTCTTCGACGAGCACTGGCTTGTGCTCAACATTCAAACTAGATGCCCAATTCGTCCAGGATCTTCAGGTCGTCATCCGTGATCGGGCTCTTCTTCAGGTTCTCCAACGACCGGTTGTGATTCCAAACTTCCAAGTATGTCAGGTGCCCCATCACGTCCACGTCACCCTTCATTTGCGCAGCTTCCCGTAACACCGGTGGAATCAGGATCCTGCCCTGGCTGTCTGCCTCCACCGCCTGGCCGTAATAGTTCGTCCAGGTCAAAAACTTCTGCTTGGTACGGTTGTGCGAAGAGAGCCGGGCCAGCTTGCTCTCCAATTCCTCCCAGATTTTCATTGGGAAGATCCGGGCGTAATCACCGGTTTCGCTCGTGACGTAAAACTGCGCGCCAAATGCCTTGAGCTCTTCCAGAAAGGCCGCGGGTATTTTGAGACGGCCCTTCTCGTCCACCCTTGCCGGAATGTTTCCCCTTAGCATGTAGTCGTCGGCCCAAAGTACTTGTCGAGCGTTCGCCCCTCACAGGTAGTCCCCTTTAGCGCTTCACAGCCCCATCAACTTCGCCACTGTCTTTCACTTACCACCACTTCTTCCCACTTTGTGCCACGATTCTAGCCAGCTTCAATCGCTTGTCAAGTAAAAACTGTAGAAGCTCAAAGATTATTTGTGGATATTCGGAAGTCTTGCGGTGCGTTGCCGTGAAACCACTACAGATTGTGTTCGCAGCCAGAAATCAGCCTAGGATTAGAGTGGCGCTTGCTGAAATATTTTTGCAAAATTGTTTCGTAAGAGTAACCGCGGCCCGCTTTTTCGGTGACTTTCTGGAGAATTCACATGGCTTCGGAGAATTTTAGGCCAAAGGCAGGCGCACTTTACTCTCCGGGCGAATCAGGGGCCATGCCAACGTGCAGGTGAGCGAGTTGTCCTAGCATTTCACGATCTTCGCCACTCAATCCCCCGGTGAAGGAGGGATCGTTGAGCCTAGCCTGGCGGTCCGCTTCGCTCAGGTCGCGCAGCGAGTGCAGGCGTTGCAGGATGGCCTGGCGCCGCGCCGGGGGCATCTGTTGCCAGCGTGGAAAAAGTGACTGCTGGACATATCTCCGCTGCTCAGGCGTCATTTGCTCCCACACGCGCTGCCGATCGCGCAAAGCCTGTTGCTGCTGGGGAGTCAGGCGGTTCCACGCTTCCAGGCGCTGGCGGATCTGTGCCTGCTGTTCCGGCGGCAGGCTGTTAAAGCGCTGGTTGTTCCTCAGAAACTGCTCTTGCTTCTCCGGAGGCAATTCCTGGAGCCTTTCAATTGCCTTTGGCGGCAATTTGTTTGGATTACCCTGAGGAGGGAGTGCGTTAGGCAGCCTGGGCCGCACTTGAGGTCGCGGTGCTTGGCGTGGCGCTTCACCCTCTTGTTGAGGGGCCGCAGTTGATCTTTGCGCGTGGGCTGAGCCACACAAGAGTCCCGCCGCCAAGCAGGCGGCCCAAAATGTACCGAATTGGAAACTCAGCTTCATTACCTGGTTTCTTTTATCACTTCGCCCCTTGACGCAGCCTGTGCCACAGGCAGTTCGGAAAGGGCGTCAAATTTGGAGACCACGTCGAAATTTTCGAGCACCGGCAAATCCCGGATCATCCCAAAATCCGATTCCGCCGAAACCTGGCTGGACGGACTGGCCTGGCTCACAACCGAAGGGTTTGTTGCAACCCGCGGCCTCGACGACAGCCAGACCGACATGACCACGAGCGCGGTAACCGCAAGGGCCAGGCGCGGCGTTGGCATCCAGTCCCAGAAGCCGCGGCGCGCGGGCTCGGCGGCAATGCGCGCGCGCAATGCGGCATCAAAGGCCGGCGACGGGGAGACCTCCGGAAGATCGTCAAGCGCGCTCCAGACTGCGCGAAACTCCTCTGCGCGCAAACGGCAGGAGGCGCAGCCGGACAGATGCTCCTCGACGGCGTGGCGCTCGACAGGGCGGGCCCGCCCATCCAGGTACTCGATTAATTTGCTTTCGAGCGCGGCACATTGATGCAGACTACTTTTTTCTTTGCCAAACATAGCACCCTCACTTCCTCACCAAACTTCCAATCCGGCAGGCGGCGTCCAACACAGCCCAAACCCGTTAACAGGCGGGCTGTCCGCTGCGGTCGACTGGCACTCGATCCATCCTCACCGTAGGACTCACGAGTGGGGCCAGCTGAACGCGCAACGTTTCATATGCTCTGAACAAAAGCGATTTCAGCGCGCTTTCCGAACATTCCAAAACGCGCGCAATCTCGTCGTAATCCAGTTCCTGATACTTGTGCAACAGCACGGCGGCCCGCTGTTTTTCGGGCAGTGCGTGAATCGCTTTCAGAATCATTTCCGCGCGGCAGCGCGCCACAAGTTCCTGCTCGACGCTGGGCGCGCGGTCGGCCACCTCGAGTACGGGCTGCTCGCTCTCACCGGAGTCCACCTGCTGGTCCATGGAAATTTCCATCTGGCGGTGCCGGTTGTCGCGCACTGAATTCAGCGCCAGATTCGTGGCGATGCGGAACATCCAGGTGGTGAACTTGGCGCTCGGCGCGTATTCCTGGCGAGCACGGTAAACGCGGAGAAAAACTTCCTGGGCCAGGTCTTCCGAGACGGCCGTGTCGCGGACCATGCGGTAAAGGAAATTGACCAGGGGAGTCCTGTACTTGCGGAGCAAAAGCTCAAAGGACTGTTCGTCCCCGGCTTTCACGTCCAGCATCAATTGGACGTCGGTCCTGGCCATAACCTCCACAGCTTACCAAACCCATTTATTGTCAAAAAGTTGCGAGAAAAATGAACGTGCCCAATGTCCACCCCGTTCCGCTAAGTTGTTTCCTTTCAGCACGATCCAATAACTGGGCGCGATGTGGCTCAAATTCCCGCGCGGTGAACGGCGCCATCGACTGCCCGAATGCAGTCCTCCAGCGATTCTTGTTCGTCGGCAGTCAACTCATCCCTGGAAAAGGCCCGCACGTCCTGAAGGGCCTGGAGAAGCTCGCCCCATCCGTCAGCAAGCGGCGAGACCAGCGGATAACCGCGCAATATATATCGCAGCGCGCGCAGGCAACGTCGATCGCACCACGCCTCGACGAGCCGCTGAATGCTGCTGAACAACTTCTTATTATCTTCGATCATTTTTTCCGAGCGAGTGCGCCAGAATATTTGAATTGCACATCGCGGCCGTCAGCGCGCAATTAACTGCTGTAAAGCCACCGCGCCAGATCGAGATTGTGGTTGAAGTAGTCGCTGGAAGGCGCGTTTTTCGCGTTGTAAACGAACAGGGGAATATCTATTTCGTGTAAGGAGCCGTGCGAGCGGAGGCCGGGAAAACTTTCCTTCTCATCATCGAGTTCGCCAAACACGGTGTCCTTGTCGCCGAGCACCATCAGATTTCCGATCCGGGAGGCCATCAGCTTGAATTCATGCGCCGCCTCGTCGCGCGTGAGAATGCGCTCAACTCCTTTTACCCCGGACACAATATCCCGCACCCGCGCCGCATCCTGTGGACTCTTCAGATGTATGTAGACGGCTCCGCTGCAGCCGCGGTGATGCTTCATGTAACGGTCCCGTCCGGTGGACACGGCTTTGCGGATCGGGACTCCTTTGCCGGCGCAAACCTGCTCGAGGTCCCAGCACAAGCTCTTGGCGTTCATTCCGTGGTCCGCCGTAGCGAGGAATGCGGCGTCCGGAGCCGCTTTCATGGCCTGGCCGATGAGGTCGTCCATCCGCGCCAGGTGCTCCTTGGATTCCGGCGCTTCCGGAGCCCACATGTGCATCGGATAATCCGTGGTGTGAATGTAAAGGACGCCGATATCCGGGCGAGTTTTCAGGATGTTGATGGCCGCTGCCATTAACCAATAGTTAATATCCGGGCTATAAATGACCGGCGCAGGACCGAGCTTCTGGACCCACTCGGGCGTGGGGTTCTCCGCCGTGAGCACAATTTCAGCCCCCCGCAAAAGAAGAGTGGCCGTCTTGGCCTTGCTGGAAAGCAGCGCCGACTTCACGCCATGGCGCGCGGCGCGTTCAAACAGCGTGGGAGCGAGCACCAGGTCGGCCGATTCCACGTAGAGTTCTTCCCCGCTCTTTTCGTCAAAATAGGAATTGGCAATGATCCCGTGAGTCTCGGGCCAGGTCCCGCAGCAAATCGAAGCATTGTTGGCGTTGGTGACGGAAGGCATCACGCCTTTCACTTGTTTATAGATCCCGTCGCGTTTCCATTGGCCGAGCACAGGCATTTTGCTTTCGGCCAGGTAGCGCGGATCGAACCCGTCAAACATGATCACCACCACACGCTGCTGCGCGCCAGTCTGGCCCTGAGCCAGTGCGAATTTTCCGAGCGCCGCGGAAGCGGCAGCGGCCGTACCATACTTAAGCAGGGTTCGGCGGCCAGGCAGGTTATTCATGGAATCCCTCATCGTGCGATTTCGTTTTCGATTTCAGCGCTGAACTGCAACATACATCCGGCGCGCCCGGAATTCAATGTGGGTTTTAGTAGCGCGGGCTTCAGCCTGCGGGGGTTCGTCATTCCAAGGACTGACCCCCGCAGGCTGAAGCCCGCGCCACCTCAAGCATGAAACAATTTGGCGAGCAGCAACATTAGGGAGACTCCCAGGAAAACCAGCAGCGCCATGCGCGTATCAGGCTCGCGATTCACCTCAGGGATCAGATCCGTCGCGGCAACATACAGTGTGACCCCCGCCGAAATGGGCAACGCATAGCCCACTTGCGAATGCAGCAAACCCATCAGCAGCACGCCGGCAACGGTAGCCACGCCCAGCCAGATGGCGGCCAGGAGCGCCGTGCGCCGGCTCTGCCCGCTCGCCAGCATGAGCGAAGCGACGGTAAAACCCTCCGGAATTTTGTGCAAGACGATGGCCAGAAAAATCACCCCGCCCAGCCAGCCGGAAACCAGGAACCCGGAAGCGATGGCCACGCCGTCAAAAAACGTATGGATGGAGAGCCCCAGTAACGCGGAAATCCCGGCGTGCTGCGGAACAAAATGCTCGACGTGCGTCTCTTCTCCAAAATGAAAATGCGGCGCAAGGGTATGCTCAAAGAAATGAACGATGAAATAGCCGACCAGCACCAGAAAATACGCGAGGTTCCCCGTCAGAGCCACCGACTCGGGCAGAATTTCGAGAAGGGCCGCGGCCAGCATGAAGCCCGCGCCCAGCGCCAGAAAATATTTCAAATATTGCCGCGACCATTCGCGGTGCAGGATAAAAAGCCCGCCGAGGATATTGGCCGCCGCGGCCGTCAGCCCCAGCACCAGCGCCAGAGTCATGCGCGAAGCAGGAACGTGGATGGACGGATCAGCCAGCATCGTCAACCGCTGTGGCGAAACAGAATGACGTCGCCTTCCTGGACGATGTATTCCTTGCCTTCGAGGCGCACCTGGGCGCGCTCGCGCGCCACCGGCAAGCTCCCGGCGGCAAGCAAATCTTCGCAGCGCACGACTTCGGCGCGAATGAAGCCGCGCTCGATGTCCGAGTGAATCGCGCCCGCCGCCTTTTGCGCGTTCATGCCGCGCTTGATGGTCCAGGCGCGAACTTCGGGTTCGCCCGCGGTGAAAAACGAAGTCAGCCCCAGAAGCTGGTAAGTCGCCTGAATGATGCGGTCGAGCCCGGAAGATTTGAGCCCGTACGCCGCGAGCATTTCAGCAGCCTCGGCGGGCTCCAGTTCGGCAAGCTCCGCCTCGATGCGCCCGCAAACGGACAAAACAACGGTGTTGGGGCGGCCCACAAGTTTCGAGAGCTTGTGGCGTTCGACCGCCATGTCCAGTTCGGCCACTTCGCTATCGCCTAGATTCAAGACGTACAGCATGGGTCGCTGCGACAGAAATTTGTAACCGTGGATGGTCTTGCGTTCCTCCGGATTAAATTCCAACTCGCGCAGCGGTTTTTCCGATTCGATGGCCGCCTTGCAGCGGTCCAGCAAGATGAGTTCCTGCTCCAGAGCCGGTTCCTTCTTTTTCTTCAGATCCTTTTCCACGCGCTCGATGCGCCGCTCGATCTGATCGAGGTCGGAGAGCATCAGCTCGAGGTCCAACACTTCCGCGTCGCGCAACGGATCGATGGAACCCGCCGAATGAGGCACGGAGGGATCGTCGAAAACCCGCAAGACGTGCGCGAGCGCATCCACCTCGCGCAGCGGCGCAAGCACGGCGGAATCCTTGGCGCGGTCCTTGACCATGCCGCCGACGTCAACGTATTCGACCGTGGCGTAGGTAATCTTTTTTGGATTGTAAAGTTTGGCCAGCTGTTCCAGGCGCGGTTCCGGCACGCGCGCCACGCCCACGTGCGTGGCCGCGCGCGCCGCCTTCTCGTCCAGACGCGCCCGCGTCAGAATTTTGAACAGAGTGGTCTTGCCGACTTGAGGAAGCCCGATGATCCCTGTTTGCATAGGTTCGGAATCGTAGCATACCCGTGCGCACGACGCCGCACAGCGCGGGCCGGTTCCCGGTAGGAGTGCTTCACGGAAGTTGGATGGATCGCAGGCGCAGGTTGAGAATTGAAATCGAAAGCAAAACTAATTTATCCTGCCCTACCGTTTTCCCGCCTGCTTGCCGCTATGAAGGAGACTATCCAAGTCTGTGCCAATCTGCTTTTGATTGCCGCCGATCTCTACATCTCCATTGAAGTAGGCGCCTTCTTCAATCACGATTCTGGCAGTGTTCACATCACCCACGATGGAAGCGTTTTTGGTAATCTCGATCCGGTCATAGGCCCTGATATTCCCATTCACCTCGCCGGAAATCATGGCTTCACGGGCCACGATGTCGGCTTTCAAATGCGCGCTGGGGCCCACCGTCAACCGAAAACCACCAACGGAAACCGATCCCTCAACCTTGCCGTCCAATTTGAGGTCCTCGTTTCCGCTAATTTCCCCTTTTACTTGCATGCCGGGGCCCAGGTAGGACGTTGAGTTTCCCATGGAATTCGAATCCCGAGGAAAAACAGGCGGGCCGGGTTGCGTGTCTTTGTTAGTCTGCATCAGATTTTTCCTTTGTTGGTTTCAAAATATAGGGCCATAAAAACGTTATCCTAAAATCAATAGCCGATCGCACGGATTGAAGCAAGGAAGGCTTTTTATCGGTGTGCCAGGTCCGCACTCCTGCCGCGCCCAAATGGCGATCGCGGAACTCCCTTGGGCCAATCCAAAGTTAGCCGCGCAGCGCCGCACTAAGGCATCTCCTGCGTCGGAAGAATTGTGGTCCCATCCCGCGTAAATTCAAATCGTAACGTCCAGGTACTCAGGACGCCCCGGCCGCCTACCTTCGGCGGCTTAAATTTCCAATCCTGCGCGGCATCCAAGGCCGCGTGCGCAAAGTATTTGCTCGGCCCGCGCGATTCGATCTCGGCATCCTCCACGTTTCCGGACCGGTCGACATTTACCTTGACGCTGACTCTCACCGTTCCTCGAATGGATTTTTGCGCCGACTGGAGGACATCAGGCGTGACCTGGTGAGCGACTTCGCCGTGCATCACGGAGCCAGCCGGAAATTTCGCGACTGTGTTTGTCGCTTCTTCATGCATCGTCTCGGGATGAATCATGGCCGGCACCGGAGCAGGAGCTCTGGAAGTCTGCACTTCCTCGGCGGCGGCCGAACTGTACGGCTTGGCGGCGCGCTCCTGAGTCGCCTGCGATGAAGGCGCCGCCTGTTTCGTTGCAGGCGGTGCGACCGGCTGTTCGACCCTGGCGGCGGGAGCTTGTGGAGCGGCTTCATGGCGGCGCATGAGTTTCGCCCATGCCAGAGCGGCGACCAGCGCGAGCGCACATCCCACTACGATGGGCACCGTGTAGCTACGGCGCTTCACAGGCGCTCTTGAAGCTTGAGCGGTGGGCCGTATTGCCGGTGACGGAGTCCGTACGGCAGGCGGAAGCGATTGGGTTTGGGGAACCGGAGCCCGCCCTTCCAATCGGTCTGCGATTTGATCCACCGTCCAGCGACCCTGTGGCTGATGCAGCAGACAGTGGCGCGCAATATCTAGAAAAGGCTCTTGCAGCGAAAGTGGGATGAGAAGACCCGGTTGTTCCGCCGTTCTTGCAGCGGGCAGATTCTGTGTCATCGTCTCGACTAAGGTCATGCCCAGCGACCAAACGTCACCCGCGGGCGACATCGGCTGGGACCTGGGCCGGTTGCCGATGGAATTTTCGGGCGCATCGTAGGCGTCTTGCATGCCGGGACTATCCGGCGATTCCCCGGCGCGGCAAATTCCGTCGCTCGATACTTTCAATTGGTCGCCGCTGGCCATGATGTTGGCCGGCTTAATGTGTCCGTGAACGAATCCTTTACCATGCAGGTAGCCAAGGACGTCCAGGACAGACACAAGCATCTCCCGGCCCTCCGCAGGCGTGAGCGCGCGTACGGGGAGAACTTGCGCCAGGTTCTCCTCGGCACACTCCATTGTGACGTACACAAGCGGCACGCCCCCGAGCTCCGAGCGCCCCATTTCATAAAGCGGAATCAGGTGAGGATGCGAAAGCTTTGCGGCCATTTGCCAGCGCGAGAGTAGCAGTTCACCCTCTTCCGGATTCGCGGGAAGAAGTTTGATCGCGGCTTTTACAAGGCGTTCACCATCACGGTACTCTGTGAGGAATACCGCGCCGCGTTCGGATTCGCCCAGGTATCGGAGCAGCTGGAACTTCCCATCGAGGATTTGACCTTCCCATTCTTTCCAAGTGTTAGACATAGTTCGACCTTGTCGAAGGGTAGGCTGGGGGTGACCGTCATTGTATCGAAGTACCCGGTCCAGGGGGTCAAGGGAATATGTGCGAAGTGCCCATGAGGATAAGTCGGCCGCAGCCGGTAAAATCGGCCCTTCGCCCCCCTTGACGTCACTTGGCCTGGCTCATATGCTACGTCCACTGCCATGGCCAAGACTCATTTTTCCGTGGACGCGGAACAGGTGATGCGCGAGTTGTGCCGCGTAGACAGGCATCTTGCGCGCGTAATCCGCAAGGCCGGCTCATTCCCGACCAAGAAGCAGAAACCGCAGCCTCCGTTTGAGAGCTTGCTTCGCGCCATTGTTTACCAGCAGCTGGCGGGCGCCGCAGCCGCGACAATTTTCGGGCGGGTGAAAGCGCTGGGCACGAATGGCAGCTGCCCGACTCCCGAAGAAATTCTGCGAGCCACGAAAGCGAAATTGCGCCGCGCCGGGCTGTCACGGCAGAAAATCGCCGCGGTAAGGGATCTGGCCAGGAAAACTATCGACGGAACTGTTCCTCCCCTAACGGCGATTCGCCGCATGAGCGAGGAAGAAATTCTGGAGCGGCTCACGCAGGTGCGCGGGATCGGCGAATGGTCCGTGCAGATGTTCCTGATGTTCCAGTTGGGCCGTGCCGACGTGCTGCCCACCAAGGACTATGGAATTCGCAAAGGATTTCAGCACGTCTACGGCCTCGAGAAAGAGCCCAAACCGCAAGCGATCCTCGAACACGGCGAGCGCTGGCGCCCCTACCGCTCGATTGCCAGCTGGTATTTGTGGCGCGCCGTGGACCAGAAAAAAAAGAAGAAGAAGGAGTAGTGGGACGGGCTTCAGCCTGTCTCCTTTTCCTAAACACAATCCAAATCAAAACCCGACGGGCTGAAGCCTGTCCTACTAAGACTTCTGGCGCGCTGTGAAAAACAACGCCGCTAGCCCGGAAAAAAGCACGGCGCTTTCCAGCCACACGGAATACTGGTGCAGCCGGTCGAACGCCGCTCGCAGCGGATCCCTCGCCGGCGTCGCATCGACCGAACCCATCTGCGCACGGAGCGCGTCCATGCGCGCGATCACGCCATACTGCGAGGCCATGGTGCACACAATCATGACCAGCACCAGCAGCGCGGCGGGACGCGCAAGCGCCGCGACGGATTTTTCCAGCGCCGCCGTGGCGATCAGATAGACGCATCCGGCCACAATCCCGAGCATATGCAGCCGCGCCAGCGAGTAGCCCACCACCACGCCCGCCAAATCCTTGGTCGGCATCACGGAAAAAATGCCCTGTGTGAGGAAAATGAAGTAGATCATGCCGCCCAGCCAGCAGCCCAATGAAAGATACTGGAGAAATCGCAGTGTCGCCGCCACGGTGTGTTCCTTTGCTCTCGCGCTGTTCAGAGTAGCACAGGCAATCTTGCCTGTGCGGTTTTGAAGGCCGAGGGCTTTAAGATTTCGATCGATCCGCAGCCGCAAAACCCGCGCAGCCCGGCCGCGGCGGATGCCTGTGCTGCTAAACCCTCTTCAAAAAACTTTTTAAGCACAGCTTGGCAGGCAAACGCTAAGATATTAGAGGAAAACATGGCAACATGGAAATGCGCGGGGAGTGGTGGGCGATCAAGGACTTGAACCTTGGACCTCTCGCGTGTGAAGCGAGCGCTCTAACCACTGAGCTAATCGCCCTTAAGACAAGCTTCGTTTGTAGCAGAAGCGATAGGGATTTTCAACCCAATGGCCACGGCAGCGTCAAACCAGATTGCACAGTTACAAGCATCGATTGCCGGTGTAATTCGCGGCAAGGACGAAGTCATCCGTCTGGCCCTGGTGGCTCTCCTGGCCAGGGGTCACTTGCTGATCGAGGACGTTCCCGGAGTGGGCAAGACGACCCTGGCGCAGGCGCTGGCGAATTCCTTTCACTGTTCCTTCCAGCGCATCCAGTTCACTTCGGACCTGCTTCCCTCCGACGTGGTGGGCACCAGCGTGTTCAATCAGATCGAGCAGCGCTTTGATTTCAAGCCCGGCCCGATTTTCGCCAACATCATCCTGGCCGACGAAATCAACCGCACCACGCCGAAGACGCAGTCCGCGCTGCTCGAGGCCATGAACGAAGCGCAGGTAACAGTGGACAACCACACCTACAAGCTCCCGCAACCGTTCATGGTGCTGGCCACGCAGAATCCCGTCGAACATCACGGCACCTACCCGCTTCCGGAATCGCAGCTGGACCGCTTCGTGCTCCGCATCGGCATGGGTTATCCGTCACGCGACAGCGAGCGCGAGATCATGCAGCAGCATGCCAGCGGGCGCAACGCGGCCGCCGAAGTTACCCCCGTGATGGAAGCGGAGGAAGTCGAAGTGATGCAGCACGCCGTCGAGAAAGTGCGCGTGGACGACAGCCTGCGGGACTACGCCCTCGATA
This sequence comes from Candidatus Acidiferrum sp., assembly GCA_035483715.1. GTDB lineage: Bacteria > Acidobacteriota > Terriglobia > Acidiferrales > UBA7541 > Palsa-360. The sequence goes on from DATHPN010000028.1 coordinate 11,787, forward strand.
TCGTCGAACGCACCCGGCATTCCGAGCAGCTCACGCTCGGCGTGAGCCCGCGGGGATTACTGATGCTGCAGCGCGCGGCCCAGGCGCGGGCCTTTCTCGAAGCGCGCGATTATTGCACCCCGGACGACTTCAAGCGGCTCATCCTTCCGGTGTTCGCGCACCGCGTGGTGGTGAACTCGCGCTACGCCGCCACGCAGAAAAAATCGACGCAGGCCGAAATGGTTCTTCGCGAAATCATGGAATCCACCCCAGTCCCTCTCTGATGAATCCCGAATTTGTCGAACGCCGCGTCGGCTCCCCGCTTTTACGCAAAGTGGTGGGGGTTTCGCGCGCGGCTCAGTGGAACCGGTTGCGGGAGACCCTGGACAGTCCCAGTTGGCGCAGCTTTGGCATCGCCATGGGCGCACTGGCGATGGCGCTTTTCCTGGCGCTGTATTCCGGGGCGGCGGCCGAGCAAGGCCATCTGGCCATCGCGGGAATGTCGGCGCTGTCCGCGTTGGCGCTGGCCGCGTGGGTGGGGCTGACCGTGGTGCCGGCGCTGGCGCGGCGCACGCCGCTGGGCTGGCTCAGCTACCAGATCGATTACAAAGTGACGCGCGAAGGCATGGTGTACATCGCTGGAATTTTGGTGATCGCGCTGGCGGCGCTCAACACGGGGAATAATTTGTTGTTCATGGTTCTGGCCTGCCTGCTCGCCGGAATTCTGATTTCGGGGCTGCTTTCGCGCGTGGTGCTCGGCGGCATCGATGTGCGGCTGGAATTGCCCGAGCACATTTTCGCCCAGCGCACCATTCTGGCCATCGCCGAACTCAACAACACCAAGCAGATCGTGCCGTCCTTTTCCCTTTCGCTCGTGAGCGAAGACGCGCCGAAGCCCCAGGAAAACGCCCCCCCCAGTTCCGCGGCACGGATTCTGGATCGCCCGGTCTATTTCCCTCACATTCCTCACCGGCAAACGGTGCGGCAAAACGTGGAGCTGACCTTTCCGCGGCGCGGAGTTTACCGCCAGGACGCGCTGGGATTGCGCACCAGGTTTCCATTTGGCTTCCTGCAAAAAACGCGGCGGGTGGACTCCGCGATCGAAGTGGTGGTGTATCCCCGCATCCAGCCCACGGAAGAGTTTTACGAGATTCTTCCGCTGGTGAGCGGCGAACTGGAGAGCTACCAGCGCGGCCGCGGCAACGACCTTTACGCCATCCGCGACTACCAATTCAATGACAGCGCGCGCCACGTAGACTGGAAGGCTTCCGCCAGGACCGGCGCCCTGCAAGTGAAAGAATTCGCGCGGGAAGACGAGCGGCGAGTCCTGCTGGTCTTCGATCCGTACATCGGGTCGCAGGGAATGGACGCCCGGGCCGCGGAGCGGTTCGAGCGCGCCGTGAATCTTTGCGCCGCCCTGGCCTGGCACTTTTATGAAATTAACTCCGTGATGGAGTTTCGTTCCGCAGGTTTCGCCACGCCGCGTATGGGCGCCGGCGAAATTGTGTACGACATTTTGCGCTATCTGGCCAGCGTCACTCCGCTGAAGCCGCAGGTGGGCAAGAGCTTCCTCGATACCCTCGGCGACGCGCCGGACATTTTCAAAATTGTCCTGACCAGCCACGCGCCCGGCACGATTCCCTCGCACCTCTGGAACACCGCGTATTTTCTATTCGTGTCGTCACTGTAAGGTTTGTTTCCACGACCACCCAAATCGGTGGAACTCGTGTCGCCGAGCCGGCAAAGAATGCAGCCCTCCCGTGGCGCCGGCGTCTCGCCGGCGGTTTTTGCAGCCCCCGCGCCTCACAAAAACGCCGGCGAGAGGCCGGCGCCACAGAGCATCGGGCGTCAAGCTCATTGCTCGGATTTCCGTTCGATCCCCCGATGTGCGAAAATCGCGCCGGTGAGCCTGCTGAAAATTCCCGCGCCGGAACTGCCAACTTTCAGGCGGGGCATGCTGTCCTGGTTTGCCAATTCCAAACGCGATCTTCCCTGGCGCCGCACGCGCGACGCGTACCGCATCTGGCTGTCGGAAGTCATGTTGCAGCAGACACGCGTCGCGGCCGTGCTTCCCTACTACGAGCGGTTCCTCGCGGCCTTTCCAAATGTGCAAGCGCTGGCGCGTGCGAGGATCGATCGCGTGCTGGGGAACTGGTCGGGACTCGGCTATTACAGCCGCGCAAGGAATTTGCAGCGTGCGGCAAAGGAGATTGTCGCGCGCCATGCGGGCAATTTCCCGCGCGAATACGAAGCCGCGCTGGCGCTTCCGGGCATCGGCCGCTACACCGCGGCGGCGGTTTTAAGCATCGCTTATGACCAGCCGCACGCGGTGCTGGACGGTAACGTCGCGCGCGTGCTCGCCAGGATCGGCGCCGTGCGCGGCGAGTTGCGCGCTCCTGCCACGTGGCGGAAACTTGGGGCCACGGCGCAGGAGGGGCTCGATCGAAACGCTCCCGGCGAGTGGAACCAGGCCATGATGGAGCTGGGCGCCACCGTATGCACGCCGAAATCGCCGCGTTGCGCGGAATGCCCGGTCCAAAATTGGTGCCGCGCCCGCGCGCTGGGCATCGCCGAAAAATTGCCGGCCGCGCGAAAAAAACGCGCAACGGTTGAAGTAACTCTCGCAGCGGCGGTGCTGCTCGATCCGCGCGGACGCACCCTGCTGGTGCGCCAACCTGACGGCGATGGCGCGCTTTTTTCGCACCTGTGGCAGTTCCCGGCCCTGGAAACCACAGGGAGAGATCTCGGCGCTTCTCTCGCCGCGCACTTGCGTAATAAATTCGGCGTGGGGGGGAAGGACATTCTTACGCCGCTCACGACTGCCCGCCACACAGTGACCTTCCGCAATATCCGCCTGGAACCGTATCTGGTTCGCGTCACGCGTTTGCCGCGCGCCACGGAGGCGTGCATCGTTGCCCTTGCCAGGATTCGCCGCCTGCCCATCTCCAACGCCACGCAGAAAATCGCGGACGCGGCGATTGCTTTCAAGTAGAACGGGCTTCAGCCTGTCAGGTTTTGATTTTCGTTCACTCGAAAAAGCAGACAGGCTGAAGCCCGTCCCACCGGCCCCGTCACTACCATTACCCGATACGCCTCACCCGATCCCGCAGGCCCTGTGGGATGTTAAACTGGTACTTCGCGCCATGGACCCCGCAGGCCAAACTCCCGCTGAACCGCTGCCGGTGCATTTCTCCGCGATCCGCCGCCATTTTGAGATCTCCCTATTTTTCCTCCTTTTGACGGGCGTGCTGACCCTGGTCTCCACCGGCAAGCTGGACATCTTCACGACTCTTGCGCTTCCCGCGGCCATGCTGTTCAAGGGCTACCGCTGGTGGCACGGGAAAGCGCCTGAAATTTCCAACCGCTTCGGCACTTGGCTGACCGTTGGCTACTTCATTTTTTTCCCGTTCGATCTTTGGATCGTTTCGCGGATGCTGGCGGCAGGCGCGCAGAATCCGGGCCTATACGCAGCCCTGCTGGCGACGGTTCACCTGATGCTGTTTGCCACGATCGTGCGGCTCTTCAGCGCCTCAACCACCCGGGATTATCTGTTCCTGACCATGATGGGCTTCACGGCGATGCTGGCCGCCGCAATCCTCACCGTGGACACTGTCTTTCTGGCCTTCTTCTTTATTTTTCTGGGCCTAGCGGTCTCGACCTTCGTGGCACTGGAAATGTGGCGAAGCGCGGAGGGAACGGTCACGCGTCCCATGGAGAGCGGCACGAGCGCCGCGAATAAATTGCACAACGCGCTGGGCGTGACTTCCGTGGCCATCGCCCTCGGATCACTGGCGGTGGGAGCGGTCATTTTTCTGATCCTGCCGCGCGTCAGCGGCGGCTACATGTCCGGACTCAACATGCAGCCCACCATGATTTCCGGCTTCAGCGACGACGTGGAACTTGGCGAAATCGGCGAGATCAAAAAGAACAGCACGGTGGTCATGCGCGTTACGGTTGACGGCGGCCCCGCTGCGGCGCCCGGCGTGCATTGGCGCGGCGTGGCTCTCACGAAATTCGATGGCAAGCGCTGGTTCAACGACCCGCATGAACCGACGACGCTCACTTCCCCTGCGGACGGAGGCTGGTTTCGCCTGAACCCCGGGGGCGTCCATTCGCCAAGGAGCGGCAGGCCGGTCCATTACACGGTGCTTCTTGAGCCTATCGGCAGCACGGCGCTGTTTTTCGCAAACGAAGCCGAAACCGTACGCGGGCATTTCGCTGACGATGCAGGCAGGCCGCCGTTCAGCCAGCGGCGCATGTACCTCTTGCAGGACTTTACCGGTTCCATTTTCAATCCATACCACAGCTATGCCCGCATGGAGTACGAAGCCAACTCCTTCTTGCCGATGCCCCCTCCCGCCGCCGTTCGCGAGGCCGGCACGAATTATGAGGATTCGATTCGCGAAACCTATTTGCAATTGCCCAAGGTCGATCCGCGCATCCCGGAACTGGCCAGGCAAATCACCGCGCGCGATAAAACTCCCTTTGACAAAGCGCGGTCCATTGAAGCTTATCTGCGATCGCATTACGGCTATACGCTGGACCTCAGCGGCCCGCCGCAGTCCGACCCGCTTCCCTATTTCCTTTTTCAAAAACGCGCCGGGCATTGCGAATATTTCGCCACGGCCATGACCATCATGCTGCGCACGCTGGACATCCCGGCGCGCTACATAAACGGATTCCAGACCGGCGAATACAACGACGTCGCCGGCGACCTGGTGGTGCGCGAGAGCGACGCGCACAGCTGGGTGGAAGTTTATTTTCCGGGCTTCGGCTGGCTGACGTTCGATCCTACTCCGCCCACGGACGAAAAGCCGCCCGGTATGTTCGCGCAGCTCATGCATTACTGGGATTGGTTTGAGTTGCAATGGAGCGAGTGGGTCATCAACTACGATTTCATCCACCAGATTACCGTGGCGCAAAACCTGGGCCGATTCTCGCGCGACTGGGCCGAGCGCATCCGGACCGAGTTCTCCGTACTCCGCCGCCGCGCGACCAATTTGCTGGAGCGCTGGCAATTTCAGGTTTCTCATAGCCCGTCGGGGCGTATGGGAATCTTCGCGATTTTCGGTGTGTTTGTGCTGGCCGTGCTCATTTTGCGCCCGGAAGTCCGGCGCAGGATCGCTGTGCTGTGGCGCACGCGAGTGATGCCCGCTCGCGAGATGACGCCGCACCTGGCAACGCTGCAGTACCTGGAAATGTTGCGGATTCTCGGGCAGCGCGGGATGAGCAAAACTCCCAACCAGACGCCTATGGAATTCGCCGCGACGCTTCCGGATGGAAGCCTGTCCGCGCCCGTGTTCGAGTTGACGTCGATCTATCAGGAGGCCCGCTATGGGGGCAAGCCCGCCGACCCGCAGCACGCCTCTTCGCTGATTGACCGCATCCACGCGTTCCTTCGCAAAAAGTAAGGCGGGCTTCAGCCTGCCCGTTTTTGTCCTTGCAAGGACTAACCCCCGCAGGCTGAAGCCCGCGCCACTCCTCGCGCCATGCTAGAATGATTGGACCGTCCCGCCATTGCGTGACGCAATTCTTATGCCTAAAGCAGGATTCATCAGCCTGGGATGCCCGAAAAACCTTGTGGATAGCGAGGTGATGATGGGCGTGCTCGCGCGCAACGGTTACGAATTTACGCCCCGCGCCGAAGAAGCCGACGTCCTGGTCGTCAACACTTGCAGCTTCATCGCCCCGGCGCAAAAGGAATCGATCGACACGATTCTGGAAATGGCGGAATACAAAAAATTCGGCGTGGCAAAAAAATTGATCGTCGCCGGATGTCTGGTGGAACGTTATCGCGATCAGATTCTCGACCAGATTCCCGAGGTCGACGCGCTTGTCGGGACCGGCGAGCTCGAAAATATCCTGGCCGCCGTCGGAGGCGAGTTGCGATCCGATGCGGCGGCTGCGGCGGACCTCCCGTCGTATCTGTATCACGACCTCACGCCGCGGATGCTGTCGACACCGAAACACGCCGCGTACATCAAGATCGCCGAAGGCTGCGATCACCCCTGTACGTTCTGCATCATCCCTCAGTTGCGCGGAAAATTCCGCAGCAGGAGGTTTGAATCCGTCGTGCGCGAAGCGGAGAATCTGGCCGCTGCGGGCGTCCGCGAAGTCACGCTCGTCGGCCAGGACACGACTTCCTACGGCGAAGACCTCGGCCTGCGCGACGGCCTGGCGCTGCTGCTCGAGCGTCTCGCGAGTGTCGAGGGCCTGCAGTGGGTGCGCTCGCTCTACTGCTATCCGAACCGCGTGACCCAGCGCCTGCTCGACACCATCGCCGCGCACCCCCGCATCGCCAACTACATGGACATGCCGCTGCAGCACGCCAGCCGCAACGTCCTCGCGCGCATGAAGCGCGGATCGAACGGCGACGCGTTCCTGCAATTGCTCGGCCGCATGCGCGCGACAATTCCCGGCGTGGCCCTGCGCACTTCTTTCATCGTCGGCTTCCCCGGCGAAACTGATGCCGACTTCCGCGAGCTCTGCGATTTCGTGAAGGCCGCGGAATTTGACTGGATGGGCGTGTTCCCCTATTCCGACGTCGACAACGCAGCGAGCTTCGCTCTCGACGGAAAAGTAGACGAGGACACCATCAAGGAGCGCCAGAGCCGCCTGATGGAAATCCAGCAAAAGATTTCCGCGCGTAAGCTGCGCCGTTTTCGAGGCCGCCTCGTGACCGCTCTCGTCGAAGGTCCATCCAAAGACACGCCGCTTGTGTGGGAAGCGCGCCTGGAAGGCATGGCCCCCGAAATTGACGGCAAGCTGTACTTGAACGATATCGAAATTGCAGGGGCGGCGATTTCGGCGCAGCCTGGTGACGTAGTCACCGCTGAAATCACTGAAACACACGAGTACGACCTGGTCGGCCGCGTGGTGGAAATCCTGGATGTCCCGCGCCACGCGGTAGCACACGTCCCGGCAACGGCCCCCGTCCAGCGCGTAGCAACAGGCGCAGCGTTGAGGGTTTTGGCTTAAGTGGCGCATGCTTCAGCTTGCGGGGTTGAGCCCTCCCAAGGACCAACCCCGCAAGCTGAAGCATGCGCCACTCAAATCGCTCCAAACTTGGAATCTGCCGTGAAGTTAAAATGCCCGATTTGCAAGCAGCCAGTTGATTCCGAAACCACGGCGGAATTCCCTTTCTGCAGCGCCCGCTGTCGCGAGCGCGACCTGGGCAACTGGGCCACCGGAAAATACAAAATCGCCGTCCCCATGATGGACGAATCAGAACCGGAAGAAACCGACCCGAATGAGCCAGCCCACCCCGAATCTTCCGACAACGACGACGAGTAACGCCGAGCCCAAGCCGCGCGTCTCGCTTGCTATCGCTACCGCGTTTGGCCTTGGCTATCTCCCGAAAGCACCTGGAACGTGGGGATCGCTCGGCGGGATAGCGTTGGCCTATTTTCCCTGGTGGCTACAGAGCCGCATAGCATCTGCAGGAACGGAATTTATTTCCTCAGCATTCTTGTCAGGGCCCGCTGTCGAGTCCGCAATTCTTTTTCAAATTATAACAACCTTAATTGTAGCTGTATTCGGAATTTGGAGCGCTCACCGAGCGGCAATGTATTGGAGTACCAAGGATCCGCAAAAAGTCGTCGTCGACGAAGTTTCTGGACAGCACCTTGCACTACTCCTCGGCGGTTTTTGGCCCAGGCACGCGGTGCCTGCGAGCAATGCTTGGACCAATCTTTATGCGGATCTTCCAATGCGATGGACTAACCATCCGCTCGGCGCAGGTATGTGGTTCTCCCTCAACTGGAAATATTTGCTGCTGGGCTTTATACTTTTTCGTGTCTTCGATATTTGGAAGCCGTTCCCCGCCCGGCAAGCCGAATCGCTCCCCGGCGGCTTGGGAATCATGGCCGATGATTGGATCGCGGGAATTTACGCCGCGCTGGGATTGTGGATCGCGAGGGCGCTCGGTCTTTAGGATTGCGATTTGAAATGTCAAATTTGAGATTTGAAATCTAGGACCTGAGAGCCGCGAGTTGGGATTTGAAATCGGTGATTGGAAATGGAAAGTTGGGATTTGTAATCTGAAATTTGAGATTTCAAATTTGAGATTTGAAATTTGGCAATTGAAAGCTGCGAGCTGGGATCTGAAATCTGAGATTGGAAATGGAATTCCGGAATTTGAAATTCGAGATTTGAAATTCGTGAATTGAGCATTGTGAATATGGATTTGAAATCTGAAATTTGAGATTTCAAATTTGAGATCTGAAATTGGAAACCAACGGCATACCGCGCATCGACCGCATCCAACCGGCTGCAGCCATCCCCGGCGGCGACGTCACGATTTACGGCGCGGGCTTCGTTCCGCGCCCCAACACCCGGCCGCACGTGCGCTTCGGCGAAACCGAAGCCAGCCTGCTGATCTCCACGCAAAATTATCTGATCGCGCGCGTGCCCGAAGGCGCCGCGGGCAGCATCGTGAGCGTGGAAACTTCGCGCGCCGCGAGCCAGCCGTTCGCCTTCCATCTCGGCGTGCAGATCGCCGACAATCTTCACCCCGTGGCCAACCCGGCGGTGGATGTCGAGGGAAACATATACGTCACCTACAGCGGCCACCGCGGGCAAAAGGTGGCCGTCTCGCTTTACAAGATCACGCCCAACTACGCGGTGAAACCCTTCGTCACCGAGCTCCTGAATCCCACGGGCCTGGCCCTGGATCGTGAAGGCTATCTCTACGTTTCCTGCCGCAACGACGGGACCATCCATCGCGTCGCGCCCGATGGCCGCTCGCAGTTGTGGGTCGAAGGCATGGGCGTCGCCACCGGAATCGCGTTCGATACCATCGGCAATCTTTTTGTGGGCGACCGCAGCGGCACCATTTTCAAGATCAATCCCGACCGCCAGATTTTCGTGTTCGCCACGCTCGAACCGTCCGTGGCCGCGTATCACCTGGCCTTCAGCCCCACCGGCGAATTGTTCGTTACCGGCCCGACCACTTCGAGTTTTGACCGCGTCTTCCGCATCAACCAGAAGGGCGAGATCAGCTCCTTCTTCCGCGGCCTTGGCCGCCCGCAGGGCCTGGCCTTCGACCGCAAGGGAAACCTCTACGTGGCGGCGTCGTATCAAGGCCGCCGCGGCATCGTGCGAATTTCTCCGGACGCGCGCGCCGAACAGGTTCTTGGCGGCAGCGGACTCGTCGGCCTTTCGCTCCTGCCCGGCCATCGCGCCATCCTGGCCACCAGCAGCGCGCTCTTCAGCCTCGATTGGGAAGTGGAAGGCCTTCCGCTTCCGCGCTAACTCCAGATGAAAGCTGAAATCATCGCAGTCGGATCGGAGCTGCTGACCCCGGACCGGGTGGACACCAATTCCCTTTTTCTCACTGCGCGGCTCAATCAGCTGGGCATCGAAGTCAAGCGCAAGACGGTGGTCGGCGATGATCTCGCCCCACTGCGCAACGCCTTCGACGAAGCGGCCAAGCGCGTCGAGCTGATTATCGCCAGCGGAGGCCTTGGGCCCACCGAAGACGATCGCACCCGCGACGCCGTGGCCGATTTGCTCGGACGAAAACTTGCGCGCGATCCCGCTGTGATGAGGATGATCGAGGCGCGCTTTCGGAAAATTGGCCGCGTGATGTCGGAAGTGAACGCGCGCCAGGCCATGGTTCCCGAGGGCGCAATGGTCCTCGAAAACGATCGCGGCACCGCGCCGGGTCTCTGGCTCGAGTCGAACGGCCACATCGTCATTCTGCTTCCGGGCCCGCCGCACGAATTAAAAGCCATGTTCAGCGCGCAGGTAGAACCGCGCCTCGCGCGCCTCGCAACAGGAGTGCGCCTGATGTCGCGCGAGCTTCGCGTCGCGGGAATGGGCGAATCCGATGTCGATCAGCGCATCGCGCCAATTTATACCCGCCACAACGACGTGCAAACGACGATCCTGACCGCGCCCGGTGAAATTCAAATCCATCTTCGCGCGTGGACACAGGACACAGCCGCCGCCGAGCGCCAGCTTCAAGGAATTGTGGAGAGCATCGTTCTCACGCTGGGCGAAGCAGTGTTCACGACCGCGGGCGAATCGATGGAAGAAGTTGTCGCGCGGGAACTCACCATGCATCACGCCACCATTGCCACGGCGGAGAGCTGCACGGGAGGCCTGCTCGCCGAGCGCCTCACGCGCATCTCGGGCAGCTCGGCGTATTTTCTGGGAGGCGTCGTTTCCTACAGCAACACGCTGAAGTCCGCCTGGGTGGACGTGCCCGCGGAAATCATCGAATCGCGCGGCGCCGTCAGCTCCAAAGTCGCCGTGGCACTCGCCGACGGAATCCGCCGCCGCACCGGCGCGACGTTGGGCGTGGGAATCACAGGCGTGGCCGGACCCACCGGAGGCACTCCGGAAAAGCCGGTGGGCACAGTGCACGTGGCCATCGCCGATGCGTCGGGCAGCAAGGAGCGCGGCGTTCACTATCCTGGCGAGCGCGACCGCATCCGCTGGCAAGCCTCACAAACGGCGCTGGACCTGGTGCGGCGATATTTCCTGTACGCGTCGCAGCCGAAATCCGGCCAGTAGCGCAGGCTTCAGCCTGTGGGGGTTAGTTCTTGCAAGGCCGAAACCCCGCAGGCTGAAGCCCGCGCTACTGGAGAATCCCAATCAAGCTGGCGCGCAAGGTCGAAATAAATTTCAAGAAATTAAAACTGGATTTTACTCATGCGCTTGTTCGTTGCGATGGACATTCCTGAAGACGTGCGCTCCGCCATCAGCACGCTGGTTTCCAAGCTGCGCCCCACAAGCCGAAACGCGCGCTGGGTGCGCATCGAAGGCCTGCACGTCACGCTGAAATTTATCGGCGAAACTTCTGCCGAAAAGCCCGCAGAGATCAACACGGCGCTGGCGGTTATTCCTTCGCGCGCTCCCTTCCCAATCAATTTTCGCGGCCTCGGTTTTTTTCCGAGCGACCGCCGCCCGCGCGTGCTCTGGGCCGGGATCGCAGCCGGCCCGGAACTCACCGCGCTGGCCGCAGCCATTGATACAGCGCTCGCTTCGCTGGGCATCCCTCGCGAGCAGCGCGCATTTTCTCCGCACCTCACGCTGGCGCGATTCGACACGCCGCGCGGACTCGACGCCCTGCACACCGCCATCGAGAAGGCCGGCCCCCTTGATTTCGGCGGCGCCACAGCCAGTGAATTCCATCTCTATCAAAGCGTTCTGAAACCGGGCGGAGCGGAATATACTCGGCTGGCAACTTTTTCGTTCGCGGGGACGTTCGCAGGGAGAAGACCCGAGTGAATCTGGAAATGGCGGCAGGCGCACCGAGCCTTTGGGGTTTCGTTGTCCTGGGATATTTCCTGGGCTCCATCCCGTTCGGCTATCTGCTCGTCCGCCTGACGGGAGGAGGCGACATCCGCTACCTGGGAAGCGGAAACATCGGCGCCACCAACGTTGCCCGAACGTCGGGATGGTCCGTCGGCGTCGCCACTTTGCTTCTCGATGTTGCCAAAGGTTTCCTGGCCGTCTGGCTGCCGCAGCATTTCACGGGCGGAAATATTCGCTTCATGATGTACGCGGGACTGGCGGCGATCCTCGGACACGTTTTTCCCGTATGGCTGCGATTCTCCGGCGGCAAGGGCGTGGCCACCGCGCTTGGTGTTTTTTTGGCCATCTGCTGGCCGGCCACTGCCGCGGCCGTCTTGCTTTTCCTCCTGGTCACTCTGTTTTGGAGGTACGTGTCCCTGGCATCAATTTCAGCCGCGGCTGCTCTGCCGCTCCTCGTTTATCTGCTCTACGCGCCCCGCCATGCGCCGCCGACGGCAATTTCGGCGAGCACCCTTCTGGCATCGGTTATCGTCATCGTGAAACATCGCGACAATATTGAGCGCCTTCTGGCAGGCACCGAGCCGCGCTTCGAGTTGAGCCGCAAAAAATCATGAAAAAAATTGCCATCATCGGCGGCGGAGCGTGGGGTACGGCGCTGGCCATTGCGCTGGCGCAATCTTCGCGTTCGCACCGGCTTGCCTTGTGGGCGCACAGCGCCGATGTCGTTGAGATGCTCAGCGCGCGGCGAGTGAACGAAATTTATCTTTCCAGTTTTGAATTGTCCGCAGACGTGGAAGTAACGGGCGTCTTGGAAAAAGCCCTCGGCGGCGCGGATATCGTGCTTGGGGTGATGCCCTCGGCTCACGCGCGCGCGATTTATCGCACCATGCGTCCCCTGCCCGAACCGCATTCCATTTTTGTCAGCGCCACCAAGGGCCTCGAACCTGACACTCACGCGCGAATCAGCGAAGTGATCGCCCAAGAAATCGGCTTGACCTCACCTTCCCGCATCGCCGTTCTCTCTGGCCCGAGTTTTGCTCTCGAAGTCGCCGCGGGAGATCCCACAGCAGTGGTTCTCGCCTCAGCGAATGCACAGCTCGCCTCCGATGTTCAGGAAGAATTTTCCGGTCCGCGATTCCGTCTCTACACGAACGACGATGTCATCGGCACGGAAATTGCCGGCGCGGTGAAAAACGTAATCGCCATTGCCGCGGGAATCTGCACGGGCCTGGAATTGGGCACCAACGCGGTCGCCGCGCTCGTCACCAGAGGACTCGCGGAAATGACGCGCCTGGCTGTCGCACTGGGCGGCCGCCGCGAAACGCTTTCCGGCCTTGCAGGCGTCGGCGACCTCATTCTCACAGCCACCGGCGAACTCAGCCGCAACCGCTCCGTCGGTATCCAGCTTGGCAGGGGCCGCGAATTGAGCGAAATTCTCGGTTCGACCCGCAGGGTCGCCGAAGGCGTTGGCAGCACCGCAGCCACACTGGAGTTGGCCCGCCGCGCGCAGATCGAGATGCCCATAACAGAACAGGTCCACGCCGTCCTTACCGCGGGCCGTGTTACACGCGACGCCATCCGAGAATTAATGGAACGTCGCCTCAAACAAGAGTAATTGTCGCTCACCCCATTCACAGGATCAAATGATTGCCCCCGGGGAACGCCAATCTCCCGATTGGCGAGCGTCACGCAACCCGCCAATCGGGAGATTGGCGTTCCCAGGTTTCCTCTCCGCTTACCTCCTCAACCCACTAGCGGGTTAGCAAGTCCGTAGCAGCGCAGGTTTCCACGCTTCTGCCCAGCCCATCCCAATCGTAAAATGGAGATGATAGGACCTGCCCCATAGTGGACTGGAGCCGCCTCAAATCGGTGTTTTCCCACCGGCCGAGAATTCTCTGGCTGGTGCTGGGCGCCATGCTGCTCGTCAGTGTGCTGCCCCTGGGGCTCTATCACCGTCAGGTTCTGCAACTTAGCCAGGCAAAACTGACCGATACGGAGAGCGTGCAGCAGACCGAAGTGACGCGGTCCCTGGCGGAAGAAGTCCAACAATTTGACGCCAATCTCTATCAGCAACTGATCAGCGAGCGGCAGATTCTGGCACTCACGGGACTGATCGACAAGGTCGACTCCGCTCAGAACGCTCCCCAAGTAACTCGAGTGCTGGAAAACTTCGTGGCCAGCAATCCAAACATTTTATATTTAACGGCAGTAGGCAAAGACGCCAAGGGCACCGGAGCCGGTAATTTTCAGGCCGATCAGGATCCCTTTGTGTCCAAGGCCCTGCAGCGGGCCTTTACGACCACACTGCAATCCCTGGTTTTCCGCAGCGACCCGCTGGCCATCGGCCCCGAGAATCGTCCGGCCTTCGTGATGGCTGTGCCGCTGCAGGTCGACGATCAATTTTCCGGAATGCTGGCCGCTGTCGTATCGCTGGACAGCATTCTTCGGCGCCTTCAGGAAACCAGCGTGCGCGGCCGGGTGGTTTTCGTAGTGGACCACAGCGGGCACATCGTGGCCCATCCGGACATGCGCCAATTCGTGCCCGGTTCAGACGCCAGACCCAGCTCGCCCGTCGTCTCTCAAGTCACCTCACTGCCGAAAGGCCTGCGCACTACCGAAACGCTTCGCCGCTTTGAAACCACGACCAATGGAAGCAAAACGGAACAGGTCGGAACGTACAGCACGATCCCGGACCTGAATTGGGCTGTGGTGGCGCAGCGCGGTCTGGACAAGGCGCGCGAGGACGCGGGCGTAACCGAACTCAACGCGCAGGCGCTGAAGTTCGTGGTCGCCGTCACTTTTGCCGCCCTGATTCTCGGCTATTTATTTGCCGTGGGCATCAGCACGCCGATCCGCGCCCTGGCTGCTTCGACACTGGCCATCAGCCGCGGAGAATTCCACCAGCGAACCCCCGTTCAGGGCGCCGCCGAAATCAGCGAGTTGGCCGAAACCTTCAACCACATGGCCGGGGACATCGAGGAATTTGTCGAGCAGCTGAAACAGGCCGCGGACCAGAACCACGAGCTCTTCCTCGGCTCGATTCGCATGCTCGCGGCGGCCATCGACGAAAAAGATCCCTACACTCGCGGCCATTCCGGGCGTGTGGCCAAGTATTCCATCCTGATCGCGCAGCAGCTCGGGCTCGCTTCCGCCGAGCTCGAGAAAATCCGGATTTCAGCGCTACTGCATGACGTGGGAAAAATCGGAGTCGATGACCGCGTGCTGAAAAAGCCCGGCGCCCTTACTGCCGAGGAATTTGAATTGATGAAGCAGCACCCCTTAAAAGGCGCGAATATCATGCGCCCAGTCGCGCAACTGAAAGAAATGCTCCCGGGAATCGAATTGCACCACGAGCACGTGAACGGCGGCGGTTACCCGCACGGCCTGCAGGGCGACGAAATCCCCTTGATGGCTCGCATCATCGCCGTCGCTGATACGCTCGACGCCATGACCACCAACCGCCCCTATCAAAGCGCCATGGACCTGGAATTCGCCATGAACCGTATTCAGACCCTGGCAAACACCAAGTTCGACGCAGCCGTTGTGGACGCGCTCTCCCGCGCCGTGCGCGCCGGAAAAATCCGCCTCAGCGCCACCCTCGTAGAAGTTTGAAGGATTTGCTTCCCAAAAAGTAGCGCAGGCTTCAGCCTGTGGGTTTTAGCTGGAGCAAGTTTGCCCCAGCTGCAACCAAACCCCACAGGCTGAGCAGGCTGCGGAAAAAGCCCCTCCAGAATATTGTCATTCCGAGCGAAGCGAGGAATCTCTTTCTTTTCATGGGGCCAAATCGAAGAGAGATTCCTCGCTTCGCTCGGAATGACAAAATAAACTGCTCTTTCCGCAGCCTGTGAAGCCAGCGCCACAAAATCCCAAAAACAATTTAGAATTAAAACGCAGACTCATGGTAAATCGTAATCATCCACTGCCCGTTGCGCTGCTTGGTCACCACCCAGGTGAGCAGTCCCTTGCGATTAGGCGCATCTTTTCCGTCTCGCGTCCTGGCCCCGGTCATTTGCCAGTCGATGTCCACCGAGGCAATCTCCGGAGTCAGAAAGCGAATACTCCTCACCGTGTCGCTCCGGTGCGCGTCCTTGAGGAAGGTCGTGAAGATTTCATTGTAGTGGGCTTCCAGTTCCTTCGCGCCGTGGCTGGGAACGCCGGTGGTGCTTGAGAATTCACCGTCTTCCACATACGCAGCCGCCGTGGCGTGCGCGTCGTGGCGGTTCCAGGCATCTTCCCAGGCGGCCACGCACTGCTTGATCGCAGCCGAATCCGCGTCCGTCTTGGACGCCATTTGCGCCCAGGCGAACCCTGAAGAAAATACAAGAAAGAGAGTAATTGCCAGCGCCACTTTCAAACGAGATGAAATCATCGCATCCTCCTGATTTTTGAGCTTCCCCGCGAAGGCCCGCAGTGCCCTGCGGCCCGCGTCATTGTGCAGGAAATTAGAACGATTGTTCGTGGTAAATCACGATCATCCATTGACCGTTGCGCTTGCTCAGCATCCAGGTCAGCAGGCCCTTTCGCAGAACGCCCCCCGGCGCGCTCGGTTCGTTCACCAGCCAATCAATATCCACCGAGGCCAGGTCCGGCGCGAGAAAGCGGATGCTTCTTACCGTGTCCGTTGTGTGCGCGTTCTTGAGGAACGTGGTGAAGATCATCGTGTAATGATCTTCCAGTTCCTTCCGGCCGTGACTCACCTCGCCCTTGACGCTTGAAAAGTCGCCGTCCTCCACGTAATGCATGGCTACACCGTGCGCGTCATGGCTGTTCCAGGTGTCCGCAAAATTGGCGACGAATTGCTTGATGGCCGCGGTATCCGCGTCATGATTGGACGCCATCTGCGACCGTGAACTTGCGGCGGAAAATGTAAGGAACAACCAAATCGCGAGCGCGGCCTTCAAAGGAATTGAATTCATCGCGCACCTCTACGGAGCGAATTTAATATCAAGGCCGATTCAGCCCCTGATTCGGTCGATTGACGCCATCATACAACAAACACATCGAGTTTCGCGCTGCCGTGGGCGAAATTTTTACAGGCGCCGGATGCAGCATTTCTCCGCGTACCTGATGACAACGCTACTTTGGCGATGCAGAGAATATATGCTGCACGATCGTCAATGGCGTTACATGATCCGGTTTGAGGTATTCATTCACCAGGAAGCGCTGGCCATCTTTGGTCACGTCGTAAGTAAACAGGTCGGTCGACGAGATCGGAGCGCGCCCGCGAACTTGAAACAGCGGAGCAGGCTCGCCCGATGAAAATGTTCCGCCAGCATCGACGGCAACAGCCATGAGCATGCCGGTTGGTCCGAGGTAGAATATCTCTTTGCCGTCGCCCCGCCAGCGGGGTTCGCCTCCGCCGCCACGCGAAACCTGCCATTTCCCTGCCGCCGCGGGAAACGTCGTGACGTAAATTTCCCATTCGCCCGATTCATTGGAAGCATAGGCTACCCATTTGCCATCGGCGGAAATTTGCCCGTTGCTGTGGCTGGCTTCGCCCGGGATAAATTGCGTGGGTGTGCCGCCGGCGATCGGGACCAACACGAGGATCGACCGTGAATTTTTGGCGGACGTTTGCATGGCGCAGAGGACTTCGCTATCGTCCGGCGACCAGGAATTGGGAATCAGGTCGAAGCTGTCCGTGGTGGCTATGCTGCCCTCGCCCCCCAATCCCTTCACAGGCTGTCCGGCTTTAATCAGAACTTTTTCCGGTTTCAGGCCGTCCGCGTCCTTCAAGTTGACGCCCGCCCCGTTCGCCACGGAACGGAAGGCAATCGTCTTGCCATCGCGGGACCATACACCGGTTGTTTCTTCGGCTGGATCAAACGTAAAACGAGTATTAGTACCCTTGTTCAAATCCTCAATCCAAACATCGAGATTATTTGCATTTAAGTCCGTGATGTCCACAGTCGCGCGGTTGCCGTCGGGAGAAAGTGCAGGATTCGCTTGTACTCCCGGCTGGCCTACTTGGTTCAAAACTTTTCCGGATCGGCCGTACCAGGTCAGCCTGGATTGCGCTGCTTCCGCCGTCTTGCTGTAAATAACTGTGCCGTTCTCCGCGACCGCAAACGCTCCCCCATATACAGAGGGCTGATAGCCAACCTTATCCACAATCACTTGCGCATCCCCCTGGACGGTTCCCTTGGTGGCATCAAAAGGGAGCGCTCTCAGGGCAGCTTGTTCGTCCGCATAGAATAGGTAACCCGGCGCGTATCCAACATTCGAGCGTGCATGTACCACCAGAGTTTTTTCCTTGGCATCGAGTGAACTCAGATAGATTGCCGATTGGGCGTTCTTGGCTGGTGTGTCGAAGTACCCCTCGAGAAATAAGAAGTGCTCTCCATCCGGGAGAAAGCTGGGCCAGCGGTGCGAGTCTGCCGTTCCGAGGACATTACTTGTCAGCGGAGCGGCATGGCTTCCATCGGCATTCACTCTCCAAATCGGCCCTCCTGGGTCCGGCGAATAAAGGATCACGTTTTTCGATCCCCAGCTTCCCCCGCGGGCATAATTCACCCGGGCCAGTGTCTGGGCTGATCCGCCGGAAATCGAGATTCGCTGGAGTTTGCTGTTGGCGAAAAATGCCACGGAGGCGTCATCCGGAGCCCAAAATGGATAGCTCGCGCCCTCCGTGCCAGGAAACTCCCTGGCGGCTGGCGCGCCCACTGGTTGGACAAAGAGCATCGGCATGCCCGTTTTCTCGTCGGGCGATACGAATGCAAGCATCCGCCCATCGGGCGAAATCGCCATGTGGCTGACTTCGCCCGGGACAGGAATAGCGAACTCCGTGCGCGCGGTAGCAGCCGCCGGGGTCCGCGCTACGAACCAGGTCACTGCGGAAACAGCAATCAGTGCCAGTGCCGCAGGC
Organism: Candidatus Acidiferrum sp.; assembly: GCA_035483715.1. GTDB lineage: Bacteria > Acidobacteriota > Terriglobia > Acidiferrales > UBA7541 > Palsa-360. The sequence continues at coordinate 29,893 of DATHPN010000028.1, forward strand.
AGCCAGAGTCGCAATGAAAATTTTCTCGCCGCATCGCTCGCGCGCGCAAATCCGCTGGCGTCGGTTCCGGAAAGGGCGCTCAGGACGAAGGAGAGATCACACGCGGACTGGAAGCGCTGATCGGGACTCTTTTCGAGGCAACGGCGCAACATCCGGTCGAGCGCGGGAGACGCCGGATGCATGGCATCAGAGACTTCCGGGGGATCCTCCTTCAGGATCGCGGTCATGGTTTCCGCCGGAGTGTCGCAGTGGAATGCTCTATGTCCAGACAACATTTCGTAGAGCACGGCGCCAAACGAGAAGATATCCGTCCGCGCATCGGTCGGCTGGCCGCGAACTTGTTCCGGGGCCATGTATCCTGGCGTTCCCAGCACCACACCCGCCAGGGTTCCGAGCGATGCGAGAGTTGCCCCTTCCGCGTCTGCCGGCGACGCTTGCACGAGTTTTGCGAGGCCAAAATCCAGAACCTTGATTCGTCCGTCCTTGGTAATGAAAATATTCTCAGGTTTCAAGTCACGGTGGACGACGCCCTTCTCATGCGCCGCTGCCATGCCCTGGGCAATCTGGACTGCGTACTCGACCGTTTTGCGCTGCGGCAAAGGTTCGCGGTCCAACACTGCGCGCAGGCTTTCACCCTCAAGAAGTTCGGAAATTAAATATGGCGTTCCGTCTTGCTGGCCGAAGTCGAATATTGCGAGGATATTCGGGTGATTCAACGAGGCAATCGCGCGGGCTTCCAATTCAAAACGGCGGAGGCGATCGGTATCGCCGGAAAAAACTCCGGGAAGAACCTTGAGAGCGACATCGCGTCCCAGGCGTGAGTCTACTGCACGGTAAACCTCGCCCATTCCTCCCGCACCGATGGGCGATCGAATTTCATAGGGCCCGAACTTTGTTCCCGCCGCTAACATCAACGCCCGGGAGTATATCGCCCCTCATTCGAGAAGAAAAGAGGTCGCCGCGAGTGCCCCGCCTGCAAATCGCGGCGTTCATCGTTGCGCGACTCCCACGCGATTCCGAAAGCGTTGGCGCATGCTCGATTCTAATCGCGGCCTGGGCGGAAGCGGGTCGCCCGGCTGGCCGCGAACCCGGTCACAGAAAACGGACTTCTGCGCATGCGGCGCGGCATATGCGAAGGTTTTCTTCTGCTAGAATGGATTGTTCGCCGCGCATCGCCGCGAAACACTTATGCTTTCAATCTTCGGCAAAGACGAAGAACGCAAGAAGCCCAAAGAGGGCGGGTCGCTGCTCGACCGGCTGAAACAGTCGATCTCGAAGACCCGCACGCAGATCACCTCCAAGGTCGAAGATCTGATCTCGGGCGAAAAGAAAATCGATCCCGAGCTGCTTACGAAACTTGAGAACGCCTTGCTCGCCGCTGATCTCGGACCCAGGACCACTCACCAGATACTCGAAGCGGTGCGTCAAAGACTCGAGCGGCATGCCCTCACCAGCGCCACGGATCTTAAAACGGAACTGAAAAACCAGCTTCTGTATGCCCTGCGCACGGTGCCGTCTGCGAATGGAACTTCGGCGGCCGCGCAGGAGCCGCGCCCTCGCGTTATTTTTGTCGTCGGCGTGAACGGCACGGGAAAAACGACGACCATCGGCAAGCTCGCGCACCGCCTGCGCCAGAGCGGCAAGAACGTGGTCCTCGCCGCCGGCGATACGTTTCGCGCCGCCGCCATCGAGCAACTCGCCGTGTGGGCCACGCGCACCGGCTCGGAAATCGTGAAGACAAAATCCGGCGGCGATCCCGCGGCGGTCGTCTATGACGCGCTGGCTTCCGCGCGTGCGCGAAATGCCGACGTCGTCATCGTGGACACAGCGGGGCGCCTGCACACGAAAATGAACCTGATGGCCGAGCTCGACAAGATGAAACGCACGGCCACCAAAGTAATTCCCGGCGCGCCGCATGAAGTCTTGCTGGTGATGGACGCAACCACCGGACAGAACGGGCTTTCCCAGGCACGTGAATTCACCGCCACCGCCGGCGTCACCGGCATCGTGCTGACCAAGCTCGACGGCACGGCCAAGGGCGGCATCGTCGTGGCCATCACCCGCGAACTCGGCTTGCCCGTGCAATATGTCGGCACGGGCGAAACAATCGATGACCTCGTGCCGTTTGACGCGGAAACATTCGTCTCATCGCTTTTCGATTGATTTGTGTTGATGTCCATTGGAAACAAAATGTGGGGAGTGCGGTTAGAGTGGCGCATGCTTCAGCTTGCAGATTTTGTTACCTCCAAGGCCCAACCCCCGCAAGCTGAAGCATGCGCCACTCAAACCGAGCTAAGAATATGATTGCGTCCGCATCTTCGACCACCGCCGCGGCACTGGCCGCTGACGCCGCCTTCATGGACCGTGCGCTCGAACTGGCGTCACATGGCGTCGCGCTCGCAAGCCCCAACCCCATGGTCGGCGCGGTCCTCGTGCGCGACGGCCAAGTCGTAGGCGAGGGATTCCACACCTACGACGGCACGCGCCACGCGGAAATCATCGCCCTCGAAGCAGCGGGTGCCTCCGCGCGTGGCGCGACGCTCTACATCAACCTGGAACCATGCTGTCACACCGGCCGCACCGGCCCATGCACGCAGGCCTTGATCGCAGCAGGAGTCGCGCGCGTCGCCGCGGCGATGGCAGACCCGAACCCGGCCGTGGCCGGTCGCGGGTTCGAGCAATTGCGCTCGGCCGGAATCGAAGTCAGCATCGGCCTGCATGAGGCCCAAGCGTGGCGCTTGAACGAAGCCTTCGCGCGATGGATCGTTTCTCGCAAGCCCCTGGTGACGCTCAAATCCGCGCTCACGCTCGATGGCCGGCTTGTCCTCCCTTCTGTGAAAAGGGGCGCGACCATCTCGCAAGAAGACCGTTGGATTTCTTCGCCCGAATCGCGCGCCGAAGTCCACCGCATGCGCCACGCATCGGACGCGCTGCTCACAGGCATTGGCACAGTGCTCGTGGACGATCCGCTGCTCACCGACCGCACGGGCCTCCCGCGCAGGAGAAAACTGCTGCGCGTGGTGATGGATTCGCGCCTGCGCCTGCCCCTGCGCTCCAGGCTGGTGCGCTCGGCGGATCAGGATGTGCTGGTCTTCACCCGCGTAAAAGAGAATTCCCCGAAAGCGCGCGCCCTGCGCCGCGCCGGAGTGGAAGTCGTACGCCTCCCAGGCCGCGGCTCGAAACCCGACCTACGCGCGATCCTTGTTGAACTCGGCCGTCGCGAAATTTTGAGCCTGCTGCTCGAAGCCGGAGCGATTTTGAATTCGGCCGCCCTCGCCGCCGGAATTGTGGATAAAATGCGCGTGTTCTTCGCGCCCAAGCTCGCGGGGCCAACGGGAACAGGAAGAAGAACGGGCGCAGCTTCGGCGCCCTCGCGCCTGCGCGCCGTGCAGGAATTGCAGAACGTCACCATCGAACGGTTTGGCCCGGATTTCGCAATCGAGGGATATCTGCGCGATGTTTACCGGACTCGTTGAATACGTCGGCACGATCGAATCGGTGCAACTGGCCGACATCGGAGCCCGCGAAGATTCCAGCGGCGCGCGCGCCGATCAAATGGGAGCCACCATCCGAGTGCACGCAGGCCCTCTCCTCGACGGCCTCGCAAAATCCGGCAGCATCGCCGTGAACGGCTGCTGCCTGACTGCGGTGGATATTTCAGACCGCAGTTTCGCCGCCAATCTTTCCGGCGAGACCCTGCGCCGCACCAGCCTTGGAGAAATGAAGCCCGGTACGCGCGTCAATCTCGAGCGCCCTCTGACCGCGATGAAAGAGCTCGGCGGCCACTTCGTGCAAGGACACGTGGACGGAGTCGGCCGCGTCGCCCGCCTCGAGCCCGAAGGCGCCAACTGGTGGTTCGCCGTCCAGGTGCCCGCCGACCTCGCGCGCTATGTCGCCATGAAAGGCTCGATCGCTCTCGACGGCATCAGCCTGACGGTAGCCGGCTGGCGCGACGGCATCGTCGAAACCGCCATCATTCCCTTCACCTACGAGCACACAAACCTGTCCTCCCTGAAAGTGGGCGATCCCGTAAACATCGAGTGCGACATCCTTGCAAAATATGTCGAGCGCATCGTGGAATCGCGGGAAAAATCTCCCGCCTCAAAGCTCAGCGTTGCGCATTTAATCGAAGAAGGTTTTTAACCCGCAATTCCCACAGCGGATCCAATTGGCGGAGCATCTCAAATCAGATCCGCGAAGGGTCCTGTATTTCGTGGCGCCGGCGTCCCGCCGGCGTTTTTGCAGCGCATAAAGCAGAAAAATATCGCACGCGAAAAGTCAACCAACGAGAAACGCTCTTCATCCAGCATTAAACCAGAAAGACCCTGGGCTCTCGCTGACCCATCCGGACTAATGCTTCAGCGCATCCGCTACGCTGATGTTGTTGACCTCCAGTGTGCGTCCCATCGCCTGATTGAATTTCAGCTCATCCTCAAGCAGATTGATTCGATCGCGCAGTTCAACGCCCTCGGCGGTCGTGACATCGCGCGAGCGCAGCACAACGTTGTAGCTCGTCGACGCCCCCAGCCGGTATTTTTCCTGTTCGTCTTCCAGCGTTTGAGCCGCCAATTTTCGCGCCTCCTCCGCGGCCGCGAGCGAAGCGCGATCTTCTTGCATGGCGATCAGGGCATTGCGCACGCTGACGAAAATGGCATTCTGTTCCTGACGATATTGGGTTTTTTGCAGCCGCTCATTGAGCAGCGCCTGGGCGTTGTCCGCCTGCGCCGCGCGGTTGCGAATCGGCAGCGTGACATTGATCCCCGCCTCGAAGCTCGAATAATTCCCTCGGAACACGCGGCCCAGGTCCTGTCCCGCCCCGCCCGGGAAGACGACTTGCGACGGAGTGGTCACAGCCGTCGCCTGAAATTCATCGACGACAGGAACGCCCGCGGAATTCACAACGGGCAGGCCGGGCAAAAATGCTCCTGTCGGGGTTGTCGTGTTGGAGGTCTGCACTCCGCCAAGGCCCGAGCCGATGTACTCCCCAAAAACGTTGACCGAGGGCCGCAGTTCATTCTTCGTGGCCTTCACATCGGTACCCGCATTTTCCAGATTCAGCGCCGCCTGCTTGAGTTCGGGCCGCCTTTCCCACGCCTCTTTTACGGCGTCCTCGATGCGCACGTTTTCGCCCGTGTCCGGCGTTGAAATCGCAGTGGTCGGAATAATTTCCGCGTGAAGCAGCGGCCCGTCCAGCGGGTTCTTGGCGATGTCGTTCAGCAGAGTGGTTTCGTCCTGCAATTGAACGGACTGCGCCTGAACGAGCGCCTGCCTGTCGGAAGCGGCTTGCGATTGCGCCGTCAGCACGTCCAGCGAGGACAACGTGCCGATTTGCAGCCGCCGGGAATTTTCTTCATAAAGCCGCTGCGAAACTCCCACCGCCGCTTCTTCCACTTTCACGTTTTCCCGCGCGTACACCAGCTCCCAATAATCGTTGGAAACTTGCGCCGTCGTGGCCATCACCTGTTGCTCCAGTTGCGATAACCCGACTTTGATCGTGCGCTTGGCCTCGATAATGAGGCGAGTATTCGGCAGGGTTCCGAAGCCGCGAAGAAGCGGCTGAGTAACCGTCAAGGTCAGCGCCGACTGTAAATAGGGATTGTACAAATTGAAAAACCCGAAGTTGGTGGAGGTGCGATTGTTGGTCATGCCCGCTTGAAACTGAGTCCCGCTGGAAAAATACTGGTTGTATTGGACATTTACGTTGCCGATGTGCTGGACATACGGCACCGGCGCTTGGGCCGTGGGAGTCGTAGTCCCGGTAGGAATCACCCCGGCGAAGAGCGGGTTATTCAGCGGCGTGACCAAATCCTGCACGTTAAGATTGCCGGTCACCGTAGGATCAAATGGAACCAGCCCGTTAACCCCGGAATTCGCCCGCAGCAAGCCGACCTCGTCCAGCCATGGCGTGTAGCGTTCCACTTCAATCGCCAGATTATTTTCCAGAGCCAGCGAGATGGCGTCCTGAAGACTCAGCATCAACTTGCCGCCCTGCAACAGTTGCTCGATGCGCGGAGAATTGGTGAGTGATGGCTCATCGCTTTTCATCGGAGTGTACGGTCCGGTGATTTCCGGATACCATTTTCTTCCTGCGGAATAATCAACCCTCAAGTCCACCGTGCGCAGCGGAACGCCGCCCGAGGGCGCGCCCTGCGCCGCGGCCTGAGCCGTAGACTTCGCCTGCGCAGTCTGGCCGGTCCCCTTTAGATCCTGCGCAAAAAACGGCGCGGGCAGCAACGAAAAAATCGTTAAAAGTGCGACTCCGGCACGCATAAAATTCCGATCCATGATCTTCCCCTCCTCGAACTGAGGATTTTTTTCACTTAGGAAAAGTACCTTAAATAGCCAATTATCGGAAACTTGCCTCGCCCCAAACAATTCAGTTCAATCGAAAGAGCCTCGGGTGTATAAGAGTCCCCATTCAAGAGTCATTACGCGAAACCCTGACGAAACATTTCCTCCGCTCACCCGTCTGATCGCGGAGGTTCAGGTCAGGTTTCAAATTGACGAGGAGGCTCGGCAATGTCATCCAAATCTTTCCTGGCTGCGGCATGCGGAATCTTTCTGAGCGCGACCGCCCTTTGCGCTCAGGGCCAGCGTCCCGCTGCTCCCTGGCGAGGAGCAGGGCCGACACCCTGCGTCGGTTCCGATGGCGGCGTCGAGCTATGCCCGCAGGCTCCACACGCCATCGCCGTTCGAGCCGGCCGCATGTTTGACAGCAAGTCCGGGCAGATGTTGCCCAATCAAGTGGTGCTTCTTTTCGGCGAACGGATCACCGAAGTCGGCCCAGAGTCGCAACTCAAGATTCCGGCCGGAGCGCAAGTAATCGACCTCAGCCAGTCGACGCTGCTGCCCGGATTGATTGACGGGCACACACACATGTTCAACCCGCGCAAGCCCGGCGGGACCACGGAAGACTACATGCTCATCGCCGTGCAAAATGTACAGGCCAATCTGCGTGCCGGATTCACCGCCGCGCGCGACATGACTACGCACGGCAACGGATATGGAGACGTTGCCATTCGCAATGCCATCAATGAAGGCCGCATGGACGGACCCCGCTATCAGGTTTCCACCCGCGGCATCGTTTGGGGCGCCACGCCTGCGAATCCTTCCGCTCCCGACGACCCGCTGGCCGCTGCCGTGGTTCGGTCGGCCGAGGAAGGGCGCGCCGCCGTGCGCGACCAGATCGCTCACGGCGCAGATTGGATCAAGCTGTATCCGGCCGGGGCGTATTCCTTCAGCCCCACGGGAGAGGCCCAATACGTAGTCACCTACCCGCTGCCGGTCTTGCAGGCGATGATTGACGAAACTCACCGCCTGGGAAAGAAAACGGGCTGCCACGTCTACGGAGGCGAGGGGCAAAAGAACGCCATTGTCGCGGGCTGCGACACCATCGAGCACGCCTTCGGCCTGGACCAGGAGCAAGCCAATATGATGGTCGCCAAGGGGCTTTACTACGATCCGACCCTGCAACGTTACATCGAGCCATACCTCGACGATAACGACGCCAAAAATACCGGCGGCAAGTATCGGATCATCCCAATTTTTGAACACGCCGTTCAAATGGCGGCTGCCACCAGGGGATTGAAAATCATGATGGGCAGCGGAGCCGACGGAGAAACTTACGTGCACGGGACGCAGGCCCTCGACTTTGAAATGCTGGTGAAGCACGGCGGCTTGACTCCGGTGAGAGCCCTGCAGGCCGCGACCGCCATTAACGCCGAAGCGCTCGGATGGCAAGACCAGATCGGATCCATCGAAAAAGGAAAATATGCCGATCTGATCGCGGTTTCAGGCGATCCCTTAGCCGACATTACCGAGTTGCAGCGCGTCAAGTTCGTGATGAAAGGTGGAAAGGTTATTAAGAACGAAGTCGCGAATCACCCCTCGAAATAGACAGGAGCCATTTTCAAAAAGCAATTTTCAAATTCATTGCGGCGCTCTACCGGGCAGCCTCCGCCATCAGCGCACAATTTGCGTGATTCCTGAAGACAGCGGCACGCCGCGCCGTGTCATCACCACGTCCTCCGGAAAATCCTGGCGGAATTCGACGCCCAGGGAATCCAATCGGTCGAGAAATTCAGAAAGCCGCGGCAACGCGGCATTTTCAACATCGTGAATCGCCACCACCGTCCAATCGCGCCCCGCTATTTCCGATAAGCAACGATCGACCCACCCCTCTTGATCCTTCCAGTCCCCGGGCACGCTGGACCACAACACGCAGGTATATTTCCCCGCGCGCAAAAGCTGCATCGCCGCGAGGCTCAAGAGGTGTGGCCCGATGGAGCCTCCCCCTCCCATCGGGCGAAACAATTTGTCGGCATGAGCAAGTTCCCCAATTAAATTCTGCGTCTCTTCAATCTCCCGCCGGGCATATTCCGCGTCGGGATTTTCGCCGAGCGGCACGCTGTGCGTTAAAGAATGGTTGCCGATCCAGTGGCCTTCCGAGTGCGCCCGGACGGCCAGCGCCCGGCTATCGGGCCGGGCGATTTTTTCGCCGACGGCAAAGAAAGTAGCTTGAATCCGGCGGGCGGATAAAATGTCAAGCACCTGTTCCGTGATTCCCGGCGTCGGCCCGTTGTCGAATGTGAGTGTGACGCCCTTCACGTAATTCACATTTTCCGCTTGGAATTCCAAACAGGCCGCATTGTACCTCGGCTGCTTCCTCTCGGCCCCATTGGCGGGTGGCGGCGTGGGCCGGCGCCCCTTGTGCCCCGCGGAATCGCCCGATGCGGAATTGCAACAATATACTTTTGAGGCATTGCATCAGATTTTCGTATTTGACGAGCCTGGCTTCCCGCACGATAGTGGAAACGGGAGTGTGGGCCAGATTCGCCTGCCAAAACGGGTGCGCCTGCGCTGTCCCAAAGAAAAGAAAGCCATACGCTTCCCAAAAGGAATCAGGTCCAACTGTGCGAATGCGCGAACCCCCGGTGACCTCACCCGACCGCCGTCAAACTCCGCGCACGAAACTCGTGGAGATCGCTTATATCGGCATGGGTCCCGAAAATGGCGGCCTCGTCTTGGATGTCTCCGACGGCGGCCTTTCCTTTCATGCTGTCTCTCCTGTTCAACCGTCTGACAAGATTAATTTCTTGTTGTCCCTGCGCGGACAGTGTCGAATCGAAGGCGCCGGAGAAGTCGTCTGGACCAACGAAATGAAGACGGTTTGCGGGTTGCGATTTACTTCCCTCTCCGGCGACGCCCGCGAACACCTGAACAACTGGACCAATCAATCGCGTGTGTCCGTGGCCGCAACTCAAACGGGCGTTTCGCCGGGCCCGGCGCCATTCCGGAAACGCGAGGAAGCCTCCAACGCCAATACGGAGCCAAACGATGCAAAGTCTGATCCTATATTTGCGATTCCTCCTGCTGTCGAAACTTATTTATCAGAACCAATGGGCAAGTCCATGTGGGGCGGACAACTTTTCCTTTGGATCATATTTGGCCTCACGGGCCTGGCGCTGCTGAGTTCAGCGTATCTCTACGGAGTCCACGTAGGCAGATCGGCCATAAGTTCCGAAATCCAACCTCCGGCGACTCCCACCCCTCAAGCCGAAACGCCAACCCTTGCGCCTCCCGAAGTTCCAAACGAACCTCCTGCTGTTCCCAGCGAGGCGACCCCCGCACCAAACAGCGCTCCTGTGAATTACCCAAAGAGCGAGTTCAAATCCACGAAAGCACAGCAGCCCCCGGTCGCCGAGGAACAAGTGGCTGCGCTTTCCGAACAGCATCCACAGCCAGCGTCGGATTCCGGCAAGTCGGATTTGGCCGCCGCTATGGCCATCCTCGGCGGCCCCAAAGGCAACCGTGACACCTCCAAGGCCGCGCGCCTGTTGTGGTCGGCCGTAGGGAACGGCAATTCCACGGCGGAAGTGGTTCTGGCCGACCTTTACCTTCATGGGAACGGCGTTGCAAAGAGCTGTGAGCAGGGACGGGTGCTCCTGCAGGCGGCCGCCATCAGTGGAAATGTCCTGGGGCAAAGTAAATTAGACGAGTTGGATACGAATGGGTGCCCGTAGGTCCGGGCCAGGATCGGCGCAAGGAGGATCGCGCCATTCTTCTTGCTGGTTGCAAATGATCGCCGCGCTATTTCATTGCTTTCTTCAGCCGCCTGGTGCTCTTGTTTAATTGTTTCTTGAGCGCGTCCACTTGCTTCGACAATTGAATCAATTCCAACCGCGCTACGTGCGCCGCTTTGGCGGCTTTGGTCAATGCTTTATGAGCCCTGCCTTCCGCCTTGCCAACCGCTGAGCCAATCGACACTGCGGCATTTCTCAGTTTATCAGTCGTAGCCATGTGTACGCCTCCAATCGGATTCAAGATCGCAAATTTTCAACCCTGTTTGCAATACCCAATCTCCGCCCTCAATTTGCAGAAAATCCAGTAGGCTAGGCTTCAGCCTGTCTGCTTTTCTGTTTTCCCGCTTCTCCTCTTTTCCGCTTTTCTGCCCTTCTCCTAATCCGCTCTTCCATTCTTTCCCAGCCCGCCCTCCACAATCAAAACCAGACAGGCTGAAGCCCGTCCTACTGGGCGCGCTGCCGCGCCCCGCGATAATACAAAACCAGTCCCACGGCAATCGTCCCCAGGCTTCCCCCCGCCACTTTGACCTCAAACAACATCTTGTTGGTTTCTTCCCCCGGCGGAATCATCGAAAAGATAATCCCGGCGATCACGGCCAGCAATCCCAAAATTCCGCAGATGCAAACGCCGGCTTTGCCTCCCGGAATCAGCACCGCATTTTTGTCTTTCTCGCGATCCTCTCTCCAGGCCAGCTTGATGACCGCCGCATACATGTAAATAAACGGAATGAAGTATAGAACGATTGCGGCCGAAACGAGCACCGCGTACGCGGTTCTCTCCGTGGCCTTGAATTGGCTGAGCACCAGAACCAGCGCTGAGAGTCCGGCCTGAACCAAAATCGAAATGTGTGGCGTTTTCCACTTCGGATGAATCTTGCCGAACCAGGACGGAAGATAATGATCGATGCCCACGGTGAACGGCACACGCGAAATCCCCGCGACCGTGCTTCCCACTCCGCCGGCATTTCCCACGGTGACGAGCAGCGCCGCAATCACTCCCACAATTCCGATCCGCAGCGCGCTCGAGCCGGTCGTAATGGCCTGAAAAACTCCGCTCTTCGGATCCACCACATCGGCGGGAATCATCGTCAGGATCGCCACGGTCCCCGCGATGTAGATGACGGCGATCAGCCCTCCCGAGGCAAAGATCGCTTTTGGAAGCGTGCGCTGCGGGTCCCGCACTTCCTCGCTCATCGCGGAAACCAGTTCGAGCCCCGTAAATGCGAACGCGATCTGCGACCAGAAATTCACCGTGTCCCAATCCCAGTGCGGAAGCATCGCGGCCGCCGAGAAGTGCGTCACCGACCCCTGCCGTCCCCACAGCCACAGCGCCACTCCCACAATCATCAGGAGCGGAACATACGTGCCGACGCCCCCGGCATTCTGGAGCCACTTGCCGATGCGCAGCCCCACGATGTTCAGCCACACCGCAACAATAAGAATCGCGAACGATCCGGTTAACAGAAACGTTTGGTTCTCCGCCAGCCGCGCGGTTCCGCTGCCCCCCACGTACGCGCTCATCGCCGCGCTGGCCATCAACAGTCCGGGAAAATAAAAAATCGTGTAGGTCCAGTACGTCCAACCCGCCACGAATCCGTGAAAATCGCCGAACGCCATTTTCGTCCAGACGTACAGCCCGCCCTCATGCGGAAATCGCGTTGACAGTTCGACCACCACATACGCCGTGGGCACAAAAAACAACACCGCCGCGAGAATCCACAAGCTGATCGAAGACTGCCCGCTGTGCGCCGCCGCCGCAATCCACCGCGGCCCGAGCACCGTGGCGATGCAAAACAGCAGCACGTCCCAAAATCCCATCACGCGCGGCAACTGCCCCTTCGCGCTGGCAACACCGGAAGCCGCGTCGCTCACGAGGTCACATCCAGTTCGGGGATGAGTTCGTCTTGCCGGATGAAATTGCGCAGGTAGGGCTCGGGCGCGGCCACGAATCCGGCCCAGGGGCCGAAGTAGGCTACGCGGCCTTCATGAAGAAAAACAATCCGGTCAGCCAGTTTTTTCGCCAGGTGCGTGTCGTGCGTGACGACCACGGAGGTCTTGTGGAATTTTTCCTTCAGCCGCAGGATCAGGTCGCCGGTATGCGCCGCCATGAGCGGGTCCACCATCGTCGTCGGCTCATCGTAAAGAATCGCTTCCGGGTCCTGCGCCAGCGCGCGCGCGATGGCCACCGCGCGCTTCATTCCTGTGCTGAGTTCCGACGGCAACTGGTCGGCGATCTCGGTGACCTCGAGCATTTCGGCCAGTTCCGCGACGCGCGCCTCTTTTTGTTCCTCGCTGAGGTCCGTCCGCTTCTCCAGCGGAAACGAAATATTTTCCCGCACCGTCAGCGAATCGAACAGCGCGCCCGATTGGAAAACCATGGTAACGCGGCGGCGAATTTCGGCCAGTTGGTCCTCGCTCCAGTCGGTGATGTCTTCGCCAGCAACCAGCACGCGCCCTGCGTCCGGCCTGAGGAAACCAAGAATATGCTTCAGCGTTACGGACTTCCCCACGCCGCTGCGTCCCATGATCACGCATGTCTCTCCATGGTCGACGTAGAAGCTGACGTCGTCGAGCACCAGGTGATCGTCAAAGGCTTTGCTGACGTTGCGGAATTCGATGAAGTGGCCCGACGCGGCCGGCTCTGGTCGTTCAAATATTTGCGCGCCCATGCTGGGCCGCTATTGTTGATGACACCACGCGCAGAAGCAAACCAAAAGTTGTTTGGCACATGTTTCAGCTTGTGAGGTTTTGACTATTGCTGCGCACAAACCCCACAGGCTGAAGCCTGCGCTACTTTATCCGCCCACTAAATCTTGCATGTGTTTCAGTGTAAGTCGTTGAAAATAATGAAGTAATAGGTGAAGTGAGAAGTTGGCCCTGATCCCGGAGTACCGCGAGTTTCCTTGACATCCCTTGCTCTTCTGCTATATTAGCACTCGTCTTAGAGGAGTGCTAACGATCTGCTCAGCAATCCCCCTAAGCTATCCCGACTCACTTCATTGAACGGAGGCAAGAACCGATGTCAGTTAATGTAACTCCGCTGCACGATCGCGTCTTGATCAAGCGGATCGAAGAGAAAGAGTCCATCAAGGGCGGCATCATCATCCCCGATACGGCGAAAGAGAAGCCGCAAGAGGGCGAAGTGATCGCCGTTGGCGCCGGCAAGATCGAAAAGGGCCAGCGCATCGCTTTGGACGTAAAAGCCGGCGACCGCGTGCTGTTCGGCAAGTACAGCGGCACGGAAATCAAAGTGGACGACGAGGATTATCTCATCCTTCGGGAAGACGAAATCCTGGCCAAACTGTCCGGCGCAGCCAAGGCTGCCGGCGGCAAGAAGTAACTTTTCCCTTTACCCTGAGCCCCCTGGGCGAAGGGTTTACCCCGAGCGATTTCAGCAAATGGTTTGCCCCAAGAGATTTCAGCGAGGGGCGCAAACTTCGCAGAAATAACTCAGGGCAAGGGCCGCAATGTTGGGGGAACTTCTCGAATTTGAAATTTCAGATTTGAGATTTGAAATTGAAATCATGGAAGAAGAGGAGAACGACTCATGGCAAAGCAAATCGTGACTGGTGAAGCATCTCGCCAGTCGATTCTGCGAGGCGTCAACGCCCTCGCGGACGCGGTAAAGATCACGCTCGGCCCCAAGGGCCGCAACGCGGTGATCGAAAAGAAATTCGGCGCGCCGATCATCACCAAGGACGGCGTGACGGTAGCAAAGGAAATCGAGCTGCAGGATCCGCTCGAGAACATGGGCGCGCAGATGGTACGCGAGGTCGCTTCCAAGACCTCCGACGTGGCCGGCGACGGCACCACCACCGCAACCGTGCTGGCCCAGGCCATCTTCCGCGAAGGCGTGAAGACCGTGGCCGCCGGCGCCAGCCCCACCGCTCTAAAGCGCGGCATCGAACGCGCCGTGGAAGCCTGCGTCGAGCGCGTCCGCGAACTGCATCGTGACGTTAAGGGCGACATGATCGCCCAGGTCGGCACGATCAGCGCCAACAACGACAAGCAGATCGGCAGCATCATCGCCGAA
>DATHPN010000029.1:0-4001 GCA_035483715.1 Candidatus Acidiferrum sp.
GTGGCCTGCATTGTTGGCATATCAGCCTCCCGTAAGCGTGCTGGCTTTCATTGGATTGAATAGCAAGAATGCGCTTTGGCCAGACTACGGGGAGGAGCCATCGCCAGCAAGCGCTGGTGCCCGACCGCGCATTAACTTTTCCGCTTCCTGGAAGACAGGCCATTCCGGAGAGAGCGTGCGTTGAATTGGCACCTAAAAAGAAGGCGCAGAGAGCGCCCCGGGCATTAAATTTCGCTCGGGCGATCTCTGCGCGGCGCTACTCGCACACACCACGTAGCGCCGGAATCCGCCAGCGGGTAAGCTGATTCGTCTTGCCCCGTGCGGGCAAGTAAGAATACAGATAGTTAACTGGTTGGGTACCTCTTTCGCACAAGATTTCAGCACCCCCTGACCGGAGGTGTGGTAGGATCGAACTCCCTTCCTGCGGTATTTACCGTATACCCCTTCCGATACAGAGAGGGGACGTTCCATGCAAAAATTCGAACGCCGCGCCGCACCACGTTTCCGAATTGCTATCCCGCTGCATTTTCAACTGGCTAAATCATCCCAGCCCGAGTGTGCCGCCGAGACGCTGGACGTCTCCTCCTGCGGCATGTGTATGGAAACGGGCGCGCCACCGCGCATCGGCGCCATTCTGCAGATCCGCCTGCGCCTGCCGGAAATGATCATTGGCTGGCGCGTGCCGGAATGGAGCATCACGGGCCGTGTCGTGCACGTCAAGTTGAGCGCTGAACTGGCCAAATACGACGTGGGCGTGCAGTTTCATTACTACGAAGCTGCGGCACCCCATCGCGGCCGCTTGATTGCCGAAGGGGAAGGTGAACATGCGCCTGCTGCGGATAGCGGAGCACATCTATGAAATCTGCCTTGATTGTTGACGGCGAGCCGCCGATCGGTGAAATCCTGGAGGAAGTCTTGAAATCCGAGGGCACGAAAGCGGTGACCATGGCACTCGGCTCGGAAGCGGCCGATTACGCGCGCACGCAAAAGTTCGATGTGATTTTCGTGGATTCGAGTTCCCCGCTCTCCGATGGCATCGAGCTCACGCGAAAAATTCGCAACTCCGGGTGTAACCACAGAACGCCCATCGTCATGATCACCACTCCGAAATATACGGGCTTTCTCACCGAAGGCTTCGAGGCCGGGGCCAGCTTCATGATCTATAAGCCGATCGACCGGACGCGCCTGCTGCGGATGGTCCGCCTCATGCAGGGCGTCATCGAAAACGAGATGCGCCGCTTCCGGCGCGTGGCGGTGGAGGTGAAAGCGCTGGTCGAAAGCGGCGGCGATCAAGTCGCGGCCGCGACGATCGATTTGAGCCTCAACGGCGCATTAGTTCGCGCGGAACGCATCTTCCCTAGCGGATCGTCGGTGAAGATAAATTTGTTTGTCGGGCCGACGCAGCCCGTCGTGGGCCATGGTTTGGTCATGCGTACGGTGAGCAACAACCAGATGGGGATCCAATTCGAGGGGCTGTCCTTCAGCGAAAGCACCCGCCTGCAGGATTTTTTGCTTCCGCTCGTCGCGGCTTAGACGCGCCTAGAAACAATCGAGGAAAATGCCCCAGGGCCCCGCGTCTTCTTTTGTTGTGGCGTGCGCCTTCGCGCCGTTCGCGGGCGCCCGGGCTACAAGGAGACCCAAGGTGCATGTAGCCAAGCACGACGGTCTGGGGGCAAGTCAATTGGATCGATAGGAACCGAAACTGGTCCGGCGTGAGCATAATGTGCCGCGCTTGACCATAACCAAGCCTCAGGCGTTTCGGCCAACGTTGCTTCGACCGGATTTCGGTGAATGTATTCGATCTTGTCCCAGAAATCACCTACCCTCCGTAACACAAAATCAAAATAACGAGCCTGCCAAACTGGCGTTCGCGAAGAACGCATTTTTGCCAATTCTGTACCTGTACAACTTTT
The DNA here is from genome assembly GCA_035483715.1 of Candidatus Acidiferrum sp. GTDB lineage: Bacteria > Acidobacteriota > Terriglobia > Acidiferrales > UBA7541 > Palsa-360. The sequence continues at coordinate 1,914 of DATHPN010000029.1, forward strand.
GAATTCACGTATCACGGCGACGAGACCGACATCCCTTGGCGCAATGAGGAGGTGAAGGTGAGTTGGCATGATCACATACGCGAAAATCAGAAATTGATTGGCAGCGTGTTGGCGTCCTAACTGGTTGAGGAGGAGATCGCATTCGGCGCCTGTGAAACGGCGTGCGCTGCGATGAAGATTGGTCGTCACGAAGAAAATCCGGTCGCGGTCAGCAATGTGGCGCAGGCGCGTCACAGACGGATTGTAGCCCAGGGTGCTCCGACGAATTTTGTCGGAGGCCCTGGGGCATTTTCCTAGTTTTGCCCAGCGATCAACGACCAAAATCCCAGGGCCCGCGTCTTCTTTTGTTGTGGCGTGCGCCTTCGCGCCGTTCGCGGGCGCCCTGGGCTACAACTGACCCAGCAGCATGCGCAGCCAAGCTCGGCGATCAGGCGGTGAAAGGCTCCGCAGGAGTCAGCGGGACATTCCAGGCGTCGTAGCCGTAGAGCCAACTGGTGTCGTCGTTGCCGCCTTTCATCCAGGTATTGGCGCTGGAGATGGCTTGAATGCGCGAAGTGCGTGGCTTGCGGTGCGCCTCGTAGCGCCGGAACGCGCCCTCGATGTCGTCGCCCTCCGCTTCTTCGAGACAGCGCGCCAGAATCGCGGCGTCTTCGATGGCAGTCGCTCCGCCCTGCGCCATGTAAGGGGTCATGGGGTGGCAGGCATCGCCGAGCAGCACCACACGTCCGCTGGACCAATGCGGCAGCGGTTCGCGTTCGAGGATGGCCCACTTGTGGCAATCGGGGCAGGCTTCCAGCACGCGCGTCACGTCGGGATGGAATCCCTCATAGGCCTCGCGAAGTTCACGCACATCGCCGGTGGCCGACCACGATTCGCGTGTCACCCATCCCGCGGGTTCCGGCACGCTGGTCACGAAATAAAGTTCGCTGCGAGCGACGGTGACGTAGTAGATCACGATATGGCGATCGGTTCCCCACCACTTCGTGCGCGAGCGCCCGATATCGAAGCCATTCAGCAGCGCCGATGAGAAAACGGCGCGATAGGCGATGCGCCCCTTGTGCAGCGGCTCATCGGGGCCGACGATAATCTCGCGCACCAGCGAATGCACACCATCCGCGCCGATCACTGCGTCCGCCTCAGCACGCGTACCGTCGACAAAAGCGAGCTCCACACGGCCTGAGCCGCGCTGTTCGAGGCCGGCGAGCTTTTTGCCAAGGTGAAAAATTGCCGGCGGCAAAACCGAGACGAGCGCGTCGTGCAAGTCCGCGCGATGCATGCACAGATATGGCGCGCCGAACAGGCTTTCCGGCATGGGCAGCTCGCGCATAATTTTGCCGGTGTCCCATTCGCGGTTCAGATGCGAAAAAGGCTGGAAGGCCGTGCGGCGCATGCGCTCTTCGACTCCGATTTTGCGCAACACCTTCATCGAATTGGGCATCATCTGGATGCCCGCGCCGACGCGGGCAAAGCGCGCCGCCTGCTCGTAGATCTGGACGTCGATGCCCATGCTGCGCAGCGTGGAGGCCGCGGTCAGCCCGCCGATCCCCGCGCCCACAATGGCAAACGTCAGTTTTCTATGGCCCATTTGGTGCCCGTTCCTTTTGTGTGAACGAAAACTCGGCGCCCAAATTCTAGCTCAGAGAACGATTCCATTTACAGCGACGGCGCGTATTTTGGAGGCTCGGCGGCCCGGCAGGACCGCCAGTTCACTTGAGCCAAAGCAGGCCGTTGAACAACTGGATTGACGCGATACCACTCGCAGTCTTTAAGGCCGGAATCCGAGCCCCGCCTGATACAGCAAAACGCCTAACAAGCCTCAAAGGGTACCGTAACCGAAGCTGGCACTCTCGCCGTCCGGCTCGACTTACCTGGTTGTCCTCCGTGATTACCTGTATTTACGGCGCCTTAATCTTGTGTACGATATGAAACATATGAACCGGCGGTCGTCCGTACCCCAATGTGAGGCTGAGTGCCGTATAGAATTCTGATTGCTGACGATCACAGTCTCGTCCGCAAGGTGCTAAAGACCACGTTGGAGAACCATTCGGATTGGCAGGTTTGCGGGCAGGCCACGAACGGCCTGGAGGC
>DATHPN010000030.1:0-26860 GCA_035483715.1 Candidatus Acidiferrum sp.
AATAAGGTCAGTTTCCTTTTGAAGAGCGGGATGCAGGTCGATGTTCGGATTCTTGAAAAGGAAAGCTTTGGCGCCGCGCTTCTTTATTTTACGGGGTCCAAGGAGCACAACGTCGCATTGCGGGGACGCGCGAACAAGATGGGCCTTACGCTGAACGAATACGCGCTGGCGACGCTGAAGGGCGAGCGGCCCGTGGCTCGCGCGACCGAGGAAGAAATCTATGCCAAGTTGGATCTCGATTACATTCCACCCGAACTGCGCGAAAATACCGGCGAAATCGACGCCGCCGCCGAGCATCGCCTGCCCGACCTCGTTGAACTATCCGACATGCGCGGCGATCTGCAAATGCACACGACGGCGAGCGACGGCAGGAACTCGATCGAAGAGATGGCGCTCGCTGCGAAAGGGCTTGGCTACGAATATATATCGCTGACCGATCACAGCAAGGCGGTAACCGTCGCGAACGGCCTGGACGAAAAGCGCACGCTTGAGCAGATCAAAAAAATCCAGGCCGCCAACGCCAAGCGCCTGGGGATACGCATCCTTGCGAGCAGTGAAGTGGATGTTTTGAAGAACGGGAAACTCGATCTGGACGACGAGGTGCTTGCGCAGCTCGATGTCGTGCTCGTGTCCATCCACTCGTACATGAATATGGATCGCGCGGAGATGACGGAGCGAATTCTGGCGGCCATCGAAAATCCTTACACGCAGATCGTCGCGCATCCCACGGGCCGCCTGGTTCTTCGCCGGGAGGCGTACCCTTACGACATGGAGCGCGTCCTGGACGCGGCGCACAAACATGGCGTGGTGATGGAATGTAACGCCTCTCCGGAACGCCTCGATATTAAGGACACGCACCTGCGCATGGCCAAAGAACGCGGAGTAAAAATAGTGATCTCGACCGACGCCCACACGACGCGCGGCCTGCAGGCCATGCGCTACGGAGTTCAAATGGCGCGGCGCGGATGGATTGAAAAGAAGGACGTCATCAACACGCAAAGCCTCGAAAAATTGCTGGCAGGGCTGAAGAAAAAACCTGGCGCCGCCATCCATGGAAACCATCGCGCCGCCGCTGCCTCGGCGCGGTCATCGTCCAAACCTCGCAAAGCCAACTGAACGATTCGAGGTTCCGCGTTGCAAATGTTGGCGCGTTCGCGCATGATAACTTGTTTGCGCAAAGGGGAGCGCGGCTATTGTGTTGGGGGAAGCCGCGCGCTGCTTCAGGGTTCCATACACTTTGAAATCTAAGGGAGAAATGAGAATGCGGAAGTCCGCGGGCATTGCCCTGCCGAAGGGAAAACTCGGAGTCCTCACCGTCGGCATGGGTGCGGTCGCCACAACTTTCATGGCCGGGGTGGATCTGGTCCGGCGAAAGAAATCGCTGCCCATCGGGTCCCTGACGCAATTGGGAACCATCCGGCTCGGAAAGCGGACCGAAGCGCGCGCCCCGGCGATCAAGGATTTCGTGCCACTGGCCACGCTCGAAGACATTGTATTTGGCGGATGGGACATTTTTCCGGACAGCGCGTATGAAGCCGCCAGAAATGCCGCAGTCCTCGGCCCGGAACATCTGGCCGAAGTGAAGAAGTTTTTGAGCAAGATTCGCCCGATGAAAGCCGCCTTTGACCAGAACTACGTGAAGAAGCTTTCCGGAACGCACGTAAAGAAGGGCCGCAACAAATACGAGCTCGCGCTGCAAATTCGCGACGACATTCAGAAATTCCAAAAGAAAAATAAGGTCTCGCGAACCGTGGTGATCTGGTGCGGCTCCACGGAGATATTCCTCAAGCCGCACTCCGTCCACGAGACGCCCGAATCATTTGTTGCCGCAATGAAGGAAAATCATCCGGCGATCGCCCCGTCCATGCTCTACGCCTGGGCCGCGATTACCAGCGGCGTGCCGTTCGCCAACGGCGCGCCCAATTTGACCGTGGACATCCCCGCGATCGTCGCTCTCGCCAAGCAGCACGGCGTGCCCATCTGCGGAAAGGATTTCAAGACCGGCCAAACGCTAATGAAGACGATCCTCGCGCCGGGTTTCAAGGCTCGCCTCCTGGGAATGAACGGCTGGTTCTCGACCAACATCCTCGGCAATCGCGACGGCGAAGTGCTGGACGATCCCGAATCTTTCAAGACCAAGGAAGAATCCAAGCTCGGCGTGCTGGAATACATTCTCCAGCCCAAACTGTATCCCGACCTGTACGGCAAGATTCACCACAAGATCCGCATCGTCTACTATCCGCCGCGCGGCGACAACAAAGAAGGATGGGACAACATCGACATCTTCGGCTGGCTGGGCTACCCGATGCAGATCAAAGTCGATTTCCTGTGCCGCGACTCGATTTTGGCCGCGCCGATTGTGCTCGATCTGATTCTCTTCCTCGATCTGGCCAAGCGCGCCGGGATGCGCGGCATTCAGGAATGGCTGAGCTTTTATTTCAAATCCCCCATGTGCGCGCCGGAACTCTATCCCGAGCACGATCTCTTTATCCAGTCGATGAAATTGAAAAACACCCTGCGCTGGATGATGGGCGAGGACCTCATCACTCACTTGGGTCAGGAATACTACGATTAGCGCATGTTGTTCCCCGGAATCGGTTTGCCGCCAATTTGGCCGCGGGATGACATAAATTATTCATAAAGATTCCGAATTTGGGTCATTCAATTTTTGACTCCCAGACGGCTTGACTACCCCTCCGCCCTTCCGGTAGATTCGCCATTCCGATTCAGGGTTCCATGCCTTGGAGGATCATTAACCGATCAACTTCGTCTTAAGGAGAGCGAATGGACGCAAAAGGTGTACTGGAATTTGCGAAAAAGCATGGCGCGAAGATTTTGGATCTTCGCTTCATAGATGTTCCGGGTGTCTGGCAGCACGTCAGCTACCCTATTGGCGAGCTATCGGAGGACTCCTTCGAGGAAGGATTCGGATTTGACGCCAGTTCCATTCGTGGGTGGGCGTCGATTCACGAATCCGACATGCTCTTGATTCCCGATCCGAATACGGCATTCATCGATCCATTTCTCACCATTCCGACGCTCGTGATGATTGGCGACGCTACCGATCCGCCGTCGCAAAAGCCCTATCACCGCGATCCGCGCCACGTGGCCAAGCGCGCCGAGGCCTACCTGAAATCCACGGGCATTGCCGACAAGGCCTTCTTCGGCGCCGAAGCGGAATTCTTCATTTTTGACAGCGTTCGGTTCGACTCGGCCCCGCAGCACAGCTTTTATTATGTCGATTCCGACGAAGGCCGCTGGAACACGGGGCGTGAGAATAGCGGCGATTACAAAAATCTAGGTTATCGTCCTCGCTACAAAGAGGGCTATTTCCCGGTTCCGCCCGCCGACCACAACCAGAATCTTCGCTCCGAAATGATCGTCAGAATGATGGAAATTGGCATGGACGTCGAGTGCCAGCACCATGAAGTGGCTACAGCCGGCCAGGCGGAAATCGACTTGCGCTTCAACACGCTGCTGAATTCCGCCGACAACATGATGAAGTACAAGTACATCATCAAAAACACGGCAGCAAAGGCAGGAAAGACGGTGACTTTTATGCCCAAGCCGATTTTCTCGGACAACGGCTCAGGCATGCACACGCACCAATCGCTGTGGAAGGGTGGCAAGCCGCTGTTCGCGGGCGACGGCTACGCGGGGCTCTCGCAGATGGCATTGTGGTACGCGGGGGGGTTGCTCAAACACGCCCGGGCGCTTTCCGCCATCATCGCTCCCGGCACGAACTCGTATAAACGCCTTGTGCCCGGCTATGAAGCCCCCGTCAACCTGGCGTACTCGCGCCGCAACCGCTCGGCGGCGGTCCGCATCCCGGTCTATTCGGAAAGCCCGAAGGCCAAGCGCCTCGAGTTCCGTCCTCCGGATCCGTCGTGCAATCCCTATCTGGCCTTCGCGGCCATGCTGATGGCAGGGCTCGACGGCATCAAGCACAAGATCGATCCCGGCAAACCACTGGACAAGGACATCTTCGAACTCGATGCAGAGGAAGCCGCCAAGATTCCATCGATGCCCGGGTCACTCGAAGAAGCCCTCGGCGAACTCAGCAAGGACCACAAGTTCATGCTCGAAGGAGACGTGTTCACCGCCGAATTCGTCGAGCTATGGATCAACTACAAGAAAAAAACCGAAGCGGATCCCGTCCGGATGCGCCCGCACCCTTACGAGTTCCACCTCTACTACGACATCTGAGGATTGAACTGCCAACGAGCGGTCAGCAAGCACAGACTGTCCTGGATTTACAAGAACGCCTCCGGCTATACCGGGGGCGTTTTTTATTCGATTTTCGATCTAAAGGGTGGAGATACCTTCACATTTATCGCATCAGGAACGCGGCTCCGGCCCGGCTCGACTAATGTCAAAGCTTGAAATCAACTAGGTCTCCCAGTGTTCTTCGAATTGGTGTGGACGAGGAGGCCGACAAGAACCATGGACCAGATGAACGTATCGGTAACAGACGACCTCGCAGGCAACATCCGCAAAAAGGTGAAGAGCGGCAGATACATTAACGCGAGCGAAGTCGTTCGCGAGGCATTGCGGCGCATGGACCAGCAAGACGCGCGGGCCCTGCGTCTGGCAAAACCCACGGCGGAGGATCTGCTTGCGGATTTGACCGAACAACAATTGGATGGTATCCGCCGGAGAGTCTAAAGTGGGATCGTCGCCATCGAAACAGGCAAATTCGGGGAGTACGAAGGACGTGAAGGCTTAAACGGACTCGCAGATCGCGTGAAGACCAGAGGACGCAAGCTGCTGGCCGCGCGAACTGCTCGGCTCCAGTCCAGCGGCCGGTAAGGTATTGCGCTACCGAATCTCGGACGATGCGGAACGTGATCTGGACGAAATCTTTCTATATTGGGCAGAACGGGCCAGCCTGACCATCGCAGACCGCGTGATCGACGAGATCGTTGAACGGTTTCGGTTGCTCGGCGAATTTCCCGAAGCCGGCAGGTCGTCGCAAGACATCGCCACGGGGGTTAAGTGCTTTCCCGCAGGGAGTTACCTCATCTACTAGCGCAAGGCGCGCAAATACACCGACATTCTGCATATTTTTCTCGGCGCAAGAGAACAGGAGCCAGCATTCAAGAGGAGCGGGAAACCCAGGCGATGAAACACGGGTACGGACGGAACGCCCTGCGGAATAACTTAGCAAATTTTTGAGCGCTTCGGCAGTGTCTTGGACAGCCGGGTGTGATATTCTTTCCCATTCGCGTCACTGCAGTGAAAATCCACAGAGGAACATAGACATGAAGCAATCCTATAACGGCAGGGCCATTCCGTCCGACGGGCAGGCAATCCAGTATGTTGGGGGCAAGTTTGTCATTCCCGACAAGCCCATCATTCCTTTCATCGAAGGAGATGGAACGGGGAGGGACATCTGGAAGGCGTCCCAGCGCGTTTTTGACGCCGCTGTCGAACGTGTGTACGGCGGGAAGCGGAAAATTGCGTGGTTTGAAGTGTTCGCGGGGGAAAAAGCGTTCAACGAATTCAAGCAGTGGCTGCCCGATGAAACGGTCGAGGCCGTGCGCGATTTTCGAATTTCGATCAAGGGGCCGCTAACAACTCCTGTGGGCGGGGGAATTCGTTCGTTGAACGTCGCGCTGCGGCAGATCCTTGATCTCTACGCCTGCGTGCGCCCGGTGCGCTATTTCCAGGGAGTCGCCTCTCCCGTGAAGCACCCCGAGCGGATGGATGTAATCGTATTCCGGGAAAATACCGAAGATGTCTATATCGGGATCGAGTGGCGTTCCGGGACGCCGGAAGTGAAGAAGCTCCTCGAATTTCTGAACAAGGACATGCTCGGCGGGGGGCCCAAACAGATTCGCGCCGATTCCGCCGTGGCCATCAAGCCCATCTCGCCCTTTGGCACGAAGCGGCTGATGCGCCGCGCCATTCAGTACGCGCTCGAAAATAAAAAGCGCGTCGTGACCATCATGCACAAAGGCAACATCCAGAAATTTACCGAAGGAGCGTTCCGCGACTGGGGCTACGAACTGGCGATCGATGAATTTCGCGCCCAGACCGTTACCGAACGCGAGACCTGGATCCTTGGAAATCGCGATAAAGATCCAAAAATCACGATCGAGCAAAACGCCGCGCTGGTGGAACCGGGACTCGAACAGGCCACGGAAGCTTTCAAGAAATCCGTGTACGACGAAGTGAAATCGGTGCTCGACAAGATTTACGCCTCACACGGCCAGGGCAAGTGGAAACAGAAGCTGCTGATCAACGACCGCATCGCCGATTCGATTTTCCAGCAGGTGATCACGCGCGCCGACGAATATCAAGTCATCGCCGCGCCAAACTTGAACGGCGATTACATTTCGGACGCCTGCGCCGCTCAGGTGGGCGGGCTCGGAATGGCCCCCGGCGCCAACATCGGCGACGGGTACGGCTGCTTTGAAGCCACGCATGGCACCGCGCCTAAATATGCCGACAAGGACGTCATCAACCCAAGCTCCGTGCTGCTCTCCGGCGTGATGATGTTTGAATTCATGGGCTGGAGTGAAGTCGGCAAATTGATCGAAACGGGGATCGAACGCACGATTGGGCAGAAGCGGGTCACCTACGACCTCGAACGGATGATGGAAGGCGCCACCAAGCTGGGTACTTCGCAATTCGCCAGCGCCATCATCGAGAACATGCAGTCGCTGGCGGTCGCAAAGTAAAAATCGCAATCGCGGCGGTGGCAGGCTCTTCCGCCGCATTTCACTTCCATTCTGACCACTACAGGAGAACGCGCTCATGCGGAAGAAAGTCACGGTTGTTGGCGGTGGGTTTGTGGGGTCGACGACGGCGCAGCGTATTGTGGATCTGGAACTGGCCGACGTGGTGCTGACCGATATCCTCGATGGTCCGCCTGCGGGCAAAGCGCTCGATATGGTGGAGTCCACATCCATCACTGGATCGGATGCGCGCGTTACTGGAATTTGCACGGCGTCGGGAGATTACAAGGAGACGGCCAACAGCGATGTAGTTGTCGTCACGGCCGGCTTTCCGCGCAAGCCGGGAATGAGCCGGGATGATCTTTTGAAGGCGAACTTCGACGTCATCAAAGCCGTTGTGGAACAGGTCGTGAAGTATTCGCCGCATGCGATCCTCATCATGGTGACGAACCCGCTCGATGCCATGGTGCAGGCGGCGTTCAGGGTAAGCGGCTTCTCGAAGAACCGCGTTATGGGCATGGCCGGCGTTCTCGATTCGGCGCGCATGAGCGCATTCGTGGCCATGGAGTTGGGCGTCTCCATCGAGAACGTGAATTCATTTGTCCTGGGCGGGCACGGCGATGACATGGTCCCGCTCGCGCGTTATTCGACGGTCGCCGGCATTCCCCTGCCCGACCTGCTCCCGCCCGACCGCATCGCAGCGATCGTGGATCGCACGCGTAAGGGCGGCGCTGAAATTGTGAATCTTCTGAAAACCGGTTCCGCGTATTACGCGCCTTCAGCAGCCGTTGTGGAAATGGTTGAAGCCATTCTGAAGGACAAGAAGAAAATTCTTCCGTGCGCCGCCTATCTGGAGGGTGAGTACGGCATTCAGGGATTATATGTCGGCGTTCCAGTGAAACTCGGGGCGCGGGGTGTGGAGCAAATTATCGAGATTAAACTCACCGCGGAAGAAAAAGCCGCGCTCGACAAGTCCGCGGCTTCCGTGCGCGAACTGGTCACGATCCTCGGAGTGGCTTAGCCTTTAGTCGAACAGGCTTCAGCCTGTTTGGTTTACTGCAGGCGAGGAACAAACCAAACAGGCTGAAGCCTGTTCTACTCAAACCCTACCCATAAAATTTCAGGCGCGGCCAGGCTTGCTGCAACGTCATTTTCGGCTTCCTACAGATATAGACCGGCAGACTATTTTCTTCGGGAATCGCGTACTCATAATTGATCGTGGCGGCGAGTTCGATCTGATCGAATAGCGGTTTCAAATCATCGAGCGGCATTCCTACCACGATTACCACTTCCCCAGTGTATTGCTGCGGACCCCACAAATAATAATTGTTGTGGCCGCTGATGGCATGAGGCAACCCCAGCGAGGGGCCGAAATAATCCACAGCGCCGGCCTGACCGTAGTTCTTGGTGAAGATCGCCACCCGCGACTGCTCTCCTGGGGAGAGCGCGTGAAATACGCCGGCGACTGCCTCCGCTTGTTGCGGCCAGCCCATCATGTCGGCGTACATCTGGGGCAGTTTTCCGCTCGGCTCTTTTTCCACCTGCACGCGTTCCACATCCCAGAACTTGGCGTATTCCGCGGCGGCATCGAGCGGAAGAATCGGCAGAGCCAGGGGCGCCGCGACGATTCCTCCAACCACGAGCGGAGTAAGGACTGCCACCTTGACCCAATATCTTCCGTAGTTCCCGATCCACCCCTCGATCGCAACGGCGCCGGACGCAAATAGCATGGGATAGATTGGCGCCAGGTAATAGATGCGCCCCCGGAAAATCAAGAACTCGGCGAGGAGAAAAAAATATGTCCATCCGAGAAAGCGAAAGGCCGCGCCCTCGCGGCTGCGCAGGAAAAACCACAGGCCGGCGATGCAAATCGGCGCGCCCAGTGGATGCACAAGGAAGGCCTGCTGGGCTATGAATTGCAACGAGGTCACGTGCGCATTCTTCACGCGATCGACGTTCCGCAGAATCTCGATCGTAGGCCAGTGGTTCGCGACCTCCCATAGCAAATTCGGCAGAAAAATCAGCAGCGAAATGAATGCGCCGAGCCAGATCCACGGCGTTCGCAGCATGGCACGCTGGCGTGATACGGCCAAAGCCAGGACAAATGCCAGTCCAAAAATAAGCATCGAATGCTTATTCAAAATTCCGATTCCCGCCACGAGTCCAAACCAGGGCCACAAGCGGACATTCCCGGTCCGAACGATCCGCAGCGAAATCGCTACGCACAGCATCCAAAACACGGGTTCAAATGCGTTCATGGACAGAAAATTGTCCATCGTCAGGTAAATCGGGCAAAGCAACATCGCGGTCCCGGCGAGAATTTGCGCGTAACGCCTCCCGCCGAGTTCGCGCACAATCCACGCGGTAATCAGTATTTTTGCGCCGGAGGACAACGCGGGGAAAAATCGCAGCGCGTGCAGAGAGTCCCCGAAGAGTATTCGCGACAATCGAGCAATCACGGCGATCAGCGGAGCGTGGTCTACGTATCCCCAGGCAAGGTGTTGCCCGCAGGCCGCGTAGTACAGCTCATCCCGAAAATAGCCGTATCGGCCGTTCCACAGGAAATGCACGAGACACGCCGCGAGGGTAAAGCACACGGCAATCGCCTCATCGGTTTCGAGCCATTTTCCTCGATCCAGGCCGACTGCGCGCACTGCTTCGAGTGCGTCAGTTTCTTCCTGGACGACGGCTCCCCTCTTTCCTAAACGAAGGAAATCCATGATTTGAGCTTGCTCGGACTAAGGATGAAACCGATTTTTGCAGCCTGACCCAACCGAACGCAAAAATCGCCCCTCAGAAATGCCGCCCCTAATGATTTACTTAGACGGAGCGGGCGCTGCGGCTGCGGGCACAAGCGCTGCGGAGCGAATGCTATCCAACTTTGGAAAACTCTTCTCCAAATATGCGCGCCCGCGGCTGGTGATCAGGCCCTGGTTCGGCCCGTGGCCGTCAGGGGCTCCCTCACCATAGCCGTTATACAGCTTGTCCACCACTTCCATCCCGTCGGAAACCACGGCAAACGCCGAAAATCCGCTCTTGTCGAGAGCCTCGTTATTTCCATAGTTGATGAATACCTGGGTGGTTCGTGTGTTTGGCCCCGCTGTGGCAAACGAGACAAATCCGCGATGATTGCTCTGCACGATGGGATCGTCCTTGATGTTTGCGGTTTCCCAGACTTTGGAAACCTCAGGGTACGCGCTGATCCCAAATTGCGCCATGAATCCCGGCAGCACGCGGAAGAAAGCCGCGCCATCGTAGAAATGATGGCGGACGAGATTGTAGAAGCGGTCCGCTCCATTCGGCGCCCAGGCGCGCGTGACCTTGATGGTGAAGTCTCCAGCCGTGGTCGCAAACTTGACCTCGTACTCGGCAGGAGCTTTGGCCTTCAGCGTGGCGGGCTGCAACAATGCAGGGTCAAAGGCCTGCGCTGAGGCGGAGGGAGCTTTTGCGGGAGCCTCCGCTTTCTTGGCCGGCGCCGGAGTTGGCGCCTGAGCCGCCGCCGGCATGGAAATGATTGAACAAGCGTAAGCCAGGACTGCAATTTTAAGAAAGCAGCGCATCTTAGGTTCTCCCTGGAAACAAGCGGCGCATATTATGCCGCGATTCCCGAGATCTGACTAGGGATTCTCTGGAGCCGGCATTTCGCCAATCCGCTGCGCATCGTACATCACTCGAAGCGTATTCTCTCCGAGAATTTTCCTGATGTCAGCATCCGCGTATCCGCGCCCGAGCAGGCCCTCCGTAAGGGAGGGAAATTTTGACGCGTCTTCCATTCCGGCCGGCATAAACGCTCCGTCAAAATCCGAACCGATGCCCACGTGGTCCGCGCCCGCAATGCTGGCAGCGTGATCGAGGTGATCGACGATTTTCTCCCAACTTACCTGCGGCAGTTTTCCGGCGCGAATCGATTCATCGCTGAGCCGCTGCAACGCCATTAGATTCTGCGCCTCGTTCTCCCCAACCTTTTCGCTGACCGCTTGTTCCCGGGACGCGATTTCAGATGCCAGGGCGCGCTTCGCATTCGCGTATTCCTGGCTGAGGAAGCTGTCGTGAAAAGTGATATGTATCACGCCGCCGCGGGAGGCCAGCGCTTTGATCATGGCGTCATCGAGATTTCGGGGCGCATCGCAAAGCGCGCGGCAGCAGGAATGGGATGCGATCACCGGCGCGCGCGAAGTCTCCAGAACATCGTAAAAGGTCTGGTCGGAGACATGGGAAACATCGACCAGCATTCCGAGCCGATTCATTTCCCGGATTACTTGTTTGCCGAAATCCGTCAGCCCGTTGTGGCGCGGGGCGTCGTTGGAGGAGTCCGCCCATTCCGTGGCCGCGTTGTGGGTCAGCGTCATGTAGCGCACGCCGCGCGCGCCGAATTCACGCAAAATCGCAAAGTCGCTGTCGATGGCGTGCCCGCCCTCCACTCCCAACAACACGGCGATTTTGTTTTCCGCTCGCGCCGCCCGGACTTCTTTGGACGAGGTACAAAGCGCCAAATCAGCACCATGAATTTCGATTTGTTTCAGCGTGACATCTAGTAAGCTCCGCGCACGCAACGTAGCCGCCGCGCCCGTAATTTCGACAGGCACCCACAAAGCAAGGAAGATCGCTCCAACACCGCCTTCGCGCAGCCTGGGGATATCGACACAGCCTTCGGCGTCGCGCCGCCCCAAATCAAATTGATCGAAGAACAGTCGTTGCGGCGTATCCGCGTGGGCGTCCAATACGAGGCTTGAAAAATGGATGGCGCGCGCCCGAGCAGAAAGTTCATCAGCACGCATGGAAGTAAGATTCCACAGTCGTCGGCATTACCCTCCGCGGCGATGCAGCGTGGCATGGATCAGGTCGCGGTTCATCCGTCCGATAAACTCGATCGGAATCTTCTTCGGGCACACGGCCTCGCACTCGCCGTGATTCGTGCAGCTTCCGAACAGTTCCCCAGACATAGCCGCGACCATATCCGACGTTCGCTGGTATCGCTGCGGCTGTCCCTGGGGAAGCGAATTGAGATGCGTGATCTTCGCGGCGGTGAACAGCATGGCGGCTGCATTGGGGCACGCGGCAACGCAAGCGCCGCATCCGATGCAAGCGGCCGCGTCCATGGCCCGGTCAGCGTCCTCCTTAGGAACGAGGATCGCTCTCGCCTCCGGCGCAACGCCCGTGGGCGCCGTGATAAACCCGCCGGCTTGAATGATCCGGTCAAACGCGGAACGATCGACGGCCAGATCGCGCAGCACGGGAAATGCCTTCGCGCGCCATGGCTCGAGCGTCAGCGAGTCTCCGTCCTTGAAAAAACGCATCGAAAGCTGGCACACAGTCGTGCCCCGGTGACCCCCGTGCGCCACGCCATTGATCAGGAATCCGCACATCCCGCAGATTCCTTCGCGGCAATCATGTTCAAAAGCGACGGGAGCTTCGCCCTGGGCCTGAAGATTCTCGTTGAGCAGGTCGAGCATCTCGAGAAACGACATGTCCGGCGTCACACCTTGCACCTGATAGGTCACAAATTTCCCGGCGGATTTGTTGTCCTGCTGCCGCCAAACTTTTAGTGTGAGGTTCATGGGCTACTTGTAACTCCTCTGCGCTAGATGAACGTGCTCGAAGGTAAGGGGCTCCCTATGCAATTCCCACTGGTCGCCTTCGCCCTTCCATTCCCATGCCGACACGAACGAGAATCTATCATCATCGCGCAGGGCTTCGCCGTCCGGGGTCTGGCTCTCGACGCGGAAATGCCCGCCGCAGGATTCTTCCCGCTCGAGCGCGTCCAGGCACATCAACTCGGCCAGCTCCAGGAAATCCGCAACCCGCCCGGCCTTTTCGAGCGACTGGTTGAGTTCCGCCCCCGTCCCAATGATCCGCAAGTTGTTCCAGAATTCCTCACGTAACATAGGGATTTTTTCAAGGTTGGTGCGCAAACCGTCCGCGGACCGGGCCATCCCGCAATTTTCCCACACCAGTTTGCCAAGCTCCTTGTGGAATGAGTCCACGGTTCGCTTGCCTTGAATCCCGATCAACCGGGCAATGCGCTTGTTCACTTCTTCTTTTACGGCCGCGAACTCAGGCTGAGACGTGTCCACTTTTTCCAGCGGATTGGACGCAATGTAGTTCGGAATCGTGTAGGGCAGAATGAAGTATCCATCCGCGAGGCCCTGCATCAGCGCGCTCGCTCCGAGGCGATTGGCGCCGTGGTCGGAGAAATTAGCTTCCCCAGCGACAAAAAGCCCGGGAATCGTCGACATCAGCCGGTAATCGACCCACAGGCCGCCCATCGTGTAATGGACGGCAGGGTAAATCCTCATCGGAACTTTGTACGCGTTTTCGCCGGTGATCTCTTCATACATGTCGAAGAGATTTCCATATTTTTCGCGGACCACCGATTCTCCCATGCGGCGAATGGCGTCCGCGAAGTCCAGGTACACGCCCTGGCCGCCGGGGCCGACTCCAAGCCCGGCGTCGCAAACTTCTTTCGCGGCGCGCGAGGCCACGTCGCGGGGAACCAGATTTCCGAAACTCGGGTAGCGCCGCTCGAGATAGTAATCGCGTTCGGCCTCGGGAATCTGCGCTGGGGGCCGGGTGTCTCCCTTTTTCTTCGGAACCCAAACGCGCCCATCGTTGCGGAGCGATTCCGACATGAGCGTCAACTTGGATTGATTTTCGTTGCTCACCGGAATGCACGTGGGGTGAATTTGCGTGAAGCAGGGATTGCCGAAAAATGCGCCGCGGCGATGCGCGCGCCAGATGGCCGTGGTGTTGCACCCCTTGGCGTTGGTGGAAAGATAAAAAACGTTTCCGTAGCCGCCCGTCGCCAGGACCACCACGTCGGCCGCGAAAGATTCGATCGCGCCGGTCAAGAGATCGCGCGTGACGACGCCGCGCGCCCTTCCATTCACAACGACAATATCCAGCATTTCGCTGCGCGTGTGCATCTTCACGCTGCCGGTGGCGACCTGCTCCTCGAGCGCCTGGTATGCGCCCAGCAGCAACTGCTGCCCCGTCTGTCCTCGAGCATAGAACGTGCGTGAAACCTGCACGCCACCAAACGAGCGCGTATCGAGCAATCCTCCGTATTCGCGAGCGAAAGGAACGCCCTGCGCCACGCACTGGTCGATGATGTTGACGCTGATCTGCGCGAGGCGGAATACGTTGGCCTCGCGCGAGCGGAAGTCTCCGCCCTTCACCGTGTCATAGAACAGGCGGTGGATGCTGTCGCCGTCATTCCGGTAGTTCTTGGCGGCGTTGATGCCGCCCTGCGCGGCGATGGAGTGCGCGCGGCGCGGGCTGTCCTGGAAACAAAAACAATGCACGTTGTAGCCCTGCTGGCCGAGCGAAGCGGCCGCCGATGCCCCCGCGAGTCCCGACCCGACGATGATCACCGTGTGCTTGCGGCGATTGGCGGGATTGACCAGCTTCATCTCAAAGCGGGCTCTTTCCCACTTTTCTTCGATTGGACCGGATGGAATATTCGATTCGAGCATTTCTCTCCCCTCAGCGCACCCAGCCCCCCAGCACCGCAATCGGCACCGAGATAAAACCAGCGAAAATAAGCAGAGCCACAATCCGGGAAACGGCCCTCAAACTTTTTGTATTGTCCAGGTTGACCCAGCCCAGCGTCTGCAGCATGCTCCAAACCCCGTGATCCAGATGCAGGCACAAGGCGCCCATGGCGATGATGTAGAACAATGCGATCGGCACATTGGAAAATCCGGCCACTACATTTTGATACACCATCAAATGTTCAAATTGACCCGGCTGAAATCCCACCATCCCGCCGGTGAAGTGAAACAAGTGGAACACGATAAAAATGGCCAGCAGCAGGCCGCCCCAGCGCATAGTCATCGCGCCCCAGGTGGTCTCCACATTTTTCCTGGAGTCGTACCCGACCGGCCGCGCCTGCCAGTTCATACGCGTCAATTGCACGGCCGCGGTAATATGCAGAATTACAGAGACGAACAGCAGGCTGCGAACGATCCACAGAAGCTGGCCGTAACCGAGCTCCGGCCAGCCCACTTCCCGCAGAAAGCGCGAATAGGCGTTGATCTCTTCCTGGCCGGAAAATATTTTCAAATTGCCAACCATGTGTGCGATCACAAAAAGGATGAGCACGGCTCCGGTCACGGCCATGACCACCTTTTTGCCGATCACGCTGCTCCAAAGAGCCAAGAGGCGGTTCGGCGCAGCTTTGGTTCCCGCCGTCGTTTCTGTCATTCCTGTGCTCCTGAATTCATTTCCATGGCATCAAACCGGAACCCTTCTGGGGCGCCTCGCGCGTACTGGCACACCCTATTCCTCCCAACTTGGAACACACTGGCGCATTATGGCAATTTCTTAATCTTCTGGTATGGAATTGTCCGCGGGGAAAATTGGCTAAACTGTCGAGAATCCACTTCTGTCGCAGGCATCCCGGCTCCGCTGAATTTGAAGTTTCAGTATAGGTAATTTCCGGTGTTTTTTCAATGGCGATATGAGCAAGAATATTGCAAATTCCCGCCCCTTGCTTGGATATAATGCATCGCTGGAAATATTGGAGAATATTCATGCCCGATCAGCAAGTCGCCGATTTGGTATCGCTCGTCAACGCCATGGAAAGCAGTGGCGTCGCTCCCGATTCCGACACGCTCGGCCAGGTGGGAATAACCCTGGCAAAATTGTTCGGCGTGGAGACGGATGAAGTGGCGATTCTGAAATTGGCGCCCAAGCACAAGAGCTTGAAGTTCCTGATTCCGGTGCAACTTTCTCAGGTGGGCACGATTCCGCTCACCAGCACCACGGCCCTGGCCGCGAAAACAGCTCGCGAGGGCAAGCCGGATCTCCTGAACAATTTCAGCTCGGCGCGACATGCCAGCGTTTTTGAAGCCGTTCCCCTCGGGCGAGATGCAGGGGAGTTGATCCAAAAGATCATGAGCGCCCCGATCCTAGACGGTGCGCGGGTTCGCGGGGTGGTGCAAATTTCAAGGAAAGCCCGGTCACTCGCGCTGGCCGGCGCCGATTTCACGCAAAAAGATTTGCGCACTCTTGCATCGCTTTCGCCCACCCTGGAGCGCTTCCTGAAGCTTTGCAAGCCCGATTGAGAAACGGCTCGCCGCCGAAGTCTGTCGTGAGCCGCTTTTCCCCTGGTTCGCAATTTCTTTTCCAAAATAGGCCTTCAGCGCCGCGCGAATGTCAAAATTTGAATACATTCTTGCCGTTTGGACCGGAAAGTAATTGACACAGTAGTGTGTTCTTGTTACTTTTCCGCACGCCTTAAAAGTTTGCGCAAATTTTAGGCGATCATCTAGCAGCAGGAGGCACCGTACTCCGGCACCCCTCATGGCGTTCGTCGCGAAAAAGATCTACCTGACAAAAGGCGTGGGAAAGCATCGCGAGAGGCTCTCAAGTTTTGAGCTGGCTTTGCGCAGCGCGGGCATTGCCGCGTGCAACATCGTGCGCGTCTCTTCGATCTTCCCTCCCAATTGCAAACTCATCTCGCGCGCCGAGGGTCTGAAGCACCTCAAGCCCGGGC
The DNA here is from genome assembly GCA_035483715.1 of Candidatus Acidiferrum sp. Taxonomy (GTDB): domain Bacteria; phylum Acidobacteriota; class Terriglobia; order Acidiferrales; family UBA7541; genus Palsa-360. Next base: position 16,177 of record DATHPN010000030.1, read on the forward strand.
AAGTCGCCTTCACCGTCATCAGCGAAAATTCCACGCGCGAAGCGCACCGTCTGATCGCTGCAGGCATCGGCCTCGCTCTTCCCGCCGACAAATCCATGTACGGCTACCTCTCCGAACACCACTCGTTCGGCGAAACCGAAGAGGTGGCCGGCGAATACACCGAAGAGTTGGCCGCCGAAATGCTGGCCACCACGCTCAACGTCGAATTCGACCCGGATTTGTCCTGGGATGAGAAAAAAGAGGTCTACCGGATTTCCAACAAGATCGTGCGTACCATGAACATCACACAGTCCGCCGTTGGGGACAAGCGCGGCCTGTGGACCACCGTCCTGGCAGCCGCCATCATGATCGGCGAAGACGACTGATCGCGTTTCAGTTTTTCTTCGTTCCCTTGGAAAATTTTGGGGCATCGATCGTCCCGTCAACGCGGAACGGAAACGATAGCTTGCCGTCCTCCAATTTCGCTCCCTCCAACCGGCCGAACATGTTGGTTAAAAATCCCTGCTTGGTTGTAATTGCCGCCACGCCTTGATAATTCAGATCATCGGAGCCCGAGACGCTCACACTCCCGGACCCATCCACATCGACTCCATAGCCATCAATGTCGATCGCCTTGCTCGTAATCCGCAGATTGGCAAGCTCCAGATCCGCGGAAATTGACTTAAACGAGGAGGGATTCTCCTTGGCGGGCCCAAGATCGTTGAAGTGCGCCAGCTTCATCAGATTTGAATTAAGCATCAGGCTCGGCACCTGGCCGTCGGTCACCTTGAGGTGCCCCGTTCCATGAATTCCCGCCAGCGGACTCACGGTGTGCTCTATATCTCCCGCAAGTTTCAGGTCTCCTTCGAGTTTCCCGGAGATTCTCCCCCGTGTTTCATTGAACCCGGCAAGCAGTTGGGTCAGATTAATTCCGCTTATTCGACCGTCCGCTTTAAAGCTCGCGGTTTTTTTCGTTAGATTCACGGAGAATTCCCCGGTCGTCTTTCCGCTGTACGCCTGAGCGCTCAAATTCGTGAAAAAAATCTCCTTCGACTCCAGCCGGACTTTGCAATTCACGTTCGTCGTCTCCACCGCGCCAAAACGCAAACGGCCTGCCTTCCATACGCCTTGACCGTTCAGAGATGGAGATGTGGGATTGACGATCGCCGCCAGGTTCACGGTATCGAGTTCACTCGTGATGTCGTGAGCTTCAAAGACTACGGGGCCGGCCGCATCGGAAGGCAACAGATTGGACACAATCAAACTCCCTCGATGCATCACCACTTTGTCGATGATGCCCAGGGGAAAGGTGTTCTTGGAATTCTCCGTTTCAGGGTTCTCGAAGTTCCAGGGGCCATCGGGATCCGACACCAGGTTGATCTCCGGGTCCTCCATCACGACCGATCTGATCACTACATTTCGACGCAGCAGCGGCCAAAAATACAACACCGCGTCGGTTCGCGCCACCTTCACGATGTAGCTGGGAGGAAATAGCGGAGGGCTTTTCACGCCAAAGCCGTCCATGTGAACCGTAATCTGCGGAAAAAAGGTCAACGACAAACGCCCGATTTCCACTTTCTTTCCGGTATTCTGCTCGAAGTAAGAGATTACTTCAGGCCGGTAGTGATCCAGGTTAAGAAAAATAGGGGCGAGGAAAACCACACCGGCGAGGAGACAGACGGCGATCGCACCTAACCAAATAGCGATTTTGCGGCGTGAAGCCATGAATTTTCAGGAAAGCATGTTCGCTGTCGCCTCGGGCAGAGTGCGAACCGATGTTTAGAAACCATATTCCATCTGGATGATCGACCAGCAAACCTTATCTTAATCACGGCGGGAATCCAAGTCTGTTCACTTCTGATCACTTTTGGCAACTGCGACCGACTGCCTCATACTCTCTCCTTCAAATCTAAATGGATAATGCTATGATTCGACCGTGGCGGAAAAATTCACGATTGGCTTGATTCAAATGAGTTGCTCCCTCGATCCAAGAGAGAATTTTGCCAAGGCAGAGGATCGCATTCGCGAGGCTGCGGCGCGTGGGGCGCAGATCGTTTGCCTGCAGGAGCTGTTTCGCTCGCAATATTTTTGCCGCGAGGAAAATGCCGATTTATTCGAGCTGGCCGAGCCGATTCCGGGCCCTTCGTCGGAAGCGCTCGCGAAACTCGCGCGCGAACTGAAAGTCGTGATCGTCGGCTCGCTCTTCGAGAGACGCGCCGCGGGCATTTATCACAATACTGCCGTGATACTAGATGCTGACGGATCGCTCCTCGGAAAATATCGCAAGATGCACATTCCGGACGATCCGCTCTATTACGAAAAATTTTATTTCACTCCGGGGGACCTGGGCTTTCCCAATTTCGACACGAAATTCGGCCGCATCGGCGTGCTGGTATGCTGGGACCAGTGGTATCCCGAAGGTGCGCGCCTTGCAAGCCTCGGCGGCGCCAATATAATTTTCTATCCGACGGCGATCGGCTGGCATCCCTCCGAGAAGCAGGAATTCGGCGCCGCGCAACTCGACGCCTGGCGCACCATTCAGCGCTCCCACGCCATCGCCAACGGCGTGTTCGTCGCCGCCGTGAATCGCGTCGGCTTCGAGGGCACCCCTGAGAGCGGCCTCGAATTTTGGGGACATTCCTTCGTCTCCGATCCGTTTGGCCGCGTCCTCGCCGAAGGTTCCGCCGACAAGGAAGAAATCCTGATCGTCGAATGCGATCCCGCGCGCGTCGAGGACACTCGCCGCAACTGGCCGTTCCTGCGCGACCGCCGCATCGATGCCTACTCCCCAATCCTGGAGCGATGGCACGAGTGAAACCTGCCCGCCGAGCACCATCCACTCCGTTTTCGCCCGGCTTCCGAATGCCCGCCGAATGGGAACCGCACGCGGCCACCTGGCTCGCCTGGCCGCACGAAAAAACCGACTGGCCGGGAAAATTCGCTCCAATCCCCTGGGTTTACGCGGATATCGTGCGCCACCTCTCACAAGTCGAGCGCGTACGAATTCTCGTCGAGAACGCGCAGATGGAACGCGCAGCTCGCCGCGTCTTGAAATCGGCCGGCGCAAGCCTCTCCGCCGTGGATTTTTTTCACGTCCCCACCAACCGCGGGTGGATTCGCGATTTCGGCCCGATTTTCGTGCGTAATAACAAAGGCGAGACCGCGGCCACGAACTGGCAGTTCAACGCGTGGGCCAAATACGATGACTGGAAAAAAGACGACGCCGCGAACGACAAGCTGGCGACCAAGCTAAAATGGAACATGTGCTCACCCACGCATGGCGGCCGCCGCGTCGTTTTGGAGGGCGGAAGCATCGACGTGAACGGACTGGGAACCCTGCTCACCACGGAAGAGTGCCTGCTGAGCCCGATCCAGGCGCGCAATCCCGGCGTAACACGCAAGGAATTGGCAGCCATCTTCAGCGATTACTTCGGCGTGACAAATATTCTCTGGCTGAAAAACGGTATCGCCGGCGACGATACTCACGGCCACGTGGACGACCTCGCGCGCTTCGTCAATCCAACGACCGTTGTGACCGTCGTGGAGGATGATCCATCGGAAGCAAACTTCCAGCCCTTGCAGGAAAATCTGGCCCTGCTCCGCGAAATGAAAGACCAGGACCTCCGCTTGCTCCGCGTGGAGACTCTGCCGATGCCGGACCCGGTTTTTTTCGATGGCCAGCGGCTCCCGGCCAGCTACGCGAATTTCTATATGGCGAATAAATTGGTTCTGGTGCCAACATTCAACGATCCCAGCGACGCGACAGCTCTAATCAAGCTAGCCGCCTTGTTCCCCGGTCGCAAAGTCGTGGGAATCGCGTGCCTCGATCTTGTTCTCGGCCTGGGTACGTTACACTGCATGACGCAGCAGGAGCCCCAGTAGGACAGGCTTCAGCCTGTGAGTTTTTGTAGCGCAGGCTTCAGCCTGTGGTTTTTTGCCTGTGATTTTCAAAAAGCAGACAGGCTGAAGCCCGTCCTACTGAATCTGTGACGCGAATGGAGACCTAATGCACATCTTATCCGTATACATTCCGCAATCCGTGATCGCCTGGGTGATTATCGGACTGATCGCCGGCTGGCTGGCGGGAACCGTTTCGCGCGGCCGCGGCTTCGGTTGCATCGCCGATATCATTCTAGGCATGGTGGGCGCGGTGCTCGGCGGCTGGATTTTTTCAAAGCTCAATATTCAGGGTGGCGGGCTGCTCTACAGCATTGCCGCGGCAACCGTGGGAGCTGTCATCCTGGTCGCCGTGGCAAGAATATTTTCCGGCGGGAAAGGCTGATCGGATCCGCTTGCGGTCAACTCTTCCGATGGCAAACTCGTTGTATCAAGACACGGACAAGCGTACGATGCAGTAAATGTCGGCTCAAATTAATCTGCGAGGTGCCGGATGAGAGGGAGATTCATAGCGTTTATCGCATTGGCATGCGGCCTTCTTGCATTTTGCGGCCCCGTCGTGGCACACCACGGATCCCAAGGGTACGACTTTACAAAACGGATCACCTTGAAGGGAGTCGTTTCGCAATTCGTGTGGGCCAATCCCCATTGCCAAATTTATCTTGACGCCAAGGATGAAACCGGGAAGGTCGTAAACTGGGCCATCGAACTGAATAATCCCGGTAATCTGATCCGCTTGGGCTGGACTCACACGGCTCTAAAGACCGGCGACCAAGTTTCTCTTGAGTTCCACCCCGGCAAAGACGGCAAGCCGGTCGGGATTTGCGCAGACGTATTCTTCCCGGACGGCCGCAAATTACATTCGACTCAGGGATGCGGCTTGCCACAAGAACCAGAATTATGACCCGATATAACGTCTGGAATGTTGGGGTTTCAACTTGCAGAATCGCCTGATCGGTTCAGCCGCCATGCTGGCGGCCGTTGTCTTCGTGTCCTTGCCGTGTATTGCCTTCGCCCAAACTACTCAGCCTTCGAGCGCGCCCAAGGACCAGACGACGAAGCCGCTGCCCTTTGACCCGCATGATCTGTCTGGAATTTGGGTCAGGGGAAAAGTTCCGAGAGGAAATGCGCCTCTAAGCGGCGATCGTCCTCCCATGACAGCTTGGGGGCTGGCAAAGTTCAATGCCGTGAGAGGCTCGTTCACGTACAGCCGGGCCCCGGGAATCGCGCCCCCCATTGCTCCGGAAAACGAATGGAATGATCCGATGCTGCAGTGCGAGCCGGCGGGTTACCCACGCGTGATGCTGCAAATTTTTGCGCCGTTGATGAGGTTCATCCAAACTCGCAACGAAGTGGTGGAATTTTTCGAGTGGGGCCACACCTTTCGCGACATTTGGACGGACGGCCGAAAGCCGCTCGTTGATCCCGAGCCGACGTATTACGGCTACTCCGTCGGCCGGTGGGACGGCGACAATTTTGTAGTGGACTCCAACGGTTTCAACGACAGAACCTGGACTGACCCGCTAGGTTCTCCGCACAGCGACCAGATGACTCTCCACGAAGTCTTCCACCGCTTGGACCATGACCACCTGGAGTTGGTCATTACCCTCACCGACCCGAAGACCTACACGCGGCCCTGGGTTAGCGACAAGATGGACTTCAACTGGGCTTCGAAATCCCCGCGATCCGAGAACGAGGAATTTCGCGAAGACTTCTGCATCTATTCCGACCAAGCCTCTTTTTTCAAGAAGGTTGATCCGGTCGGCGCGAGCGATGCGCCCGTGAAAAATAAAGTTCAGTAGCCGCTTCTCTGGGCGTCACTGTCGCGCGTTTTTTCCGATCTCAGAGCAGATCCAGACGCCGCTCCTCCGTATCCCATCCTCCCATGTGATACGATGTTGAGTCTTACTTAAGGACGTGAGCTACATTGGATAAACCCTCTCTCTTAGCAATTCCCCTCGGCGGCCTCGGCGAATTCGGCATGAACATGCTGGTTCTCCGTTCGGGCGACGACATGATTTTGATCGACGCGGGCATGATGTTCCCCGAGGCCGAACTCCTCGGCGTGGACATCGTCATTCCCGACATCAGTTACCTCAAGCAAAACCGGCAATACCTGCGGGCCATCCTGCTGACCCACGGCCATGAAGATCACATCGGCGCAATCCCCTACATCCTGCGCGACCTGCAAGTGCCCATCTACGGCACGCGCTTCACGCTCGCCCTGGTGCACAAGCGCCTGGAAGAACACGGCCTGCTCGAGAAAACAGATCTGCGCGAAGTCATCCCGGGACGCAAGCTGGAAGTCGGCGTGTTCGAGGTCGAGTTCATCAGCGTCACGCACAGCACGATTGACTGCGTCGCGCTAGCCATCCGCACTCCAGTCGGAGTCGTGATTCACACCGGCGATTTCAAGATGGACCCCACCCCGATTGACGGTCAGCCGTTTGATCTGCACGCGTTCGCGCGCTACGGCGCGGAAGGCGTGCTCGCGCTGTTCAGTGACAGCACAAACGTCGAGCGCCCCGGCTACACGCCTTCGGAGCGCAATGTCCGCCCGCGCATCGAGGAACTTACGCGCGCGGCGACGCGCAAAGTGATTGTCTCCTGTTTCGCATCGTCCATCCCGCGCATCCAGCAAATCGTGGACATCGCCGCCGCGGCAGGCCGCAAAGTCGCATTTATAGGCCGCAGCATGGTCGATAATGTCGAGATCGCGCATGGCATGAACCGCCTCAGAATTCCCGACGGCCTCGTGGTACGTTCGCAGGACATCAATGCGTACCCGGCGGAAAAACTCGTTGTCCTCGTCGCCGGCAGTCAGGCCGAACCCATGTCCTCTCTCTCGCGCGTCGCGGTCGATAACCACCGCCTGCTCACGCTCGATGAACGCGACACCGTGATCCTCTCCGCGCGCATCATTCCCGGCAATGAAAAAGCCATCTTCCGCATGCTGGATCACATGTTCCGCAAGCGCGCCCTCGTGTATTACGACAATGACGGAGGCACGATCCACGTCTCCGGCCACGCCAGCCAGGAAGAGCAGAAAATGCTCCTCAATCTCGTTCGCCCGCGCTATTTCATTCCCATCCACGGAGAATACCGCCAACTTTTCCGCCACTCCGCCCTCGCGCACGCAGTCGGTGCGGTGTCCGAGGAAATCATGCTGATCGAAGACGGCCAGCCGATCGAATTCACCGACGACCGTGCCTATCGCCGCGAGCCGGTGACCGCCGGCCGCGTTTGCGTCGATTCCGGGTCACTCGAGGAAATCGAGGAAGTCGTCATTCGCGACAGGAAACACTTGTCCGAGGACGGCGTCGTGGTGCCCATCATCGCCATCAACAAGCACACCGGGCAAATTGAATCGCAACCGGAAATCGTCACGCGCGGGTTCATGCCTTCCGATAACGGCCTGGAATTGCTCAACGGCGCGCGCGAAGTCGTGCTCCGCACCGTCGAGCAATCGAATGCCGAGGAAAAAACCGATTGGAGCGTCATCAAGGAAAAAATCCGTGTGGACCTCAGGCGCTACCTGAAAAAGCAGACGTCCAAGCGCCCGCTGATTCTCCCCGTGATCCTCGAATTGTGAGCCGGCGCCGTGCCCGTTCCCGGATTGATTCTTCGCCCCTACCAGACGTCCGATTTCGATGCCCTCGTCGCAATGGATCAACTTTGCTTCCCGAAAACAATCGCCTACGGGCGGCGTGAGATGAAAGGTTATCTGCAATCGGAAGGTTCCTACTGCATCGTCGCGGAAATTACCGCTCCGGCCAATCCAAAAATGCTTGCCGGCTTCATTTTAACGGAGCGCTCCGGCGAGTTCGCCCACGTCATCACGCTCGATGTTCTCGAACCGTTCCGCCGCCAATCCATCGGTTCCCTGCTCCTCCAGTCCGCCGAACAGGAAGCCGACTCCCACGGCGTTGCCTGCATGTATCTTGAAACGGCAACAACCAACAAAGCTGCGATTGCATTGTGGAGGAAGCATGGCTATCGTGAGTCTGGAACGATCGAAAATTATTACGGCCGCGGCCAAAACGCCATTGAAATGATGAAACCCATTCGCCTGTTGCCGGAGGGCAATTGAACGATTACGTCTTGTCCGTAATACTGGGAATCGTGGAAGGACTCACGGAGTTTCTTCCCGTGAGTTCCACCGCGCACTTGCGCCTCGCCGAAGCCCTGATGCACATCAGCCTGTCGGACGGCTACTGGAAAATGTATACGATCGTCATCCAGTTGGGCGCCATCGCCTGCCTCCCCGTTTACTTTCGGGAGCGCATTGCGAAATTCGTGTCCACTTTCCCACGAGGCGAGCGCGGCGACCGCACCTTCTTGACTCACCCTTTGAGTTTGACCGCCGTCGCCTTCGTGGTCACGGCGATTCCTGCTTTTCTCCTCACCAAGGTGATCGGCAAGCATCTGGAGAGTCTCGAAATCATGGGCCTGGCGCTGCTGATCGGCGGAGTCGCCATGTGGATCATCGACGCGATGAACGCCAAATCGGAAGTCGCCGGCCCGGGCGCGCCCGGCAGCCGCATTCGAGTCTGGCACATGGAGGACATGAGCCTCGGCCAGGCCATCTGGATCGGAGCGTGCCAGATTCTTTCGGCTGTTTTCCCGGGAACTTCCCGCTCCATGTCCACGATCGCTGCGGGGCAACTGGCTGGAATGTCGCGCGCGTCGGCGCTGGAGTTTTCGTTCTTTCTATCCATCCCCACAATGGTCGTGGCCACTTGTTACGATTTGCTGAAATCGCTTCTCGGAAAAACAGAAAACCCCATTGGCGTTTCTCAAATTGACGCGCATGGATGGGTCGTTCTCGCCATCGGCTTCGTGATTTCTTTCATCGTCGCCTACGCCTCGGTGGCCTGGTTCATGGCCTACGTGCGCAAGCACGGCTTCGTGCCCTTTGCCGTTTACCGGATCATTGTGGGGAGCATGGTATTAGTTTGGATTTCGAAGCTCGGCGGATAAGAAGCTGGTCGCGCCGGGGCAATCTTCGGCACCTTCCGTAACAACTTTTGAATTTAAGCTAAATTGAACAGCAACCAGACCCCCTAGAATCGCCTCTTACCCTCCCAAAAGTCTGACCTAAGTTCCACGATTGCTATAACTTCCGCTTCTTGTGTCGAATCAGTTACGTGGCGAGGCCTCGATGGCATCCGAGTTGCCTCCTATATGTTTGGGGACTGGCCAAAGCAGTTCGTCAAGACCCGCCGGATTTGCTAAGTTGTTAGGAGAAGGACATTGATTCGCAAACTTATCATCACAATCTTCGCATTCCTGAGCGCCGTTCCGGCGTTTTCCCATACTTCTCAATTCACCACACCACAAGCTCCTCGGGCCCTGCGCCTTATGAACGATAATGAATTTGCCATTTTCATGGGCCGCCTGGATTCGGCTATGCTCCGCTCTCAGGTGCAATTGAAAAAGATGGATGTGCAGTCCTTGAGTCTGGACGTTCAGGAAAAAGAAGAACTGGTGAGAAGCCACGAGCGGTGCCTGCAATCGCTGGAAAACGCCCGGCAAGAGATCCAAAAGCTGCTGCAGAAGCAAACGCTCAAACTTGATTTATTTCTTCTGATTGACATGAACGAATTGGCCCGCAACCTGGATTCGCTGGACCAGGGTTTGGTAAACACGGTGGGCGCCAACGCAAGCAGCAAAACCAAAAAATCGCTGGCTTATGCGAGAGAAGTCCTGGACATGGATGTGGCGCTGACTACGGATGTCTCCATATTCCAACACCACTTCCTTGCCTTCACCGGAGTCATCGACGCGACCCTTGACCAGGGCGATCGCGACGCGTCCCTGCCTCAAACTGAAAAGTAACTTTGACCTGGTTTCTTTTTTCAAAGTGAAATTGGATTCACAGCTTTCCTTCGCGTAGGAATACTTTCCTTGATAATTCCGCTTTTCAGCAAGTGAAAGAATTTCTTCCTGAAATTGGCATTCCTCTGTATCCACGAAACAGGCCGGCGCAAATCGGCTCACCGATCATTAGATTTTCTTGCTTCCCTCAGTCGCGGCCAACACGATTGAGTCTTATTTGGGGGCGAAGAAAACGTAATCGGCAGAATAGGGAACGCGATCTTCCTGGCCGGCATGCGCGGCATCACACGCGGATTCGTGCGGTTTGCCGCCCTTGGTGTTGATGCGCTGGATGGATGTGACATGCGCGAGCACGCCCTCTCCCGAATGGCTCGCTACGGCAACCAGCAACCACGGAATGGATTCGGCATTGGGGGAAGGCGCGTTCGCCACAGCTTTTCCCGTGACGCGGCTGCCATCGTTCGCTTCCCACGACGGGCCGGCGAAATGCTTGCCGAACGGCTTGCCGCTTTTCTCGAAAAGCCGGGCCTCGGGAGCCTTCAGCGTCCACGAAAATTGCCCTCCATCCGCTTTGCAGGAATAGATCTGATCGCCCTTGGCATGTACCTGCAAAAGGAGGTGTTCATTAGCAGGTGGTTGTAGTTCCTGCGGCACTTGCTGGCTGCTCACGGAAAAGGAAAAAAGCAAGCCCGCAGCCACGGATAGAGTTGTGGACACGAACGCACGAATCGCCTTGTGCATCGAATTCCTCCTCATCACATGGTTACACGTCAGCGACTCAAATTTTTGGGCAGACGAGGGCCGTTATTGCGGACCGGCGCCTTCAATGATAAATACGCGGCTCTTTGCCGAGCTGTGCCGGATCGGCTTGATTGCCTCGTATGCCGGCGAATCTTCCCAGGCTTTCGCTGCTGCCACGCTCTCAAATTGGATCACGACGAAGCGCTTCGGCGGTTCCCCCTCGAGGGAC
>DATHPN010000031.1:0-3008 GCA_035483715.1 Candidatus Acidiferrum sp.
GCGATTGCCGATGCGCACGTCCCCTGCGGGGAGAATGAGGTTTGAATCGTTGACGGCTTGAACGACGTCCATGAGGCTCAACTGGTGGGCTTCGAGTTTTACGGGATCGACGAAGACTTGAATCTGGCGGTAGGTCCCGCCGAAGGGCTGGGGCACGGAAGCGCCCTGGACATTGGCAATCTGGTTCCGAACCTGGAACTGCGCCAGATCCTTGATCTGCGTTTCGTTTAGCCCTGCCCCTTTCAGGGTAACCAGGCACACCGGCAAGCTAGATGCATCGAAGCTCAAAACGACGGGCGGCAGGGTTCCAGGCGGCAGTCGACGCAGGTCGGCCATAGCGAGATTGGCGATGTTACTCAGCGCGGCATTGGGGTCGGTGCCGGGTTTGAAATAAATTTTGATCAGGCTCACGCCGGTAAGGGAGCGCGATTCGATGTGATCGATATTGCTGCCAAGTGTGAAAAAACGCTCGAAAGTATTGGTGATGTCACCTTCAATCTGTTGCGGCGGCATGCCGGAATAAAAGGTGGCTACGACGACCACGGGAATATCGATTTGAGGGAAGAGATCGACGGGCATGCGCACGACGGTCGTGACGCCGACCACCGCGACTACCAAACAAAGCATGATGATGAAGTAGGGGTACGCGAGAGCAAACTTGGGCATCAGCGGTCTCCCGCAGGGTTCGAGGAGCGCGGTTCGGATTCTTTGGGCTGTATTTTTTGGCCGGACCGAAACTCACTGGGATTTCCAACGACGACCATTTCCCCTTCGTGGAGACCGGAAAGCACTTCCGTGTACAGGCCGTCTTCCTGCCCCAATTGAACATGGCGCTCTTCCACCATATTCTGCGGATTAACCGCCAGCACGATAGACTGATCGCCGTTCCGCAGAACCGCCTCGAGGGGAACGGTTAACACATTCTTTTTCTCATCGTGCGAAAGATAGGCCTGGGCGTACATTCCCGGCATCAGCGTGTTTGCGTGGTTTTCGAAATCGATTTCGGTTTCCATCGTGCGGGTCTGCTGATTTAAGGAGTCCGCGAAGCGGGAAACTTTCCCGTCGAAATCCTTGTTCAAGGCTTGCACGTGGACTCTCAAGGTCTCGCCGTCGCGAATGGTTGCGGCGATCGACTCTGGAATCGGCAGGACCAGGCGCAATACTGACGTCTGCGCAAGTCTCACTACTGGCATCGACTGCGTGCTGTTGGAAGTCCCAGAGGCGATCAGCGCTCCCGTATCCGCGTAGCGAACAGTGACTACGCCCGCAAAGGGCGCGGTGATGCGCGTGTAATCCGAAAGCGCAGCGTATTGTTTCTGATTAGCTTGCGCCACTTCGAGTTGCTGTTTGGCGCTGGAGAGTTCCGCCTCCGCGCTCGCCACCTGCGCGGCGCCTTCCAGATCTTTTGCCTGGGAATCATCCACTTCCTGCTGTGCCACCAGGCCCGCCCGGGAATCCGCGGCCTGTTTGAGCCGCGCGTAAGCCGAGTGCGCTGCGCTCTGCGAGGATTGCGCGCGTTGCAGGTCGCCAACGGCGCGGCGAACCTGCTCCTGTGCCGCGCGCGCTGCCGCTTCCGCGCCAGAGAGTTGCGCCTCCAACTCGGGCACCTCGAGCACCGCCAATGTCTGGCCATCCTTCACGCGATCGCCGACGTCAACGTAGATCTTGCGGATGTAGCCCGAGACTTTGGCGTGTACGTCGACGTCTTGAAACGGTTTGAAGGCCCCGGCAATGTTCAGGGTGCTGCCCATGTTGCGACGTTCGACGCGCGCGATGGATGCGGGAGTGCCGGCGGAGGGGGACTTTTCGTTGTTCGAGGCGTCCAGATCGGTCCCGCCCCGGGCAGACCATCGCCAGACGAGCAAGAGCGCGCCGAGAAGGACGACAGCAGCAGCAATCCATTTCGTTTTATTCATTTGAGCGTCTTGACATTTCGCTATCCTTGGCGGAATGACGAGGGGGCGGCAACTGCCTGGCATTCCACATCCACAGATATCCAAGGGGGCCCGAGAATTAGAGAATTAGACTCCCCGGATTGTTACCGGGATTCACCAGTCAAAATTCAAAATATAGCAACAGGGACGGCTTACCGGGCAGGGGGAGGACGAAACCAGAGGCTGGTAGCAAAGGCTTGTGTAACGGCGGGGACGGTGTCGGCTACGGGCCTCGGGCGAATGTCGTTCTGATCCTGGAGAGGAATTTTGACCGCGGTCACCAGAACGGCGAGCGGTACAACGTGGAGTTTCGTGTGTTGGACCGTGCCGCAACCCAATTCGCTCGAAGCGATGGTCGAACGATAGCTGACCGGGTGGTGAACAACCGCGGACAGGCCCGAAGACATGCAAATCGTGCAGAACGGGTTGTAGAGGAAAAACACGACCAGCAGCAGGCACAGGGCGCCACGCCAAGGCAGGGTGCCCCTGCCAGTCTGAAGTCTCGCGATTGCGGGCACCAACGCCATAGTTTAACGATAATGAAGACGGTCTCCTCCGTCAAGGGACGCCTTCCCGCGCTGGTACCAAATGCTTAAGCAATTCGCGCGATTCCCTCCGCTCGCGTTATTCCAAGAGGCTCCCGGAGCCGTCATTCGCATAAATCCATCCATATCCTATTCGGATTAAGCCGGTTTGACATAACGATAGGAACCGTATTGAATTAACGCGTCTGATTAGTCACGGCATGTCAGGCCGGGGTGGCCCGCACGCCTGAGGAATCTTTCCGGGAGATCCCAAATGAATACGAATCGCCTACCAGTTCCTTCGTCGAAGTCTCCTCAGTCAAATCCTCATGGCCTGAACGAAATCAGCGGCCTGCTATGCCGGTTGGCTCTTGCGGCGCTCTTTGCACTTGCGTGTTTGGCGCCTGCCCGGGGCCAAGTCTCCGCCAGTATCACGGGTATGGTCACCGACGCTTCAGGAGCGCCGGTTCCCGCGGCCTCCGTGAAGACCAAGAGTCTGGAGACGGGAGCGACCCGCGACGGCGTAACCGACGGCGTTGGCCGCTATCTC
>DATHPN010000032.1:0-51530 GCA_035483715.1 Candidatus Acidiferrum sp.
CGCGGACGGCTTGACCGCGTCCATGATTTTGCCTCGCAACGTTGACGGAGGCTGCGCGTCGGGCGCGGCATGGGCAAGTTGCGCGATCTCCCATCTCGCCCGGGCGACTCCCGCGATGCACTGATCGCCCGCACGGGCCAGATGCGCCTCCAGGTCCGCGCGCTCTTCTCCCTCCAGCACGCCGAGGGCGTACTCTTCGTAGAGCGAAGCGAGTTGTTCGCAGTTCATCACGAACTTGCCCCCCCAAGCGATTCCCGAAGGCGCAGCAACCCGCCTCGAATCCAACTTTTCACTGTGCCGAGCGCCTGGCCCGTGGCCGCTGCAATCTCGCTGTGCGACATACCTTCAAAGAAAGCCAGCTCGATCGCGTGGCGCTGCGCTTCGGGAAGAGAAGTCATGAGTGTGCGAATTTTTTCCGCGCGTCTGGCTTGATCAATGTCACCTTCGGGATCGGGGCGTACGACGGCGGAAGGAAGAATGTCGGAATCCGAATCTTCGCGGCGGCGCTGCTTTTCGCGCTTCAGGCGCAAAAAATCAAGCGCCCGGTTGCGCGCCATGGTGAACAGCCACGGCTCGAGAGGCCCGCGCGAGATTTGGAACCGGTCCGCGCTGCGCCACAGTTGCAGAAAAACGTCCTGAACGATTTCTTCGGCCGAAGATGGATGCTGGGCGATCCGCAGAACAAGGGAATAGACCGGCCTGCCATAGCGGTCGTAAAGAGCCTCGAGTGCGCCGGAGTCGCGTTGCAGGATGCGTTCCATCAGGGCAGCATCGGTCGGCTGTTGGCCCTCGGGCCAGGGTTGAACGACTGCAAGCAGCAAAATTCCGTTCCCTTTCCGTTCCTCTCTAAATACGGAGAAACGAAGCAATTGGATGAGATTGGGCCGGCCAAGCGACTCCGCGCGACATCTTACTACGACAAAGGAATTTTGTAGGGCAGCCAAGAGTGCTGTCCTACAAAATCATGCGTGTGCGACGGCTCCCACGCCTGCGACACCGATGGACGCGAGATAGACACGAACCGCTTCTGCGGTACGATCGGCTTGCTCAACGCAAGCACATACGGATGGTCCGGATAAATAATTCCCGGCGAGAAACAATCCGGGGATCGCCGCCATGTGCGCTTCGAGCGATTTCACGGTTTGGGAGTGGCCGAGATTATACTGCGGCAAAGCGTGCGCGTAGCAGTGCACATTTGTGGCCACAGGTTTTCCCGTAATGCCCAGGACGCGCGCGACTTCGGCGCAAATTGTTTCCCTGATATCCGCTTCGCTCAGATCGCAGAAACCGGGATCCGTCGTGCCGCCCGCAAAGCTGGTGAAGCAATCCATGCCTTCGGGCGCTCGCCCGGCAAAGAGCGAGGAATTGAAAACCGTGCCAAGAACCCGCAGCCCTTCGGCACGAGGGACCAGGAAGCCGAATCCTTCAGGAGGCCGCTGGATTTGTTCGCGGCGATAGCATTTGGACACCACCGCGACCGGCGCATATGCAACTCGCGAAAATATTGGCGCAAATTCTTCGGAAAGGTTCTGCAGAATTTGCGATGCGATATTCGTGGGCGTGGCGACGACTACCGCGCTTGCCGCCAGCGTTTCGCGATGGTTGTGATGCCTGACATCAACTTCAAACCATGGCTTTCCATTGGCCTTGCCGTGGCGCACGCCTGCCACGCTGGTTTCAAGCAGAAGCGAGTCGCCGAGGCGGGCGGCGATTGCCCCCGGCAAAGTTTCCATGCCATCGCGAAACGAGCACAATCCCCCGCGCGGCGCACCCTTTGCGGGCCGCGATTTAATGGCTCCGCGAAGGACGCTTCCATACTGCGTTTCAAATTCGTGAATCTTGGGAAACGCGGCGCGCATGCTCAACCGTTCTGGATCGCCGGCATACACGCCGGAAACGAAAGGGGCGACCAGCCGCTCAAGCATCTCATTCCCGAATTTTCGGCGAACAAACGCGGCGATGGATTCATCGTCAGCCGGCGGCCTGGAACGGCGAAAGATCTCGGTAATGAGGCGCCATTTCGTGCCCGCCGAAAACAGGGTAGTGGTCAGAAGTGACGGCGGGGTCAGTGGCGCGGGCACGAGTTGACCGCCAAGTAGAATGTAACGTGGCGCGCGCGGATTGGCGCGCAGAAGCTGATTTTTCAGCCCCAGCGCGTCGATGAGGCCCAGCAGTGGCTCCGTCGTGAGAAAACTTTGCGGGCCGAGCTCGAAGCGGAAACTCTCTGTCTCTTTCGTGGCAATGACGCCGCCGGGGCGGTTGCCCGCCTCCAGCACGCGCACCGGGATTCCCGCCTGCTGCAAGCGATACGCGCAAGCCAGGCCGGAAATTCCTCCGCCTATCACAACGATCGGATACACAGTCGGCGCGGGAATGGGCACGAAACCTCGATCGGTCGCTCAGAGCGTTTTTGAAAAAAGCTGGCGGCTTTCGAGCTTCTGTTTTTCGAGATAGGGGTCGAAGACCATCGCGATATTGCGAATAAAGATGCGGCCCAGAAGCGTCGCGCGCAGAACGCCGTTTTCGAGCTCGAGCAAACCATCGGACACAAACGGAGCGAGGCGTTCGATTTCCGCCGCAAAAGTCGCGTCAAAATTGATCCCAAATTCCTGTTCGATCTCGTTCTTGTGCAGGACGCCGTGGCACAAGATGCGGCTGATGACGGCGCGGCGCAGCAAATCGTCCTCGGTAAGGCGGTAGCCGCGCATGGTGGCGACGCCCCGGCGCTCGATGCTCTGGCGATAGGGCGCGACGTCGCGATCGTTCTGCGCGTAACACGCGCCGACGCTGCTGATCGCGCTGACGCCCATGCCGTACAGGTCGGCGCCGGCTTTCGTCGTGTAGCCCTGGAAATTGCGATGCAGCGTGCGTCCGCGCTGGGCCACGGCGAGTTCGTCGCTCGGCCTCGCGAAGTGGTCCATGCCGATATATTGATAGCCGGCGTCGAGAAAACTTTCCAGTCCGGCGCGGAAAATGCGGAATTTCTCCATCCCTTCGGGAAGCCGCGTGCCCAGCGCGCCTTGCTGCTTGCGAAGCCAGGGCACATGCGCGTAGCTGAACATGGCCACGCGGTCCGGCGATAAGGCGATCACCTGCTCCACCGAATGCGCGAAGCGCTCCGCGGTTTGCAAGGGTAGGCCGTAGATCAAGTCGACGTTAATGCTATCGAAGCCCAGCCGGCGCGCCTCTTCGATCAAGCCGCGAGTCATTTCCAAGGGCTGGATGCGGTGAATCGCTTCCTGCACCTCGGGATGAAAATCCTGAATACCCATGCTCAAACGGTTGAAGCCCAGCCGCCGCAGCGTCTCCAGGTGCGCGTGCGTCGTTACGCGTGGATCGATCTCAATGCCGATTTCCGCATCCGGCGCGAACGTAAACCGCTCAGCCGTGAAACGGAACAAGCCTTCCATTTGTTCAGGAGTCAGATACGTCGGTGTCCCCCCGCCCCAGTGAAATTGCACCACGGGCCGCTCGCGGGAAACGTACTGGCCGACATGCTCGATTTCCCGCTCCAGAATTTCGATGTAGGGCGGCGCCACGCCGTGATCCTTGGTGATGACCACGTTGCAGGCGCAGAACAGGCAGAGGCTTTCGCAGAAGGGCAGATGCATGTACAGCGACACCGGAGTGCGCGCCGCATTGGCCTTCGCGTAAAACTGCTCGAGGTCGTCCGGCCCGAAATTATCCTGCCACACGGGCGCCGTGGGATAGCTGGTGTAGCGTGGTCCCGGCCGATTGTACTTTTCGAGGAACGCTTCGGAAATTTCGAAGCGCTTCCGGTTCAACTGCAAATGGAGGCTCGATTCGCTCATGGCTGCGTTCTAGCGCGCCCCTTCCACGCGTACTTTGTCGGTGACGCAGGCGGCCTGGCCCGCCTGAACAAAGGCGCGCGCATTTTCAACCGGTGTCTGCTGCAGAATCCCGTGGCCAAGGTTCAGGATGTGGCCAACGCCGCCCGTGCTCTCAACGGTCTCGCGAGCGGCTTGCCGCACGCCCTCTTCCGGACCAAGAAGCAGGCACGGGTCCACGTTGCCTTGCAGTGCAATGCGCGGCCCGATCCGTTCACGAACGGTCGCGAGATCCATGCGCCAATCCACGCTCAACACATTCGCGCCAGATTCAGCCGCGGCAGTCAGCAGATGGCTGGAGGCCTTGGTGTAAAGAATCACCGGCGCATTGCCGGCGCCAATCTCTTCGATCAGTAGCTGCGTTGCGGGCAGCGCAAATTCGCGGTACTGCTCGAGGGTCAGCTCGCCCACCCAAGTATCGAAAAGTTGTACCGCGGCGGCGCCCGCCGCGATTTGCGCCCGAAGATAGCGCGCCGTGGCCTGCGCGATGCGTTCGAGCAAGTTTCGAAACAGTTCCGGCTCGGAGTACAGCATCGTCTTTGCGGCGGGAAAACCATCCTTCCCGTGCCCTTCGATCATGTAGCAAGCCAGCGTCCACGGCGCCGCCGCAAAGCCCAGGACGGGCACGTTGGGTCCCAGTTCTCTTACAAGGCCGCGTATTGCTTCCATCAGGAAGCCCGTTTCCATCTCAGGGTCGAAGACCGAAAGTTTCCTGATTTGCCCCGCCGTTCGCAGGGGAGACTCAATCACGGGCCCCCTATCCGACAATTCGAACGGCAACCCCATTGCACCGGCAGGAATCAAGATATCGGAGAAAACGATAACGGCGTCCACGCCCAGGATTCGATAGGGCTGCAGCGAAACCTCGACAGCCAACTCCGGACTCTTGCAGACTTCCAGAAAATTATGCTTTTCGCGAATGGCGCGGTACTCCGGCAAGTACCGTCCGGCCTGCCTCATGATCCACACTGGTACGCGCTCGACAGGCTCAAAGCGGCAGGCGCGCAGGAACAGTGTTTTCCGGTTCACGGATTCGGGTGATTGGGTCATCTGGGTCAGGCTTCGCAGTCATAATAGCAAAACTCAGCGTCGCCTGCATGGCCGCCCCTGAATGCGCGGCCTTTCCAGGCAGAGGGCTTTGCATGACCAATCCGGCTCACGTCCGGGGAATGTTCATGTAAACCCCTCCCAAACCGGCACCAACCCTCTAAAAACTAGCAAATGGTGTTGATTTCCCTCGGTCAATCTGAGCGATTAGGCGCCATTTACTTTGTCAATTTGGTCCTATGAGAAAACATTTGCCCAAAAATGGCACTAAATTTAACCAGGCCGCGTCCACGGGGGAAATCTTTTTCAACGGTCTTTGCTAAAGTATTGTAACCATTGGAGATAGTTTATGGGGTTCTTGGCAGACAAGTAAAAGTTTGGCAGTTTTCCTGCTTTGGGATGGCTAAGGCAACAAACTATGGATACTTGCTTCAAACAGTGTCGCGTTCCCGGCTGCGGGGCCCTTGTTCCCACAGAATTGGAGATGGAAGGATTCTGCGTTCCGCACTTCCTCTCGGCTGCGGAAAGCGCCTGTGCCGAGATGCGACGAGAGACCGCGACGGGCGCATCCAACGCCACTCGACGAGCCGAGGTTGAAAGTTATGTGGCCGCGGCAGCCGTCAAGCTTGCTCTCGTGGGTACCGGAAGCGCACGGTTATCGGACGAAATCAAAAAGCGTGTTCTCACCACATTCCTCACGCTCATGATCCTCCGTGAGAACCTGGACCGGGCTGCCGCCCATTTCACGCCCCGGCAACGGGCTAATGCGACGAATGTGGACGTGGTCTCCGCCGTAGCTCGCGCCTGATCGAATTTCGAGCGACAACTTGTTTTCAGTTCTTCACAAATTGTGATGAGCAGGTTTGCCTGCTTTGTCGTCGACTGCGATTTCCAGATGGTTTCCAGAATCTGCGCGAAAAACTTTGACTGACTTGCTTCCCACAATCCCGCGCAAAGTTATTGACGGCAAACGCGAATCAGAACTTCATCATCGTGCTGCGCGTGAGCGTCACTTGGCTGGTGACCACGGCGGGGCCAGCCTTGAAAAGATGCCAGGCCGCGTATTGCTCCGTGTACGTGTCTTCTGAAGACAGGCAATCGATCGGGACGATGACCTTATACCCGCGCTGCGCCGCTCCCCCGCCCGTGCCAATGCCAACTCCCTGAAACGAAGTGCCGCATACAATAACCGTCTTGATGCCGCGCGCTTTTAGTTTTTCCTCCAGATTCGAGCCGATAAATTTGTCCGGCCCGTTCTGGCGCACCCATTCGCCATCGCGCGGTACAAATCCGGGATCGATTACATCCGCCGGGGTGGCCATGCCGTTGCTTCCGACAAGGCTGTACCACACCATAGCGCCTGCTTTACGCGCCGCGTCGTTTAGCCGCTTGACATTTGGGACGGTGGCCACGCAGCGTGGTCGCGCGCCGCAATTCATCTTCATCATGTCCAGGATGAGCAGCGCAGTAGTGGAGCCCTCCAGCGTGACCGGTTTGAGCTCGGGCGGTGGCGGAGCTTTTGCAGTGGCCCAATCGTCGAGAATATCGTTAGCAAAAGACGGCGCAGCAAAGGCAATCGTGACCGTTAAGGCCGCTGCGGCTGCACCGCGCAATAGAGTTCTCACATGTAACATCGTAATCTCCTTGGATTTCTTCAGACTGGGCCGTCTCTCAATGATCGAGTCTCGCCCTCCGCTTTCCGCCGCATCGTACGCTTCCCATGTTCGCGACACAACGAATTTGTAGCCAAGGCGGGCCCCCCAGATCGCTTGAGTTTTTGCGCATGACTGCCGGGGAATGTCTGATCGGGAGCCAAGTCAAGACCGGCAGCCGCGTATTCGTGCTTTCATCTTCGAGAATTGGCTATAATATTGAGGCAATGGACATTTGCGGCGGGTTGGAACGAAAACCCCTTCCCGCGGATGCATGCACACGATGACCAGTCCGTACGTAATCGCGACGCTTCTTTTTTACACGGCGAGCCTTGCGCTGTACATCTGGAATTTGCGCGAGCCTTCGCGCGCGGCGGGGATCGGCGCGACCTCCTGCCTTGTGGTGGGGTTAGGCCTCCATTATTTGGCGCTGCTGGCGAGGTCGCGAATGATTCATGCCGTGCCGTACGACGATCTTTTTGGCTCGCTCTCGCTGTTTGCTTGGCTCCTCGCCGCTACCTATCTTTGCCTTGAGGCGATTCACCGGCGCCGCGCCGTCGGTCCGTTTGTGTTGCCGATCGTGCTGGGCGTGTTCCTGCTCGCTCACCTGCCCGCGGCGCGGCCGGTCAATGCGCCTCCGGCGCAGGGGCCGCTCTTTGCATTTCACGTCACGCTGAACATCCTGGCGTATTCCGCGTTTGCGATTTCTTTTGTGCTCAGCATTATTTTCCTCGTGCAAAATCGGCGGTTGCGCGACCACAAGCTGGGCGTTGTAGGATGGCGGTTTCCGGCACTCGATGTTCTCGAGCGCATGACGCGAAGCAGCGTGCTGATTGGCTGCGCATCGCTCGCGGCGGGCATGACGGCGGGATTGATCTGGGCGCACCGTCTGCAGGGACAGTATTGGGATGGCGATCCAAAAGTGATCGTCACCGTCTTGATATTTTTGATATATGTTGGCTACACGTTCCTCTCACGGACGGCGGCGTGGCGCGGGGCGCGCGCTTCCGCGCTCTGCATATTCAATTTCATGTTCGTGATTTTCAGTTACAGTATCGTGAACCGGTATCTATCCCATTTTCACCGATACTTTTGAGCAGATGCGCGGGCAGGGAATCGGGGGAGCTAGTCGAGCGTCTTGTAAATGGAAATTGTTCTCATCGGATTGAATCACCGCACCGCCTCGGTCGACCTGCGGGAGCGCGTCGCCTTCACGCCCGAACAGGCGCGCGAAGCGGCGGAACAACTGCGTTCGCGCGGCATCCTCGAGGAATCGCTGGTGCTCTCGACGTGCAACCGCAGCGAACTCTACGGCGTCCCGCGCGAAGATGCGGCGGACAGCGCCGGCGCGGTGGAATTGTTCGTGGCGTCCTTTCACCAGCTTTCTCTCAGCGAATTGGATGGCTCGCTCTACCGGCATCGTGACAGTCACGCCGTGCGGCATCTGTTCCGCGTCGCCGCGGGGCTCGATTCCATGCTGCTCGGCGAAGCGGAAATTCTCGGGCAGGTGCGCGATGCGTACCAGATCGCGCTGGACCGCGGCGAAACCGGCCCTGTCCTGAATCGCATGTTCCAGGCCGCTCTGGAAGTGGGAAAACGTGTGCGCAACGAAACGGAGCTTGGCGCGCGGCCCGTTTCGGTGGCGTTTTCGGGAGTAAAACTGGCCGAGCGTATTTTCGGCAAGCTGAACAATCATCGCGCGCTGATCATCGGAGCGGGCGCGACGAGCGAACAGGTGGTACGGCATCTGTGCGACCGAGGAGTCAAGCAGTTGCGTGTTTTGAATCGCACGCCGGAGCACGCCCTGGACCTCGCGGCTCAATTTGGCGGCGAGGTCGTGCCGTGGGAAAAGCTGGCCGCGGCGCTCGAATGGCCGGACCTGATTGTGACGTCGGTTTCAGCCGGAGAACCAATTTTGACGCGCTCCACGATCGAACGGGCCATGGCGGCGCGCGGCAATCGGGCGCTTTTACTGATCGATCTCGGAGTCCCGCGCAACGTCGCCTCCGATGTCGCCGATATTTACAACACCTATCTATATAACATCGATGATCTGACCGAAATTGTCGAGCAGAACAAGAAGGCCCGCGTAGCTGAGATTCCGCGCGCCGAAGCGATCATCGGCGAGCAAGTCGAAAAATTTCTGCACTGGCAAGCGGGAGTGGCCGCCGGCGCGGTCCTCGGAGATCTTCGCGACAAGCTGGCGGCTGAGCATGAGTCCTTTGTGCAAGAGCGCCTCGCGTCGATGCCCAATCTTTCCGAACAGGACCGCGCGCAGGTGGCTGCCATGCTGCGGGAATTTCTTGACCGCGTGGTCCTTACTCCCGCGGAACGCATGCGCGGAATTCCGGAATTGCGCAGGAAACTTCAGAACTTTGAAGCCATCCGGGATCTGTTCCGGCTCGACCGGGAGAAACCTTGAAGGCCCTGCGAATTGGCACGAGGGGCAGCGCACTTGCTCTGTGGCAGGCGAAAAGCATTGCGCGGGCGCTATGTGAGACTACCGGCACCGAACCGGAAATCGTGATCATCAAGACCTCCGGCGATAAATTTCAGCAAACGAGCTTCAGCCAGATCGGGACCAAGGGAGTCTTCATCAAGGAACTTGAAGACGCCTTATTGGAAGAGCGCATCGACCTGGCCGTGCACAGCATGAAGGACGTGCCCACGGAAATTCCTGAAGGCTTGACGATTGCCGCGATTGGGAAACGGGAAGACGTGCGCGACGCGCTGCTTTCTTCGAGCGGGGCCACGCTGGCGTCGCTGCCGCGGGGCGCTCGCGTGGGCACGAGCAGCCTGCGGCGTCAGTCGCAATTGCTTTACGCGCGGCGTGATTTGCGCGTGCTGGAACTGCGGGGAAACGTGGACACGCGGATCGAGAAGCTTAGGCGGGGAGATTACGACGCGATTGTCCTGGCCAAGGCGGGGCTCGACCGGTTGGGCTTGAGTGGAAATATCAGCGAGGTGTTGCCGCCGGAGGTGAGTCTGCCCGCGGCGGGCCAGGGTGCGATCGGGATCGAGGCCCGCGCGGGAGATCCCGAAACATTGCGTGTCCTCACGGGTCTGGAAGATGGGGAGACGCGCAGCGCGGTGACCGCCGAACGCTCTGCGCTCGCGGGTCTCGGCGGCGGGTGCCAAGTGCCGATTGGCGCGTGGGGCCGCGTCGAGAACAATCGGCTTTCGCTCGACGTCGCCGTGCTCTCTCCGGATGGTAAGCAGCGCATGTGGGAGAAGGATTCGGGATCGCCCACGGAGGCCGACACGATCGGCAAGCGAATCGCGCAAAAATTGCGTGAGTGTGGCGCAGCGGCTCTGCTCGACCGTGAAAGCCGCGGGACGCGCGCATGAGCACGGCCAGGGCGCTCGAAGGAAAGCGCGTCGTCGTTACCCGCGCCGTGGAGCAGTCGCGCGATCTGATTGGGCGCCTTGAGAACATGGGCGCGATTGTGCTGCTGTTTCCAGCGGTCAGTTTTTCCGAACCAACCGACACGACCGAACTGGATCGAGCGATCCGTTCACTCGGCAAGTTCGACTGGATTTTATTTACCAGCGCAAATGCGACGCGATTCTTTGCCGGGCGCTGCCGCAAATTGGGAGTCGATCCCGGACGGCGCGGAAATTGCCTCTTCGCCGCCGTCGGCCCGGCAACCGCCAGCGCCGCGGTTGCGGAAGGATTTTCAGTCGATCACGTGGCGCAGGAATTTCTTGGAACGGAGTTGGCCCGCGAACTTTCAATGTCAATCGCCGGGAAAAAAATCCTGCTGCCGCGAAGCGACCGCGCTCGCCCCGATCTGCCGAATATGCTGAGGGCCGCCGGCGCGGAAGTAACGGAGGTTGTGGCGTATCATACAGGGGGAGCAGGCGCGATCGACCCTGGAGTGATGCGGGTAATGCGTGAAGCCCAGGTGGACGTGATCTCCTTTTTCAGCCCGTCATCGGTTGAAAACATGCGCGCTGAACTAGGCGAGGAAGTGGTCTCCCGTCTTGGAAAAAAAGCAGCGCTCGCTGCGGCCGGCCCGGTAACGTCCGCAGCATTGCGCGACGCGGGTTTGCCCGTGGACATCGTGGCGCCGCTCGCAACGGCGGAATCCATGGCGGATGCGATTGCCGGCTATTTTTCATCAAGTGCCGATTCAAAAGCGAGGGCCGTATGAGTTTTCCGGTAACCAGACCGCGACGGTTGAGGCGCAGCGAAGCGATTCGCTCCCTGGCGCGAGAAACGCGCCTGTCGGCGAGCGGATTCATCTATCCGATGTTCGTGTGCCCGGGCAAAAATGTCAGGAATCCGATTACTTCGATGCCCGGCGTCGCGCAGCAATCTGTCGACACTTTTCTTGAGGAGTGCCGCGAGGTGGAGCAGCTTGGCATTCCGGGAATTATTTTGTTCGGCATCCCGGAAAAAAAAGATGCGCTCGGCACCGAAGCCTATGCGGCGGATGGTGTCGTGCAGCGCGCGGTCGAGGCGGTTCGCCGCGCCAATTTGAATCTGCTGGTTATGACGGATGTTTGCCTCTGCGAATACACCGACCACGGGCATTGCGGCATCGTTGAAAACGGGGAAGTGAAGAACGACGCGACGCTGGAATTGCTCGCGGCCGAGTCGCTCTCGCACGCCCGCGCCGGCGCCGATATCATCGCCCCTTCGGACATGATGGACGGCCGCGTCGGCGCGATTCGCAAAGCGCTCGATAGCGCCGGATTTCAGGACGTCGCCATCATGAGCTACGCCGCGAAATATTGTTCCGGCTTTTACGGACCTTTCCGCGAGGCGGCGGAGTCCGCTCCGCAATTCGGGGACCGGCGCGGATACCAGATGGATCCGGCCAACGCGCGCGAGGCGCTCCGCGAAGTCGAATTGGACCTGGCCGAGGGCGCGGACATGGTTATGGTGAAACCCGCGCTGGCTTACCTCGACATCATTCACCGCGTGCGCGAAACTTTCAGCGTGCCGGTCGGCGCATATAATGTCAGCGGCGAATACGCGATGGTAAAGGCTGCCGCGGCGAACGGCTGGATCGAAGAAAAGCGAATCGCGCTCGAAATTTTGACCGGCATTCATCGCGCGGGAGCAAGCATTGTGCTCACCTATCATGCAAAGGACGCGGCGCGCTGGTTGAAGAACTGCTGACGCGAATCGTTTCATTCACTGGCAACGATGAGCTTTCCCAAACTGGTTAAAATGCAGCGGCCTCGATCCGAGGAAATTTTTCGTCGCGCGACGGACGTGCTCGTTGGCGGCGTGAACAGTCCTGTGCGCGCGTTTCGCGCGGTGGGCGGGGAACCCATTGTCGTCGATCGCGCAGCCGGCGCGCGGCTGTGGGACGCGGATGGAAACAAATACATCGATTATGTTTGCTCCTGGGGCGCGCTGATTCTGGGCCACGCCCATCCGAAAGTCGTTCAGGCCATCGCCGAACAAGCGCGCCGCGGCACGAGTTATGGCATGCCCACCGAACTCGAGGTCGAACTTGCAGCACGCATCCGAAAAGCGCTTCCTTCCTGCGAAAAAGTGCGCTTCGTAAGCTCGGGCACCGAGGCAACCATGAGCGCGGTGCGCCTGGCGCGCGCCGCGACGGGCCGCGATTTGATCGTCAAATTCGAGGGCTGCTATCACGGACACTCTGACAGCTTTCTTTCCGAAGCGGGCTCGGGTCTGGCAACGCTCGGAATCGCAGCGTGTCCCGGCGTGCCGCAGGCCCTCGCCGAATTGACGCTCAATGCTCCGTATAACGATGCATCCGCGGTGGAGAAACTGTTTGATGCGCATCGGAACAAGATTGCTGCGGTGATTGTTGAGCCGATTGCGGCCAATATGGGTGTCGTTCACCCAAAGCCCGGATTTCTCCAGGCTCTGCGTGATCTTTCCTCCCGGCACGGAGCGTTACTGATCTTCGACGAAGTGATCACTGGCTTCCGCGTTTGCTACGGCGGCGCGCAGACTCTGTTTGGAATCATTCCGGACTTGACGACGCTTGGCAAGATCATAGGCGGAGGATTGCCGGTGGCTGCCTACGGAGGACGCCGCGACTTGATGGACCGCGTCGCGCCGCTCGGGCCGGTGTATCAGGCGGGAACCCTGTCCGGGAATCCGCTGGCTATGAGCGCGGGAATCGCTTCGCTTGATTTGCTGACAGCGCCAGGGTTTTACGAATCGCTCGACGCGCGAGCGAAGCGGCTCGGAGACGGCATCGTCGCGGCGGTCGGCGAAACGGGCGCGCCTGCCATGGCGGTTCGCGCGGGTTCGCTCCTCACATTATTTTTCTCGCGGGAGCCGGTCACCGATTACACCGCCGCGAAAAAATGCGACACCCGGCGTTTCGCCGATTTTTTTCGGGGAATGCTGGATCGTGGCGTTTTTCTTGCGCCCTCCCAGTTTGAAGCTTTGTTCGTCTCGGCGGCTCACACGGATGCGGACATCGATCGCACTCTTGCCGCGTGCAGAGAAAGCCTGGCCGCCGGAGCCGGATAAAAAAGTGCGGCGTCGTTGGGTACTCCACTACGTTCGGTTGATTACTAGAAGCGGTTTGCGTAGCGCCGGCGTCTCGCCGGCGATTTTTGTAATTCCCAGTTGAGCACAAATTCGCCGGCGAGACGCCGGCGCCACAAAACGGCCAGGAATAAAAACTAGCACGCTGTATCCTAGAAGGAGAAAACATTCATGCCCGACGAATTAAGTGAGCTTCAAGAGAACGCCGAACACGGCCGCGAGAACCCCTCGCTAGCGCCCATTTCCGTCACCATGGCCATCCTGGCCGTATGCGTGGCCGTCGTTTCCTTGCTGGGGCACCGGTCGCACACTGAGGAACTTTTGACGCAGAATCGCGCGACCGATCAGTGGGCCTACTATCAGGCGAAGAATATTCGCCTCCACAATTATGACATGGGCCTGGACATGCTTCCCCTGATCGAATTCAAGGACAAGGAGCAGGTCGGAAAAATCCAGGGAAAATATAAAGCGCAAGTCGACCGCTACACACAAGAACAGGCGGAAATCGAGAAGAAAGCCATGGACTTTGAGGCCGAATCGGCGCGCGCGCAACGCAAAGCGGATCGCTTCGATCTGGGAGAAGTGTTTCTCGAAATAGCGCTGGTAATTTCCTCGCTCGCCCTGCTTTCGCGCAAGCATTTCTATTGGTTTTTGGGAATTATTTCGGGGCTCGCGGGGCTGAGCATCGCCGCGACCGGAATGTTGATGTACTGAGCCGAGCCTGAATCGCGGTCACGGCGCCGGGGGCACGATTCCCAGTCGTAGGGTTGCAACTTCGCGATTGAGCTGATCCAGCCGTTCGAGAACTTCCTGATGACGCGCTTCCTCCGGAGCCGGTTTCTTACCGGTGAAAGAAATCGTGCCACTGGGATCGAGCGTGGCGCGATCCACCTCCTTCAGGTCGCCGAATCCCTGCTTATGCGCGGCGGCTTCGAGTTCCGCGAGCGAGAGCACTTCCTTCGACAGTTTGTTCCTCTGGATCCGGCCGTTTTCGATCAGAACTGTGGCCTGGCCTTCGATAAGCCGGTCGAGTTTCTCGTGGCGGGACAGAAAACGCACGACCAGGAAATTGACAAACAGAAGAGTCGCGGCGCCGACAATGCCTCCGCTTACGGTGTTATCGTCGCCGATGATGGCGTTCTGCACCGTGTTTGACAGCGTGAGCAGCACGACCAGATCAAATGGATTGAGCTGCGCCAACTCACGCTTCCCGGCCAGCCGCAATCCGATCACGAGAAATAAGTAGACGACAATCGGACGCAGAATTTTTTCGGCCACGGGAAGCGCGAGTACGAACATGTCGGACCAGATTTTAGAGTGCATCTGATTTCTCCTGACTGAACGGTGGTCATGCAAGCGGCACACGCAGGCCGAACTCAGGGCGGCCTGCCGTGCGCTTGGCGCAGGGTACCATGTCCCATAGTCTCAATTCATGTCGAGCGCGATTGCTTCTCTTGACGCGAATCGCTTGCTCCTGTATATTCTTTTCCGTTATGAATTTCTCCGCGAGCCACCACGGGCATCACCATCATCACGGCATTCGACCGTGTCCGCGGAGGCTTGAGTAGCGCTTCGAAATTCGCACTCATCGGCCCGCTGGCGCGGTAAACGCCAGCGGGTTTTTTATTTTGTGGCGGCGGTTTTAAGGAGTTGGGGGAGACGATGCACTTGGATTTCAAAAAACTCGACGGTTTGGTTCCCGCGGTGATTCAGGACGCGGGCTCGGGCGAAGTCCTCATGCTGGGCTTTATGAACGCGGAAGCTTACGCCGCGACGCAGGCGAGCGGGGAAGTCACGTTTTTCAGCCGCTCGCGTAACAAATTGTGGCGCAAAGGCGAGCAAAGCGGCCACGTGCTGCGCGTTCGCGAGATCCGCGTGGACTGCGACGTGGACGCGCTCCTGATTCGCGTGGACGCGCTTGGGCCAGGGGTTTGTCACGAAGGCTACCGCTCATGTTTCTTCCGACAGGTTTCTCCCGCGGGCGAGGCCAAGTTGGTCGCGGAACGCACCTTCGATCCGAACGCGGTATACGGAAAGGATGCGCGCTGATGAGCGTACTTCGCCTGGGAATTCCCAAGGGCAGCCTGCAGGATGCGACGATCCAGCTCTTTGGAAAGGCCGGATGGCGCATCTCCATCAACTCACGCAGCTATTTTCCCGGCATCGACGATCCGGAAATCAACTGCATGTTGGTTCGCGCTCAGGAAATGGCGCGTTACGTGGAAACCGGCGCCCTTGATGCGGGAATCACAGGGCGGGACTGGGTGTTTGAAACGGGCTCCAAGGTCGCGGAAATCGGGGAACTGATGTATTCGAAACAAAGCCTCGCGCCCGTGCGCTGGGTTCTCGCGGTGCCGGAAGACGGGCCGGTGCAATCCGTGAAAGACCTCGCCGGAAAAGTGATCGCCACCGAAGTGGTGAATCTCACCAAGCAATACCTGGCCCGCAACAACGTAGAGGCGCGCGTGGAGTTTTCCTGGGGCGCGACCGAAGTGAAGGTGCCGCAGCTTGCCGACGCGATCGTTGAAGTCACGGAAACAGGATCGTCGCTGCGCGCCAATCACTTGCGCATCGTCGACACTATCCTCGAATCGCGCACGGTATTCATCGTGAATCATGCGGCCGCGGCCGACCGCTGGAAATCCGAAAAGATTTCCAATATTTTTCTGCTGCTTTCAGGCGCCATCGCTGCGTACACGAAAGTCGGCATCATGCTGAATGTGCGGAAGGAACAGCTTGCCGCCGTGCTTGCCGTTCTTCCCGCGCTCAAGAATCCCACCGTCTCCACGCTGAGCGATCCCGACTGGATCGCGGTGAATACCATCATCGACGAAGACGTGGTGCGCTCGATCATTCCGCGCCTGAAGGCGGCGGGGGCGCAGGGGATTGTCGAATATCCGCTGAACAAGATCGTGCTCTGAAGAAAGATTTGATGCGAATGCGCATACTCAAACTTACCGATGCGGTCGCCGCGAAATTCCTGGCGCGGCGCGGCTTGCATGATGCGGCTGCCGAACGAACTGCCGCCCGGATTCTCGGCAACGTCCGCAAGAACGGCGATGCGGCCCTGTTTCGCTGGACGCTGCGTCTGGACGGGTTTCGGCTCAATCGAAATTCCCTGTGGATCAACCGCGCGGAAATCCGCGCCGCGCGACGCAACGTGACCGGCGAGTTGCTGCGCGCCATCGAGCACGCCGCGCGAAACATCCGCCGTGTGGCGGAAGAGCAGCGTCCTCGTTCGTGGGTCATTACGGTGGAGCCGGGTGTTCGCGTCGGCCAGCGTGTCACGCCGCTCGGAACCATCGGGTGTTATATTCCCGGCGGGCGATTCTCGCTCTTCTCAACGTTATTGATGACAGCGATCCCGGCGCAAGTGGCCGGCGTGAAGCGCATTGTCGTCGCCTGTCCGAAACCAAGCGCTGCATTGCTCGCCGCTGCTGAAATTCTGGGCGTGTCGGAAATTGCCCGTATGGGCGGAGCGCAGGCCATTGGCGCGCTTGCCTACGGCACTCAATCAATTCCCCGGGTCGACAAAATTTGCGGCCCCGGCAATCGCTACGTCACCGCCGCCAAGCGCATCGTTTCCAACGATTGCGCGATTGACATGCCCGCCGGCCCAACGGAAGTGCTGATCCTTGCCACAGGCGGATCGCCGCGCTACATCGCCGCGGATATCCTTGCGCAAGCAGAGCACGATCCCGATGCCGTTGCCTTGCTGGTCACGCCATCGCCGCGCCTCGCGAAAGCGGTGGCCGCCGAAGTCGACCAACAGTTGCGCGAATTGCCCAAAACAAATCCAGCATGGAATTCGCTGCGCCTCGCGAGCGCCATTCTGATTGCGCCTTCCGTCGGCGCAGCGATTCAATTTGCAAACCGCGTGGCCCCGGAACACCTGAGCATTCCGGATCCCAACAAAACAATATTTGAGAAATTGTCGGAAGCGGGCAGCGTGTTTCTCGGGCCGTGGAGCGCGCAGCCGGCTGGAGACTATGCCAGCGGAACAAATCATGTGCTGCCGACATCAGGCTGGGCGCGCGCGCGCGGCGGATTGAGCGTCGCGGACTTCGTGAAATGTTCGAGCACGCAAGAAGTTTCGCGCGCCGCACTGAAGCGCCTCGCACCGGTCGTTACGGCCATGGCCCGCGCGGAAGGCCTGGAGGCGCACGCCCGCGCCGTCGAGGTGCGCCAGTGAAACGCGTGAAGTTGCCGGTCATTTCAGTCCGCAAGGCGGCTTTGCGCCTCGCGCCATATATCGCTCCGGAAGAAGGCCGCGCCAAGAAACTTCGCCTCGACTTTAATGAAAATACGATGGGCTGTTCTCCCGCGGTCCTGCGCGCGCTTTCGCGCATCACCGCGAAAGAGATGGCCATTTATCCCGAGTATCAGGAGGCGACGAAGCGCCTGGCCCGCTACTTCGGAGTCCGGCCTGCGGAGACGCACCTGACCAACGGCATTGACGATGCGTTGCATCTCATCGCGGATACTTTCATCGAGGATGGCGATTCGGTTCTAGTTGTCGAGCCCACTTTCGATATGTACCGCTTCTTCGCTGAGCTTGCCGGCGCGCGCGTCATCGCACTGCGCTATGACGAAGAAATGCGATTTCCCGTGGATGCGGTGATCCGCGCTTTGCGCCAGCCGCCAAAGCGCTGCCCACGCGTTCTCTACATCGCCAATCCCAACAATCCCACCGGCACCTTGGTGCGGCGCGAAGAGTTGAAGCGGATTTTGCGAGCCGCTTCGCACACGCTAGTGCTGGTTGATGAAGCCTACTTCGATTTCTCCGGGCTCACGATTCTTTCCTGGATTCGCCGGCATCCTAATTTGCTCGTGGCGCGAACGTTTTCAAAATCGGCGGGGCTGGCGGCGTTGCGTGTGGGATGCTTATTCGGAAGGGCCGAGATTCTGGCGGCGATGCGCCGGGCGTGCACGCCGTATCCCGTGAATTCGGCGGCGCTCGTGGCGGCGGTAGCGGCCATTGGCGATCCGCGCTTTCTGCGCAATTACACGCGGGAGGTTTTGCAAAGCCGCGGCCTGCTTGAAAAGGGCCTCGTCCGACTGGGTGCGCGCATTTATCCGAGCAGTGCAAATTTTGTGCTCGCGGATTTCGGCCCCGCGGCGCGCCGCCTCGTGCGCGCCCTGGAGCGCAAGGGAATTCTCGTCCGCGCAAGAAAAGATTTTCCGCGCGAGGGGTTCGTTCGCTTCAGCGCCGGGACGCGGGACGACACGCGCAAATTGCTGCGGGCCATGGAAAGGATCCTGTGAAGCTGGCGCCAAAACTGATTATCTTCGATGTCGACGGCGTCCTTGTGGACGTTCACGGATCGTTTCACAAGTCCATCGTCGACACCGTTCATTTTTTCACCGGCAAGCGCGTCACTTACGCCGAAATTCACCAGTGGAAGAATCGCTCCGGCTACAACGATGACTGGCGATTGACCACGGACTGGATCGCCTCGCTCGGCCCGGCGATTCCGTATGAAGAAGTGAGAGCGCGCTTTCAGAAGATTTATTGGGGCACCAAATCGCGTCCTGGAAATGTGGCGCGGGAACGCTGGCTGGTCACGCACAAACGGCTGGAGCTATGGTCCCGCCGCGCAGAGCTGGCTCTCTTTACCGGCCGCACGCGCCGGGAGTTGCGCCACACGCTTGAGGGTACGGACGCGAACCATATTTTTCGCCGATCAGTAACCATGGACGATGTAAAAAAAGGAAAGCCGGAGCCGGAAGGTTTGCGCCTGCTGCTCAACGGCATGCCGCGGCGCGATGCGCTCTACCTCGGAGACAACATTGATGACGCGCTCTCCGCAAAACGCGCCGGCGTGCCGTTCCTCGGCGTTTTGCCGCACGGTAGCGATGCGCACCATGCGCGTGCGTCGCGCTTGCGCGAATTGGGGGCCATCGAAATCCTGCACAGCGTCCGCGACCTGGAGAAATTCTGGGCATGAGAAAAGCCAATCTGCGCCGCACCACCACCGAAACGGACATTCGCGTGAGCCTTAATCTCGACGGCCAAGGCCGCGCGAAAATCTCCACCGGGATTCCGTTTCTCGATCATATGCTCACGCTCGTGGCGCGCCACGGCGCGATGGATTTGCAACTCACCGCGCGTGGCGATCTGGAAGTCGATCAGCACCACACTGTTGAGGACACAGGCATCGTCCTCGGTGAAGCGGTGCGCAAGGCGCTCGGATCCAAGCGCGGCATTTTGCGCGCCGGATATTTTCTGATGCCTATGGACGAAACCCTCGCGGCAGCGGCCATCGACTTCAGCGGCCGGCCTCACCTCGTATGCAAATGGAAATTCTCGGCCAAATATGTGGGCGGCCTGCAAACGGAATTGCTCGAGGATTTCTTCGGAGGCTTCGCGCAAGCCGCTGGCGCGAACGTTCACCTGCGCCTCTTGTACGGCCGCTCGTCGCATCATCAGGTGGAGGCGATCTTCAAAGCGTTCGCCAGGGCACTGCGTTTCGCGGCGACGCGCGATCCGCAATTGAAACGGGTGCTACCAAGCACCAAAGGCCTTCTATGAATATCGCGCTTGTGGAATACGGAGCGGGTAATCTTCCTTCGGTCGAACGCGCGCTCGCGCGGCTCGGCGTTCAATCGCGCCGCGCATCCTCGCCGGAGGCCCTCGCGGATTGCGACGCTTTGATTCTTCCCGGCGTCGGCCATTTCGGCGCGCTCATGCGCTCGCTCGGCGAGCGTGCGCTTGTGAAGCCTCTGCAGGACGCAGTGTCGCGCGGGACGCCGTTGCTCGGAATCTGCCTTGGACTCCAGGCCATGTTCGCCACAAGCGACGAAGCGCCCGGTGACGTGGGCCTCGCGCTGTTTCCTCAGAAAGTTTCTGCGTTGCCGCCGGCCGACCGCCTTCCGCACATGGGATGGAACCAGTTGCGCCGCGCCCGGCCCAGTAAATTGCTAGAGGGCGTCCCGCAGGACGCATATTTCTATTTCGCGCATTCCTATGCCGCTCTTGATGCCGGCGAAGCAGGCGTTGCCTTCTGCGACCACTGCGCACCGTTTGTAGCCGCGATCGAGCAGGGCAACATTTTCGCGACGCAATTTCATCCCGAAAAATCCGGCCCGGCCGGGGCGCAAATCTTGTCCAATTTTTTGCGGCACGCGGGCGGCAAAGGATGAGCCTCGCGCGCCGCATCATTCCATGCCTCGATACGGACGGCGAGCGCGTCGTCAAAGGCGTGAACTTTGTAAATCTGCGCGATGCGGGCGACCCCGCCGCGCTTGCGGCGCGTTACAACATCGAGGGCGCGGATGAACTTGTGGTGCTGGACATCGCCGCGTCGCGCGACCATCGCCCCACCTTTCTTGAAACGATTCGCCGCGTCGCAGCCGAACTGGCAATCCCGCTGACGGCCGGTGGCGGCGTCGCAAATGTCGACGAAGGCCGCGCCATTCTCCGCGCAGGCGCGGATAAGCTGACCGTGAACACCGCGGCGATTCGCAATCCGCCGCTGCTGACAGCGCTCGCGGCGGAATTCGGCTCGCAGGCGGTTGTGCTGGCGATTGATGCCAAGCGCGTCGGTGATCGCTGGGAAGCCTTCGTTCGCGGTGGAAGCGAGCCCACCGGAATCGATGCGGTCGCCTGGGCGCGCCAGGGAGTGGAGTGCGGCGCCGGAGAAATTCTGATTACTTCCATGGATAAGGATGGTACGCGTTCCGGATTCGACTGCCCGCTCACAGCCGCAATTTCGCGCGCGGTTTCGGTTCCGGTGATTGCCTCGGGCGGCGCGGATACTCCCGATACTTTTCTTGAAGTATTTCGCGAAGGCCGCGCGGATGCGGCGCTGGCCGCGTCAATTTTTCACGACAGCATTCAAGGGTTGGGCGCGCTCAAACGATATCTCGGAGAAAATGGCGTGTCGGTCCGCCAGACAGGTTGAAGGGCCCGTGAAATAACAGCGGAATCCTTGTAGGGCACGGCTTCAGCAGTGTCGCAAAATATGTAGAATCCGGTCGGCTTTACAGGCTGCGGAAAGAGTAATTTATTTTGTCATTCCGAGCGAAGCGAGGAATCTCACCTCGATTTGGCCCCATGAAAAGAAGGAGAGATTCCTAGCTTCGCTCGGAATGTCAAAATTCTGGAGGGTTTTTTCCATAGCCCGTTTAGGCGCTGTCGCGATGATGTAAGAGCTGCCATATACATTCCAAGGGCTCGACATGATGATACCTTGCATCGATCTGCAAGACGGGCGCGCCGTGCAACTGGTCCACGGCCGCGAGCGCAAACTCGCGGTGGACGATGTTTTCGGTTTGCTCGATCGCTTTGGCCACTACCCGCTGATCCACGTAATCGATCTTGACGCCGCGATGCGCAAGGGAACGAACGCCAGGCTTGTCCGCCAACTGTGCGCTGCCGCAAAGAAGCGCAAGATGCGCGTGCGCGTCGGCGGTGGAATTCGCACGGTCGCGCAGGCTGCGCGGATTGCCGGCTGGGGCGCCGAGAAAATAATCGTTGGCAGCGCCGCGTTCAAGGACGGTCGCGTAAACGATATTTTTCTCCAGCGTCTGGCGGGAAAAATCGGGCGGCAGCGTGTGATCATCGCGCTGGACACCGAAGGCGGAAAAATCCTGGTCCGCGGCTGGCAGGATAAATTGCGCTTGAGCCCCGAGGAAGTAATCCCGCAACTCGAAAAGTACGCCTCTGAATTCCTGTGCACCTACGTGGACGCTGAAGGCACGATGCGCGGCACCAACCTCGAATGGTTCCGGGCCCTGCGCCGCGCGACGCGCCGCCCGATTACCGCGGCGGGAGGCATCCGCAGCCTCCAGGAAATTCGCGCCCTGGCCCGCATCAACATGAACGCAGCTGTCGGCATGGCGCTGTATACGGGAAAGCTTTCTTGATCGTGGCCCAGTCGAATCTCTAGGTTCAACATTCAGCCTTGCTCTTCCCAATTAAAATAAGAAATGTGAAATGTAAAACTGCCCATTTTCCTTCGCGACGGCAAATGTGAAATTGAAGTGCGAAGTGCGGAATCTCAAATTTCAAATTTGAAATTTCAAATCAGAGTTCGTCAGACGGCGGGATCGTTTTCAGATGGTGGTTGCTTTTGCCAGAAATCGGGATTCGTTTCCTGAAACGCAACGCCTGCCTCCACCGTCCGGCTGTGCTGCGTGCCCAGAAAAATGACGCGGCAGTCTTGCTCCTGCTGCGTCAACTGATTGGTGAGCAACAACGTCTGTCCCTTTTCCACCGGGGCGCCCAAAAGCAGCAGGGCGCCATCGGCATTCACGTTCAGCGTGTGCGCTTCTTCATGGAAGGGCTCTTTCCCCGGACCGTGACCGTACACGTACACGGAGACGTCGAGCGCCCAGCGTCGGCTTCTCCGCCGGTCGGGAATCTCGACTGCGTCCTCTGCCGGAGGTTTCGGCTGTGCTTTACCGGCGCGAGCCAATTGCGCCTGTTTCAACGCTTCAAAAATTTTGCTCATGATTTGTTTTGCAGCCCCGATGAAGTTGGCTGGTCCAAAACAAAATACTCTGATTGCGCTCCGCAAGAGACGGCAATCCGTGCTCCGGTTCGAATCGGTAACCCCGCACGCGAACCAGAAAAGCCGGTTGCCGGAGCATTTTCTCTGGCCCCCTTGCGCCGCTTCCAGAGTAGCATCACTCTAGTATAGAGGCGGGCGACTTTCAATTGTGATGTCGGGATCGCACAAAAGTCGAAAGGGAGGCGCGGGCACGATCCGTGTCGGCCCCGCGGGCTGGTCCTACGCCGACTGGGTGGGCATCGTGTACCCCGCGCGAAAGCCGACGGCCTTCCATGAGGCTGCCTATCTTTCCGAGTTTTTCGACACCATCGAAATCAATACTTCGTTCTACCAGCCGCTGCGGCCCGAGCATTGCCGCCATTGGATAGAGCTCGTCTCCGCCAATCCCCGGTTTGTGTTCACCGCGAAGTTGTGGCAGAGATTTACGCACGATACGGGCGCGGGAGCGGAGGATGAGCGCGCCGTCCGCGTAGGATTCGACGTGCTGCGCGATGCCGGAAAACTGGGCGCCGTGCTGCTCCAGTTCCCATTCTCATTCCACCGGACCGACGAAAACATCGCGTACCTCGGCAAACTCCTGAAACAGTTTTCCGATTATCCGCTGGTGGTGGAAGTTCGCCACGCCACGTGGAACGACAAAGCCTTCTACGCGATGCTGCACGAGCGCGGCGTCGGCTTCTGCAACATCGATCAGCCGGTAATCGGCCGTTCGATGAAGCCGACGGAACGCACGACCGCGCGCGTCGCCTACGTCCGCCTGCACGGCCGCCGCTATGACACCTGGTTCAGCGACGATCCTGCCACGCCGCCCTCGGAACGTTACAACTACCTCTACACCGAACACGAGCTCGAGCCCTGGGCCGCGCGGATCCAACACGTGTCGGAAACCGGCGACTCCACCTTCGTCATCACCAACAATCATTTTGAAGGAAAAGCCATCGTGAACGCGCTGCAGCTCGTCCACCTGCTCACCCGCGCGAAAGTAAAAGTCCCTGAGCCCCTCCGGCAGCGCTACCCCGAACTCGATGGCATCGCTTCCGAGCCTCCCGCCGAGCCGCTGCTCTTTCCGACTTAGAGAGAATCCCTCCGACTAGTTGGCCATTCTCGGAACCGTCTTAAATTGAAAATCTTCGTCTTTTGGAGTGCCGAGATTAATCTCGGCCGTTCCGCCCGCTTTTGCTTGAGGGCTTCGACCCCTAACGCTTCAGGCGCTAAAACCTGAATCCGACGCAGCCCTTCGTTGAGACTAATGTCCCGACCTCCTGAGCAAGTGTGCTGTGACAGTGCCATTCAAATTAAAGCAGCGCCCCATTTTCGTGTCCGTCAGATTTCCTGTTGAAAGTCAGGGGAGGAAAAGCAAGGGTGTCTCCAGAACCAACGAACCTGGCGGGGATCGAAGTGAGGGGACCCGTAACCCTTTGCAAATAGGCATACAACCTTCTGTTTGGCCAAAGAGTCAAAACGAGCGATGATGGAATCTGTCCGCGGCAGGCATCAGATTAAATCTCTTCAATTCTGATATATGCGGCCAATTGGGGGATGGCGCGCATACAGAAAAAGTGCATGCGCCCTAACAATGCACCATCCGCCGGACAATTCCATCTGAGTCAGGAACGGTACCGTATTGCGAGCCATAGTTCTGGGGGGATTGTTGTTGAGTTTCCTGCGAAGCAGGTCAAAATCAGGCCGATTCATGCCCCTCGGGGTTTTATTGCTCGCCGCCATGTCTTGCGTGGTTCCAGGATTCGCGCGTGGGTCAGACTCCAGCCCCCAAGCCACAACCGCTTCCATCTCGGGCCGCGTCAGCGTCGCTTCGGCCCAGGGCGTGAGCAATAACCTCTCGGCAATTACTGTGAAGCTGACCGGGCCGGCGCCCGCCACAACTTCGCAGGATGCGGTCTCGGATTCGGATGGGCGTTTCGAGTTCACTCATTTGGCGCCGGGAAATTACAAGCTGGAAGTGACCGTGGAAGGTTTCAAACCGTGGACTGCGACCGTGGACCTTGTTGCTGGCCAGGATGCTGTACAGGACGCTGCTTTGCAGCTGAATTTGGTCGAGGAATCGGTCGAGGTCAAGGGGGAAGCCACCGAGATCGCGACGGAAAGTGTTAGCCCGACCGCGACCGTTAGCGACCAACAGCTCGAAACCCTGCCGCTGCGCACCGGTAAATTTACCGAAGCTCTCTCCGTAAGCCCAAGCGTCATCAAGACCCAGGAAGGAAGATTAAATTTCAACGGGCAGGCGGAAAGCCAGGGCATGCTGCTCGTGGACGGAGCCGAGAATGTTGATCCGGTGGCGGGAAGCTTCGCGATTCCCGTGCCGGTCGACGCCATTCAGTCGATCCAGGTGTTCAATACGCCAGACAGCGTGGCCTACGGCGGATTTTCCGCGGGGTTGACGCGCATCGAAATCAAACCACCCTCGCCTTTGTGGAATTATAAATTTCTCGATTTCCTTCCGTCTTTCCGCGGGAAAAACGACCATCTGGTCGGTGTCGCCAACATAACTCCGCGCTTTGAGATAGGCGGCCCGTTGGTGAAGGACAAACTTAATTTTTCCCAGGACCTCAGCTACGAATTTCGCCGGGACCCGGTGCGCGGGTTGTCCTGGCCTCTCAATGAGACGTATGTCTACGCCTTCGACTCATTTACAAATTTGCAATGGATCCTTTCTCCGAAGCATTTGATCAATCTCAATCTGAATCTTTTTCAATCCACCAATCTCTTTGCCAATATCGATTCGCTAATCCCGCAGTCCGCATCCGTGAATTTTAGCCGCCGCGGAGGATCGTTTGGATTTTCCGACGATTACCAATTCGATTCAGGGATGGTTTTGAACACGGTTGTCCGCTACACCAATTTCTTCACCGACGCCCACGGACAAAGCACAGCCCCCTTGACGATCAATCCCGAGGGCTGGGGCGGCAGTTATTTCAATACCTCGTCGCGAAACGCGGACCAGGTCGAGGTTCTCCCCAACCTGCAACTCCCGGCCAAAACCTTGCTTGGCAAACATGACATCCGATTTGGATTCGATTTCCTTTACAGAAAATTTACCGGCACCAGCCTTTCCCAGCCGATCAACCTGTTGGCGGAAGGTGTGCCGCAGAACGGCGCCCCGGTCGAGCAGATCACTTTCCTGGGCCCCGGCGCGCTGCAAGGATCCGACACCGAATTTGCGGAATATGTAGAAGACCACTGGACCATGACGAAAAACCTGTCCATCACCCTCGGCGCTCGCTTGAGCACCCAGAGCATCGGCCTCGACGCAGGCTTTGCACCTCGCGGCGGGATTGCGTACTCCATACCAAAATGGAAGACGGTCCTCCGCGCCGGCGCCGGGTTGATCTACGGCCATGTACCTTTGCTGGCTCAGGACTTTGGCGACAATCAAACTCGCTTGGTCAACTATTCCTCGGGTCCATACGCCGGCAGGACTATTACATTGCAGAATGTCTACCTTCCAGGCGGATCCCTTGCCAACCCCGCTAATCCCGCTGACCCGGGCAACAGTCCCCGGACCTACACCTGGAATATCGAGAGCGACACCGCTCTACGGAAGAACGTCACCCTTCGTGTCGAATACTATGAGACTCACACGGATGACCTTTTTCTCGTGAATCCGATTCTGCCTGCTGTCGGAACTACGGCATCGAATGGATTGCTGGCACTGGAGAACACCGGATCGGCGCACTATCGTCAGGTGCAAGTAACCGCTCGTTACAGCCCGAACCAAAAGGCCGAACTTAACGCATCGTATGCGTGGAGCCGCGCGCGGGGCGATCTCAACACACTCTCGGATACCTTTATCCCTTTCCAGATTCCTGTGATTCGCTCCAATGTCTATGGCGTTCAACCTTCCGACATCCCCCACCGCTTTCTTGCCTGGGGATTTCTTCATCTTCCGTTTTGGAGCCTGGTATTCAGCCCCGTCGCTGACATGCACTCGGGGTTTGCTTATTCAAATGTGGATGTTTTTCAGAACTATGTCGGCATCCCCAACAGCAACCGTTTCCCCACTTATTTTTCACTCGACGTAAAAGTGTACCGGGACTTCCCGATCCGCATTCCATTCAGGGAGCGCCCCAAAGGCAAGATACGCAAGATCCGCATCGGGGTTTATTCGCTGGATATCACCAATCGCCAGAATCCCCATGACGTCTTCAATACCGTCACCTCTCCCTTGTTTGGACAGTTTGATGGGTTTCAACGGCGGTTCACTGGCCTTGCCCTCGGCCTCGGCGAATGAAATTTCCCGCCGATCCGGCCAATCCCATCGGGCGGTGAATCGACAGATGATTTTTCCTGGGAACGCCAATCTCCCGATTGGCGATTTCCGCCACGTCAATCGGGAGATTTGCGTTCCCGGGCTTCCATCGACAAACCGCGTGAGCCACACCATCCGGACTGCGTTATTCTGGGTTCGCCAGGAGATACCGCATGAAGCGACCCGTTTCCCATCCCCGCTGGGGTAGTTCTCCATGGACCATCGATTTTCAGCCTGCTCTGGCGCCCTTACCTGTCGAAGCGGACTTCGCCGTCGTGGGCGGTGGATTCTCAGGACTCTCCGCGGCGGCATGGCTCCGGCGATTCGCGCCCGGCAAGACTGTGGTTTTGTTCGAATCCGCCTCAATCGGAGCCGGTTCGAGCGGCCATACAGGCGGGATGGCGCTGTCGGAGACGGCTGCCGGCGATCTGCCCGGTCTGGGAGATGTGCTGGCCGGATTCGCCTCCATCCTGAAGGAACTCGATGTCGATTGCGACCTCACTCTTCCCGGAGTGTATGAGATCGGCCGCAGAGGCGGCTTGCACGATTCGCCGATTGCCTGGTCGGATTCCGGACAAGTTCGCGCGGTAAAGCATGTGCCCGGGGGAATGATCGATCCGGGAAAAATGGTGAGCGGCCTGGCGCGTGCCGCGGAAAGGAGCGGAGCGCAAATTATCGAGAACATCCACGTCGAGGAAATTGAATTTACAGATCCCGTGTGCCTGCGTTTTCACGGGGGACAGCTTCGCGCCCGCAAAGTCCTGCTGGCGACGAATGCAATGTCTCTCGAACTGAGCGATCTGGTAGGGAGCGGGCAACCGAAATTCACGCTCGCCGTTGCAACGGAGCCTCTGGGCCCTGTGAAACTGGAGAGCCTGGGCCTGGGGTCTGAAAAGCCGTTCTACACGATCGATTTCCCTTATTTGTGGGGAAGAATCTTGCGCACGGGCGGCGTCGTTTTTGGCGGCGGCCTGGTTCACTTGAATGACTGGCGGGAACTTGCCAACCTGGATGTTGTGGAAGGGCAATCGGCGGAGCTCATCACGCGGCTTGAATCTCGCGTCCGCGCGCTGCATCCGGCCCTGCAAGATGTGCGCTTCGCCAACCGATGGGGCGGCCCAATCCTGATCGCCAATCAATGGCGTCCGGTATTTGCGCAGCATCCTCGAAGTCCACACACCATTGTGCTCGGTGCATTCAGCGGGCACGGCGTCGCACAATCGGTATACCTGGGGCGCTGGGCGGCCGAAGTCATGTGCGGTCGGAAATCCCTTCCGGATTGGAATTTGTAGGACAGGCTGAAGCCTATCCCACATCTGGTCACCAAGAATTGTAGGGGGTATTTTCAAACGGAGAGACTTGATCGGAATTGGAGTGAACGTCGGTGATGCCCAGCGTGGTCTGCTGCGGATCCAGCAGAACCTGTTCGGATTCCGTGTGCCAATCCTTGTTGCGTGTGATGGGATCGGTGGGGATTGCGGCCAGGTATTTCCCCTGCACCAAGTCATCGAGCGAAGTCGGGCCTGCCTCTTTGTCCAGCGTGTACTGCTGAATCGCATTGCGCATGACGAATAAATCCTGTTTAAGTACGGCCTCTTTTGACCTTTGCACGGATCGGTCGTAACGTCCCAGGGCGATTGCCGCCAGGATCGAAATAATCGTGATAACGATCATCAATTCCAACAACGAGAATCCTGCCTCCAGCAAGCCACGTCGTCCGGACGGGCTGCGCCGCCGCGTGTTTTGAAAACCGAAATCCGTAATGAGAAAGGATTTCATGCGCTTGTTACCAGGTCGAATATTTTGTCCCATCGGTCGCCGTCGCCTGGGATTGAGAATAAACGTCGAAGACGTTGCTTCCACCCCAGCTGGTGGAATCCGGGTCATCCTGAACGGCCCGCAGACCCCAATCGGGTTTACCCGTCAAAGGGTCCACCGGGATTTTCCTTAGGTAGCGTACCTTGCTGGGCAGGTCCGAGATACCCTGGCCGCCCTGACCCTGTGTTGACCCCAGTGGTGCAATGCCGCCCGCACCACCCTGGCCAAATTGTGATGCGCCGCCTGCCGCGCCTGGGCCGAATTGCGATGCGCCGCCCGGTCCAGCACCCAGTTGTGGCGTCCCGGCGGATCCAAACTGTCCCGTATTGCTCTGTCCGGCCAGCGTCGAGGCGCTGATTCCCCCTGCCCCGGCTCCTGCGGCGCTGATGCTTACGCCATCGACCAGGGTCTGCAGATCGGGCGGATAGTTCTGGCTGCCCACTTCCGTGCGAATTAGATTCTTGTCGGCGTCATCTTTGTAGCGATCGATCGCGTTCCGCATCTCCCGCAAATCATAGCGCAATTCCGATTCTTTCCGGTGCTGGATGGTCATCTGGAACATGGGAATTGCGGCCGAGGAGAGGACCAGGAGGATCCCTATGGTGGCGACGAGCTCGATCATGCTCAATCCCGCAGTCTTGCTTCTTCCGCCACGCGGGGATGATGTTTGGCGACGCATGTGATGTAGCCCTCTGGCCTATT
This sequence comes from Candidatus Acidiferrum sp., assembly GCA_035483715.1. GTDB lineage: Bacteria > Acidobacteriota > Terriglobia > Acidiferrales > UBA7541 > Palsa-360. The sequence continues at coordinate 29,337 of DATHPN010000032.1, forward strand.
ACACCCTATTGTACATTGACGGTGGCTTCGCCGGTGACCACCTGGATCGGCCGTTGCTGAGAATCCTTTGCGTTCACCTGCACGATCGTGAGCTGCGAGTTGCCTGGAGCGAGGCCTTTGACGACGATCCCCACAAGCGTGCCCGATCCGCTCACTCCGGGCGTGTTTGGCATGCGCGTTGCCGAGATAATAGCCTGCCCGCGCTCCTTATCCACGCGCTCCACGATGGCGACTTCCTGCGTTCCGCCCGAGAGGAATCCGCCCTGGCGAACGTCCTCGACGGAAATGACCGCCGGGTTGAATTGTAAGAGCATCGGGATGGAATAAAGGTCTTGCACGTTTTGGACGGTAACGCCAATCGTGGTGGTCTCACCGGCCTTTATGGCAGCGTTTCCGGGCTCAAATCGCAAGGTGGCATTTTGCGAGGTGGATGAATTCGCCGAGGCCGGCGCTATGGCCGCTGCAGCGGCCGGAGCCGCCTGAGGAGCGGGTGCGGCTTGCGGCTTCGGCGGTTCGGGCAAAAGCACCGCATCTTCCAGCCGCACTTCGGCGTTGGTGTCCGTTCCAGAAGAGATGCTGCGCAAATTTTCGGCTGAGATGGAAGGCAATCGCACAATGTGCGGAATCAAAACAATCAGGATTTCATCCTTTTCGTGTTCGACGTTCTCGTTGGAGAATAAATGTCTGAAAAGGGGAACGCTTGAGAAACCGGGCCAGCCATTGATTGCATTGGTATCGGTCTGTTCGATCAGTCCGCCAAGGATATTGACTTCGCCATCTTTGAGGCGAATGTCATGCTCGATGCTGCGCTGGCTGATAATCGGCTGGTTGATCCCGCCGATATTCGTGGAACCGGTCTGCGAGGAAACCACCACATTCACTTTCATGCTGATTTCGTGATCCGGGTGGATGCGCGGCGTGACGTCCACGTTCACGCCCACGTCGAGATATTGAAACTGCGTGTTCACCAGGGGATTGACGACTCCGGCGCCGGTCCCGGTTGACCCGACTCCGATCCCGGCCTGAAAACTTCCGGTGGCCACGGGAATGCGGTCACCGATGCGCAGCTTCGCGGTTTGCCCATCGACTACGCGAATTTCAGGATCGTCGAGGATTTGCGTCGAAGTGTCCGTCATGAGAAAGGAAGCCGTGGCGCCGGGCATGGTGATGCTATATCCGTTACTGAAAATATGAGGATCGCTGATCAGCTGGCCGATGGTAGCCGCGGGATTCGAGGAGGAGCCGGTGGTACCGGTAGTCGGATTCGTGGTGGAGGTGGAAGTTGTACCGGGGTTGGCGAACGTCGCCGAGATACTTGTCGGCGGCGCAATTCCGATATTGCGCACGCGGTCGCGCCGCGCTTCCATGACGGCCACCTGAATCACGACTTCCGGCTTGGCCTTGTCGATGTCGTCGATAATTTTTGCCGCGAGCATGACCCGGTCCGGAGTGTCGCGAATCACGATGGCGTTTTGCGCGTTGATCTGCTGCACGCGCCGCAAATCGAGCAGTTGCCGGATGCTGGTCACGATTTCGGTGAGTTCCTGCGGCAGGACGGTATTGCGCAGATAAAATGTTTTGACCACTTCCTCTTCATAGTCCTTGCGCTTTTGCGGCTGGTCGGGCACCACAAAAATAATATTGGAGGTTACCGGACGCCAGAACGCCTTGCTCTGCAGCGCCGTGATGTTCAGCGCCTGTTCGAGCGTCACGTTGGTCAGCTCGACGGAAATTCGCCGTGAAGTCAAGTCCGGATCGAAGATAACGGTAAGGCCGGCGAGTTTTCCGATGGCCTCGAAAACAGCTTTCGAATCGTTGGTGGCTTTCATGCTGATCGGAGCGCGCGAAAGCGGCTGGACCTGGGGAGGCCCGGTCATCAATTTTGGCTCTTCCGGATTCGGCCCCGATGGCGCCGCGTTTTGTGTGATCCCTTGCTTGGCATTGATCGCATCCATGGTGGCTTTCAGTTCTTGCTGCGCCACCGCGCTGGACGGATCGACCATCTGCGCCTTGCGGAACTCCGCGAGCGCCAGCTCCAGATTGGCCTGATCGCGAAAACGCCGGCCCTGATCGACGTGCCACTGGCCGGCTTCAAACCGGGCCCTGGCCGCCTTCAATTTGTACTCAGTGTTGTTCGGCGAAGCTTGCAGCGCTTTGTTGTAGTAGTCGAGAGCGGTATCGTAATCTTTGAGGGCTTCCGCTTTATTTCCCGCATTGTTTTCCTGGCTTGCTTTGGGGCACCCCGTCAGAAGCACGGCCGCCGACATCAGCACAACTCCACACACATTCCGCAGGTTCATCCGCGCTCCACTGGTTGCATTAACATCGCGTAAGTCTAGCACTCGCACAAATGCCGAACAAGGTGCGAACTTGCTTCCTGCAACTGCACACGGCTAAGATAGCTTCCCGTGGCTAAAGCGCCAAAAAAACAGGAAAAACTCGCAGAGCTGGTGGTGGCCCAAAACCGCGCCGCTTCCTACAATTATCACCTTCTTGAGAAGCTGGAAGCGGGCATGGTGTTGCTTGGCACCGAAGTGAAATCTCTCCGCGAGAGTAAAGCCAACCTGCGCGACGCCTACGCGGTGATCCGCGGTGGCGAGATCTGGCTCCTCAATTGCCACATTGGCGAATATCTTCCGGGAGGGCCATACAACCACGGCCCACTCCGTACGAGGAAATTGCTCCTCCGCAAGGAACAAATCGACAAATTGGAACGAAAACTTGATGCCAAGGGACTGACCCTCGTGCCCTTGCGGATTTACTTTCGCGAAGGCATCGCCAAGTGCGAACTGGCCCTGGCCCAGGGCAAGAAGAAGTGGGATCGCCGCCAGACCGAGCGCGAAAAAGAGGCCAAGAGGGAAGTCGGCGAGGCTATGCGTCAGTTTCGTCATCGTTGAGTGGCTGGCATTAAGCAATGGACAGGAAGCAGATTACGGATTGATTGCAGCAGCTTGAATTTTTCGCTCGGCGCCTTCGCGAGCGTCGCTAATTCATTCAAAGAAGGGAACTTATGGAAATCACAGTGGATACTCGCGCGCTTGCCAAGATTGACGCCGAAGCTGTTGTGACCTACGCATTCGAACAGGAGAAGCCCGTCGACGGCGTTCTCGCCCGGCTCGATGAAGCGGTGGGAGGCGCGCTTACCAAGCTGGCCGCGTCCGGCGAGCTCACCGGCAAGATGTTGGAGACCACCCTGCTGTATTACCCGCAAGGACTGACCGCTCAGCGGCTGCTGGTTTTGGGTGCGGGGAAGAAAGACAAATTCGGGACGGCCGAACTTCGCAGGATAGCCGGGGCGGCGGTGCGCACGCTGAAGCCGCGCCAGGTAAGGAGCTTGGCGTTTCTCGCGCGCGAAAACGATCGCACGGCCGCGGCGGCGCAGGCCATTGTGGAAGGGATGATTCTGGCGAATTTCGATTCCGACAAGTACAAGACGGACAAGAAGCCCGGAAATGAAATCACCTCTGCCGCACTGGCCGGGTGGGAAGAATCCGCGCGCGCCGATGCCGATCTCGGGCTTGCGCGCGGGCGCGTTATCGCGGAATCGCAGAATTTCGCGCGAGAGCTGGGCAACGAACCGTCCAACCGGTTGACTCCGCGCATGCTGGCCGACCGCGCTGCGGCCATGGCGCGCGAGGCAGGCCTCGCTGTGGATATCCTGGATGAGAATAAAATTGCGGAATTGAAAATGGGGGCGCTGCTTTCGGTCGCGCAGGGAAGCGTCGAGCCTCCGCGCATGATTATCATCACGTACACTCCAGAGAAAGTAATAACAGGAGCGCCGGTTCTCGGCCTCGTCGGAAAAGCCATCACATTTGACACCGGTGGAATTTCCATCAAGCCCGCGAATGACATGGAGAAAATGAAATACGACATGTGCGGCGGCGCCGCCATGGTCGGCACGATGCGAGCGATCGCCGTGTTGAAGCCCTCTTGCAAAGTGATCGCCGTCATTCCCTCGACCGAAAATATGCCCGGCGGACGCGCGCAAAAGCCCGGCGACGTGCAAATCTCCATGGCCGGGAAATCCATCGAGGTCATCAACACCGACGCCGAGGGCCGCCTGGTTTTGGCCGACGGCATCGCGTATGCGAAACAGTTAGGCTGCACGCATCTGGTGGACGCCGCAACGCTGACGGGCGCAGTCGTCGTGGCGCTTTCCAACGTGAATGTGGGCGTGTTCGGCTCCGACCAGGCCTTCACCGATCAGCTTTTAGCCAGCGCCAAGGTAGCCGGCGAAAAAATGTGGCCTTTGCCGATCGACGACGACTACCGCGAAATGATCAAGAGCGGCATCGCCGACATCCAAAACGTCGGCAGCGGCAAGGGCGGCGGGGCCATCGTCGCAGCCATGTTCCTTAAAGAGTTCACCGGCGACACGCCGTGGATTCACCTCGACATCGCCGGCACGGCCTGGCAGGATGATTTGAAACCGTGGAACGCGAAAGGCGCGACAGGCGTGGCTGTGCGTACGTTGGTCGATCTTGCAATGAAGCTTGGCGTGAACAGCGGTTCAACGAAATAAGGTCGTAGACGCGTGGCGAGCCAGTTTCCGAGTACGCCGTCATCCAACCGGAATCTGAACCCAGCCGCTCCAACTGGTGAGCGCTATCGCATGGTTTCGTAAACTATTGGCAAACAGCACCACAACGAGACCTGCTCTTTAGCCAAATGCAGCTTCCTATACTTCGCCTTGGCTTCTTTCAGAACAAGGAAGTCGGGTCCGAACAGTGCGCAGCCCTATTCTTTACCGCCAACAAATAGACCGGGTAGCTCATCGCGATCAAGACCAAGGTAAACAAGCTGTGCTTGATGTCGCTGATCACGGATGCAATCAGAAATCCAACCGACGCCAGCAGCACTCCCAAGGTCGTCCAGGGATAGCCCCACACTTTGAAAGGCCGTGTAAGCCCCGGCTGCCGCGCCCTCAGAGTGAACAAGGCAGCGAACCCCGATATGTAGACGGACACGACCAGAAAAGAAGCGAGCGCGATCAAGGCCTCAAAACTCCCGCTAAGAACCAGCGCAATAATTATGAGTGCGCCTATCAGCAGGGCTACCGATGGAGTGCCTCCGGAATTGACCGACGCCAACCGGCGGGGAAGTAAACCATCACGGCCCATGGCAAAAAGAATTCGCGGGGAAATTAAGAGCATAGCGTTGATCGTGCTAACCACCGCGACCAGCGAAATGACGAGGATAATTTGTTTGCCGTGGCTGCCGAAAACCAGCATCGCGGCGTCCGCGGCTGGCACTTGGGAAGCAGCCATTTGAGCCATCGGCAGGACGTGGAGCAAGGCTGCGTTCACTAACAGGTAGACTGCGATGCATGCCACAACCCCGCCGATTGCCGAGCGCGGCAGGTTTCTCGCCGGATCCCGGTCCTCCTCCATGAAGTAGATCGCGCTGTACCAGCCGTCGTAAGTCACGATGACAGCCTGCAGCGCAACCACCAGAGCCAGGAGAATGTTTCCGCTCGATGCCGGGAAGCTGATGAGCGCGGACGGATCGGCTGCTCCACTTCTCGGTGAGACCACGAAACATGCCACCACAAATGCGATCAGGGCGAGTGTTTTGACCAGGCTGGTAATTTCCTGCGCCCGGCTGCCAGCTCGCAGGCCGAGCCAGTTCAGAAGTGTCAGAATAACTACGGCAGCTACGCCAACCAGCTTGAGGTGTGGCCCCACACCAGGTTGAAGTCCGGCTGCGAATTCGCCGAATGCGACGGCCAAATATGCAATTGCAGTCGTTTGCATCATCCAATCGCAGCAGCCCACCACAAAACCGGCATATTCGCCAAAGGCCCTACGGGAATATACGTACCATCCGCCCTCTTGCGGAAGCATCGTGGCAAGCTCGATCACGGAAGCGGTACAGAAAAATGCGTAAACGCCGCCCAAGCCCCAAACCGTGATGACGAGCCATGGATCTCGGAGTTGAGCTACGACCTCGCCGGGCGTGCGCAGGATGCCCGCGCCGATTGTGCTTCCAATGCCCACAGCGAGTCCAAAACCTACGCCCACGATGCACAGAAGATGCCCTTTGGTGCGGATCGGTTCCAGGATGGTGGTAGCCGTGAAGTGTGCCGTGCTGCCTCCGTGCCGTGATCTGGTGTGTAGTACGCCAAGCAGAAGGCCGATGGTCAGCGAGTCTAGGCTGAAGTCCGATCCAAGTCAATGAGACAACAAATTCGTTAATTAGCGTCACATCGCAAATCCCTTCACAATGCCAGCATCGCCACATCACTGGGCGGTTGCCGGCAACCCGGGAACGACCATTGTCGACAGATCGCTACATTTTTTCGGGTGATTCGATTCCTAGAAGCTCCAGTGCGGCGACGAGCTGAACTTCCACAAGACGGCTCAGTTGCAAGAGAAACTTCTTCTTGGCAGGGTTGTTTTCCGTGAGGATGTGGTGATGGTGATAGAAAAGATTGAACGCCTGCGCGAGTTGGAACGCGTATTTTGCGACGAAGGCAGGTTCCTGCGCGGCTACGGCGGCGTCGATTTGCGTGTCGAGCGAGGCCGCGAGGAACGCGAGTTCCCAGAACGCGTTTCCGTCGGGGCCCACGAATAATTCCGCAGCCACGGCCGCGTCAACGGTTTGGAGCGAAGAGATGTCAAAATCCGGCTGCTCGTCGCGCAGTTTGCGGAAAATGTTTCGCGCGCGGACGACGGCGTACTGGCAGTAGGGGCCGGTTTCGCCCTCGAAGCTGAGGGCGTCTTTGAAGTCGAATGCAATGGTGGCCGTGCGCGTGAACTTCAATAGGAAATAGCGCAGGGCACCGATGGCGATGGTGTGCGCGATGGCGGCCCGCTCCACGTCGGACGTGTCTGGGTGGCGCTCATCCACTTCTGCGCGCGCGGCGGTTTCCAGGCGGTCGAGCAGGTCGTCGGCTTTTACGCCGAGGCCTTTGCGTCCGCTGACCTCGACGTACGGCTTCTTGGCGTCTTCCTCGCTCAGCGTGTAGCCGAGTTCTGCGGCGCAGCGCGGGGTGAGCGCCACAATTTCGTACGAAAAATGGACCGAGCGGCCGGCCTGTTCTTCGTAGCCGAGGGCGCGCAGCCCCGCGGTCACGACGTTTTGCAGATACGCCTGACGCGCATCGATCACGTTGTACACAATTGCGGCGCGGCCAAATGTTGGCGCCGAGGAATTTCCCCCAACGGCGGTGCTGATCCACAGCATGTGGCCGGCGGGATAGGTGTAAAACATTTCGTACAGAAAATCGCGGCCGAGCAATCCGAATTTCCAGAGCTGATAGGCGATATCCTTGCCAACGTACGTAACCGTGCCGTTCGAGCGCACGATGATTTTTGCATCGTCATCATCACTCGCAGCGTCAGGGCCGGTTGCGCCGGCGGCGTCCGCGGTGTCATTCATGCGCATCACCCAGCACCCGGCATTTTTTCCTGAGGCGGCGAGATGGATCGCGTTGCGCTGCTTCAGCAGCTCGAAGGCCGCGTCCCAGAATTTCAAATGGAGAATTTCGCTTTCGCGGGGTAAAAGGTCGTACTCGATTCCCAGCCGCTCCATCGTGTGCAGATGACTGCGGACGATGGCGGGCGCGACGATATTCGCCATTTCCGCGGCTTCGCCCGCGCCTTCTTCGATCGATTTCAGCATTTCGCCGCGCAGGGCCAGGCGTGTTTTGTCTTCGTCGAAAAAATGAGTCACGCTGGCGTACAAGTCCCAGCAGTAATAATCGAATTTCGGCTGCGCGGCCAGGGCGCGAACTTCCGACGGCGTTTTCCTGGCGATGTGCAGGAATCCGATGACCACGTCCGCAACCTGAACTCCGGTATTGTCGATATAATTTTGAACTTCCACGCGCTGCCCGGCGCGGCGCAGCAGCCGCACAAACGTATCTCCGAGCACGGCGTTGCGCAGGTGGCCAATGTGCGCGGCTTTATTCGGATTGATGTTGGTGTGTTCGACGATGCATTTCGGCGCGTCGGGCGTGGCGCCTGTCCGTTGCGCCTCTGTTTCCTTCAGAGAGGCGGCCAGAAACGAGGCCCGCGAAAAATAAAAATTCACATAGCCGCCGCCGGCGATTTCCACGCGCTCCACTCCGTCGATCGGAGGAAGTTGCGCGGCAATCTCCTGCGCGATCTGCCTCGGAGCTCGTTTCAGGCGTTTGGCCAGCTCGAAACACACGGGCGTGGCGGCCTCGCCCATCTCGATGCGGGGAGGTTTCTCCGTGACGATGGGTACGTCCTGCTGGTAGTGCTGGCGGATATGCGCTGCCAGGGCGGCGCGAACGCGGGCTACGAGAACGTTTACCAAGTGGCTCCCATCTGGAAAGAGAAACAGCGATTATAGGGAACGTGGAGCAAAAGTTGAAGGTGGAAAGAATAAAGTAGGACGGGCTTCAGCCTGTTTGCTTTTGACTTTGCGGCTACTTGGACGAATTGCGTCCCGCTGCAGAAGTCAAAAGCAGACAGGCTGAAGCCCGTCCCACGGGATCAATTCCCGGAATGCTTTCCGGTGTAGGTCACGCGCCACACGCTGTTTGACCCATCGTCGGTGAAAACCAGCGCGCCGTCGCCTGCCACGGTCACGCCTACCGGACGTCCCCAAACGCGGGCGTCATCCACGACAAACCCCGTCACGAAATCTTCATACTCGCCCGTGGCCTTTCCGTTCGGCGCAAAAATACGCATGACTTTGTATCCCGTGCGGTGCGCGCGGTTCCAGGAACCGTGGGAAGTTACGAACAAATCGCCGCGATATTCGGCCGGAAATTGTTTGCCCTCATAAAATGCCAACGTCAAGGGAGCGGAGTGGGATTGCAGCAAAACGTCCGGAACGATGACTTTCTCTTTCAACTCAGGATGCTTGCCGGCAAATCGCGGATCCTGGTTGGGTCCCGTGTAATACCAGGGCCATCCGTAGAAGCCGCTTTCCTGGATGTGCGTGACGTAGTCGGGCACCAGATCATCGCCCAGAGCATCGCGTTCGTTCACCGCCACCCACAGCTGGCCCGTTTGAGGATGCATGGCAAGCCCCGAGGCGTTTCGAACGCCGGCTGCGTAGATCCGCTGCCCGGTCCCATCGGGGTTAAATTCGAGCACATCGGCACGATTGGTTTCCGCTTCGCCATCCGCCACGTTGGCTTGAGAACCAACGCCGACATAGAGTTTCTTTCCGTCGTTCGAAAACACCAGGCTGCGCGTCCAGTGCCCGCCGCCATATTTTCCGCCGCCGGGGAGGCTCGCAACGACCACCTGAGCCGGCCCGCTGGCTTTCAAGTCGCCATTCTTGTAGGTGAAGCGGACAATGGAATTCGTGTTTCCGACGTATACGTACTGCGGATTCGGCCCGGGAGGATAAAAAGCGATTCCGTAAGGCATCGTGAGGCCGCCGGCAAATACTTCGTTCGTGACCACTTTGCCGTCGCCGGCAAACCCGCGCAGGACACGTATGCGGCCGGGGTTGCTTTCGGCCAGAAAGAGGTCTCCGTTCGGCGCGGTGACAATCGTTCGCGGCTGTTCCAACCCTGTGAGTGCCTGGTCAATCCTGAAACCATCGGGCACCTTCGGCCAGGCGTCCGCCGGACGCGCGACGACTTTGGATTGATTGGGCGCGGAGTCCGTGGCGTATGGCTTCGGCAGATCGGACGCCTTGATGAGATAGCGGTTGCCCGGGCGCTCGTTTGACCAGTCGTTGAAGGAGCCCTCGCCGCGCAGGGTTTGCGCCGCGCCGCTGGAGTTTTGCGCCCGCACGCCGGTCATGAAAATCAGGCCCGCCGCCAAAGTTGTGATCCAAAGAGCAGCCGGAATCTTGCTCAGAAATTTGTGATTCATGGTTTTTTGTCTCCCCAGTGAAGATCGTATTGTTTGATGACTATGATCTGGATAGCGTTTATTCGCTTGAAGGCATCTTAACAGCAGCGCGAAGCCGATTCCAGTAACGTCGAAACTGAGTCGTTGCCGCTCATCGACGGCAAATGAGAGCGCGGAATCAAGAGTGAGAATATACTAACGCACCTGTTTGCAATGCGTATCGAAATGGGCGAACCAGGCAAGAAAGTGGAACTCCTCCTGCCAGGAAGAGTAATTCCTTGTGTAGATGCGGGAGAGACGTCCAACCGGGGTAGATGGCAGAGCCACTCGAAACACGTGATGTCGAACTTTTGAGGCGTCTCGCCGCGGGTGACGATGACGCTTTTTTGGAGTTCTACCGCCGCCATCAAGGTGGACTCTACAGGTACGCGGTGCATATGAGCAGAAGCCCGGAATCGGCTGCAGACATCGTTCAGGAAACGTTTTTAACGCTGATCCGGCACACCGGCAAATATGACGAAGAAAAGGGGACCCCCGCCGCATTTCTCTTTGGCATCGCGCGCAATCATTTGCGAAAGCTGCATGAAAAAGAGGGGCGGTACGTGCCCCTGTCCGAGGAGTTAGGGAAGGGCCATTCGTCTGCGGGAAGTGCTGATTTGGGGCACGCCAACGGGAATGGCCACTCTCCAGCAGGGCGCGGTCAGGGGGAAATGATTCTGGAGGGATTGGAGCGCGCGCAAATTGCCGGGCTCTTGCGCGAAGCCATCCTGACGCTTCCCGATCATTACCGCGAGCCTGTGATCCTGTGCGACCTCGAGGGAAGGAGCTACAGCGAAGCGGCCACCTTTCTGGAATGCCCGGTGGGGACGGTGAGGTCGAGACTCAATCGGGCGCGTTCGATGTTGCTGGACAAGCTGCGTCCGGCACGAACTGGAACTAGGGCGGACTGGGCGCGTCCCGGAGGAAAGTGATGAGTGAAATGACGTGCAGAGAATTCGATGAAATTGTTCACGGATTTGTGCGCATGGAGCTGCTGGACGTGAACGTTCGTGAGGCCGCCCTGGAGCATGCCGCTCACTGTGAGCTGTGCTCGGAGCGGATGGCGGACGCCGCAGCTCTCGCGGAAGCTTCGGAACTAATGGGCAGGAGCGCCCGCGGAGAGCAGACGCCCGCTCATGTGGAGGCGCTATTGCTCGCGGCATTTGGGAGCCATCACCGTCGCGCATCGTGGCGGCGCACGCTGGAGTGGGCCAGCGTGGGAGCGGCCGCCGCGGTGCTAATTATTTTTCTGTGGACGGGTACCGGCGGATCGAGGGGGCAGTCACGGACTTCACCAAGGAAAGTTGTTTCATCGGAATCGAAGCAACCGGTGGAGGCGAAAGTGGCCGCGTCGCCGGCACTGGTTGAATCGATACAGGACGCTGAAGTAGAAATTCCGGACACTTCGACGAGTGAGGCGTTCGTGGCTTCCGATTTCGTGCCCGTGCCTTTCACCGCGGGGATTGGCCCGGACGATCCGGGCATGGTTGTGCGCGTGCAGTTGACGCGAGCTTCGCTAACGGAATTGGGTTACCCAATCGCTGAATCCCCGGACGAGGATTTGATTCTAGCGGATGTGCTTGTGGGTGAGGATGGATGGCCGCGCGCGGTGAAATTGGTTCAGTAGTGTCCGACGGGGCCGTTTCTGTCGAATTATTTTTTGCAGGGCGATTTCAGAGTTGAGGATGTGTTCCAGGCAAGGGAGGGTCACGAAAGTGAGAAAGCATGGGCTCGTTTTAGCTTTGACGGGGGTGGTCGTCTTGGGCTTGGCTCAGGCGGCGGGTGCGCAAGACTCGCCGAGGCGGGGTGGATTCGGGCTTCGTGGGGGAATAACGGGTGGCCCTGCGGGCACGATGGGGGGCCAGCGGAGCTGCGTTCCGACTGCCGGCAAGCCTTGTCCCCAGTATCTGTTCACGTTCACAATCAAGAGCATGGTGCCTGTGCTTGTGGGCGGTACCACAAGCGCTGTTCCCAACACCACGACTGGCACGATCGCTGGTGACGCCGCCGGCGACACGTACCGCGAGGTCAGCCTGTCCGGGATGGGTTCCTGGGCGGCTCAAGGCGGAGCTGTGCAATTTATCCACGTAAAGAACTTATCGACGATGATGGATTACATTGTGAACGTTACCAAAGGGACGTACGAGCAGTTTCCGATTCATCCGCGCAACTCACAATCGAACTGGCAGGGCAAGGGACCGAAATATGGGGGCGGAGCAGGTAACCGTCCCACGCCTGTGGTGGGCCCTGACGATAGTTCCGGCTACCCGTGCAATGATGCAGAGACGACAACGATTACGCATAATATTCAGATTGACCTTGCAAGTGGGCCCGCAGCCGCTGTCATCACCACCCACCGCGTGTATTGCCCTGAACTGAAACTGGTGTTGGAGGAGGATCACAGTGATCCTCGATTTGGCACGCGGACCTATCAATTGAGCGCCTACAATCCGTCACCGAGCCCTTCCTTATTTTTGCCGCCATTCGGCCTGAGCCCGGCGCCCACGCTCGTCGAGAGGAAGAATTTTGGGCACGGATACTCCGGAGGGGCAGGGGGCGGAAACCACGAGCCGCCATCGCAGCCCTAAGACGGATTTTCAGATTCGGTTCGTTCGGAATAATCGGAGGGCACGCTAAGTCTGGCGTGCCCTTTTCCGTTTGGACTGCTTCAGGAATGCCGCTGCAGCCCCCAGAACGGTCCGTCGCACCGATTTGACAGCCTCGGATGGCGCGCTTACTATCGCTTTCACGCTACGAACGATAAGTTTATCGGCCCCGTAAGGTGGCCTGCCGATCCTGGACGTAGCGGGTATTTCAGACGGAAAGGGCGAATGAGCACTCCGCGAGCCAATCCAAAATACTATCTGACGACTCCCCTGTATTACACCAACGGCCTTCCCCACATCGGACACACCTATTCGACGATCGTTGCGGATGTGATCCGGCGTTACAAGCGCATGCGGGGATTCGACGCGTTCATGACCACGGGCGCGGACGAGCATGGCGTGAACGTCGAGCGGTCGGCGCAAAAAGCCGGGAAGTCGCCGCAGGAGTTTTCCACGGAAATATCCGTGCAATGGAGGCGGCTTTGGGACGAATTGGGAATTCCGGGCGACGAATTCATTCGCACGACGGACGAAAAACACCACCGCACCGTGCAATGGCTGTTCAAACGCTGCCGCGATAATGGCTTCATCGTAAAGGGGCACTACACCGGGCAGTACTGCGTGCACGACAACGCCTATGTGGTGGACGCCGGGCCGGGAGACGCTTGCCCCGATTGCGGGCGGCCCACGGAAACCGTCACCGAAGAAAATTATTTCTTCAAGTTGTCCGAATTTCAGCAACAGCTCCTCGATTTCTATGCGGCCAATCCCGATTTCATCCAGCCGGAGAGCCGCCGGAATGAAGTGCTGAGCTTTGTGAACGGCGGCCTGAAAAATCTTTCGATCACGCGGACCACAATCCGCTGGGGAATTCCCGTGCCGGGCGAAGCGCCGCACGTGTTTTATGTGTGGTTTGACGCGCTCATCGGGTATCTGAGCGCCGTGGGAGGCCCGAATTACGATCAGCGCGGCCTCTGGCCCGCGGATTTGCATCTCGTGGGCAAGGAAATTATTCGCTTTCACGCGGTGTATTGGCCCGCGTTTCTGATGGCGGCAGATTTGCCGCTGCCCCGGCAAATCTGGGCGCATGGCTGGCTGCTGTTTGACAGCGAAAAAATGAGCAAGTCCCGCGGAAACGTCGTAAGGCCACAACCGATCGTCAACGCGATAGGCATCGAGCCGCTGCGCTATTACCTCTTGCGCGAGATTGTATTCGGACAGGACGGCAGCTTTTCCTATGATGCGTTGATCACCCGTTACAACAGCGATCTAGCCAACGGGCTCGGCAACCTCGCCAGCCGCACGCTTACCATGATCGAGCGCTATTTTGGCGGCGAGATTCCAAAGCCTGCGCCGAAGCAGGGTGGCGAAACCGACGCCCCCAGCACCGCTGAATTTGCCAACGAAGCGCTGACCAAGGTGATGCATCTCTACGACCGGTTCAATTTTTCAATGGCTCTGGAATCAGTCTGGGAAATTGTGGGCATGGTCGACAAATACATTACCGTCGAAAAACCCTGGACCCTGGCGGAAAAGCCCGAGGATCGAGCGCGCCTGGCGACAGTGCTTTACACGGCAGCGGAAGCGTTGCGGATCGTCACGGCGCTGGCGCATCCCGTGCTGCCGCAGGCCACCCAAAAAATATGGAGTCAATTAGGGCAGACCGAGCCGTTGAGCGGATTCCAGCTGGACCTGCTCTTGTGGGGGCAGCTCAAACCCGGAACCAAAACGGGGAAGCCGGAAGGAATTTTCCCGCGTCTTGAAAAATCCGAAACGATTGCGAGGATAGAAGCCATGGAACAAGAACAGAATAAACCCCCGGCCCCGCCATCTCCCGCAACGGCAGGCGTTCCCGCTGGACCAGGCGCCGCGGCGGCTCCGGCGGTTGCAGCTACCGCCAAGATTGGCATCGAGGACTTCGCCAAAGTGGAGATGCGCGTCGGGCAGGTTAAGACCGCCGAGCGCGTGGCTGGCGCGGACCGATTGCTTCAACTGCAGGTCGATATCGGCGATGAAGTGCGCCAAATTGTCGCGGGCCTGGCGCTGGCGTACAAGCCGGAGGAACTCGTGGGGCGCAAAGTCGTGGTGGTGACGAATCTGCAGCCACGGAAACTGCGCGGCGTGGAATCGAATGGCATGATTGTCGCGGCGTCCTTGCCGGATGGCTCGCCTGTGCTCGCAGGGTTCCTCGAAGACGTGCCCGTTGGGGCGAAGCTGAAGTAGGACGGGCTTCAGCCTGTCTGCTTTTCGTGTATGCAAGAGCAAAATCAAAATCAGACAGGCTAAAGCCCGTCCCACTTTGACCATGAACCTGATCGATTCACATGCACATGTGGATGTATCCGACTATGACTCGGACCGCGATGCGATGCTCGATCGTGCACGGGCTGCTGGAGTTGGAACGCTGCTGGCGATCGGCAACGGACCGGAAGTCGAAAAGCTGGGTGCAGCCGTTCCTTACGCCGAGGCGCACGATTGGATCTACGCCGCGGCCGGCATTCACCCGCACGAGGCGCGGCACGCGGACGATACGCACTACGCGGAACTGGAACGCTTGGCGCGCAATCCTCGCGTGATCGCCTGGGGAGAAATCGGCCTCGACTTTCACTACGATCATTCGCCGCGCGACGTGCAGGCCGGCGTATTCCGCCACCAGCTCGGTCTAGCGCGCGCCGCGAACAAACCAGTGATCATCCATTGCCGGGAAGCGTGGCCGGATTGCCTGAAGATCCTGGATGAAGACTGGCGGAGCTCGGGCCTGGGCGGCATCTTCCATTGCTTTACGGGAACGCTGGAGGAAGCTCGGCGCGGCATGGAGATGGGGTTCCTGATTTCTTTCGCGGGCAATGTGACCTATCCGAAGGCGCAGAATTTGCGGGACGTCGCGCGAGAGATTCCGCCGGAAAAGTTGGTCATTGAAACCGATTCGCCCTTCCTGGCCCCTCAATCTCACCGGGGACGGAGAAACGAGCCGGCTTATGTCGGGGAAGTGGCGCAGACCATCGGGAATGTGAGAGACTTGCCAGCGACCCAGGTAGCCGAAATGACTGCGGCAAACTTTCGACGGTTCTTCGGTATCGGTCATTCCGGAAATTGATCTGGGGCAGTCCCTGGAGGAGTGCCATCTCACTTCTGACGGCGAAGGAAATTTTCGATCTCGTTCGCGACGACCTGGTCAAGGTCGAGCAGGAGCTTGCGCTCCAGAACGGTTCAGCCACCGAGCCGGTGGCGGAAATCTCGCGTTACCTGCTGGGTGGCGGGGGGAAGCGCTTGCGCCCGGCCCTGCTGCTGCTTTCGGCGGGATACGCGGGATACCGGGGAGGCAGCGCGATCCGGCTGGGCGCCGTCGTCGAATTGATTCATAGCGCCACGCTGATCCACGACGATGTGATTGACGGCGCCAACACGCGCCGCGGGCGTCCTTCCGCAAATTCCCGCTGGGGAAATCACCGCAGCGTGCTGGCCGGCGACTGGCTGTACATGCAGTCGTTCCAGATGGCCCTTGCGGAACGGAATTTCAAAATCCTGGATGTCTTGATCGAACTCACACAAAACATGGTGGAGGGCGAGCTTCTCCAACTGGCGAAGCTCGGAAGGATGGACTTGACCGAGCAGGATGCCGTGGAACTTGCGGCGCGCAAGACGGCTTGCTTGTTCGCCGGCTGCGCGCGGCTGGGCGCAGTGCTTGGCAACCTGGACGATGCCGGCGAACGGGCGCTGGCCGATTACGGGCACTTTGCGGGGCTGGCATTCCAGTTGGTGGATGACGTCCTGGATTTCACAGCCTCTCCGGAAAAGCTGGGCAAGCCGGTGCTGAGCGATTTGAAAGAAGGCAAAGTCACGCTGCCCTTGATCTATGCGCTGGAGAGTGACGGCGCCGCCGGAAGACGCCTGGTGCGCACCGTGCTCGAGGAAAAGGGATTCGAGAGTGTTCGCCCGGAACAGATTACGGCACTGGTGCACGAATCTGGAGCGCTCGACCGCACGCGCGCCGCAGCGCTCGATTTCGCTGCCCGCGCCAAGGCCTGCCTGAACGGCAATGGAACCTCCGATTTTGGGCGCGCCCTGCGGACGGTTCCCGATTTCATTCTCGACCGCGACAATTGACGAGCGTCCCGCGCTTTTCTATGCTTCCGTTTAAAGTCATTTATCACCCGCAGTACGATTTGGAATTAGGACCGCACGTTTTCCCTTCGGAAAAATTCAGACTGATCCACGATACGCTTCTTGCCGAGGGAATCGCCGAGGCCGGCGATTTCCTGCAGCCGGAGCCCGCGCCGGACGAAGACGTTTTGCGAGTGCATACCCCGGCTTGGGTGCACAAGCTGCAAACCGACTCCCTTACGCTAAGCGAACGCATGAAGCTGGAAATTCCGCTCTCGGAATCGACCCGAACGGGATTTTGGCTGGCTGCAGGCGGCTCCACACTGGCCGGGCGCAAGGCGCTGGAAGACGGATTTGCCGCCAACCTCAGCGGCGGCTTCCACCACGCATACCCGGGTCACGGCGAGGGTTTTTGCATGATCCATGACGTTGGCGTGGCGATCCGCTCTCTTCAGGCGGCCGGAAGGATTCGAACGGCGATGACCGTGGATACAGACGTACATCACGGCAATGGCACCGCGGCGATCTTTGCAAACGACCCGAGCGTGTTCACGCTTTCCATCCACCAGGAAAACAACTACCCGATGCCCAAGCCGCCCTCGGATGAGGACATTGGCCTGGAGGACGGCACGCGCGACCACGAATACCTTGACGCCCTGGAAGAGGGATTGCTCCACGCGCTTAAGAAAATGACGCCGGACATGATTTTTTACGTCGGGGGCGCGGACCCGTACCGTGAAGATCAGCTCGGCGGACTGGCGCTGACGATCGAAGGCCTGCAGAAGCGCGACCGGCTGGTCTTCGAACATGCGCGCCGCAAGGGGATCCCCGTGGCCTCGACGCTTGCAGGAGGATATGCGCGTCGCGTTGCGGATACCGTTCGAATTCACGTCAACACGATCCTCGCTGCTCGCGATGTCTCTTTGCAGCTCTCCGCCACTGGAAAAAAGTAAGCGAATCGAAATCAGCGATCGTGTTTTGTGGCGCAGGCTTCAGCCTGTGGGTTTTGGTCTTTGCGAGGTCTAACCCCCACAGGCTGAAGCCTGCGCTACTGTGTTGCCCACCTCGGCCAAGCCTGAATTATTGTGAGGAACTTGCTAGGGAGCCGTTGCTGCGGAAGCCTTGGTGATCGCGGCGGCGGCCAGATCGGTAAAGCCGTCGGGAGCATAGCCCTGCGTGCGGTAGGCGATTTTGCCGCCCTTGTCGAGCACCAGGATGGTTGGGATCGATTCGACGTGAAGGGCGTGGTTGACGCCATCGGCAAAGATCAAAGTGCCGCCGGGCTTCTGATCCTGGAGAAATGGCGCGACGAGAGATTCCTCCTCGTCCGCGTTTACCGCCAAAAATACCACATCATCGCGTCCGGAGAATTTCGTCCGAACGTCGGCCAGCATCAATTCCATTTGATTGCAGTAAGAACACCAGGTGGTCCAGAAGTTCAGGACCACGACTTTTCCGCGCGATTCGGCCAGCTTCGTGGGTGCGCTGCCGTCGACGTGCCGCAAACTGAATTGCAGGGGATCGGCTACGTCTTTGTTGTAAACCGGCGCGTCGGGCTTATCCGCCTTGGCCAGGTCACGGCTATGGTCATAGGCCGATAACACAATGTCGCCAAGCCCGACGTTGGAATCGTGCGTGAATCGCCACAGGTTCCCCATGCGCAAGCGCAACAAATCGCGGTCCAGGGATGGGCCCTCGTTATCCGGCTGCGCCTGGCCGGCCAGATTGAACGCCGTGGCATATTGGCGGATGGCTTCGTCCGAGTGTTTATTCTCTTCCGCGATTTCACCAAGGGTCAGCGCGGCCTCAGCGTTTGGAAACAGGCGGAATCCGGCGGTGAGGTCTTTCACGGCTTCGTCGATCTTGTGCAGGTGGCGTTGCAATCTGCCGCGCAACACGTACAGGTCCACCAGGAACTTGTTGCGGCCCGCCTGCCAGTCCTCCAGCGTCATCTGCTGAGGGCGCGATTCCGGATCGGCTTTGGAGACGCGGTCGATCAGGCGCGTGTCGTAATCGACGGCCCGCAATTGGCTGGTTTCGTCGGGCATTTTTTCCAGAAGCGTCACGGCGAGATACATCGACTGGCTGTCTTCGGGCTGGATGGCGATGACCTTCTCCGCGTAATCGAGCGCGCTTTTGGTGTTGTGAAGATTCATTTCCGATTCGAGGAGCGCGCGGTAAATCGCCCCGCGCCGCGGCGAATCCGGATACTTGACGAGGTAAGCTTCCAAGCTTTGGATAAGCGTGGCGCTGTCGTTTCCGGCCTGGCGCACGGCAAGCTGCAATTCGGCGTCGGGGTCAAGAGCGGAATTCTGAGGCGGCGCCGCGGCGTCGTCGCTCTTTGGCTTCGCAGGCGGCGGCGAAGGTGCCGGTGATTTCTTCGCGGGCGCTTTGGCCGGAGGCGCGGCCGAAGGCGATGGAGCCTGCTGCGCCCAAGCCACGCCCGTCATGATCAATGCCAGGAGAAACGGGAAGACTCGCATTCGCAATTGCATAGGCGGCGATTGTAACTCGAAATGAAACGACGTGACGCGAAAAACCTTCTATGGGCGGGCCACGAACAAATTGCTTCAATTTTGTCATTCCGGGCGAAGCGAGGAATCTCTTTGCCTTCCTTCAATTTCTACCGAAGAGAGATTCCTCGCTTCGCTCGGAATGACAAAAAGCTGAATATTTCCGCGGGCGGGAAGGCAGAGGGAATTATTTGAAGTCCAAAAGGACGTCCACCGTGCGGCTGCTTGTATTGGGTCGGAGCAAATGGCCGAATTCGTTGTAGTGAACGGGTAATTCTCCGAAGATGTCTCGGTTGGGTTTCGACAATATTTTCAAGTGGGTTTCGTAATAACCGTCGTCAAACACCTGGCCGGGTGCGATTTGCCAGGCTTGCCGCAGCCGTTTTTCCGCCTCCACGGACAATCCTGTGACGATCATTTCACCCATGCGGTACTGCGGGCCTTCCGAGATGCCGGCGCGGTAAGAAATCTGGTGAGCGGCATCGTCGAATTGCGGTTCGGGCTTCAGCTTCATATCGAGGTAGCCGCGCTGCCCGTAATAGGATTCGATTTTTTGCCACAGGGTTTCGATCTTCATGCCGTCCGCAACGTCTCCAGGCTTCAAGTCAACGGCGGCGTCAAGGTTTGCGGATTGAACGGCCGTGTTGCCTTGCCACGAAACCCCTTTCCACGAATAGACCGGGCCGGGATTGATAGGAATCGTGACTTCCACCGCAGTTTCCTTGGGATCGTTCAGGTCGGGAATTGGGCGTGCTTGCGGGGGGCCCATTTGCGCACGCAGAAATCCTTTTGCGGCGTAGAGCGGCCGGACTTGCTCGTTGTCAAAAATGTCGACGGCAAAAAGGGAATAGGGCTGTCCCTTGATGTCCGGGACGCGGTCCTTCAGTCGCTCGGAATTGGTGGCGATGGAGTCCCCAAACTGCAGCGATTGCACGCGCAACTGGAGGCCCTCGACCCGAAACTGCATCTCCATGCCATCGCCCACAGCCGCGGCGACGAGTTGGTGCGCCACGTTTCCTTTGATATTTTTCGACGCCAGCAGGTTATCAATCACGGCCGTCATTTGATCGATCATCGTCCCGTCGCCCGGGGCTTCACCTGTGAACAGGCCGACCTGGTTTCGGATTGCCTCTCCGATCTCTGCGCTGGTAAGCCAGGGGAAATTGTCGAACAAAATCGGATAGGTGGGCGCTTCCCGGACCTGAAACTCCAGGTTGATGGCATCGCCCTTTGAGGTGAAGCGATAGTTGACCGCCGAAAAAATTCCCAGGGCGGCGAGGCGGTTGGTGGCGTCCTGGATTCGGCCTGCGGTGACCACGTCGCCTGATTTCAGGCCGCTGGCCGCAATGATTTGTTCGGCAGGGAATTTTTGCGCCCCTGTGACTTTGATAGAAGCAATGGTGGAGCTTGGGGGAGAATTCGCGGGGGGCGCCTGCGCGCGCAGCGCGAGCGCTGCGAAAAGAATAAATGCCACGGCTACGAATGCAAGAAGAATGCGTTTCACGGCAGCACTATATTACGCGATTTGCGATCCAGGATAGAAATAGAAAGTAGCGCAGGCTTCAGCCTGTGGGTTTTAGTATATGCAAGGACTAAAATCCACAGGCTGAAGCCTGCGCCACTTAAAGGCTACTCCACCGTCACGGACTTGGCCAGATTGCGCGGCTGGTCCACGTCGCACCCTCGGCGAACCGCGATGTGGTAGGCGAGCAACTGCAGGGGAATCACTTCGAGCAAAGGCGCAAACATTTCCATGGTTGGCGGCACGACGATAATGTAATCGGACGCTTCGCGGGCCAGTTGATCGTTTTCCGACACGACGGAGATGACAATGCCGTCCCGAGCTTTCACTTCCTTGATATTCGAAACGCTCTTTTCGTAGCGCGTCATGGCTTCCGGATCGCTTTCGTCGCGCGTGGCGAGCATCACCACGGGAAGGTTTTCATCAATGAGCGCGTTCGGCCCGTGCTTCATTTCCCCGGCCGGATAACCCTCGGCGTGAATGTAGGAAATTTCCTTGAGTTTCAGCGCGCCCTCGAGGGCAATGGGGAAGTGGACGCCGCGGCCAAGATAGAGGAAATTGGTGTGACGGAAAAAGGTGCGGGCCAGAGCTTCATAAACGCCCGTTTCGTCGCCTTGCAGGACGGTTTCCATTTTGTGCGGGACGCGCATCAATTCCTGAAGGAGACGCTTCTCGCAATCCTCGGTGAGCGTGCCGCGCACCTGGCCAAGGTACATTGCCAGCAGCATCAGCGCGGTGAGTTGGCCCGTAAAGGCCTTCGTGGATGCCACGCCGATTTCCGGCCCCGCGTGAGTCAGAATCGTGCCCGCCGCCTCGCGCGTGATCATTGAACCGTACACATTGCAAATGGCCAGCGTCTTTGAGCCCTTTTGCTTGGCTTCACGTTGCGCGGCCAGTGTGTCCGCGGTTTCGCCGGACTGGCTGATGCAAACGGTGAGCGTTTTTGAATCGATGATCGGGTCGCGGTACCGGAATTCGCTGCCATAGTCCACTTCGACGGGAATTTTCGCCAGCTTCTCGATCATGAATTTGCCGGTCTGCCCGGCGTGCCAGCTCGTGCCACAGGCCACGATCTTGACGCTGGTGAACTCGCGGAATTCTTTCTCGGCGATGTCCATTTTGTCGAGGAATACCTTGCCGGAATCGAGCGCCACACTGGCGAGCAGCGTGTCGCGCACGGCCCGGGGCTGCTCGAAGATTTCCTTCTGCATGAAATGCTTGTAGCCGCCCTTTTCGGCCATGATGGGGTCCCAGGTAATGTGCTGCACGGCGCGCTGGATGGTATTGCCGTCGAGGTCCATGACGCGGACGCCTTGCGGGGTAAGCACGGCAATGTCGCCGTCGGCCAGGAAAAACATGTCGCGCGTGTGCGCGAGGATGGCGGGGATGTCGGAAGCAACGAAAAACTCGTTTTGTCCGAGTCCGATCACGGACGGCGGGCCGGTGCGTGCGGCGATGATTTTGTTCGGGTCAGAGGCGGAAAGAATCGCCAGGGAGTAGACGCCCGAAAGTTGGCGCACCGTCTTCCGTACGGCGTCTTCCAGCGGGCCCCCTTCCTTCATGTACCGTTCGACGAGGTGGGCGATAATTTCGGTGTCGGTCTCGGTGACGAACTTGTGCCCCTC
>DATHPN010000033.1:0-4188 GCA_035483715.1 Candidatus Acidiferrum sp.
AAATTCCAGGAATGGCTGCCGCAGGATACGGTCGACGCGGCGCGCGACTTTCGCATTGCCATCAAAGGTCCGCTCACCACTCCGGTGGGCGGCGGCATCCGTTCGCTGAACGTGGCCCTGCGGCAAATTCTCGATCTTTACGCGTGCGTCCGGCCGGTGCGCTATTTCCCCGGCGTGCCTTCTCCGGTGAAGCATCCTGAACGCATGAACGTGGTGATCTTCCGCGAAAATACCGAAGACGTTTACATCGGCATCGAGTGGAGGTCTGGCACTCCGGAAGTGAAAAAGCTGATCGATTTTCTAAACAAAGACATGCTGGGCGGCGGGCCGAAGCAGATTCGCACCGATTCTTCCATCACCATCAAGCCGATCTCTCCTTTTGGGACCAAGCGCCTGGTGCGCCGCGCCATCCAGCACGCTATCGATAATAAGCGCCGCGTGGTCACTCTGATGCACAAGGGCAACGTGCAGAAATTCACCGAAGGCGCCTTTCGCGATTGGGGCTACGAGATCGCGCGCGACGAGTTCCGCGCGCAGATCGTCACGGAGCGCGAGAGCTGGATTCTCGACAATGTCGAGAAGAATCCGGGGCTGAGCGTCGAGCAGAATGCCGCCATGGTCGAGCCGGGGTTGGCGCAAGGCACCGAAAAACTGCGCCAGGAAGTCTATGCCGAAGTGAAGAACGTGATCGACTCAATTTCCGCCACTCACGGCAAGGGCCAGTGGAAGCAGAGAATTATGGTCAACGACCGCATCGCCGATTCCATCTTTCAGCAGATTTTGACTCGCGCCGACGAATACCAGGTCCTGGCCACGCCCAATCTGAATGGCGATTACATCTCGGACGCTGCCGCGGCGCAGGTGGGCGGCCTGGGCATGGCCCCGGGCGCAAACATCGGCGATGGCTACGGCATCTTTGAGGCGACACACGGCACGGCCCCGAAATATGCAGATAAAGACGTCATCAACCCGAGCTCGGTGATGCTCTCGGGCGCCATGATGTTTGACTACATGGGATGGAAGGAAGCGGCGCAACTGATCGAAAGCGCCATCGAGTACACCATCGGCCAGAAGCGCGTCACCTATGACCTCGAGCGCCTGATGGAAGGCGCCAAAAAACTGCGCACCTCCGAATTCGCGACGGCCATTATCGAAAACATGCAGACGCGCGTCGCGGCGGATTGACGATCCGATCAGGATCGTCATGCCGAGCGACGAAGCGGAGCGGCGGGGTCCCCGGCGCGCGCCTCGCGAGCGCGAGCAACGCTCGCGCGCTCCAAAAAGTCGCGCGATGGGGTGCAAGCGAGGGATCTCTCCGAGCCTTCCCCGCTCGGAATATCGCGCAGCGGCACTCATTTCATTTCACCAAGGAGACTTGTAAATGCGGAAGAAAGTTACGGTTGTGGGCGGTGGATTCGTGGGCTCGACGACGGCCCAGCGCGTCGTCGATCGCGGGCTCGCAGACGTGGTGATGACGGATATTCTGGAAGGCGTTCCGGCGGGCAAAGCTCTGGACCTGCTGGAATCCACGCCGATTATACGATCCGACGCCCAGACGCAAGGCATCTCCACCGCCTCGGGCACTTACGAAGCGACCGCCAATAGCGACATTATCGTCATCACCGCGGGATTTCCGCGTAAGCCGGGCATGAGCCGCGACGATCTGCTGAAGGCCAATTACGAGGTGGTCAAAGGAGTCGTTGAAGGCATAGTTAAATTTTCACCTAACGCCATTCTAATCGTGGTCACCAATCCCATGGACGCCATGGCGCAGTCCGCATTCAAAGTGAGCGGATTCCCGAAGAATCGCGTTATCGGCATGGCCGGCGTATTGGATTCAGCGCGCATGAGCACGTTTGTGGCGCAGGAGCTGAGCGTCTCAGTCGAAAACGTGCACTCGTTTGTCCTGGGGGGCCACGGCGACGACATGGTGCCGCTGCCGCGGTACTCCACGGTGGCAGGCATCTCCATTCTGGAACTGCTTCCCAAAGACCGCCTCGACGCGATCGTCACTCGCACGCGCAATGGCGGCGCCGAAATAGTGAACCTGATGAAGACCGGCTCGGCATACTATGCGCCCTCCGCCGCCGTCGTGGAGATGATCGAAGCGATTCTGAAAGACAAGAAAAAGATCCTGCCTTGCGCCGTCTATCTTCAGGGAGAGTATGGAATCGACGGACTTTTCATGGGCGTCCCGGTGAAACTCGGAGAGCGCGGCGCCGAACAGATCATCGAAGTGAAGCTCACCGCCGACGAAAACGCCGCTTTGCAGAAGTCGGCGAATTCCGTGCGGTCGTTGGTGAAAGTCCTCGGCGTCTAGCCACCCGCCCGCCGTGAGGAACGGATGCCGGGCTAAAGCCCGGCGCTACGTCAACGGCGAAAAGCAGATCCCTCGCGCTCGGCGTCGGCGCTCGGGACATTCACCTGGGGGTTGTACGGTTCGTAACCTCCCCGCTCTGCGTACAGTTTCTTACTTTCCGGCGGGGGCAGACATGGCTTCCGGCGCGTTCGCGGGCGCCGGGCCAACGCGTTGCACGATTGCGTGCTGGATGTGCACGGGCGTGACGGGCTTATCGTTACTATCGCGCTGCACGCGAGCGATAACTTTGACAACGTCAACATTTTCGCATTGTCCCCAGATGGTGTAGCCGCCGTTCAGCGAAGGATATGCCGATTCGGTAATAAAGAATTGGCTCGCGTTGGTGTTCGGCCCGGCGTTGGCCATGGCCAGCCGTCCGGCCATGCTGAAGGTCAACCCCGGTGACGTTTCATTTTGGTACGGAAAGCCGGGCCCGCCCGGGCTTCCGGTTCCAGTCCCCAACGGATCACCGCCCTGAATCATGAATCCGGGAATCACGCGATGGAACGTAAGCCCGTCGAAGAATTTGTTTCGGTTCTGCTGATGGGTGCGCGGATCAATATAAGAAATTTTCCCGATGGCGAATCCCACCATTTTGCCGACGGTGATAGGTGCTTCCTTTTCAAAGAGTTTGCACGCGATATTGCCTTTTTCGGTCTCGAACGTCATGTAGAGTCCTGGTTCGCGCTGCGCAGCAGCGGGCGCCTTAGAATCCGCCTGGCCGGCTGGCGGAGCCGTCTGAGCGTGCAATGCCAGCGGCACAGTGAGAACCAATATGGCCAGCAGGCTGACTAGCTTTCGCAATCGCATTATGACCTCCGGAAAGATAGGTGCGAAATGTACACAAAAATGATTCTACTCCGGGTTAGCTTCGCGGGCACAAGCATAACAATAGTTTAGTGTCGGCCTAAATATCGGCGGGAGACATTGGCTATAATTTTGGCACCAATCGGAGGCGGAATGGCTGCCGGTGATCTGGAAAAGTTAATCGACCGCATAGAGAAGGAATCGGCTCCGCCGGATTCCAATTCCCTATTGGAAGTGATTCGGCACATGGCAAAGCTGTTTGGCGTGAAAGAAGACGAGGTGGCCATCATGGAGTTGGTTTCCTCAGGCCGCACGCTGCGCTTCGTAATTCCTGAAAAGCTGCGTCCGGTGGGATCGATTCCCCTTTCGAGCAACACGGCTTTGGCTGCGCGCACGGTTCGCGAGCGCCGACCTGATATCGTTAATAATTTCCCCAGCGCCCGGCACGCCACCGTTTTTGAGGGCGTACCGATGGGCCGTCACTCCAGTGAGAGCATCCAAAAGATCATCAGCGCGCCAATTCTGCGCGGCAAAAACGTGGTAGGGGTGGCACAAATCTGCCGCAAGGGGGCTTCCCTCATGGATGCAGGCCCCGACTTCAGCCAGCGCGATCTTTCCGAACTGCAAAGCCTCAACCCTGCGCTGGAAAGGCTTCTGGCGCTCTGCCAAACCGCCGCCAAGACCGCCTGATATCCTCCAAGCTGCCGAGATCGACCTTGAACTTGCGCGCGAGCAAGCGTGTGGGGCACGCGAGTTTTGTTACAAAAGGGTTAAAGTTATTGACACTGCTCGACGTTCTTGCTACTTTTCGGCTCCGTGTTTTTTCGCTCGCGGCAGTTTTAACCCAGGAGGCACCGCGAACCGGCATCCTACATGGCGTTCGTCGCGAAGCGAATTTTCCTCACAAAGGGCGTTGGTAAACACCGCGAACGCCTGTCCAGCTTTGAGTTGGCCTTGCGCAATGCGGGCATTGCGGCCTGCAATATCGTGCGCGTCTCCTCGATTTTCCCGCCAAACTGCCG
>DATHPN010000034.1:0-20301 GCA_035483715.1 Candidatus Acidiferrum sp.
CCCGCCAGGTGCGCGGACACGCGCTCGGCAATTCCTCTGGGAACCACCTTGGCGATCTGCTCGATGGTGGCGGAGCGCAATTGCGCGACACTTCCGAAATTCCGAAGCAATTTTTGAGCCGTGCGCGGGCCGACTCCGGGAATATTCTCGAGGCCCGTCTGAATGGCGCGTTTGGCGCGGCGCTGCCTGTGAAAACCCACGGCGAAGCGGTGCGTTTCGTCGCGAATCTGCTGGATCAGATGAAGAATCGGCGAGTGCCGCTCCAGCCGGATGGGCTGATCCTCCTGGCCCAGAACAAAAATAATCTCTTCCTGCTTGGCGATGCTGGCGACCGGCTGGTTGATGACCTCCAGCTTTTCGAGGGCCGCCGCAGCCGCATGCAGCTGGCCGATTCCGCCGTCGATCAGGATCAGCCCCGGGAACGCTTTCTTTTCTTCCTGCAATCGCCGGTAGCGGCGCTCGACGGTTTCTTTCATGCTCGCGAAATCGTCGTTCCCCCATTCGCCGCGAATAATGAACTTCCGGTAATCCGATTTTTTCATTCGTCCGTCTTCCCACACCACCATCGAAGCAACGGTGTCCGAACCCTGCAAATGGGAAATATCGAAGCTTTCGATCCGGCGCGGCGGTTCGGGCAGGCTGAGCGCTTGTTCCAGCGCCTCGACGATGGCCTTGGAGCTGGGCTTCAACACGCGGAAACGCTGCTCGAACGAGTGCCGCGCGTTTTTCTCCACCAATTCCAGAAACGCGTGTTTCGCGCCACGCTGCGGCATCAGAATTTCCACGCGACTCCGTGGAGGTTCCAGATGCGACCCCCGTTCGCTGAGAATGTCTTCCAGCAGTTCGCGATCCTCGAAGTCCATGGGAACGTGAATGGCGCGCGGCAGATATGCGGCGTCGAGGTAAAGCTGTTTCAAGAGCGCTGACAGAAATTCGGCCGGCTCGAATTCCGCCAGGTCTTCCCAATAAAAATCGCGCCGGTCCACGACGCGCCCTCCGCGAAGATGGAAGAGATTCACGGCAACGAGCGGAGGCTCCGCGTGCCACGCGAGCACGTCAATGTCGTCTCCCTGCGCGGCGGCAATCTTTTGGCGTTCTTCAATCTCGGAGAGTGTGCGCAAGAGGTCCCGGTAGGCCGCGGCCTGCTCGAAGCGTTCTGTATCGGAAGCCTCCATCATGCGCGATTCCAGGCTGGCGATCAGG
Source organism: Candidatus Acidiferrum sp. (assembly GCA_035483715.1). Lineage (GTDB taxonomy): Bacteria > Acidobacteriota > Terriglobia > Acidiferrales > UBA7541 > Palsa-360. The sequence continues at coordinate 1,204 of DATHPN010000034.1, forward strand.
TCGTGGCGGCGGCCCTCGAGGAACAATTTCGTGTCGCGCGCCGCCTCCGCGTATTTCTCGTCCGTGGTCAGTCCGGGAACGCACGGCCCGTGGCAACGGCGAATGTAATACTGCAGGCACGGCCGTGGGTGCGCCCGCGTCAGGTCTACCGTGCAGGAAGGAATGCGAAACGTCTTGTGGATGAAATGAACGATCCGGTACGCGAGGCTGTGCGGAAAGAATGGCCCGAAATAAATCGAGCCGTCTTTAACCAGGCGCCGCGTTACGTACACGCGCGGAAATTTCTCAAACGCGGTGTAGCGAATGTACGGGTACGTCTTGTCGTCGCGCAGCAGGACGTTGAATTTCGGCTTGTACTGCTTGATCAGGCTGTTTTCGAGCGCCAGAGCTTCGCGCTCGTTGTCCACCACGATGTAATCGAGATCCGCGATTTCCCGCACCAGCGATCCGGTTTTGGCATCCATCCACCGCGATTCGAGGAAATACGATTTCACGCGATTTCGCAGGGAGCTGGACTTGCCTACGTACAAGATATTTCCCAGGGCGTCCTTGAACAGGTAGACGCCGGGCTCCAAGGGAAGGCTGGCGGCTTTTTGTGTGAGTTCCATCGCGGGAGTAGAATGAGAGGCGCGGAAATCCGCTCTCGGGCAACACCCATGATAGCAAAGTGAATCTTAATCTGCGCGCCACATGAACCGACCCGCATGCATCGTTTTCGGAATTTTCCTGCTCGCAGGGACTCAATCCCTATGTGCACAGCAAATTAATCCGCGAGTTCCGCCGCCTCCGCCTCCGGCCGAAACTCCTGCAACGCCCACACCGGCGCCCCCGGATGCGAACGCCACTTCTCCTTCGCCCGCGGCTTCGCAGCCAATTGATCCGAGCGTTCCGCCGCCCCCTCCTTCCGCATATTCGACGCCCGATCCTCCCGCCGAGCCTTCCGGTCCCGTGTTCGATCCTCTGCACGCCCAACGAAGCCTGGATATCGGCAGATTCTATTTAAATAAGGGAGTCTACGACGCAGCCATCGACCGCTTCGTGGAAGCGTCCAACTATCAGCCCACTTTGGCGGCGCCGTGGAAACTCCTGGGCGAGGCCTACGAAAAGAAGCACGAATACACAAAAGCCGCTGAAGCCTACAACAAATATCTCAAGATCCTGCCCCGCGCAGTAGACGCCACAAAAATAAAGAAATCCATCTCCGACCTCGAAGAAAAATCCGCCCAGGAATCCCCCAAAAAAGCGCAGCAACAGTAGCGCAGGCTTCAGCCTGTGGATTTTGGTTGTGCCAGGCCCGTCCGTGTTGCGAGCAGCCCCACAGACCAAAGTCCGTGCCACAAAACAAGCCAAATTGCGCAAAGCTGACCAATCAGGATTCCCATATAGAAAAAAACGCAGCTCAGCGCACGCGCTCCAGGAATTTACGAGCGCGGGCATAATGCGCAAAGCGCTTCTCCTCCGCGCGAAATTCAGGAGAGTGCGCCTGCAGCCCGCAAGCGGCGGCGCGCAGCGGATGCTTTACATGCAACATTTCGTGATACAGAATGAATTCCACTGCGTAAGAAGGCACATCCCCGCGGTCTAGCCGCTTATTCATCACGATCTGGTCGAGCGAAGGATCATAGCATCCAAACTGAGAGCGCCACGCCCGCACGCTCCAACCCAGGCGAGGCCTGCGCAGGCGCCCCTCGAAGTATTCAGCGTTGAGCGAAACGAACATGGGATCCAGATCGTGCGCAGCGCCGAGTGGATTGTCCTGGATCCGTCTCGCGCGCTGGCGGCGAACGCGCGCGATGTGCCGGCGCGTATCATGCGCCAGAGCGAACTGCCGGTAGAGATTGCGCAATTCGCGAGGCACGCGCCGGCGATACATTTGCCCAAGCAAAATAGCGGCGGCGGCTTCGATCACGGCGACAGGCGCCTGATGCAGAATGTCGGAGAGCCGCACGTATGCTACGTCCTGCCGCAAGCGCAGCGTGTGCGAAAGATTGGCGTAGGGGTACAGCTCCACTTGAAATTGCGGCGGCCGGCCCTGGCATCCCAGGCGCGTGAAGATGCGTTGAAAAATGCGGTCGCCTCCCGGAAATGCGGAGGGCGCGCGGCGGTCCTTCCTCAGCGTGGCGAGTCCTTTCACGACGGTTTGCGCCGCACCGGCGCCGCAGGCGTCTCCTTCGCGGCCTTGTCCACATCCTTGGCCGCGTCCTGCGTGGCCTCGATGGCGTCTTCCAGATTCTCCTTATACGTTTCGCGTTCCACGCCATTCATTGCGAGGCCCTGAAGGTAAGGCAGGAATTCCTTAATTCCCAACTGCATCACCTTCACTCCGTCACGGATGTCCTGCTGCTTTTCGATTCCAATTTCGATCAAATCGGCGGCATCGTCGATGCATCCTGTGTAGCCGTTAAGCAGACTGTTCAGTCGTTCGGCCCGCTTCTGGTCCGCCGGGTCGATGTGCGCGAATTCATACTGGAGTTTCTTGATGCGATCCGAGGCGAAGGTCTCATAAAGCACGATGCGCGGACCTGTCGCGCCCGCATCGCGAATCTTGTCGGCTTCCGCCTCGGACAAATACTCCTTCTTTTGCGGCGCGGCCATGGCCGTGCCGGCGGGCAATGCATTCACGAATGAGGCGAGAAGCAACATGGCGCCCGGTATGGTGATGAATCGCATGGGATACCTCAAGGATCTGATTTCGGCGCGCTGCGCTCCTGCTTGCGCGGAAAGAGTTTGTCGATAAGCTCGTTTTGATCCATGGACAGATCGTTGCGAACGGCGCGGAAAAATGGCCGCTTGTCCACTTCCAGCGTAAGAATCAGATCGTCAATGCGCCGGATGGTTTCGCGCAGGCTGATCTGCAGTTCCTTGAACCCCGCCGGTTTTCGTTCCGCGTCGGCGCTCATACCGTTCAACGCCGCAACCGTGGCCCGAACTTCGTCGCGATATTGTTCCAAAGTCTGAAGGGAAGCGACCTCGTCCCCCGCCTTCAATTGCCTTTTTGCCAAGTCCACCTGTTCGTCACCCAATTTGGCCAGCTCACGGGCCCTGCGAACCGGATCGGTTTCATTCTGGTATCGCGCCAGATCCTGGGCAAAATGATCTTGCGCGCCGAGCGGAACGCACAGCGCCAGCGTCGAAATTATTGCAATCCGAATTTTAACCGGGGCTGTCATTTTGGAAGGAAGAAAAATGCCGCCATCCGTTCTCACTTTTTCTTGGACTGTCCCAGTTCGCGCTGCAAAACCGGGATGCGATGGCGCGCCTGAAAATCCTGAGTGTCATGCTGCCCGGCGTCTTCATCAAGGAACTTCTGGTACGCCTCGATGGCCTCCGCTTTCCGGGAAAGTTTATCGTAACAGATCGCGCGCACAAACCATGATCCGGGCTTGGGGGTTTCCAACTTGGCAAGACGGTCCATCGCCTCCAGCGCCTCGGCATAATTTTCATTCAGAAAGAAGGCGCCGCCCAGATCGCGCAGCGCATCCGCGTTTTGCGGATTCTGCGCATAGGCCTGCTCCAGAATGCGAACCGCCGAGGGATAATCGCGCAATTCCACATCCACGTGGCCCATCCACCCGGCCAGCTCCGAATCCTGTGGCGCGAGCGTCATCGCCTGTTTCAACGTCTCTCCCGCCTCTTTCCACTTTTTCTGCTGCATGTAAATTTCGCCGCGCATTTTCAGCGCCTGGGCGGAAGGCGTGGCGCCCGCTTCGGAACGATCGAGTTCCGCCAGCGCGTCATCGTACCGGCTGAGATACAACAGCGCCGTGGCCCGGTCAAAATGCGCGGACCGGTCTCCCGGAATTAATTTCAAATATTCCGCGAGGGCGTCGCTCGCCGCGTCATACTTCTTTTGCTCCAGCAAAGCGCTGGCAAGGCCCAGGCGCGCCGGGGCCGAGTCGCCATGCGATTCGAGCGCCGCACGGAATTGTTCTTCCGCGCCCGCCGCGTCATTCGAACGAAGCAATACGCGCCCCAGGGCGAAGTGTGCCTCGTAATCTTTCGTCGATAGAGCAAGCGAGGCGCGGTATTGCTCGACGGCCTCCGAAAATTTCCCGGCATGCTCCAAAGAGAAGCCGGCGAGAAAGCGCGGGCGACTCTCCGTGGGCTGCAGTTCGGCCGCATGGCGAAATGCATCGGCCGCTGCGGCGGGATCGCCATCCATCTCCACCAATCCGAGATTCAGGTATGCCGCCGCCATCTTCGGGTCGAGCGCAACGGCCCGCGAAAATTCCGCCTTCGCATCTGCCGGGCGTTTCAGTCCCACGTAGGCATAGCCCAGTTGAAAATGAGGGTAGGGCTCGTCCGGCCGTTGCGCGATGTATTTCTGAAGCGGATCGAGGGCGGCGGTAAAATCCATTTTGTCGATGGCTTCATTCGCCTGCACGAGCAGCGGCGCAAGCGGGTCCTCCCTTTCGTGCGGCGCGGAGTTTGCCGGCGGTTTCGCGGGGACTTTTCCTTGGGATTGCGCGGCAAATGAAATTCCCGCAGTGGCCAGCCAGGCGGCCGCCACGCCAACTCGAAACCAGTGCGCCGCGAAATTATTTCCGGGACGCACGGGCATCATTTGCTCCGAACAGCGGAATTCGGCGCCCCATGATTGTTATTTCCGCGAGAGTTGGCAAGCGCTCGCGAAAGAAACTTGCCCGTAAAAGAATGAGCATTGCGCGCCACCTGCTCGGGTGTTCCGGTGGCCACCACCCGACCGCCTTGCGCCCCGCCTTCCGGCCCCAGATCGATGATCCAATCCGAGGATTTTATGATGTCGAGATTATGCTCGATGACGAGAATGGATGCCCCGCCGTCAATCAACTTGCGGAACGCGGTCAGCAACTTCTGAATATCGTCGAAGTGCAGCCCGGTCGTGGGTTCGTCGAAGATATACAAGACGCGCTCGTTTGCCTGCGTGGTGAGATGCGCCGCGAGCTTCAAGCGTTGCGCCTCGCCGCCGGACAGCGTCGTCGCGGATTGCCCCAGACGCAAGTAACCGAGCCCCACTTCGTCGAGGATCCTCAGCTTGGAAGTAATTTTTGGAACCCCCGCGAAAAAAATCAGGGCCTCGCGCACCGTGAGTTGCAACACTTCGTGCACGGTTTTTTCGCGATAGCGCACTTCCAGGATGCCGCTCTTATACCGTGTGCCGCGGCATTCCTCGCAGATCAGCTCGACATCCGCCAGGAACTGCATCTCCACGGTGACGATGCCTTCCCCCTGGCATGCCTCGCAGCGCCCTCCGGGAATGTTGAAAGAAAAATGGCCCGTTGTGTAGCCACGCTTTTTCGCTTCCGGCGTGGAGGCGAACGCTTCGCGGATGGCGTCAAACGCCTTGAGATAGGTGGACGGATTTGACCGCGGCGTTCGCCCGATCGGGGACTGGTCGACCAGCACGACGCTTTGCAGCTGATGCTCCCCTTCGATGCGGTCGCACAATTCCTGATATTTTCCACCGCTGCGTTTTGCTTCGAGCGCTTTATAAATCACGTCATGCACGACCGTGGATTTCCCCGAGCCCGACACGCCCGTGATGGCCACCAGCATGTGCAGCGGAATCATCAGATCGATGTTCTGAAGATTGTGCGCCCGGGCTCCGTAAATCCGCAGGAACCGGCCGCTGGGCTTGTGCCGCTGTGCCGGGACGGGGATGCGCAATTCCCCGGTGAGGTAACGCGCCGTCAGGGATTCCCGGCTCTGCAAAAGTTCGCTGCGCGGCCCCGCAAAAAGCAAGTTCCCTCCATGCTCCCCCGCACCCGGCCCCAGATCGATCACGTAGTCGGCGGCGGCCATCACGTCCGGATCGTGCTCGACGACCAGGATAGTGTTGCCGAGATCCCGCAGATGTTTCAGGATGTCGATTAAGCGATGCGTGTCGCGCGGATGCAGCCCGATGGATGGCTCGTCTAGAACATACAGCGCCCCGACCAGATGCGATCCGAGCGAGGTCGCCAGCTGAATGCGCTGCGCCTCGCCGCCCGAAAGCGTGGAAGAGAGCCGGTCCAGTGACAAATAATCCAGACCCACTTCGTCCAGGAAAAGCAGACGCTGGCGGATTTCTTCCAGGATTTTGTCGGCGATGGCGGCCTGTTCCGCGCTCAATTCCAGGCTGTCCATGAACTGCCGCGCCTGGGCCACGGTCATGGCGCAAACTTCCGTGATCGATTTTCCCGACACACGCACGGCGCGCGCCTCGGCTCGCAGGCGCGATCCATTGCAATCAGGGCAGAGCGCGTACCCGCGGTACCGGCTCAGAAACACGCGCACGTGAAGCTTGTACTTCTTGCGTTCCAGCCACTGGAAAAAGCCGTTCACTCCAACGTAGTCGGATTTGGCATCGCCTTCAATGATCTGGTTCTGCTGCGCTGCGGTCAGATTCCGGAAGGGAATATCCATGGGGATGTGATTGGCCCGCGCGAATTTTTTCAGTTCCAGAACCACGGCGCGGTAACGCGGCTTGGTCCAGGGCTGGATGGCGCCTTCGTTGAGAGATTTCCCGCGATCGGGAATCACCAGATTGATGTCGAAATCGACCGTGTTTCCGAATCCCTGGCAGCGGGGGCAGGCGCCGTACGGATTGTTGAACGAAAACAGGCGCGGCTCCGGCTCCTGATACACCGCGCCACAACTCTTGCACTCGAATCGCTCGTTGAACACCATCCGTTCCGCGGGCTCGCCCGCGACCCCCGGCACAAATTCGAGGATGGCCTCGCCGTGTCCTTCGCGGTAGCAAATCTCGACCGAATCGATAAGCCGCGAGCGCATGTCCGGCCCCACGGCCAGTCGGTCCACCACCACAAACACGGGCTGCGAAAAATCGATGTCCAGCAACGTTTCGGGTGAAGAGAATTCGTGTACTCGTCCCGCCTGGTAGAGCCGCTGGAATCCGCGCCGCTGCAAACCAGCCAGGGCCAAGCGGATCGCTTCCGGCGCAGGCCTGGCCGGTTTTTTCGCCGCGCTTCGCCGCGCCGCCGCGGCAGGCGCTGCTTGCGCGACGGCCGCAGTTAGATCAAGCGTGTACAGCACGTAAAATCGCCGCCCCTCCGGCAACGCCAGCACGCGAGCGGCGATTTCGTCCATGGTGTCCTTGCGCACCTGGCTGCCGCACTTGGTGCAAAAAGTGCGCCCCGCGCGCGCATAGAGCAGCCGCAGATAATCGTAAATTTCCGTGGCCGTCGCCACAGTCGAGCGCGGATTGCGCGTCGAGTTTTTCTGCTTGATCGCAATGGCGGGCGCGATCCCCGTAATCTCATCCACATCGGGCTTTTCTATGCGCTCGAGGAACTGGCGCGCATACGCCGAGAGCGATTCGATATACCGCCGCTGCCCCTCGGCGTAGATCGTGTCAAATGCCAGGCTCGATTTGCCCGATCCCGAAACCCCGGTTACCACGGTGATGGCATTATGAGGAATGTCAAAACTGATGTTTTTGAGGTTGTGCACGCGCGCCCCGAGCACATGGATCGCCTCCTGCTCGGCGGCTTCCGCGATGGAACTCGTTGCCGGGCTCGTCGCGGACTTCTCCGCAGCGGAATGTTCTCTGGCAGCCACGCGGCCCCCTCCTCAGCGCCTTCAGCGACGCAAGTCCAAACTGACAATTATACGTCGCCGCAAGGTGCAGGGCAATTGACTGTCCCTAACGAGGAGACTCGTGGCCCCCAGGCGATCTCGATGCTCTTTCTTTAGGAGAGGTAAACGCTCCGCGATTTAAAGCGCGAGCAGTTTCTTGATTTGACTCTGGATGAAAAACCACATAATGGGTTTGCGAATGAAAACGTTCACATTCAATTCTTGCAGGAGTTCATCGGCTGCGTTCCTGATCTGGTCGTAAACTTTCTGCCGCTCGGCCTTATCGACTTGCGCCATTGGAGGATGATTCAGGCTCTGATCGATGGGATCGATCGGTTTCGGCGTCCAATGCAGATTGGAAAAGATGCTGTTTGGTTGTTTTTGGTATAGGGGCAATTTCATTTGGACTACGCTGCGCCCATAGTCATAGTCGTGCTTGCGGTATTTAAAATCGAAGAAACCGGAAAATGCCATCAATCCGCTGCTCGCCAATCGTTCCGGTTCAGCCACAAAGTCGTAAATGAGCATCTCTTCTTTCTGGTCCAGTCTGGCCGCAAGTTCGAGAACCAGCACAGAGTCCAGCCAGGCATCGGCAACGCCTGCCAGCCCGTTCAATTGGGCATACTCGCTTGCAAATTGTTGGCGCAACCGGGAGCGAGCCGCATTTAAATTGTCCACGGATTCTTGCGTCGTTTGGGCGTCTACTGCAAAAAAGGACTTGAGCAGGATCCTGGAGACAGGCGAGGAAATGGCGGGCGTTAATGTCCCGTCTCGGAATAGCTCCAGTAGCTCATCGGCTCGCTCGTTGAGCAAAACGATCTGATCGTTGAAGCCTTCCGCCACAGACCAATCCTGAAACTCGGATTGCCCAAACACGGAATCCGCCAGCCGGGAAGCCAATATTTTGTAATCGGCAGTCGCCGCGTCAAAACCCACCGCCGGGTCGGGCGAGCTCTTCACCGCCGTCGAACTTTTTTGTTTTGGCGCGATAAACAAATATCCCCGCTGATAGGGGTGGAGGCGTCCTCCGGGTATTTCTTCAACCAGATTCTTGGCCATGCCCAGGGGCTCGTTTTGAAATACGCCGCCGTCCGTATATGTAAATGTCGTGATTGGCTTGCCGCCCCAGACATCTTTCACCAGCCATTTACTGGTGTATTCCGAAATATTTCTGACCAGATCCTGCACTCGAAAAGCAACTGGAAATGCGCCGCAGGCCACAGCCGCCGCGCGTATGATTTCCCAGGTTTGCTCGTGGTCATCCAATGTCTGGTCCAGCGGGCGAACGAGTTGGTCCTCATGCCGCGTGTAAACGAATTGATTTCCGCTGAGCGTCGAGCGGTCGTAGTCCACGCCATTGAGGTTTGATAGAGCCAGCCCGAGTTGCAGCTTGCGATCCGTTGCCAGCGCGGGATGCGCTTGCGGTGGCGTCGGGGGTTGCGGCTGGTTTTTGTACCGTCCCATTAAAAAAGTGTTCGACACTCCAATGACGAAATCGGAAGACAAAACTGAATGCGTCACGTTCTCCTTCGGACCTCGCGCCAGCAGTCCCGCAATATCCACGCTCGAAACCCACGCGTTGAAGAGAGGATTGCTGTACGGCTGGCTCATGGCGGGGCCGTCATAGAGCAGACGTTGCGCAATCATCGCGGACGTCATTCCCCCCGCCGAAGCGCCGGTCAGCACGTCGATCTCGATGCGTTCGTCCGGCTGCTCGTTCGCGTCAGCCCACTGGTTATGTTGGGCAATCGCATCCAGTATTTCAAAGGCCACGCCCGCCTCGTAGCACCCCAGCGAAACAGCGCCGGCGATGGTTATCGCCAGTTTCTTGGCCATGGCAACCTCCTCCGCAAGCGGCGGGGTCAGAGTTCTCGTCTCTGCTCATCCACCGCAGATACGCAGAATCCGGATCTTCTCGCGTAGATCACTTCGCCAGCCGAGCCGAATGGCGATCCTAAGCGGGAGCCTCGCCCCGAAGGCCTATTTGCTACGCCGGATTGAAAGACCGGCTTTCTGCGGGTATACTACATCAAAATAGAACTAGACATGAAACAGATTCCTTCGCAAGCAGGGTTGCGATCGAAGCGGGTACCTCATTGCACTTCTGGTTTACAAGTGACCCGCCGCCCGGCTTTGCGTTACTCTGTCTACAGACAGGGAATTGCGAGGACCGGTCCACTTTGTCGTCGGCTTCAAAAACGGCTCCCAACCGCGATGTCATTCACCCGTTCGACCGGAAATATGGCACTGACACGAGCGGCTATCTCGGCCCGGAAGACCTCGTCAAAGGCCGGGCCAATGATGCCCTCAATCACGGTTACTCCGCCATCGCTCCTTCGGTGTTTCATGAGGCCTGCCGACGCTGGCGCGAAACTCTGCCTGCAGTGTCGGGAAGAATCGAAGGGTACAGTTTTGTGGATGTGGGAGCAGGGAAGGGCCGGGCGCTCCTGCTTGCTGTGGAGTTGCCGTTCCGGAAAGTCATCGGCGTGGAGCTCAGCGAGGAATTGGCGCTCGCGGCGCAGAAAAACGTCGCGCGATGGAACCGCATGGCGCGGCCCAAGACAAAAATTAGTGTGGTCCAGCAGGACGCCGCGAAATTTCGCTGGCCCCGATCTCCGCTGCTCGTCTATTTGTACAATCCATTCGCGTGTTCGCTCGTCGCACAGATGGCGGAACGCCTCGCGGCCGTCGCTGCAGCCGGTTCCGGGCTCGTCGACCTGCTTTATGTAAACCCCACTTGCACGGACACCTTGACGGCCCAGGGCCTGTTCACCCGCCTGTGGACCGCCCGAATTCCGATGGACGATGCCGACGAGAAGGCCGATCCCTACGGCACAAACTCGGACCTCGTTTCGGCGTACCGTCTCAAGTAGCACAGTCACTCCTGGCTGTGCGGTTTTGTAAGCGTAACGAACGAATTCCCGATGAAGTGATGACGGCGATACTCGCACAGCCAAAATCGGCCGTGCCGCCGCCTGTTTTCCTTCCCTAGGCCAGGCAGTATACTTTTCGCCGAGGCAAACCATGGCCCCGTTCGAACGAATCATCTGGATTGTCCTGGACAGCGTGGGCATCGGCGCGTTGCCTGACGCGGCGGATTACGATGACGTGGGCCGCGACACGCTCGGACACATCGCTAAATCGCGTTTGCTGGCGCTGCCGAACCTCGTGCGCCTCGGACTTGCGAATATTGCTCCGCTGTCCAACCTGACGCCTCCGGCGCATCCTGAGGGCTGCTATGGCAAAGGCGCCACGCATTCCCCGGGCAAGGACACGACCACCGGGCACTGGGAGATGGCCGGGATCTGGCTGTCGCAAGCGTTCCCCGTTTACAAGCACGGCTTTCCGCGCGAATTGATTGAACAGTTCGAACGCGCCATCGGCCGCAAGACCATCGGCAACAAGCCCGCCTCCGGAACCGAAATCATCAAGGAACTGGGCGAGGAACACGTTCGAACGGGTTTTCCGATCGTTTACACCTCGGGCGACAGCGTCTTCCAAATCGCGGCGCACGAAGAGGTGATCCCCATCGCCGAGCTGTACCGCATGTGCGAAATCGCCCGCAAAATGCTGGACGGGCCGAACCAGGTGGGCCGCGTGATTGCCCGGCCGTTCACCGGCACGCCGGGAAATTTCCGGCGCACCGAGCGCCGCCACGATTACGCGGTTGAGCCGCCGCGGCCGATGCTGATGGACGTGCTCGTCGAGCGAAAAATTCCGATCTTCGGCATCGGCAAGATTCACGATATTTACAACGGCCGCGGCGTCGATCATTACGTCACGACGAAAAGCAATGCGGACGGCATGCAGAAACTTCACGCCGCGCTTGCGGAACGGAAAACCGGCCTCATTTTCGCCAACCTAGTGGATTTTGACATGCTCTATGGACATCGCAAGGACGTAGAAGGGTTTGCGAAATCACTCGAAGAATTCGACGCGCTTCTTGCGCCTCTGCTGAAAGCTCTGGCGCCACGAGATTTGCTGATAATCACTGCAGATCACGGTTGCGATCCCGATCCCACGTGGCCAACGACCGATCACTCGCGCGAGTACGTCCCCATCGTCACCTGCAGCGCGGCGGGAAAACGCGGCGTCAACCTGGGGATCCGAGACACTCTGGCTGACATGGGCCAGACCATCGCCGAGAATTTCAGGGCGGCAATTCCGCACGGAAAAAGCTTCCTGTCACAAATTTGAAACAATTAAATTGCCGTGCAAGCGGGTTTTAGTAGCGCAGGCTTCAGCCTGTGGGGGTTGGTCGAGACACCATCACATTTGCTACAACTAAAACCCACAGGCTGAAGCCTGCGCCACTGGTATTCCTAATTGCCGGAGGACGGGGCGCGGGAAGCGAAGTATCCAGTGCGCGTGCGCACCGTAAGTTTTCCGACACCGCGCGGTGGGGTCACCTGTACCGATACGGTGCGAAAAGTTCCGTCGTGCGCCGTGTTGGTCGGATAGTAGGCGAGCGTGTATTGATTGCGAATATCGTGGGCGATCTGCGTGCAGATCGATTCCGTATCGTCGGCAGTTTCGGGGAAAAAGGCCAGACCGCCGGTGGCGTTGGCCAGGTCGCTCAGCGCGCCCCGCGCTTTTTTCATGGCGCGATGATTGTGCTTGATGTCGTCGTCGCTGAACACTCCGACGGCGTAAATCACGGCGTTCGAGCGCTGCGCCTGCTCGACTACATTTTCCAGACTATGCCGGCTGGCGTTGTCCTCGCCGTCGGTAACGACCAGAAGAACTTTTTTGTCGCGCGTGCCTTTCTTCAGGTGATCGAGCGAGCCGATGACGGCGTCGTAAAGCGCCGTGCTGCCGCGAGCGTCAATGCGTTCGAGCGCGGTTCTCATTTCCGCGAGGTCGCTGGTGAAATCGTGCTCGGTGTCCAGGTAGTAGTCGTCGTTGAAATTGACGACGAATCCCTCGTCCTGGGGGTTGGAAGTCTTGACAAAGGTAAGCGCCGCCGCGTTCACCTGCGGCCGCTTATCCCTCATGCTGCCGCTGTTGTCCACCACCAGGCCAAAGCTGACGGGCACGTCCTCCTGCTTGAAGACCGAAAGCTTTTGCTCGACTTTATCTTCCAGCACCCGGAAATTGTCTTCCATCAGGCCGGGCACAAACACGCTGCGGTCATTCAGCACGGACACATGCAGCACGACCAGGTTGACTTGCGTCTTTATCTTGTAGGTATCCTGCGAAATATCCCGCGGCGGAGCGCTCGGCGGAGGCGGCGCCGTGGAGGGAGAGATCGGCGCTTGCTGCTGTTGTGCCGACGCGCCCCCGGCCAGGAGCACACCCATTGCCGCCAGAATCGATGGAATCAGAAAAACGGCCAGACGGCCGAAGTTACTGGTTCGGGGAGTAGTATCCGGTTTTGGCATAAACATTGAGGGGAGGAAGGCCTTTGGGCGGGCGCAACTTGACCTTGATCTTTCGCCATGCGCCATTGTGTCTTGCGTTGCTCGATTTGTATCCGAGGACATATTGGTTTCGGAGCTCCATTCCGATCTTCGCGGCAATGTCGGGCAATTCGCCAAGATTTCCCACCGGAAAGACGCGGCCTCCGGTCATTTCGGTCATCTCGGAAAGCAGCGAGGGCCCTTCCAACTCTTCCGGCGTCCTGGAACGTATGCCGATCGGATCGAAGATGCCAATTGCGTAGAGCTGGCAGTCGGCTTCTTTCAAATAGTTCTTTACGTCGCTCTCATTGTACCGGCTATGATTATCTCCTCCATCAGATATGATGAGCAAGGCCCGTTTGCCGTTGTGTGCACCCCTCATCTGGCTGAGCCCGAGATAGATGGCATCGAGGAGAGCGGTGCGCCCGCGGGAAGCGGTAAACATCATGCGGTTCTGCAATTCATCCACGCTGCTGGTGAAGCCGCTGGTTAATTCGGCGCGATCGTTAAAGCTCACCAGAAAAAATTGATCCAGCGGATTGGCCGTGCGCATGAATTGCACGGCGGCCTCGCGAGCCTTTTCGACCTTGTCCGACATGCTGCCGCTCATGTCGAAAACCAGGCCGATCGAGACCGGCACGTCCTCGCTGGACAGGGTGAGAACTTCCTGCTCGATGCCATCTTCATATACACGAAAATGTTCTTTTTCCAAGCCGGTAACCAGGCGGTCCAACGGATCCGTGACCGTAAGGTTCACAAGGGTCATGTCCACGTCGACTTTGATCCCTTGTCCTGGCTTGAATTGTGGGCCGGGGGTTTCCTTCGGGGGCTGGACGGGGCCTTGCGTTTGATTAAATGCCGCAGTGGCCGTCAGGGCAAACACAGCAACAGCGAGGACGCGGAGAGAAATCTGATTTCGTCCTGCCATCACCGCATTGCCTGCCTTCGCCGGCGCTGCCCGGGCGGTCACGGCCGGTTCCGACGAGCGAACCTTGAAGGCATTCTACCACCGGCAATAGAACGCGCAAGTACCGGGACTGGATTTTGACAATTAATTTACTTTAGGGCCCAATCAAAAGACTTGAACTCTCTGCTTCTGTCCGGGTGCGAGTTTGTTCGAACATTGTGATAGGATTTCCAAATTCCGCCGTCCATCTAAGGAATCGGCGGGACGAAGAAAAACCTTATGGCCATCGCCGTAATTCCAGCTCGTTATTCCGCCACGCGCTTGCCGGGGAAGCCCCTGGTGTCTCTGGCCGGCAAGCCCATGATCCAGCGGGTGTGGGAGCGGACGCGGCAGGCCACGAGGATCACCCGCGTGATCATCGCTACCGATGATGAACGCATCCTGAAGGCGGCGGCCGCCTTTAATGCTGAGGCGGTCATGACCCGTTCGGAGCACCGCTCCGGCACGGAGCGCGTGGCCGAAGTGGCCGCGCACATTCCCGGTCCGGAGGAAGAGGTTTTCGTGAACGTGCAGGGGGATGAGCCGCTCGTTGAGCCGGAGGCGATTGACACTCTGGTCGAGGCCATGGAGTCCGAAGAGGGGGTTTCGGTCGCCACGCTCATGGTGCCGATCACGAAACCGGCCGACATCATGGACCCGAACATTGTGAAGGTGGTTCTCGATTTCGACGGCAACGCGCTCTATTTTTCGCGCGCGCCCATTCCGTGGGTGCGCGACCGCGACGCTCCGGTGCACGCGCAGCACATGAAGCATCTCGGGCTGTACGCGTTCCGGCGGTCCGCATTGCTCGATTTTCCGACGCTGCCGGTGGGTGACCTCGAGCGCATCGAGCATCTCGAACAGCTTCGCTGGATGGAAAATGGCTACAAGATTCGCGTCGCCGAAACGCAGCACGATTCGGTCAGCGTGGACGTTCCGGAAGATGTCGCGCGAGTTGAACAACTCCTGCGCAAATCTGCGTCTGCTTCGTAAGTCCAGTAGCGCAGGCTTCAGCCTGTGGGGGTTAGTTCTTGCAAGACCCAAACCCCACAGGCTGAAGCCTGCGCTACCGAATGGCTAGAACGAAAACTTCGCGGCCAGCTGAATGCCGCGCGGCCCGCCGCCGCCGAGGAACGGATTGCCGATTCCCACGTCGCCTGTCGCCACGACGTGATAGGAGCCGTTTCCCACTTCGCGGGTTCCCCCGGCAGGTAGCGTGAAACCGCAACCGCAGCCCTGTTGATTCACATTGCTGGCCGGGTCTGCAATAAACGCGGGAAGCAGTGGGTTGGAAAAATTCGGATGGTTCAAAACGTTGAAAAACTCCGCGCGCAATTGAAGATTTAGACGCTCGGTGATCTGAGTTCCCTTGTAAATAGCCAGGTCCCATTGTTTGAAGGGTGGACCCTGCAGCGCATTGCGCCCCAAGTTTCCGAAGTGGCGCGTCCCAGGAGTGCAATCGGCGGCGCCGCCGGTGAAAGGTTTAGTACCATTCGCAATATTTGGCTGAATGGTGCAGGGCATTGCAAACGAGCTGAGGTTGAGGAAATTGTTCGGGTCACTGTAATTGTAAGAGATGGGCCCGACCACGTCTGGCCGATCGAACCCTTCGCCGCTTCCGCTATAATCATCCTCGCCGTTGTAATTGAGAGTGAAGGGCTGTCCGGTTTGCAGCGTGACTGTGCTGTCGAAGCCCCAGCCGTTCTTCAGTTTTGCGTAACTTCCTCCCATGTTCGGAAGCACGTAGGAGAAGACCCAGGTGAAGCGTTTGGGAATATTAAAGTTCGAGGGCCCGTATTCGTTGTTCGGGTTTGTGCTGTCGGTTGGCTGAGCGGCATTGGGAACGAAGTCTTCCCCATCGCTGGAATTGTCCATGGAACGCGACCACACAAAGTTGGCAAACGACGTGATTCCGTGCCATGCGTCCACGTGCGCGCTCAACTGCAGAGAATGGTAATTCGACTTTCCGGTGGAATTTTCCTGGAAAACGTAGACCGTTCCCGGAGGTGTGCCGGAAAAAACGCGGGGGACGCCGAAATCCTGGATCGCTCCCGTTGTGGCGCAGGTTGCGATCCCACTTGGGCAGTCCGCAGCCGTGATCTGGGCCAGGCTCGGCTGATTGATGTCAAAGAAGCGCCACAACCGGTGCCCCTGGGACCCGACATAGCCGATTTGAACCGAGACTTTATTAGTAATCTGCTGCTGAATATTCAGGTTGTAATTCTCCATGTAAGGAGTCTTGATATGCCGGTCGACTCCGAAGACATCGCATTCGCTGCCACAATTCGAAGGCCCATATACAGGCACGCCGCTCGTAATCATCGAGCCGGGGTTGGTAGCCTCGGTGATGGGATCGGGTCCAAAGTTGGCATAGGCCGGCCCGGGAGCATAAAAGGCCGGGTACGGCAGGTGGCCGAGGAACATGTCCTGTGAAGTGGCGTCGTAAAATAATCCGAACCCGCTGCGCAGCACGGTCTTGCCGTTGCCGAATACGTCCCAGGCAATGCTGGCGCGCGGGCTGAAATTTTTGTAGTCCGGTTCGTACAATCTGGGCAACGCGGCGGTGCCGACTTGCGCCATCGCGCCCACGCCGGTGTTGGTCGCTGCGTCATAGCTGGATACCAGAAAATTGCTGAACAGATTATTCTTCTCCGCAATCACCCCGAAGTTATCCCAGCGTATTCCGTAATTGAGGGTGACGCGCGGGAGCACGCGAAAGCTGTCCTGGAAGTACAAACCCTCATCGTTCTCGAACGTATTTCGATTGGTGTTCCCGGAGTACTGGAGACCGTTGTTCACATTGCCCTCAAGAAACGTTTGCAGATCATGGAACCGCAATCTCCCGCGGAAGTATTTGTCGAGGAATTGATCGATACTTGTGCGGCGAAATTCAAAGCCAAACTTCAAATCGTGCTTGTTTATTTTCCAGGAGAAACCGTCGATGAACTGGTAGTTGGTGTCCACGCGGTGCCGCGGATCGGCGGAGTTCGCTCCGGGCTGGGCGAAAAATGAACTGCCTCCCGACGGCGTCACCGAAACCAGGATGATCGGCAAGCCGGAATCCGCCGGGCCCGACCCTGAACAGGTTGGACCGAGTGCCGTCCCTCCCGGCGCATTGCTGGCCGTGCACAGCCCGATGGAACTAGGGTGAAAATTCTGATCCTCGGGGAAGAATCCTTCCGCGAAGCGATTCCATCCAAAGCGCGCCTCGTTCACTTTCGTAGAAGAGACCACATGCACGTAGGAAATGGCGACGAGCTGAACGCGTGTCGGGGTGACTGTATTAAATCCGGGAAGCTGGCCGCCGGTTGCGTTGAGCGCGAGCGGAAAAGACTGGGTGCTGTCTCCGAAGAAATAGCGCCCGGTAAGAACGTTATTCTGGCCGAAGCTCTGGTCAATCTTTGCGATCATGCTGGTCAGCCCGTTGGACGAAGGAGTAATCGCTGTAGCGTTAGGGCCGTTTGGGCAGCCTGTGTCATAAGCCGATCCGAGGGGCTGGCCAGGAGCTAAAGTGGGATTCGTCGCTTGGGCCATGGAAATCGGATGGTCGGGGGCGGGCCAGGGGTTTCGCGCCAGGAGAGCGGCGATAACTGAATTTGGAGCGCCGTTCAAGGCTTCGTCCGCGGCGATCCGTGCGGGCTCGGGGACGCACGCCAGCGTAACCACACCGACTCGCTCCTGCTGGCCTTCATAGTCGAGGAAGAAGAACGTCTTATCCTTAATGATCGGCCCACCGATCGAGCCGCCAAACTGGTTATTGTGAAAGGGCGACTTTGGTTCATTGCTCAGGTTGAAAAAATTGCGCGCGTCCAGTGCATTGTTGCGGAAATATTCGAAGAAGCTGCCGTGGAGCTGATTCGTTCCACTCCGCGTCACGATGTTGACCACCGCGCCGCCGTTGCGTCCGTATTCGGGCTGGAAATTGGAGAGCACGGCCATATCGCTCACGGCGTCAATCGGCAGGATGGCCGAGGGCGTGGCGAACACGCCGCCCTGGTTGATGGCCGGATCATTGCGGTACCCGTCGTTCATGTCCGTGCCGTCGAGCAGGTAATTGTTGGAGCGGCCGCGTGCGCCGTTCATGGAAAATTCGCCGAACGATCCCGGCGAATCCGTGATCTGGTCGGGCGAGCCTGCCACGCCGGGATTTAGATAGATCAATTTCGTGTAGTCGCGGCCGTTGATTGGTAGATCCTTCACGCTTTCTTGCGTCAGCGTGCCGCCAAGATTGTCGCTGGTGGTATCGATCTCGGGCAGCTCCTCTCCAGAGACCGTGATCTGTTCCTTCACCGCGCCGGGCTTGAGGGCGGCGTCTACGCGCCGTTCTGCCGCAACTTCCACTTTGACGTTACTGGTAACCGAAGTCTGAAAGTCGGCCTTCTCCACCGTTACGTTGTAAGTTCCGATCGGCAATTCGGGTACACGATAGCTGCCGTCGGCTTGGGACTCCGTGGTGCGGACTAGCCCAGTGTCCACGTTGCGAATGGTGATCGTGGCGCCCGGGACGACAGCACCCGTCGTGTCTGTCACTGTCCCCAAAATTGCGCCGCGAAACGTTTGCGTCCGGCTTGGCGCGGCGGTCAGGGAAACGATCAATCCTGTGACGAACAGGTGTATTAAAATCAGACGGCACTCGCGGGGAATCTTCATGGGCTTCTCCTCCTGAGGCTTATACAACTTTCCAGTAACACTCTGTTCATTCAAAGAATTAGCAGGGCGGATAAAGCAATCAAATGTAGATTTCGGTTCCGTCCCCCGTAATGCGTGGCATTCTACACCCGCAGGCCTCCTGTCGCGTGGCGGAAACGCAGCTTGAAACAGCCATCATTGGCGTCTCAGAAAACGTGGTTGGAATTGAATAGATGGCGAGTGAATCGCTCTCTCAGTGAAGATTGTCTTGAGAGGAATCTGCTTCAGAATTGCCGGGGAAGCGCACCGACGGCCAGCTGTCCGGATTTTATTCCCAAGATATAGACCTGCGTGGGACTTATGACGTAGGCGGCGTAATCTAGAGCGCCGGAATTGAGCGTAAATGTTGCGCGTCCATTCGCAGCGGGAGTGGAATAGGAACCTGTCACTGCCTGCCCTGCGGCCAGGGCTCCTCCAGTATTTGTGTCAAGAGTTCCCGACGTCACCGCGCCCTTTCCATCGGTGGCAAGCTCGCCCGTGCTGTCTTGCAAGGTCGCTCCGGAGGCG
>DATHPN010000035.1:0-3371 GCA_035483715.1 Candidatus Acidiferrum sp.
TGGAACCCGAAGATGAAGGAATATATCTTCGGCGAACGCAATGGAATCCACATCATCGATCTGCAAAAGACATTGAAACTGTTTCGCGAAGCCGCAAAATTTGTGAGCGAGCAGAGCGGCAACGGCAAGACCATTCTTTTCCTGGGGACCAAGCGCCAGGCTCAGGAATCGGTTGCCGAGGAAGCCAACCGCTGCGGAATGTTCTACGTCAATCATCGCTGGCTGGGTGGCACGCTGACCAATTGGTCCACGCTGCAGAAGTCCATCAAGCGCCTGAAGACCCTGAAGGCCATGACCGAAGACGGCCGCATGGCGCAACTCTCCAAGAAAGAGGCGGCCCGCCTGGACCGCGAGATGAAGCACCTGAAGCAAAATCTTTCCGGCGTCGAAAACATGACGGCCCTGCCGGACGCCATGTTTGTGATCGATTCCAATGCGGAAGCCATTGCTGTGCGCGAAGCGCGGCGCATGGGCGTTCCGGTGGTCTCCATCGTGGACACCAATTGCGATCCGGACCAGGTGGACTGGGTGATCCCGGGCAATGACGACGCGCTGCGCGCGATCAAATTGTTCACATCCAAGATTTCAGACGCCGTGATCGAAGGCCGCCAGGCCTACGAGCGATCCCAGATCGCCCAGGAAAAGGCCGCCACTGACGCCGCCGCGGGCGCGGAAACCGTCGAGTACGTGGACACCAGCAAGTACGAATCGTACGAAAAGCAGGAAGGCGATTTCGTCGAGCCGGGCGCGGAGCCCTTCGTCGAACCTTTGCCCGAACCCGAACCTGAACCCGAGCCAAACAATTCCGTAAAAGCCGCCGAATAGAAATGAATCGCAGGTTTCGTTTGAGGAACTGCGCGGACGGCTGTGTTCTCAATTCATAGAATTTGCAGATAAAGGAATGCCATAGAGCCATGACAAATCCATCCGACCCAGTCAATATTTCCGCGCAGATGGTGAAGGATCTTCGCGAACGAACCGGCGCGGGATTTTCCGATTGCCGCTCGGCGCTGGTCGAAGCGAAAGGCAACATCGAAGGGGCGATCGACGTGCTGCGCAAGAAGGGGCAGGCGGCCGCGCAGAAGAAGGCCGCGCGTCAGGCCAGCGAGGGCTTGGTCGGCCACTACATTCACGCCGGCGGAAAAATCGGCGTCCTGGTCGAAATCAATTGCGAATCCGATTTCGTCGCGCGCACCGAGGATTTCCAGCGCCTGTGCCACGACGTGGCCATGCACATCGCCGCGCTGGATACCCGCTTTGTCCGCCGCGAGGACGTCACCCAGGAAATTCTCGACCGCGAGCGCGAAATCTACAAAGCGCAGGCGCGCGCGACGGGCAAGCCCGAAGCGGTGGTCGAAAAAATCGTAAACGGAAAAATGGAAAAGTTCTACGAGGAAAACTGCCTCTACGAGCAGCACTTCATCAAGGATGAGTCGGTGACCGTCGGCGAACTGGTCACCCAGATGATCCACAAGCTGGGCGAAAATATTTCCATCCGCCGTTACGTGCGCTTCAAAGTGGGCGAAAGCACCAGCGCCCCCGCCGAGGAGCCGCCCGCCGCCGTGGCCGCCAACTAGCCGGCTCTTGCACGGGCGCGGACTCTTCTTTGTCGGTCCAGCATTCTCTGTGTTCTCGTTATTCTCCGTGCCCTCTGTGTTAAGTTTTCAGGGTTTGGGGCCCGAGAAACTGAACACAGAAAACACCCAGAAATTCATGAGAATGCGGACATGAATCTTTGTTAGAATGCCCGCCGAGAGCATGAGCACCGACGACCGCACGCATCACCCCAAAAACGCCCCGCCTGCGCCCATTTACAGACGCATTGTTCTGAAACTTTCCGGAGAATCCTTTCAGGGTTCGCAGGGCTTCGGCATTGACGCTGAAACCGTTCACAGCATTGCCCGCGAAGTGAAGGAAGTCAGCGACCTGGGCATTCAAATGGCGATTATCGTCGGCGGAGGAAACATCTTCCGCGGCTCGCGCCAGAAATCCCTGGCGATTGACCGCGCCACAGGCGACTACATGGGCATGCTGGCCACGGTGATCAACGGCCTCGCCCTCCAGGACGCCCTGGAAAAACAGGGCGTGGTGACGAGACTCTTGAGCGCCATCGACATGGCGCAGGTAGCAGAACCCTTCATCCGCCGCCGGGCCATGCGCCACCTGGAAAAAGGCCGCGTGGTGATCTTTGCCGCGGGCACCGGCAATCCGTATTTTTCTACGGACACCGCCGCCGCCTTGCGCGCCATGGAAATCAAGGCCCACGTGATCCTGAAAGCCACCCGCGTGGACGGGATTTATGACGCCGATCCGGAAAAAGTGCCCGGCGCGAAAATGTTTGAACGCATTACCTACCTGGACGTGATTCAGAAAGGCCTCGCCGTGATGGATTCCACCGCCATCTCGCTGTGCATGGACAACCGCATGCCAATTATCATCTTCAACATGAACATGCCGGGAAACATCCGTCGCGCGGTGATGGGCGAAAAAGTGGGATCCACGGTGACGGCGGAATGAATGGGGGCTCGAGGCGATGAGCACGATTTCCAATAGCAAGGAAGCCATGGTGCAGGCCCGCACGCGCATGGAAAAGGCCGTCGAGGACTTCCGCAAGGATCTGGCCGGCGTGCGCACGGGCCGCGCGAACGTCACGCTGCTCGACCACATTCGCGTCGATTATCACGGCACATCCATGCCGGTGAACCAACTCGGCTCTCTTTCCGTCCCTGAGCCCATGTCCATCATCATCTCGCCCTGGGATCCCGGCGCCGTGCCGCTGATCGACAAGGCCATTCGCACCTCCGACCTGGGACTCAATCCCACCAACGATGGCAAAGTCATCCGCGTGCCGATTCCGCCACTGACCGAGGACCGCCGCAAGGACATCGTCAAGCACCTGCACAAAGTGCTCGAAAATCACCGTACCGCCGTGCGTAACATCCGCCGCGACATCAAGGAAGCCGTCGATAAACTTGAAAAAGAGAAAAAGATCAGCCAGGACGAACAAAAACGCACACTCGACGAGCTCGAAAAACTAACCCACTCGGAAACCAAAAAAATCGAGGACCTCAGCGCCGTAAAAGAAAAAGAAATCCTTGAAGTGAAGTAAAGCGCGTGCCAGATTATTTTGTCCAGTTTTCCACGGAAAGGCCAATGACGCGAAGAAACTCGCGATCGTTGGTTGTCGCCAGGGTGACGTCCAGGGCCAATGCATGGGCAGCAATCCAGATATCATTGTTTCCAATTAATCGTCCCTGCTTTTCAAGCGCCGCGCGAATCTCTCCGTAAGCTTGGGCGGCGGACGAGGTAAGGCTCTCCACCGGAAGGTACTGAATCAGCTCCGCCAATTTGGAGAGCGTCCGGGATCGGTC
>DATHPN010000036.1:0-2275 GCA_035483715.1 Candidatus Acidiferrum sp.
CTTTCGATGCGTCTTGGCCTGCAAACAGGCATATTTATTCGGCTTTTCCCGGCCATTCAGGGCATGACCGGCTGCGCCGCCCGCCCTCCCCGCTCAACAATCTTGCGCTGCAAACTTTGCCGGCTATTATCCGGTGACATCTGAATTAGAATAGGGCCGCGAGCGGTGGTTACGGATCTGCCCCCCCTCGAGGAGACCGGAAACAATGGCGTTGATGCGGTCGATATTGCTTGCCGCTTCCCAAAATAAATGGCTGCGGGAAAACGCGGTCAATTTTCCATTTGTTCGCAGAAGCGTGTCTCGATTCATGCCGGGGGAGAGCCTGGAAGCCGCGGTGGAAGCGGCGCGCGGCCTCGGGCAGAAGAACATTGCCAGTGTCTTCACAAATCTCGGCGAAAATGTAAAGGATCGCGCCGAGGCTTTGCAGGTAACCCAGCATTACCTTGATGTTTTGCGGCGGATCCATGAATCCGGCTTGAGCACGGAAGTATCCGTGAAGCTGACTCAACTCGGCCTCGATCTCTCCCCCGATTTCTGCTTTGAAAATCTGGACAGAATTATCGCCGAAGAAAACAAGAATGCTGTTGTCTGGGTGGATATGGAAGCGAGCCCATACGTAGATGCCACGCTGGACCTTTACAAACGGGCGCTCGCGAAATATCCAAACGCCGGGATTTGCCTCCAGGCTTATCTGTACCGCACGCAGAAGGACGTCGAGGATTTGCTCCCCATGCGGCCTTCGATCCGCCTGGTGAAAGGCGCATACAAAGAGCCACCCGGGATCGCCTATCCCAAAAAACAGGACGTCGATGAGAATTACTTCTCTCTGGCCGCGGCAATGATGGACGCGCAATCAGCGGGCCGCTGCCTGCGCGCGGCGTTTGGCACGCATGACGTGAAATTGATTCGCCGCCTTGCCCAACATGCCGCTCGGAACGGCTTCCCGAAACACGATTTCGAAGTACAGATGCTTTACGGAATCCAGCGGGAAGAGCAGGAGCGTCTGGCCCGTGATGGTTATCGCTCCGCAGTCCTGGTGGCCTATGGCACGTATTGGTATCCGTGGTTCGTGCGCCGCCTGGCGGAGCGGCCGGCAAATTTATGGTTCATGGCGCGAAATCTGTTCGCTTCCTGAATCCCGAGGAGACCTGAATGCGAAACCTGCGTGCGCTGCTGGTGGCAGCGGCGGCGTTGTTTGTGTTGGGAGCGGGAAGACCCGAGCCCGAGTGGAAACAGCTTTTCAACGGAAAGGATCTGACCGGATGGAAGCACGTCGGGCCGGGCGAGATGACCGTCACCGGCGGCCTGATCGAAACGCATGGCGGCATGGGATTGCTCTATTGGACGGGCGACAAGATCGGCCACTGCAAGCTCCGCGTGGTTTTCAAAATGCGCGATTTCAACGACAATTCCGGGGTCTACATTCGCATTCCGATTGAACCCCGCGAGGCGTGGATGCCCGTCCACTACGGCTACGAAGTGCAGATTGACAATCATCCGGAGACTTCCGGGGAAGATGAATATCATATGACCGGCACGCTCTATTCCCTGACCAGGCCCCTGGCGAAACCCGCCAAGCCGGGCCCCGAGTGGAACACAATGGTGATCACCATCGACGGGCCTCACACAGTTGTCGAAGTGAATGGAGTGAAAGTGACGGACTATCACGAGGGCGACCCGGTCCCTCCGCGGAAATTCGATTTTGAGCCGCTGGCCGGCCCGAGACCGGACGAAGGCTACTTCGGGTTGCAAAATCACAGCAAGAATGATGTGGTCTTTTTCAAGGAAGTCAGCATCCAGCCGTTGCCGTAACGAACGACACGCAAGGCAAATCGCGAAACACGGAGACTCTCATGAGCCGAAAGCAGTGGAGCCGTAGATCGTTTCTGCAAGCCAGCGCCGGGACGACCGGCGCAATCGTGGCCGCACGAAGCATCGCGCTTGAACCCATGAAAATTCCCGGCCCTCTCGAAGGGGCGGCGCTCGACCGTGTTCGTTTCGGAATCATCGGTATCGGCATGCAGGGCTCAGGCCTGCTTACGACGGCGGTCGCTCTGCCCGGCGCGGAATGCGTGGCAGCATGCGATTTGTATGACGGACGGCACACGCTTGCGAAGGAGATTGCCGGTCCGAAAATTAAAACCACGCGGCGTTACCAGGACTTGCTGGACAACAAGGAGATCGACTGCATCATCGCGGCTGTTCCCGACCACTGGCACAAGCAGGTGGTGGTGGATACGGTCAACGCGGGGAAAGATATTTACTGCGAGAAGCC
>DATHPN010000037.1:0-87783 GCA_035483715.1 Candidatus Acidiferrum sp.
CTCGGGCTTCTCGTCGCTGAAGAAAGTGCCTCCCTCCAGGAGGCGCTCAATCGCGACAACGAGGTCCCGGGCCACTTGCGATTTTTGGACATAGCCGTGCGCGCCGGTATCGCGAATTTCCGACTTCAGCCATTCCGAATCATGCACAGTAAAAATCAGGATTCGGCATCCGAGATTCAGCTTGGAGATTCGCCGCGCGGCTTCCAGGCCGCTCATTCCGGGCATGGTAATGTCGAGGACCACCACATTGGGATTCAGAGCGCTTACAAGCTCGAGAGTCTGGTTGCCGCTGGCAGCTTCGCCACAAATTTCCCAGTCCGGACGCAACCTGGCCAGAAGCCTCCGGATTCCTTCCCGGACAATCTCGTGGTCATCTGCAATAACCATCCGGGGGGTCGATTGAGAATTCGTGTTCAGCCTTTGCGATTGAGGAGTTGAGCCCATTTGTTGGTCTTTGGTCAGTCCTTCACCAATAAGAATTTTTTCTTCTACGCCGAAATCAGCGGGCCCCGCCACGCGGCTGGAATTGTAGCAGTAAAAGCTTCTGTTGCATCCATCTCGATATGCCCACTGCACTGATAGTTCCTGCCGACATCCCCACCTTGCCGGTCCAACTGGTCGGCCGAAAAATTTTCTAAATGCGTTCTCCTTATTGAATATCCCCCGGGCGACTCTTGCTCGCAAGTGGGAATGCCTATCCCCTGTTGAGCCTAAATCAGAAGTGACTGCGTTGCTCCCGGGATCGCTGGGACATGGCGAATCAGATGCGACCAAAGACGCAAAGACTGCTGCGGTATCTGTTTCTAATATTATGCGGTTCCCGACCGTAGTCTAACATCTATTGTATATGCCACAGTATATAAATGGTCTATACATGGAAGACCTTACCCGTTGCCCGAATAAGTTTGTATTGGAAAGGAACCATTCTTCATCGGGCAGGGCACTCCAACCCGGAGTCTAAGAGGAATTGGGGCAGGCGGAGAATTGCTGAAGGCGAGGACGTGGAATCGAGTTTGTCAAAGTGGGATTGGAGTCACATGCCGAAACGCGGCACCAACTGATCTGGAGCTTTCACGGATTTCCAGCATAATTCTGCCGTCCCTGCCATCAATTGTGACTGTCCCGTACCCCTACTGTTGGAACCCCTTTCTGATCGCGAATCGCGCAGATGACCACCCACTCCAAATCTTTGATTCCGAAGCTCTTTCTGAGGACATCAAAGGCTCCCAATTCCCTCGCCTTGCAGTAGCCGAGAGAATCAAATTGGTCCGACTCCAAGCCAGTGACTACAATGCGAGCCTTTGACCGGACACTTTTTGCCTCTGCCAGCAGGTCCTCGTAGGTGCCATCAATGAGTCGATTCTCGCAGAAAATCAATAGCACATCCTCACGCGCCAGGGCTTTGCGGGCCTGCTTGATCGACTTAAACGGCTTGAGAGCAAGGTTCTTGGATTC
Source organism: Candidatus Acidiferrum sp. (assembly GCA_035483715.1). Classification (GTDB taxonomy): domain Bacteria; phylum Acidobacteriota; class Terriglobia; order Acidiferrales; family UBA7541; genus Palsa-360. The sequence goes on from DATHPN010000037.1 coordinate 1,456, forward strand.
ACTGAAGTTGCTAAACCGTTCCCAGATCGCATGGTCGGAGGAGCCGATCATAATATTCATTTTGTTATCCATGGTGCCTCCAAGGTGACGTTGCGGGTTCAGCAAAAGGCCGGTTTTAACAGTTGAAGCGTTGGGCCGACTCGCCCATTCCAAGCTCGAAAATCTTCTTCCCTCTAAACCTCAGGAAATTAAGTCCTATACCAATCGCCCGCGCGACGCTATCGGCAGAATTCTGTAGTTCAATAGGGAAATACCCTAAAGTATTCTCCCGAGTCAGAGTTTTCAGCCGAAGCCCGGAACATCTCCTAAAAGTGTGCCATGTGGGCACATGCCAGCCCCGATTCAATTTTCAGGGTACGGGGGCCGGGATGTCGCGTCAGCGGGTGCGCGCAGGAAAATCCAATTTGCGAATTCGCCGGCTCAATTTAACGCATAGCTAGGGCGGCATTTACACCTAAATACGGCATTTACCGGATTGGTTCCCGTGGCCGTCCCGGGCAAACTAACCGAATGCCGCGCGGCCCGGTAGAGATCATTGAATGTGCCCCAGGGAGACGAATCGATGGAGATCACCCGATGACTCTTCACGCCCATTCTAATCTTTCTTGTCCGGTATGCCGGAGTTCGCGTGTAATGAAGTCTGATTGCGAAAGCATCGTTGAGCAAATGATTCTAAGGGTTGTTCAGATTTGTCCATTTGTGTGTCAAGTGTGCAGCACGCAGTTTTACATGTTCAATGGGGCACCCAGATTTCGCCGGCCGGAACCTCACCAGGCGTGGCAAGAAGCCGACCACAGCAATTCCACATTGTCATTAAGTTAGCGGTACGCTCTTATTAATTTGTACCATCCTCTCGCACGCGCGCAGGCCCCCATCCCCTTGAGAAAACATTTATTTAGCTGGAGGAAATTTCCGATTGGACAAGATTGTTCGATCCGGGGCCGGGACGCTCACGACTCGCAACAACAGGCCGGAATAGCACGAGAAGGATGGAGGTCTCAAGAGAAGCCGGTCTTCTATGGAGGCAGCGTTCCTTAATGAATATGCAGCTCGCGAACATGCTCGGATCCGGCTTCTGCGCGCTCCGCGCGAACCGCCCGGCTGAGGATCCATTCAATGTCCGTCGGCTGGCAGGGAAATGGAATAACTCCAAATGCGCCCCTCCGAGCACTCGGCAGGTGCTCATCCCATTCATCCATGTGGGAAATCACAACAATTTTCACTCTTGGGTCCAAAGAGCATACGGAATGAAACAAATCCTGGAAAGTTCCAACGGCCAAGTGACTATCCCAAAAAACCAGGCCCACGGATTCGCGCGCCACGATCTCCTTGCAGTCATCAATGCTCGACGCACAAACATAATCGATAGCGTTCGAGGCGAGTATCTGTCCAACCTCGCGGCGCCACTCCAAATTACTCGACAGAATCACTGCTTCCCATCGGATGTGCATTTTCACGCCTCCGATCGAAGGTGAATTACTCTCCGTCGCCAAGTTAGCTGGCAAGGAGGGAGTTGCCCATCCGAATGAATGTGTAATTCGATCCCACTCGTTGCTGTAGCCCGCTGCGTCAACGCTCCAAGCCTACGCCGAACGCCCCTACGGTAAATCCCACGCCCCTATACGGATGAGACCCTATGGAGAGTGATCCGTTTTTGGTCTAATTTGAAGCTCCCTCCGGTAACCATTGCATTGCTAGGGGGGAGGATTTGTGACCGAACCCTCCCCCTCTGTTTATTCCCGGAACTGATCGCGCAGTACAGCATTCTCCCTAAGCTAATTACAGCATACCGCCAATGGACTAAATGCCGCGTAATGAGTGACATTATAAAGGAAGTGGACGCAGCTTCCCCCTAGTTGGTTCTAAAAGTGCCGGGTTGTGTCCAGGTGACAGGAATTGAAGACAGGCGTGGATAGTGCTGGTTGATACCGGAACTTGCCTCGGCGGCCCCTTGAGTATCGAGGAAACCCCCGGAGGGCCGCTTGGGCCCCAGGGGGAAGATCACCTCGTTTCCAGGGCACAGTCAGGGGATGCTGAAGCCTTTTGCGCGTTGGTGGAACCCTATTTTCACCAGATCTATTTCACGGCGCTAAAGATTACGCATAACCATGCGGACGCGGAAGATGCCAGTCAGGAATGCCTGGTGAAGGCCTTCAGGCGCATTCAGACCTTCCGCAGGGATTCGAGGTTTTCCACCTGGCTGATTCGAATTGCGATCAATGAGTCTTTGATGCAAGTTCGGAAACGCAGGGCCGAATTGAAGTACGTCATTGGCGAAAAGGATTTGTCCGAAATCTCATCGGTGATCCAGATTCGAGATCGGAAAAGCTCCTCAAATCCGGAAGCCAGTTGGATGCTCAAAGAAAGGAACGAGCTCCTGAAGGAAGCCGTCGGCAAACTCGGCGCGGAAATGAGTTTAGTGGTCCACTTGTTCGCCGCCGGGGAAATCTGCACGCGAGAGATAAGTTCCACCCTGCAGTTATCGAATTCCGGAGTGAATGCCCGACTACGAAGAGCATTCCGGAGGCTTCGGGGGATCCTTACTGAAAAATTTGGAGGCCCGGACGAACGGGTTCAGGGTTGGGTTTAAGACTTGCCAAGGCTTGCTAGGGAGAAGCGGTTCTAGTAAGTTGAATGGCGTAGCGAGGTCTTATATAGTAATGAATACTCACCCAAGAAGTACAACCCAGTCCAACAGTGCGGGAATGCAAGACTCAGATTGGGCTGGACGAAATGGAAATAATGCTGGGCCTGGACAGAAACCTTGGGGGAACTCGATGAAAAATCTTAGAATTCTGATCGCCGACGATCACGACCTGGTACGCCGCGGGATCAAAGCCCTGATCGAGTCACGGCCCGAATGGCAGGTTTGCGATGAAGCTCATTCCGGGCGCGAGGCGGTCGCCAAGGCCGAGGAACGAAAACCCGATATCGTGGTTCTCGATATCGCCATGCCGGAACTGAATGGCCTGGAGGCGGCTCGAAGGATACGCAAGGTGTCGCCCAACAGCGAAATACTGATTCTATCAATGCATTACTCGGATCAGCTGATAAAAGATATCCTCGATGCCGGCGTGCGCGGTTTCGTCGTGAAGTCGGATTCCGACCGCGATCTGATCGTTGCCCTGGAAACCCTCTCGAATCACAAACCATTTTTCACCTCCATGGCTACCGAGGTGATGCTGACGAATTTCCAGCGGCCCGGATCCCTGCCCGCTCCGGGAGAAATGCGCAGCAGCCGTTTGACTTCACGAGAGCGCGAAATCGTGCAATTGCTCTCGGAAGGAAAAAGCAGCAAGGAAGTTGCTTCCTCCCTCGGCATCAGCGTCAAGACCGCGGAAACGCACCGAGCCAACATCATGCGCAAGCTGGAAATCCACTCTGTAAGCGAATTGGTAAGGTATGCGGTCCGCAACCAGATCATTGAGGCTTGATCTGAACTGGTTTGAGAGCCTGACCTGAATATCTTCTTTGTATCCTCCATAAAGTGAAACCTCCGTGTTTCTGATGCCTTGCTTGTATTGATTCATCGCAGCCATTACAGGAATATCGCCCCAGCAAAGCCGTTCGACCGGGGGGAACAGAAAAGCCGTTACGTCTTGAGAGATCAAGACAATGAGGGCTGGGCCGGCAGTTCTTTTTCCCCCGACCAACTGCAATCTTGAGGGGCGCGTTCTGATTCGTAATTTTGCTATCGGCCGGCGACTGTTGCAATCACTCCAACGACTGGCCAGGAAAAATAAAATAGTAAAATGTCTGAATGTGGACGAATGGGAACGAAGGACAAAGTGGAAGAATATTGCTGGAATTCGCAGGAAGGGAAGCAGCCACATCGCGCGAAGTCCAAATATCGCGAACAACGCGCGAACCAGAGAACGCGATGGAAATGAAAGCCCCTAGCTCGCAACAGGAGTTCAACCTCAAACACTCTTCGGTTACCCCCACCGAGCCATCCCGCCTTGAATGGGGCTGCTTGGAGCATCTGACGTAACGGATAAGGCAGCCCTCCACCTTCTCAGAAGCCCTGCGTTTTGTTGAAGAAAGAGTATTATCAGGGCGCAAGGAATATATTCAGTGGGGAGGTTCACCAAATTCGCCTACACGGATTTGTGAGGGCATATACAGCATCTTCCGGATGGCTCGCTGATTGCCGCGGTACTACTTTCAAAGGAGCTTCAACCCGCCCGACGTAATCCCCTGAATCGGAACCCGCCCGCCATAGCAAAGAAGCCAAAAAACGCTAGCTATCGCGATTGAGCCAGCTTCGGCCCGCGAACCCAACTTTGAAGTCGCCAGAGAGGTCAGTTGTTTGAGAATCACCCAAGAGTTGGGAGAAAGGAAAACTTCATGAACCGAAAGCCGATAGCCGTAATTGGAATTTACCCTACGCGGATTGGGGTCGAAAATGCCGTGGAGGCGTTTCGAGTCGCAGGATTTCAAAGCGGGGAGATTTCACTCTTGCTTCCTGAAAAAATGAGCACTGAGGAGCTATTTGCCGAGCAAGCGACGAACACCTTTGAGGACGCAACACCGGGCGCGCCCGCTGTCGCGGCGATCGATGGCACGTTGGGTTGGCTGAACGAGATCGGTCCGGCAGAAATTTCGGAGGAATGCAAATTCATAGTCGCGGGCCCGATTGCTGAAGCATTTGAACAGGTTGCCTCAGATAGGCCCTCGGGGACCCTTGCGGCCGCGTTGACCAGCATCGGAATACCGGAGGTCGAAACAGTCGAGTATGAGGGGAAGATCAAGCAAGGTGGGGCCCTGCTTTCCGTTCACTGCGAAAATGAGGAGGGAGCAGAATTTGCCAGGCAGTTGCACAGCGATGTAGGCGGAACGAATATTTTTTCAACCGGGTGGCCCCAGGGGGGCTCCAACAAGCTCAAGCGCTCAATGTCCAAACGGGCGGGAAGATGATTCGGTCTCGACATGCGGATGCTTTGCCAGCCCATAGATTTCCGGGCCAACGAGCAACTTCGTGTAGAAGCGCCCGAGTCTCCAAGCACATGCCCAGCCGCAGAAACAATCGTGCTTTGACGGAGGGATCCTATGAAAACTAAAAGATTCTCGGCGGCATGTTTGCTTTGCGTCATGGGCTTCTGCGTATTGCTGCTTGGGAGTCCGCGGCCTGACGGTGATATCCCGCTGGCGTTTCGTGGCGAGGTCATGGACAGCGTGTGCGCTCAATCCGGGTCACATGACGCTGTGATGCGGAGCAAAGGAATAACGGACTCCAGGAATTGCGTTGCGGAGTGTTTGAAGGACGGGGGCAAGCTGGTTCTACGCGATGCCGCGACGGGATCCGTCTACGGCTTGGATGCCGGCCGTTCGCTTTTCAATCAGGACCGCCTGCTGGAATTCGCGGGGGAAAGGGTGAAGATCGTCGGGAGTCTCGACAAGAATGCCAACCGCATCTGGCATATTCAATCTGTCGAGCCCCTCTAGAAATTTTGGGGCAGGTTTCGGATATTCGGGCGGCTGGTGCGGAACTTATTGGCTACCCGTACAGTAGTTCCTTCGATGGCGATTCCCCGTCTGTCGGGAAGCGATAGAGCCCGAGCGTTTGCATGGTGACGAGGGCCACGTAAGCCAGATTCAAGAAAACGTAGCGGCGCCACAGCCTTCGCGGTTCACAAGCCAGGCGGAATAGCCACTCGAGGCCGGCCTTTTGCATCCAGACAGGCGCCTGCGGGAGCAGGCCTGCAAGAAACGGGAAGGCGGCTCCGACCGCGAGGACCGGAATCGAGAGAGCTCTGCGAATCTCATACGCGAATACTTCCTGGCGCGGGCAACCAAGGCCCACGAAAAGTATTGAGGCTCCGGAAGATCGGACGCGCTCAGCGAGGTCATCCTTTTCATCTGGAGTGAGCCGGCGAAACTTGGAAGGCTCCAATCCCGCGATAAGAATTCCAGGGAACTTGTGTTCGAGGGACCGCCGCAACGCCGCGAGAATCCGCGGCGTGCCTCCGTAAAAATATAAGGGCACATTTTCCTTGGCGGCGCGGGAGCAGACCTTAAGCGTAAGGTTTGGCCCGTACACGCGGTCTCCGAGCCGCGTGTGATAGCGCCAGTTCAGAACCCAACGCACAGGCTGGCCGTCGGGCACCAGGAGATCGAAGCGGTTGAGGCGGAACTTCTGCTCGCGGTCGAGCGCGCCGGTCATCAAACCATGCACAGCGAGAGCGGACACGGCGGCGCCCTGGTGATCCTGTGCGGCCCTGAAAATGAAATCGACGGCTGCCTCGTAATCCACTGCGTCGATCAGGACGCCAAGGATGTTCCTTTTGCCTGCATTGAGCATTCTTCCCTCCAGCGGTCGCAGTTGTGTTCGTAGATTTCCTGGAGAATGAGCGGCACGTCATACTGAAGTTTCCAATCGGGATATTGTTGCTGAAAGTGGGAGACGTCGCTGATCCACCAGATGTGATCTCCGCGGCGATTTTCATCCACGTATTTCCAATGCAATGGCTTGCCGGTAATGCGTTCGCAGAGCGAGATGGCCTCGAGCATGGAACAGTTGCTGTGCCGCCCTCCGCCGATGTTGTAGACCTCGCCGCAGCGAGGTTCCTTGAAAAATTCGTGAAAAGCGCGAATCAGATCGGCGCTGTGAATGTTGTCGCGAACCTGTTTTTTCTTGTAACCGAAAATCGTGTAGGGTTCGTCCCGGACCGCGCATTTCATCAGATAGGCCAGGAAGCCGTGCAGTTGGGTGCCCGAGTGATTGGGGCCGGTGAGGCAGCCGCCGCGGAAGCACGCCGTCTTCATTCCGAAATAACGGCCGTATTCCTGGACCAGCAAATCCGCGGCAGCTTTTGACACACCGAACAAACTGTGTGTCGTTCGATCGAGCGACATGGATTCCGGAATGCCATTTTTTGCGTAAGCGTGGCCTGCATCAACTTCCCAGCGCGTTTCCTTTTCCACCAGCGGCAAGAAGTTGGGCAGATCGCCGTAAACCTTGTTCGTGGACGTGTAAATGAAAACGGCGTCTGGCGCGAAGCGGCGAGTGGCTTCCAGCAGTACCGATGTCCCGTTGGCATTGACCGAGAAGTCCGTCGTGGGGTCACTTGCGGCCCAGTCATGAGAAGGCTGCGCGGCAGTGTGAATGACGACCGCCGTGGCCCGCCCATAGTGCGCGAAGATATTCGAAATACCGTTGCTATCGCGGATGTCGGTTTCGAAATGGCGGTAGCGGGGAACTTCCGCGAGCAGACGGTCCTGAACCCAAGCGGTCGAAGCTTCTTTGCCAAAGAATTCCTCTCGCATGCCGTTGTCGATTCCCACCACTTCCATACCGAGAGAAGCGAAATAGGCAACCGCCTCGGAGCCTACCAACCCGGCGGACCCGGTAATCAGCGCGACGCTCATCGTGTTTCTCCTCTGATAGCTGTTCAGGTGGGATAAGTTTTGCGGGGCTATGAAGCTCAAGATCTTGCTGGTTGCTCGGTCATGGCAGCTGTTGCGAAGTCATGAACGCGTCCGAGGGCCTTTTCGTAAATTTCCATTTGTAAGCTGTAGTTTCTTTCGGCGGTATAGCGCTGCTCGTATTCGCGGCGCGCGGCGCGGCCCATTTCGGACATCTCTGACGGATGAGTCCAAGCCCAGGCGACTTTTTGTGCCAAGTCCTCGGTGTCACCCGGATTGAAATGCATACCTGTGCGGCGATCATCGACGATTTCTTGCATCGCTCCGAGGCGCGAGCAGATAACAGGAGTGCCGCAGGCCATGGCCTCAGCAATCACCATCGGAAAACCCTCGTACCACTTGCTGGGCACGATCAAGAATCGCGCTCCCTTCACGGCTGCGATAGTTTCCGATCGGGAAAGAAATCCTCGAAAGGTGATATTCAAGATGTTTTTTTGCCGGACCTGATGCTGCAGTGCAGCCAGCTCCGGGCCGTCGCCGATGATCTGGAGTGGGCATTGGGCAGGGAACCGCTCGCACGAGGCAAGCAGGGTGTCCAATCCTTTTTCGGCGGACAATCGGCCTGCGTACAGGGCATAGTCCCCTGCTCCGGTTCCAGGGCCGGGATCGATTTCAACGAAATTTGGTTTGACCGCAATTTTGGCGGGTTTGAGCCCCGCGGCAATAAATTTCTCGCGTGAGAATTCGGTCAGCGCGATGTAGGAATCGATGCAGTCATCCCAAGTTTTCAGAAGGCGGTGCCAGGAAAGAATCAGCGCGACAGTTGCCGTCGCCGCTCTTGAGTCCCTGTAGCACCCATGATAAATACCGTTCCAAAGGCTGCCATTCAGGCAATCCTCACACACTTTGCCGTTGCGGTAGAGAGTGTATGCGGGACAGATCCAGCGAAAATTGTGAAGGGTCTGGACTACGGGGATCCCTCTCGCCCGACACGCGCTGTAAATGGAAGGGGAGATCATGAAGAACGTGTTGTGAACATGGACGACGTCAGGCGTTTCCCGGTCGAGCAATTGCGAGAATTCTTTTTTCGCGCCAGTAGACCAGACTGAATCCTTTACGAGAGAAATGCGCGCGAGCGGCGCGCGGCTCCTAATTTCGGTGTTGCTGCGATGGTAGACGATGACGTCGTGACCGCCGCGGCTCAGGTTTGCTCTTTCCTGCTCGAAGACGACGTCTTCACCGCCGCGCTGTTCGTAACTGTTGTGAACGAGACATATTTTCATGGTTTGATCTTTCGGTATAGATTGGGGCAAGGCCTCTTGTCTTTGCTGGAAGCCGCTCGAGCGAACCGCGCACGGAGGACACCAGCGCTTGAATCAGGCTGCTCGCGAGTTGGGGTGTTGTTCGCAGACGCGAGGGGTCAGGCCGGGCAATATGGCCCGCCAATGCCGTTCGCAGCCTCTGCTTGAACTCCTCCGGATTGCGAGGATCGAACGTGTTTTCCGGCGGAAAGAGTTCCTGGGCGCAGCCGGCATATTGGGAACACAGAACTGGAATTCCGGAAAGGATCGCTTCGTTGGCGACCAGACCCCAGACGTCCTCAATCGTGGGAAAGACGAGCACATCCCCGCTTCGGTACACCGCGGGCATTCTTTGCGGCGGGAGTTCGGGGCGAAAGTGGACGTTTCTTAAGTCCAGGTTGCGCGCCAGTTGTTTGAGTACGTGCTCATCCAGGCCGCTTCCCACGAAAAGTAGAGAAAACTCGAGGCCCTCCCTCTGGAGTCCCGCGACCGCGTGGAGCAGCAGATCGATGCCTTTGCGAGCGACCAGTTGGCCCACGTGAATCAAGACGGGCGCCGGCCGAATTTCAAATTCCCGCTCTGTGTTTCTTGTGAATCTCTCCTCGTCAACCGAATTCTGGAGTTCAAGAATGGTCTCTTCGTTTATGCCGAGAGATTGCAAATAGGCTGTGGATGTCCTGCCATAGCTGATCCAATGGCTGGCCCAACGGGAAATAATTTTTCGCAAAATCTTTCGCACCAAGCCGATGTTGCGTTCTGTGTGCAGAGTGCCGCCCCACCAGACCCACACCGGCGTGCGAAACAAGGTTCCGTAGGCGAGTGCAATGACGGTGCGGAAGCCCATTTCATTGGAGACAATCACGTCGGGGCGAAATTTCAGCAGCGCCTGCAGGTACCCCGGAGTGATGTGAACGAACCGCCGGTCAATGAATGTGCCGTCGTCTTCCTGAATTCGAGAGATGTGCCAGCCCCAGGCGCGTTTGACCCTGGCGTTCGGCAATGATTTTTCGGCGTCACGCCACGCTGTGCGGTTTGCTTCGGTTCCTCCATGCAGCACCAGCAGGTCGAAGCGATTGGCCAGAGCGGTGTACAGAGGAAGCCTGGCGGGTGAAATCATGTTGAGGAGAAGACAAACTTTAAATTTGGATTTACTCATGGGTTTTGGTGTAAAGCAGCTAAGATATGTATTCTTCCGGTCAGCAAAAAATAGAGCGTGGGTCCGAATTCCGCTGCGTAGCGAGACCGCATTTGATTAGGAGCTGCATTCGTGGTTCGCCAAATCCTACGAGGGGATCACGAATTTAACGTACGCTTTGCGACGACGCGAACTTGACAAACGGGGGTCGGAGTAAGGTTCAGGTAAGTCAGCCTTCCATACAGTGTGCAACCCAATTCAAATAGCCGCCTGCCGCCCAGGCTTCGCAACAGTTGCGGGAGGAAGCGAGGCGGCCAAGTGTGCAGGTAGGCTTTCGATTCCACCACGGTGAATCCCGCCTCGGCAAACAGATTTGCAGCGGACATAGGGCTCCAGGTGTAGAGATGATGATTCGGATCGTCGGGCCTGAACTTGTTTTTGATCGCTTCACACGGGAGATAGAAAACGGCAAGCGCGCCCGGGAAAAGTTTGGGAAGAAGAGCCCGGAGCTCATCGAGCGGGTGCATGCAGTGTTCCAGGGCATGATTTGAAATGATCAGGTCGGCCCAGTCATTTTCAACTTCTGATGTTGAAGTGACGGCGTGGATGCCGTGGTTCTTCGCTTCCGCTCTGGCGACGGGATTGATCTCGATTCCGAGCCTGGCGCGGCATTCAATATTGGCGAGCAGGTATCCGCCTCCACAGCCGAAATCGAGGACGTTCATGATCGGAGAAATGAACTGCGAAAATTTGGTCAGATTGGCCCAGCCGCCAAAGCGCCCGATTTCGGACTGCCATTGAAAGTAATCCGCGCCGTAGTGAGGGCTCGCCGCCGGAGTCGCCAGAGTATTCGATGTAGTCTGTGTTTTCATGGAATATCCAAAAATATATGTTTTATCGCGGTGTCTTGATTCTCTGATCGCAGGGGCCGATTGAATCGCGCGCTAATGCAACTCGCCGTCTCCCAAAACCTTTTGCGCCACAAGGACCGACCCCTCTTTGGTCAGGTGGCCGTAATCAAATTGCAGAGGGACGCCGTTTACGGCGAATTCTTCGCAGGACTGAGGACCGCACAGCGTGCGATAGAAGGAGACGTATTCCACGCCTTTCTGTTTGGCCAGGGCCGACATGGCATCTTCGAGCCCGCGCTGGTCGACACGGTGTTCATCCGGAATTGCCCGGTCGTTTCCGCGAATTGAAAATGCCAGCAGCCGGGGAAGGGCCATGTTGTACTGAACCATGGGTCCGAAGAGGACTACGGAAATTCCGCGATCCTTCAACCAATCAAGCGATCGCGACAGCGGCAAAAGGTCTTCGTCCTGCCAGCGCGCAGCGACCAGCAGACGATCAAGGTGATGGCTCGGCAGATAATCTTTGTAGATGTAGCTCATGAGCTGTTTGCAGGTGGCGCCGGGCAGCATGGGTTGATCCAGCGTTGGCTTGCAGCCGGATGCCGTGGCCTGAAGCAGATTCACGCCATCCAGTTTCGTCGCAAGGCCATACCAGAGGTGAGCGGCGTGGCTGTCTCCGAAAAGGAGGTAATTCTTTTTGTGCGGGTCCTCGCGCAAGCAATCCGAAACGTTGTAATCGCTGTACCTGTATTCGGATGAGATAAAACAGGTCCCATCCCTGAAGTATTTCGCGGAATCGTAGTCCAGGTAGGAGGCAACCTGGATGGCTTTCGAGGGATAGCGGGACGGAAATCCTCTGGAAAGAATCGCGGTGATGCCGACCGCGGCGACAACAACTGCGGCCGCTAACGCAATCTTGAACACGGCAATTCGAGGCATGCGCATTCGGCCGGCGCGGAATGGCGATTCCACGAATTTCCAGGAGAGAGTCGCGACGGCCAGCGATACGGCGATGGAGATGAGTTTCGCCGCGCGAACTGACACGCCGCTCACCAGCGGCGACTCCATCCCTTGAAAAACAATAATCGGCCAATGCCACAGATAGAGGGAATAGGAAATCAAGCCGATAAAAGCCACAGGTTTGAGCGAAAGAACGCGCTCGACAATCGATTCGCCCGACCGCCCCGCGGCGATGATCAATGCGGCGCCTACACAGGGAGCAAGCGCAGCCATCCCTGGAAAGGGAGTAGCGGATGAATACGCAAACACGGCGAAGCAGATCAGCCCGATCCCGGCGGCCGTGGCGAGATTTCTGACCACGGGCCGGGAAATCGTTGGGAAAACTTCCAGGGAAATGAGCACGCCCAGCATCAGTTCCCAAGCCCTGGTATGAGCCAGATAGAATGTTGCCGTCGGATAATGGAATGCGCCCACGGCGCTGACGGCGAATGAAATTATCGCGATTGCAATCACCGAGAGACGGACCCTGCGCGGGAAATAGCGGTGCGCGGCGGCAAGAAAAATCGGCAAAAAAACGTAAAATTGTTCCTCGACTGCAAGCGACCAGGAATGGATCAGCGGGATCGTCTCCACCGGGGCGCTGAAATAGCCGGAATGCTTCCAGAAGTAAATGTTGGACAGCGAAAACAAGGCAGCCAGAAGGGATTTAGCGAAGCTCATCAGTTCCGCGGGTAGGAAATACAAATAAGCCAGGAAACTGGTCCCGAGCAAGGTCACGATCAGGGCGGGGAAGATACGCCGGACGCGGCGTTCGTAAAACGTGGCGATGGAGAATTTTCCGGCAGAGATATCCTTAAGGATGATGGCGCTGATCAGATAGCCGGAGATCACAAAAAATATGTCCACTCCGACGAATCCACCCCTGAACCAGCCGATCTGGAGGTGGTAGGCAAGTACGGAGAGAACGGCTACGGCCCGGAGTCCGTCGATATCCGCGCGATAGTGAAGGCTTGGCGCGAATCCCTTATTGGCCTGACGGGGGGCAGGCGCGCGATCTTCCGCAAGTATGACTGAAGTGTTTGTGACAAGCATACTTTTACCTGCGATGGAATCCATTTATCGCGCCGCAATCAGCGAACGAGTGACGAGCTTACAAGCTCAGGCTCCTGGCTGACTTCAATTACCGGTCCACTAAGTGGCCTGGCATCGCCCAGCAATGGCGTGAAACTCTTGTCATTCCACGCCTGAGGGAAGAGTAATGTCCTTCTTTCCGCTGTCGTTCCAGTCGTATTCCAGAGAATCCAGGAAGGCGCACCTCTTCTGGTAAGCTTGCACACCCATACGTGGTCTGGGTTTTCCTCGCAGTTATTTAGTTCGGCATCTGCGAGCCATGTTTGAATTGTCCCGAACGTTCGGCCTGCCGGCGTGACCGTCCGATTGTCGGACTCTGTCGTTTGGATTGAGACCCAACTGTGATTGTCCCAGGCATACCAAAAGAAACGGCTAACGCCTGCCGCCCAATTGAGGATGGAGGCCCTGGCGAGGTAGGCGGCAGCAAGTTCTTCCGATGGGAACGGCTTTGGGATTTGCCATCCAGATTCCGTATTCCAAAGTGGTTTTTCACCTACGCCGTTATCACGCATGATCTGCCGCACCTGCTGAATCAGGGGAACCATGGCTTCCGGCGGCTGCGGCGAAACATAGAAATGATAAGCGATGACATCAACGTATCTGCCGCCGCCCAAATTCAAGAATTGGGTGAGCCAAGGGATGCCCGAACTCGTGGTCGCAGCAGGAGAGACGACTTGCGCTTCGGGATCAATCCTGTGAATGATCTCAGAGGCTTCGCGCGTGAGCGCAACCATTTGTTGTGTGTCGCCAGTCCAGAACCCTTTGTTGTTCGGTTCATTCCAGATTTCGTAGGCCTTGATGCGGCCTCTATATCGAGTAACAAGAGTAGTTACATAGTTCCTCCAGTCCGCGTATTCCGCCGGTTCGGCTGCATTACCAGGCTGATAGACGGAACTTTCCAGCGGTCGCTTGGAGGCCCACTGTGGGGAGGGTCCCAACGGAAGAAGAATCTCGGTTCTATGCTCTTCGGCGAGGGATACATATCGATCCAGTAGCGCAAAGTTCCACTGCCCCTTTCTCGGCTCGAGCTGCGGCCAGGAAACTTGCGCGTCCCACAATCGCCAACAACCGATCGGAACAGCAGGCCAGGGCGTCACACCGGCGGCACGATGAATATGCATGCCAAAAAAATTCTCCGGAATGCGTTGCGAGGAAGGCGCAAGTTGAAACTTAGCGTCCGTTCGGGCCGACAACAGGGCGATCATGGCAAGCAGGTAGATCACATGCCCTCGGTAGGCGCTCATGGGCTTCACCTCCTCTCTCAGCGAATCGTCCGTTCACGCGGCCGGACGACTCGCACGTCATTCTGGCGAGTCCGTACCGGCAGAGTGGTACGCCTGAAAATTCCGGCCCGCCATGGCCGCTAACATCCCCACGCCGAGAAATAAGTTCGAAAGAGCTTGGGCGAGGGCGGCTTTTCCGAAGACGGGCGAGAAGCAGGCGGACATAGTGCCCTGAAGAATTCGCCCGCTTGCTTTCAGGATTCGAACGATTCGAGTGGTAATCCTGCGATCCAGTGACGATTCGCATAGAACCCAGGAATTGCCCGATTGGTACGCGCGCCGCAGAATCCAACGCAGGCTGGCTCGCGAAGCCGGAACGGCTTCATATACGACGCCGCCACCTGAGCAAATAATCTTGAAGCCCGCGTGCCGAACTCGCTGGAAGAAATGAGTGTCCTCCGCTCCGGTCAACGCGAACCGTTCGTCAAAGGCGCTCACCGCGGTCATGACTTTGCGGCTGATGAGCACGTTGCCCGCGCCGCAATTCTCCACAATTTGTCCGCTCGTATAGGTATGCCTGCTGAAAAATCGCCCGGAGATCATCCATTCAGGCGCCTCGGCATCAAAACGAGGCAAAACGGGCCCGCAGACCACATCAGCGTCGAAACACGCCCGAGTCCATAGCAATTCATCCAACCAATTGGGCGTCGGCTCTTCGTCATCATCTATGAAGGCCAAGAAATCCGGATCCTCTGCCTCCAGGATTGCCCGGTTTCTGGCCTGTGCAATCCCTCGGCGGGGTTCGACAACATATTTGGTTGGCCAGGGGAGCGAAATGGCGTCACAAATGTCCGCCGCGCTCCTTCGCGGATCGTTATCGACAACCACGACGAGGATATCGGGCGTGGGCATTCGGTCGAAGCTCAGCCGCGAAAGTCCGGCGAGGAGCTGGCGCAGCAAGTCGCGCCGCTTGAATGTGGTGATGCAAATTCCGACGCGTGCGCTTTTTTGATTGTGTCGTTCGACGGGGTGCATTTAGGAATACTCAGGTGTAGCTTCGAGCAGATCGTCTTCCCCGGCCAAGGCCGTGTCGAAGCGCGCATGCAGCCGTGGATCGGCGCCCACTACGGTAGCCACGCAGAGCGCCCATTCCAGCGAGTTCTGCCAAAGGATCGTGCATTCGCCGAGGTTATGAATCAAAAAAAATGTAAGGAAGGCAAGCGGCCAAAGGTCCTGAACCGATTCGGCCGCTTTGGCACGAACCACGGCGCGACGTATGCCTGTCCCGGCAAACCAGAAAAATAGAAGCAAGCCCGCCACGCCAAGACTCAGCAGGATTTCCAAATATCCATTGTGGGCGTAAACCGGAGACCAGCCGATGCGCGACTCGACGACAGAGGATTGATCCGATGCGCCTTTCCAAAATCCGGAAAAGCCGTAGCCCAGAAATGGGCGCTTGAGGATCATAACCACGACCCAGCGCCAAAGATCTGCGCGCCCCGATAAATCTTCTGAGCGTCCCAGGGCACCTGTCACCGAAGTCGCATTCAGCGCGATCAGAGTCCCTGAAAAAATTGTCCCTAAGAGCAGCACTGGCACAATGATTCGATACTGGTGACGAAACGCCTTGAAGGTGAACATAAGCAAAATTGCCAGTCCAACCGAGACTAACGATGTAACTGAGTGCGAAAGTAGCAGCAGCAGCCCATAGGCGGACAACCAGAATGCTTTCGCTACTTTTGACAATGTCGTATGAGCGGGAAGATGCCATTCGACCAGGATGGCAATCGCCATCATCGCGCCCAGGTCGTTTTTGTGATTGAAGATTCCCCGCCATGCTCCCGCTTCGATTTGAACCTGGTACCCGTTGAGTGTCGTCGATTCTCCGGTAACCAGGTTCGATCCCACGAGGGGGCCGGCCGCCCACGCTGCAAATGTCAGCGTTGTGACAATTCGGACGACTCGACGCAAGAGCGCCAACTGATCCTCAAAATCCAGGCGGGAAGCTAGAACCAATCCAAAGAACGTCGCGCCGGCGAGACCAATAGTTCTGCGCAGCACGAGGCCGGGAAGTTCCGCCCACATGCACGACACACAGGCCAATAGCAACAGGGCAAGGAGCGCCGGCGTGTGCAAGCCGGAAACTACCGTTCGTTTCAGGTGCGCCAAGCCGATCAAGAAAACGCTGAAGTACAAAAGGAACAGTACAAATTCAAAACGGCGGTCTCCGGCAGTGACGAGATCGGTGTTGCCGCTGGAAAGCAAACGAACCAGAGCGCTGGAAAGGACCAGCGCAACTGCGATATAGATGCCGTTTTCAATGGAACTTCGAGTGATTGGAAGGCGCGCCATATAGGTAGCCAAATTCAGGGATTTCAATTGCCGGGTAAAAGTTCAACCACATTGGGCGCCGGCGACAACCTCACCCGCGTCCTCCGCGACAGAAACAGGACGGCCGCGCCAACTCCGCAGACGAGCAACGCATCTGAGGCAATGCTCGACCATGCCGCTCCGCGCCAGGAATAAGCCGGAATTATCCATAGATTGATCAGAATGTTAAATGCCGCCACGGCGGTTTGAATGGCCGTCCGCAGTCCCTGGTACCCGGCGCCGGTGAGCGAATCCGAAAGGAAGTAGTGCAGGCCCTTCAGTATGGGCAGTGGAGCGAGCCAGCGAAGGGCTTCGGCTGTGCGCGCGTACTCCGATCCGATCACGTGAGGCACCAATCCGGCGGAAAGCAGAATGAGCAGACAGATAAAGCAGGAGTAACCCAGAGTGCGCAGCAACAGCGGTTTGGCGTAGGCGAAACTGCCGGATATGCCGGTCGATCCGGCACGAAAGAAATTCGGGTAGGCCGACGATAGCAGCGCGGAAATGGGCACGAAGCACACGTCGATCAGCCGGTAGGCCGCGCCATAGATGCCCGTAGCCTCAAGCGTGCCCAGGCGCGCCAGCATGGTTTTGTCAATGTCGTTGTAGATTGTTTGCGCACTAAGACTAACTGAAAAGTAAACACCCTCGCGCGTTTCAACGCCCGGCAGAAGGGTCGTGAACCTGGGCGCGCCGAGTTTGGTCCAGACGAGCGCGAACGCGATGGCTGCGACAATCGCTGTGCTGAAGAAGTAGACATACCCCCACTGCAAGGCCGAGGGATGCCCGTGAATGCGGATCAGGATGACCGCTCCAATCAGGCGCGTAGCGCTGATCAAAACGTTAATTAAAGCCGTCCAGTTCAGCTGCTCGAAGGCTTGAAACGCCTGGCCGCAGACCGTGATGATATTTAATCCAAAAAGATCGGCCCCGCCCACCAATAGCACCAGCCGGAACGGAATCGCCGCCGGCAGGATGAAATGGGAAAGGGCGAGGAGCAGTGCAAAAAGAACCGAACTGGACGCGCCTGTTGTGGCGAGCGCCCGGCCCCAATACGCCGGAAAGTGAGCCCGATCGCGCGCCACATTTTTCACAAGCAGATTGCCGCTTCCCAGCGCCCCGAAGGGAAACGCGATTCCCACCAAGGCCACGACGCCGATGAACGCGCCGTAGTTGGCCGCACCCAATGACCGCGCAATTTCGACAAAATACAACGCCTGAATGATCAGGCGCAGTCCCTGGCCGAGGAACATCCATATCGTGTTGCGAACCAGTCCGTTTTGGAGTGAAACGTTAAACATTGCGGGGTAGAAATGAGATTCTCGACATTTCAAAAGGTTCGCTTTGATTCAAAGTGATTCTTCGCCGAGGCCGTCTATGCGGCGCCAACGCCCTTGACCACCGCAGGAATCGTTCGCGCCAGAATTTTAAAATCGAGCCATAGCGACCATTCATCCACATACTGAAGATCGAGTCTCATCCATTGCTCGAAAGGGATTGAATTGCGGCCCGCGATCTGCCACAGGCAGGTAATGCCCGGGCGGACGCTGAAGCGGCGGCGTTGCCAATCCTCGTTGAACCCTTCGTAGTCACGAACCGGGAGAGGCCGCGGGCCGACGAGGCTCATTTCCCCCTTCAAAACGTTTAGCAGTTGCGGCAATTCGTCCACGCTGGTCCGCCGCAAAAGCTTTCCGATACGCGTAATTCGCGGGTCGTTTTTGATTTTGAATACCGGCCCGGAGACTTCATTCAAGCTCTCTAACCGGTCCATCAGTTTCTCGGCGTTGCGGACCATGGTCCGGAATTTGCACATTCGAAATCTGCGCTTATTCAGCCCTACGCGCTCTTGCAGGTAAAATATCGGGCCCTCTGATGTGGAATAGACAAGCATGGCGGCAAGAAGAAAGACGGGAGAGAAGAGAATCAGCAGGATGATGGAGAACAGGATATCGAGTGTTCTCTTGATTGTGAGCGGCCACCAATCGCGCGCCGCAGTCGAGGCGGTCAGATAAGGTTGGCCGGCAAATTCCTCCGCCCTGGAGTGGGCTTTCTTGAGGCTGAAGATGTCCCCGTCGAAACGTATCAGAATTCCATTCTGCTCGCAGAGTTCGGCAACCTTGGAAGCGCGCTCGTAATTCGACCGCAGCGGCAGGTACATCACAACTTCGTCCACCACATTGCGCCGAAGAAACTCGGGCAGCTCAGAGGTATCGCACAGGAGCGGAAACCCGCTCTTTTGAAACTCGCTTAACATGGCCCAGTCATCGTCAACGAAACCCAGAACGCGGTAGCCTCTTTCCGGTTCGAATTTAATTCTTCTGGCGCATTCCATGGCGCGGGAGTTGGTGCCAACAATGAGCACGTAGCGCAGATTTCGTCCACGCTGAAAGATCTGGTCAAGCGTCTCGCGGAGGGCGACGCGCGAGACGGCCACCAAAACGGTTCCGAAAGACCAGAACAGAATGAGGAATAGCGGCGTCACCATCCGGATGTGAAATAGCACCGCGCCTGCGCCGAGGCATGCGGTGGAAAGCGCGATTGCTTTCATCGCTTCGAGAATATCCGCCTCGCGAGTGGGAAATCGCTTGGAGCGATAGAGACCATAGGATTGGAGCAGGATGTGCCAGACGATCAGAAACATCACAAATATGACGCAGTTGGATAGCTTGACACGAATGGACAGGAATTCGGCTATGGAAACGCGATTATCCGAATAGGCGGCCAGAATTGTGGCCGCGCCAAACGAAAGCGTAACCAGCACAAGGTCAAAGACCTTGAGCAAATTAATCAGGAAGCGGTGTCGGCGTTCTTCCATTGGTGATCTCTAGCTGCCCACTCGCTCTATCTCAGTCGAATCGGAGGGAATCAGACGGCTCTTCTTGAAGCCAATCAATCACAATCCAAATGTCTTTTCAGGGTTACAGAATTCATACGTAGGACATTTTCACTTGCGCGATCTGCAAAATATTCCATCCGTGCTGACGATTGTGCGGGTGCGAATCAAATAAGAGGCGCATGCGCAGCGGATCTGCTGCAACGTTAAAGGCGCCGGTACAGCGTCTCTGGAATCGGGAATGTCCGTTTGTTCAGGACAGCGCCGAGAATTCGAATTTGAGACGCGCGCAAATGTTCGGAGGCGCGCACAGCGGCCTCTCGCCGCGTTGCATTGGCCTCGAGAACCAGCACAAAACCGTCGGCAAGTTTTGCCAGGGTGATCGCGTCTGAATAGCGCGTCAGCGGAGGGGCGTCCACAACAACATAGTCAAATTCAATGCGTAGCTCATCGAAACGGTCCCGGAGGCGATCGGAATTCAGGAGGCCGTGAGAATCCCCGACGAGCGATCCGGAGGACATCAAATAGAGATTATCCTTTACAGGTTTTGCGAAGGATCGAATCGGGCCCTTACCGAGGAGAGCGTCGGTCAATCCGCTGTGATTCTTGATGCCGTACAATTTGGGCAATGACGGAGACCGGAAGTTCGCTTCCACAAGGCAGACCGTTCCCGCCAAGTTCTGCTGGAGGGCTTCCGCAGTGTGGGCGCAAATGCTGCTGCATCCATTGCCGTGATCGATCCCCGCAAACACAACCACACGGGGCGCCTCTTCCGTTTGCACCAGAAATACATGTTCGACCAGCCTGTGAGACTCTTCGCCGGCAATTTGATCAGGAGTCAACCGACGTCTGGGACGCCTGGTCTTCCAGTTTTCGGCCAATTGCGGACCCAGTGCTGGAGCGAACATCGGGGCGGGATCTGGTGTGTATGGAAGTGAGATTGCCGGTGCGGTCGACGGGCTGGATGCGTCCCTGGGGCGGGGAGGTTCGATTTCCAGGAGCTTCCCGGCACGCTGCATCAACTCGAAGTTTTTACTCACGGCATTCCTTTCTCAACTGACACTGCATTCGGGGTCGTAACATTCACAGGCAAATTATTTTTCTAAGATGTAGTAAGCGTGTCGGTCCCCGTCTGAAGTCTGGCGATTTTTCCGGGAGTGCGGAGCAATTTGCAACGGTGCTCATTATGCGGCCCGTTTCGGAACTGAGGCGAGCACCGGTATGTTCAGCGCTTCCGCAACCTCCGAAGGAGTTCGGAAAGAAGCGTCGAGGTATTCGGCGATGTAGCCGGAAGACAGGCTAACGACAACGGCAAAGACAAACCCGACGATCAGGGCCAGCAGCGGGCTGAAAGCGGGGAGCACTGGAACCATCGGCGGAACCGCAATGGCCACATCGGCGATTCCCCTCTGGTCCAGGGCATCCGCGGAGCGCTCCTGCTCACGCTTGCTCAAGTACAGCAAGTAATTGGTTTCGTCCGCTTTTTGTTCTCGAAGCAATGCCTCTTGCGTCACGGCCTTTTTGTCCAAATCGACCATTTGCATTTTCATTTTTTGGATGCTGGCTAACAGTTCGTTGGCTGTCGCCTGCTGGGACGCCAGGTCCGACTTAGTTTTCGCAATATCTTCGCGCAGAAACTCATAGGTATTGTCGCGGTCCGTCGTTTCGTTCACGTATTTCATGCTTTCCGCTTTCTTGATGGCATCCTGGGTTTCCGCGATTTCCTGGTCCACTTCCTGCACGGCCGGGTAGGTTGGCTCGAATTTGAGCATGAGTTGCGTTCGCTTAACCTGTGCGGCCAGTAAATTGGCCTGCATATTTTCCAGCAGTGTGCTGTCGGCGTTGGTGCTTTGTTGCGTCAGGATCCTTGGCTTGGTCGTTCCCAATTGAGCTTCATCGTTCTTGATCCGTTGTTCGTCGGCGGCGATTGCCTGGTGAGCCTGATAAAGAGCCGCGTCGGAGTTG
Organism: Candidatus Acidiferrum sp.; assembly: GCA_035483715.1. GTDB lineage: Bacteria > Acidobacteriota > Terriglobia > Acidiferrales > UBA7541 > Palsa-360. The sequence goes on from DATHPN010000037.1 coordinate 22,590, forward strand.
GCTACATTCGTAGCCATGTTGGTGCGCAGCACATCGGGGGCGGAGACGCCTTCATTGCGGCTGAAATTGGTGAGTTGGGTTTCGTCGTTTGCCAGGGCCTTCTTATACTCGTCCGTTTGCTGGGTGAAAAATTCGGAGGCTCCGGGCGGGCGCCGCAGTTGGAGGTGCTTTGCAAGATAGAGCTGGCTTAAATTCTGGAGAACGCACGAGGGAACCTGCGGATCTCCCAGGGCGCCATACTTAACCTCGATTACGTGAGAGGTTTTTTCTGTGTTTATCTTCAGGGCTTTTCCGAGGCCGGTGGTAGCACGCTCCACTTTGGCGGCTTTCCTTTGCACAGGATCTTGCGGAAGAAAAAGATCGGAAGGCGACCAGTGTCCTTTCTCCGCCAGCCCGCAGGTGGTTACCACGGAACGAAGCAGGTCCCGTCCTTGCATGAGGGCAATTTCCGAAGTGATCTGATCGGTGGTGATTTCTTTGCCGGTTTGAACGGCCGCGTTTTGTCCGGTCGTTACGGCGGGGTCAGACCTGTCTTGCTGTACCAGAATCTGAACGGTGGTCACGTAGTAATTGGCCACAATGAACCACGCGAACAGAATGGAGAGCAGGAAAACAAGGCTAAAAACACTGAAGACCAGACGCTTGTGGCGGAATATGGGCGATAAGATGTCCCGAAGTGTGAACTCCGGCAGGGCTTCATCGATCCGGTTGGGAGTAGTTCGCGTGTTCATGGTGGCTCCATTGTTACGATCTGATCTCGCCGGCGGCGCGTTAGTAACTGAAACCTGTTCCGACGCCGTATGGAACGTATTTGCGGAATCTAGTTATGAACTTCTCCGGGACGATGATCATGTCGCCGGGCGCGAGTCTGGGGTCTTCGTTGGCATTCTTTCCGTGCATAATGTCGCTCACGTTATACTTTTTGACCTCGACCCAATCTGGCGAGACGCGATGGAAGAAGAAAACCTGGGTTTTTGCCGTGGGCGCAAACCCGCCTGCCATAGCGATTGCTTCCGCAATCGTGGTTTCGTGGCGCAATTCGTATTCGCCGGGCTTGCCCACCTGGCCGGAAACCATAAAATACGGTTTCTGAAAGTCCGTGAGGTCGACGTCGATGATCGGATCATGGAGGATTCCGGCATAGGCCTTTTTCAGCGCTTCCACAACTTCCGGCACTGTTAATCCTTCAATGTGCACGCTGCCTGCACCCTGTAAGTTAATGTAGCCGTCTGGTTGCACCACCGCCTTGGGCTGATCGAATTCAGGAGACAATGGAAACGCAATGGACAGTGTGTCGCTGTGCTGGACCTTGTAGCGAGGATTGCGCCGCTGAAGTTGAGGCTGGCCCGCATCGGATTGCGAATCGGGCTGATTCCCCTCTGTCGCAGAATTTGAGGATGTGGAAAGCACCTTGCCTCCCTGAGCGGATACGCGGCTTGGAGCAACGCAGAGAAAAACTGCCACCAGGCTGATTCCACCAATTCCGACCGCTCGTTGCATTCTCATTTCAACCTCCACAATACAAAAAACGATTTCTTCTCTCTTAACGGGGCCGGCCGATTGTCGCGCGCGAGTTGTAATTCGCAGTCACTGTGACGAGATCGCTCGGAAGTTGAATCCATTGTCCCGGGGAGAGCACTGAAAAGGGCCCGTGAACCTGCGGGTTTGCAGCGCAGATGGCCTCGACGATTTTCCAGTTCGATTGTCCGTAGAGTTCTAGTGCGAACTGGAAGAGCGTTTGGGACCGGAGAACTTGCACCCTGGTTGGCGTGGCGTATCGCCCACCTTGGGGGCGGTCAGGTTCGCTGCGGCGGTCGTAGAATGTCCTCCCTTTATTAACCTCTGCGGCGGTTGAGTAATTTCGAGTTGCGATTTTTGCTGGTGCGCGGGCAGTTTCGGCGACCTCTTCGGTCGTCTTGACAGCACTCGGAGAATCCGGACTCTGTGGATCATCTGGTGAAGATGGTGTGGGGGATTTGCTCACAGCCTCGGCCTGTGGTGGAGGTTGTGGCGGCTTGAGCCTGGCCGGCCACGGCGGAATAAAATCAGCAGTGGGGTCTCCCGAGCTCAATACGGCGTTGACCACTTGCTCGGCTGCGCGGCCCGGCAGCGTATCGGCGAAATTGACTTTCGAGTCACTGAGGGCGATGACCGAAATGGGCAAAATTACAAAACAGGCGATGGCCGCAACCCATTTGAGTCGCGATGGGCGAAGTGGCAGGGAAGCCGCATATTCCCAAACGGCAGGTCCGGCGCTGCCGGGGAATGCGCGCGGTTCCACAGCTCTCCGGGGACGCGGTAATGATTGTCGGACGCTTGCTCGAGTGTTCCGCTTGGGCAGGAAATCGAGATCTGATGTGACTTCGTGCAAAACTTCCGTGCCAATTTGTTTCGATTGAGTCGCGAAACCAATCGAGAGCGCCTGAAAGCACATGCTGTTTATATTTCTTGGAATTCCCTGGCTGATCCGCGCGACCATATCGAGCGCATCGTCCGTGAAAATGGGGGGGCCCGTGTGTCCCGCGGCACGAAGCCGATGTTCGATGTATTTAGAGGTATCGTCGCGACGGAAGGGTTCCAGGTGGATGATCGTGGAAACACGCTGGCGAAGTTGAATCATCCCTGTATCGGAGAGCTTTGACGCTAATCCCGGCTGCCCCGCAAGGACGATGTGCATTAATTTTTGAGTGGAAGTTTCAAAATTCGAAAGCAGGCGGACGGTCTCGAGCACTTTCTCGTCAAGGTTCTGGGCTTCGTCAATAACAACGACGACTTGCCTTCCCGCGTTCAACTCCTGAAGTAAGCCCTCATTGAGGGCCTCGTGCATGGCGCCTGGATCCTGGCTCGGGGTCTTGATCCCGAGGTCGTGGAGCAGGTTACGCAGGAGTTCATGTGAGTCACCCTCGGTCTGGAAAAGAAACGCCGTCCTGGCCGAATTGCGCAGCGACTCCAGCATTCGGAACAGCAATGATGTTTTTCCCATGCCCGGCTCGGCTACCAGAGCCGAGAATCCACGCTTGGTTTCGACTGCGTAGAGCAAGGATGCGAGAGCTTCCCTGTGCGTGGATCCGAAGTAAAGGAATCGCGGGTCTGGGGTAACGCCAAACGGTTGTTCGCGAAGATTATAGAAATCGAGGAACATGGCTTATTCCGATTCAGGAAGTGTTACGTTACATTGAACCGGGAAGTTCTCCTGTTTTTGGAGTGAATACACTGGAGCCTCAGGATGCAAGGTCTGCGGACGATGCCGAATCTAGCCTTAGCACCGCGGAACCGCCTGCCGCAGTGGCCCAAGACGCTCTACAAGACAACCGTCAATCTCCACCGCTGCTGATTGGCCAAGTATTTCGATCGAGAGAACCAAACGCAGCGCGTCTCTCTTGCGCGAAACGATCCCCTCCAGGCCCGTGAGCGGGCCCGCTTTGATCCTCACGCGATCGCCGGAGCTTATGAATGGATGGGGCTTCACACGCAGCGTGCTATCTACCATTTGTCGGATGGCCATGATTTCGTCGTTGGGAATTTCCGCAGGGACGTTTCCTGTTTTAATGATGGCGTTTACTCCGGGCGTGGACAGAATGTGGATCTGCCGTTCGATTTCATTCGCAAGGAAAAGATATCCGGGGAAGAGTGGCAAGGTGACGGATTTGTTTCTGTCAGTCCAGCGGTGAACAGCATTATAGGTAGGCAGGAACACTGAAAATCCCTTGCCTGAAAGGGTTCTGGCTACCCTTTGCTCGTGTTGGTGGCGTGTGTGCACGGCAAACCACCGCGGAGTGAGTTCGAGAGCGGTACTGCCGGATTCCATGGAATTTGGCATAAAGCTTCGCCCTCTGACTCACAAATTGCTGCTTTCAGTGAGCCTTTATGAACCTCGATTACGTGAATTTTGAGTTCAGACTGGCCTGGCAACTTCTATGTCACATGTCCCCAGCCCAAACTCTCGACGGATTCCGCCAACTGGATTGCAATTCAGCTATGCGGATTCCCTCGCTCCCTGATCCGAATCTTCGGGCTCCTGTAACATCGTCCATATTGAGGCCACGGCAAATCCCCACATCCCTTTGGCATTGGGGAGGAACTCAGCACGGACCACTTGGCCGCTCATCTCCAACCGATGAAAGCGCGCAAAATCCGGCAAGTAAGGAAACCGAAATACTAAAATGATTTGGGCGCCCACCGGAGGGCAGTTCCTCGTCAGGATGTAAGCGCCTCCTTCTCCGATGTTGCGGCTGTTTCCTTTTGCGCCTCGCGTTTCTCCTTCTTTGTCGAACCACGTAAAGGAGACGGGAGTGCGCAACGGATAGCGGATCTGGTGCCGTACGTTGGCAGAGGTTTCAACGCCAAAGTCTCTGTCAGGTGTTATGGCATCAAAAGGCGCTGTGTAAAGTTTCATGACCGCGATGATTCCTCACTCGCCGCGATCGTAATTGGTGGATGCAAAGCTCACAAGAAGCGCAATGTCACAAACAGCGGAGCGATTTGTTTCTATGGTTCGGACCCGTGACAAGTCCTCGGTGGCGAGTACATGCTTCCCGGAAACGCTGAGCTTGGCTTCACGTCAACCAAGCCGAACGGGTATCTCTGCGTACCTGAGATGACAAACGTTTCTTCTTCTACAGTAAATTCAGGATGGGCGGTTATGTAGGTAGCAGATAATGCGCGAAATGGCGAACGGAAGGAATTCTCGCGGAATCCAAATTGAGTTAAGGCAACTGACAAGCACGCTCCCGCATCGCATAGTTCGAGAGGAACTTTGTCCCGCACTTGGCCAGTCTTTAAAAATAATTGCCCGAGTGCGGCCTTTGTATTAAAATCCTCTCGTAGCAGTAACGCGATCGGATCGCACCCGCCCCGCTTCGTTGAACGTCACCCCAGCCCGCGATTGAAAACTTAATTTCTTTCGGAGAGGGCTGAAAATACATTCACCTTTTCCGCAATTGAAATTACAGAGTTCTGCTGATCACAAGGCGAACAAATTTAGTTATAACAAGTCGTAGCAGTGCCGGAGCGGGGGAATGAAAGGTGGAACGATGCGAAAAGGGAAGGCCAACGGATATTTGATTCAGCTCCTGGTTGCTGAAACTTGCCGCCTGAGTTGTGAATTGATGACCGCAGCTCTTTGCCGTTATCGCCGGCGTCTGTCCGTGGTAGCCTGCGCCACCGACTCAAACGAGATTCTGAAGGCTTACGCAGCGAAAAAGCCGCACGTCTGCATTATTAGTTCGCACCTTAAGGATGGCGACTCCAGTGGCATCAGCGTGGCTCGCGAACTCCATGCCGCTCACGAAGAGGCTCGCATCCTCATGCTTATTGATTCTCCCGAACGTGGCGCCGTCGTGGAAGCATTTCGGTCTGGCGCTCTGGGTGTATTCACGCGAGACGGAGCCTTCGGCGAACTTTGCCAGGCCATCCAAAAAGTCAGCACCGGCCAAATTTGGGCCAATAATGAACAGCTCCAGTACCTGGTCGAATCCATCGCGGATGGGAGTTCGCCCGCCATCACCGATGCAAAGGGCAATACTCTGCTGACCAGAAGAGAGCAAAGCCTTGTAGATCTTGTCGCGCAAGGACGAACGAACCGCGATATTTCCCGCGAACTCAACTTGAGCGAGCACACGGTTCGCAACTATCTCTTCCGTATTTTCAACAAACTTGGGACATCCAACCGCTTGGAGCTCGCCCTGTACGCCCTCAATCACAAGGAGTCCGGGAAAGAGCAACTCGTCACCCAAGACTAGCCAGCTGCTTGAAGCGTCCCTTTCTCGTCAGTGAACAGACGGGATCTGCATGCCATTTTGATCGCTTGAAGGCCTGCGTCTCGCCTGAATGCGCGACCAGGTGGTGGCTCGGGGAGGGTTCATTTTGGGCTATTTGCATGCAGGGCGAGAGGTTAGGTGAACGTAAAACTTTCCGTAGCCGTCAAAAATACATATAGGGGCTGTCCGACCCGAATTGCAAAGTGGTTTGATTCGAAAGGGTTACGATTTTATTCTCCATTGGAAGCTGACTTGCACTTGAGTAGTTGGGATTGGAAAGGCCGTTTATTTTCAACGGTGGGGGGAAGGCACTTGGGTCTCACGAGCCTGCTTGCAAGGGAGCTTTCAATTTCATGATGGAGCGTTTGCATCCTCGGACGCTTACTAGTTACCGGGTCGCCCGGCCTTTTTAAGGACAGGGCCGCGGGGCTCCATTTTTGCCGATGGCGCCTGGTCCGTACATGTCACTGAACACCCAGCCACGTCGCTGTGATTTACCCCAGACCCAGTCCCAAGATTATTGGCCAGCAACGAAAAATGCCAGTTGGACTGCCCCCGCCACTGGCCGGAGGTTTGTTCGGAAGCGGCAGCAACGAGACTTCTCCAGGACAGAGAGGGAATGAACATGGCAAACGCGGAAAACAACGAGCGCCTTCTTCCCAAATGGCGTGAGCGGATCCGCGGACTAAATAATATTCCACCTCTTTTCAAAATGGTTTGGGAGGCTGCTCCCGCAGCTGTCGCTTCGAGTCTTAGCCTACGTTTGGTCATTTCCCTGATACCAGTTGCCATGCTGGCTATCACGCGCGTAATTATCGATTCGATTTACGGTCTGACTTCACAGCATAAGGCCCTGCCGGGATTTTTCTGGTGGCTGGTGGCCCTGGAATTCGGCCTGGCTAGCCTCGGGACAATTCTGGCGCGATTAACGGACTTTTGCGACAGCGTGCTCGCCGACAAGTACTCGCGGCACATCAGCACGCGGATCATGGAACACGCCTCTCGGCTTGACCTCACCCGCTATGAGGATCCTTCCTTTTGCGACAAGATGGAGCGCGCGCGAGTGCAGGGCACCGACCGCGTGATGATGATTCAGATGACGGGCCGGCTGATTCAGGAAGGGATCACAACGGCGAGTCTCGCGGTTGGCATTTTTCTTTTTTCCCCGTGGATGTTGTTTTTTCTCTTTCTGTGCGTCGTGCCGGCATTTTTGGGGGAGACGCACTTTGCTTTTCTCGGCTACTCGATGAATTTTAAGCAGACCCCGGCTCGCCGGCAGATGGAATACCTTCGAGTTCTCGCCGGCAGCAAGGAGAGTGCGAAAGAATTGAAATTATTCCGGCTGGGCCCTTTCCTAGTGCGCCGGTACAAGGCTCTCTCGGACGACCTGCATCTCCAGACTGTGGATCTGGCGAAGCGCAAGCTCCTCTTTGGAGGGTTTTTGACGGTTCTCGGGACTCTGGGCTATTACGGAACTTACGCCTATGTCATTTATGAGACGGTTCTGGGCGCCTTGACTCTCGGCCAGTTGACGTTTCTGGCCGGTGCGATCGCCGGCGCCAGCACGAACATCCAGGCATTCTTTTCGACCTTTTCCGGGATCGCCGACCAGGCGCTGTTCATGACCGACCTGCTGGATTTCTTTTCGGTGCAGCCGCGACTCAAGACAAAGCCCGGAGCGATCGTCGCGCCGCGGCCGATTCGCCACGGAATCGAATTTCAACATGTTTGGTTCGCGTACCCTGGAAACAAAAATCCTGTCTTGCGCGATATCGATTTTCGCCTGGAGCCCCGCGAGCGCATCGCGCTGGTCGGTGAAAACGGCCAGGGCAAGACGACGATTGCCAAACTTTTGACGCGTTTGTACGACCCCACCGAAGGAAGAATCCTCCTCGATGGCGTCGACCTTCGGGAATACGACCTGGAAGACTGGTGGAGCGAAATCGGCGTGATCTTTCAGGATTTCATGCGCTATGACATGACGGTCACTGAAAATATCTCGGTAGGCCGCATCAATGCCCCTATTAATCCGGTTCAAATTCAAGCTGCAGCAAGGAAAAGCTACGCAGAGGGCGTGATCCAAAAACTGCCGCGACAGTACGACCAGCTCCTCGGATGCCGCTTCGATGGCGGCCTTGACCTGTCCGGCGGCGAATGGCAGAAAATCGCGCTGGCGCGGGCTCATTTGCGTGACGCGCAACTATTGATCCTGGACGAGCCGACCGCAGCGCTCGATGCTCGATCCGAGCGCGAGGTCTTTGAGCGATTTGTCGAACTTACCAAGGACAAGACCACGCTCCTCATCTCCCATCGATTCTCCACAGTCCGCATGGCGGATCGTATTTTCGTTCTCGAAGGCGGAAAGATTGCCGAGCAGGGCTCGCACGATCAGCTTATAAGCGACGGCGGGCGGTATTCGGAAATGTTTGAACTTCAGGCGGCCGGATATCGGTAAGGCCTGGAATTGCTGAGGGGGAAATGGGAAGCACACATCAATCATCGGTTGATCTCGGATTCGTCTTTCCCTTGCCGGAAAAGAAGCTTCTCGGCGCGGGCTGGAGGGAGCGAAGTCGCCCGGAAGCAAGTCCGCGCCGCTCGACGCACTTCGACTGGCTGCAGGAAATGCTTCGATGGCAGTCGGTCATCCCTGAGGAATCCCACAATTATCTCGACATTTACTGGAAGAGCGCCGCGGAACGTGTCAACTCCGCTGCTAAGGTTGTGCAAGAGCAATCGTCGAGGCGGGCCGCGCTAAGCGGAGTCGCGAAATTAATTTCGGACAATCTGCCTCTCATGAAACAGGCGCTGGCTGAATCCCGGGCAGGAATTCAGAAGGCGTATCGCCTCCCTCATGTCGGAATGGCGGGCTGCCCCTCACCGCTTCCGCGCTCCTTTGCCCTGGCTAGCATCTACTTGCGTTTTACGCGATACGAATTTAACGAGCAGGAATTTGCGCGGTTCCTTGCCACTGTGCACGAGAAAGATTCACTGGAGATTGCGGAAATCTGGAATCTGAAGCCCTACTTAGAACTTGTGTTGCTCGAACAAATCGGCATTGAAACATCTCAGGATGCGACCGGCAGCGAACCACAGGAAGTTGCGCAAGTCCGCGCGGCAACCGGCGGAAATCTGAGCCGTCTTTCGTCCCTCCTGAACAGCTTGCGCCACATTTCCGGCCTCGAATGGAAGGAATTTTTTGAAGAGGCTTGCTTGACAGAACAAATTCTGCGAATGGACCCGCGAGGCGCTTATCCGGAAATGGATTATGACACGCGGGAGGTGTATCGCACGGCCGTGGCTGATTTTGCCGCGCACTCGAATTGTACGGAGTCCGAAGTGGCGCGAAAGGCCATCGCTCTCGCCCAGTTAGCCGGAAAGGTTCCCTGCTCGAGTGAAAGGGCGAGGGAGCGGCGGACCCACGTTGGCTTTTATTTGGTGGATAACGGGCAAGCTGCTCTGAAAAGAGAAATCAATTATCGTCCACCGCTCGCCACCCGAATTCGAGGCCTTCTTCTTAAACGGCCCGACTTCTTCTATTTTCTGGGAATTGAGCTGATCACTTTCGGAATGATCGCTGTGCTGATTTCAGTTCTGCACGTTAAGCTCACGAGCCACTTTGCCGAGGCGCTTTTTGTGCTTCCCGCGTTGGAATGCGCGGTGGCTACGGTCAACATGCTGGCGACTCGAATGTTTCCACCCAGAAAGATTCCGAAACTCGACTTCTCCAAGGGGATTCCTCAATCGTGCGCCACTGTTGTGGCGGTGCCGGCGTTGCTGACGAGCGAAAGGCAGGTAATGCAGGCCGTGCAAGGACTGGAAGTCCGGTTTCTGGGAAATCGTGACCCCAATCTTCATTTTGCGCTGCTAACCGATTTGCCGGACGCGACCCAGGAATTCGACGAAAAGGAATCGCTGGCCAAGCTCTGCTCCGAACTCGTGCAAAACCTGGATGAGAAATACGCGCACCAGAGCAAAGGGAGATTGTTTCATTTCCATCGCAATCGTAAGTACAACCCTGCCGAGGGGCTATGGATGGGCTGGGAGAGAAAACGCGGCAAGCTTCTTGACTTCAATCGTTTCTTGCTGAATCAGGACGACCAGTTCCCGGTGAAGACGGGGGATACGTCCCTGCTCAAGAACGTTCGTTACGTGATCACTTTGGATCTCGACACACAACTGCCTCCTGGCGCCGGACACAAGCTCGTCGGGACTCTGGCGCATCCGCTCAATCGTGCGGTAATCGATCCCGACAAAAATACCGTCGTGGAAGGCTACGGAATCCTGCAGCCGCGAGTGGACATCTGCGTCAAATCAGCGAGCCGCTCCCGCTTTTCCTCATTGCTTTCGGGTGATGCGGGCTTCGATATTTATACGCGAGCCGTCTCGGACGTATATCAGGATCTGTTTGGCGAGGGCATATTCACGGGCAAGGGAATCTATGAGGTCGAAACTTTCCAAAAAGTCCTGGAGCACAGGTTCCCGTGCAACACGGTGTTGAGCCACGATCTGATCGAAGGCGTGTACGCCCGCACGGGGCTGGTATCGGATGTGGAAGTCGTCGACGACTATCCGTCGCACTTCAGCGCCTTCAGTCGCAGAAAGCACCGCTGGGTGCGCGGCGACTGGCAAATCATATTCACTTTGCTCCCGCGGGTTCGGAACTATTTCGGGCAGTCGGTGCGCAACCCGCTCACCCCCATCTCGCGTTGGAAAATCATAGACAATCTTCGCCGCAGCCTCACGGAGTTCGCGACGTTGCTGCTGCTGTTGTACGGCTGGCTGCTCTTACCGGGAGGCGCCTTGCATTGGACGCTGGCGGCGGTGGCCATCATGCTGTTTCCAACCTGCTTCGAATTCCTGCTGGCAGCATTCACGGCGGGGAAGGCCTGGTTCCGGCCTGACTTCTGGAAAAGCCTTTGCGCGGATAGTGCCGGCGCGCTGGCGCGTATTTGCGTGCGGCTGGCGTTTCTGTTCCATCAGAGTTTGATTGACATGGACGCCGTGGTGCGAACCGTAGTCCGCATGAAATTCACTCATCGCAGGCTTTTGGAATGGGAAACCGCCGCCGATTCGGAATTGGCAGAGGACGGTGGCGGGCTCGTGGATGCCTACCTGAAATACAGCTTGTTGCTCACGGTCGCGATCGGACCGCTGGTTTTCATTCTTCATCCTCATTCGTTCAGGGTCGCAATGCCCTTTATATTCCTCTGGGCGGGTTCGGCCTGGATTGGCGAATGGCTGAATCGGCCGCAACGCTCGCTGGCAAGCCGGATCAAGACCAAAGATCGCGGCACGATTCGCAACGCTGCACTGCGCACATGGCGGTTTTTCCATGAGTTCAGCAATCGGGGGGAGAACTGGTTGATTCCCGATATCGTGCAGCAGGCGCCGCCGCTCATTGCGCACCGCATTTCCCCGACGAATCTCGGGTTGCTTCTGAATTCAAGGCTGGCTGCGCATGATCTGGGATTCCTGACCACGCCGGAATTTATTCGAGATACGGAAAGGACGCTGGAGACCGTAAGCAGGATGCCCAAATGTAAAGGGCACCTCTACAATTGGTACGCCACCGACACCCTCGAACCCGTTCCGCCCCTTTTCGTTTCAACCGTGGACAACGGGAATCTGCTTTGCAGTTTGTGGACATTGAAACAAGGCTGTCTGGAGATGATCAAGCAGCCCCTGTTGCGGCCGGCGTTGTGGGAAGCGCTTCACGATCATGCCGGTTTACTGGCCGAAGTTGCCACACAAGGTTCGGCGGGCGGCGAGCTTGTTCCCGGCATTCTTGATCTGAAACAGGCCGTGGAACGGCTCGCTTCAGGAGATCTGCTCCGGATCAAAGAATTGCGTGCGCTGGAAATCGACGCGCTAATTGTTTTCAGCCGGATATCAAGGAGAAACGGAAACGAGGAGTTGGCCTGGTGGGGGAGGGAATTGCCGGTACGCGTTGGAAACCTGGTCAAGACGATGGAGACGTTCGCGCCCTGGCTGGACGCTCATTTTGAAGACTCCTGCCCTCTGTCGGACACAGAAATCAGACGATGTGAGGAGGATCTCACACTGCAATCGATTCCCCGCGTGTTTGGGGAATTGTGCCAAAAGCTCGATTCGTACTCCGGAAACCCGGCGGACGCAGGAGCCAGGGCAACGCATTTCCGGGCTGCGCTGGAGAGAGCCATCCATCTCTCCGAGGATCTAGTAATGCGCCTGACTACACTTGCTGCCGCCGCTCAATCCATGGCCGATGAAATGGATTTTAGCGTTCTGTACGACGGAAAGAAGAAACAGTTTTCGATCGGGTTTGAGGAGGCCCAGGGCGGGCTGAGCAAGTACAACTACGATCTTCTCGCTTCCGAGGCGCGCACGGCGGTATTCGTGGCCATCGCCAAAGGGGAGGCTCCGCAGGAGAGCTGGTTTAACCTGAAGCGAACCTTCCGCTCCTACGAGGGCGAGGACGTGCTCCTCTCGTGGAGCGGGACCGCGTTTGAATTCTTGATGCCAAGTTTGTGGATCCGCAGCGATCCGAACACAATGCTCGAGCGCATCATCCGGGCGGCCATTCGATCGCAGCAAAAGTTTGCGCGGGCCAACCGTATTCCATGGGGAATTTCCGAATCCTCCTGCGCCGAAAGAAATCCCGATGGCCACTACCGGTATCACGCTTTCGGCGTGCCGGGTCTGGCGATTCACAGGGACGATTGCTCGGGCGATCTCGTTGTGGCTCCCTATGCGACATTTCTCGGCATGATGTTCGACACGGAGGGCGCCGTAAAGAATTTGCGCAAAATGAAAGAGCTTGGCTGGCTTTCGGCGTACGGATTTTATGAAGCCGCCGATTTTACGCCCCGGCGGACCGGCGAGGCGGGCAGCCACATCGTGGTGCGAAACTGGATGGCGCACCACCAGGCGATGAGCCTGGTCGCTGCGGTGAATGTCCTCTGCAACTCGGCAATGCAGCGGCGGTTTCACGCCGAACCGAGGGTAGTTGCTATCGAACGTCTGTTGCACGAAAAACTGCCGAGAACCCTGGCATACGAGGAAGATGTGGAGACGATTTCGAAGGCCAGCCCTTCACTGGCAGCGCTGACATTGCAGATGCCGCGTCCCGGAATTCGGGATCTAGTTCCAAAACTCCTATGAGCAGCGACAAGCGGCGCGTGCGTTTCCGTACAGGTGACTTGTGCCTGTGCGTTGCCCTCGCCTGCATTGTCTGTGAAGTTCCGAGACCTGTTCTCGCCCAACTTCCACAAAGTTCCGTCCCCGCAGCTGAAGCGTCGCCTGAAATCATCAGCGTTAACTTGTCGGCCCCGGCTCATCCATTCCCGCACTTTTGGGAGCAAATGTTTGGTTCCGGCCGCGCTATTCTGAGTTTGCGCGAGAGTTATCGCCGGGATTTGCGTGACGTGAAACATGCCACGGACTTCAAATACATGCGTTTTCACGCAATTCTCCACGATGAAGTCGGCGTGTACGACGAGGATGCCCAAGGGAGTCCACTCTACAACTTTTCCTACGTTGACCAGATCTATGACGGCTTGCTTGAAAATGGCGTCCGTCCGTTCGTTGAATTAAGTTTCATGCCCAGCAAACTGGCCGCCACTCAAACCTTGCAATCTTTCTGGTACAAGCCGATTGTTTCCCCGCCCAGGTCCTGGGAAAAGTGGAGCGATCTTATTTCTCATTTGGCGCAGCATTTGGTGGAGCGATACGGAATCGATGAGGTCTCGCAGTGGTATTTCGAGGTTTGGAATGAACCCAATCTGGATTTCTGGGCGGGAGATCCCAGAGAGCAAACGTACTTTCAACTTTATGACACGACGGCGCGAGCCTTGAAAGCAGTCAGCCCGCGACTCCGCGTCGGCGGGCCGGCGACTGCGCAAGCCGCATGGGTCGATCGCTTCATCCGCCACATCTCTGAAAATCACGTGCCGGCCGACTTTGTTTCCACTCACGTTTACGGAAACGATTTATCGACCGATGTTTTCGGCACGGCAGAGACGATTCCACGCAACCGCATGGTTTGCAGGGCGGCGAAAAAAGTCCATGACCAGGTGAAGTCTTCCGAAAAACCCGATCTGCCAATTTTCTTCAGTGAATACAACGCCAGCTATAAAAATGAACCGGATGTTACCGATTCTGTATTTATGGGCCCCTGGCTGGCGGACACTATCCGCCAATGCGACGGCCTCATGGACATCCTTTCGTACTGGGCGTTTTCCGACGTTTTTGAAGAGCAGGGAGTTGTCAAGCAGCCGTTTTACGGAGGGTTTGGCCTGATGGCCGCAGGGGGCGTACCGAAGCCATCCTTTAACGCATTCAAATTATTGCACAAGCTCGGTGAACAACGAATCGCGGTCGATTCGGAATCAGCCCTGCTCACAAAACGGTCGGACGGGACATCGGTGATGGCCGTATGGAACCTGTCGCTTCCCGAAGAGCCCGGAGAATCCAAGAAGGTCACGATTAAACTCCTGGGGCATTCGGAAAAGCTGCGCGCTACGGTTTATCGTCTTGATTCTACGCATGGATCGGCATTGCCTCGCTATGCGGAAATGGGCAGACCCACCGATCCGACTCCCAAGCAATTGGATGAATTGCGGCGTTCCGCGGAGTTGCCTCCGGCCGAGACAGAAAACTTTTCGCACGGAGAAATTACAATCACTCTCCCACCCCAGGGACTTTCTGTCATCGAATTCCGGCCCTGACATATCTACTTCTGTCATGAGAGCATTGAATGACGGAGGGATCATCCCGTCCGCGTCGGTGTGCTCTGATAAGTTTTCAAGCCTGCGCGTTCCATCCCGCGTCTTGCTTCCGAATTCTTCATGAAAGTTTCCCAGACGAATCCGGTCCGCGCGTTTTCAACCATCACCATGGTGATTCCGGTGTCGATCCCGACCACATCGGTGTCATACCAATTTGTCAACGGATTGAACGCATCCACGAAGCCGTAATCGCACCAGGCGCGCGCTCCAAAGCGGTCTTTAATCGTGCGGAGCACTCGCATTGTCTCCGGCGGAAGGAAGGGCATCGATCCCGCCGCGGCGCAAGGTACAACCGAACCGTCGATCGGCCCGGTCGCAGGAGGTCCGCCCCAAACGGTATATCCGTGCACGGAATCCGATGCCGTAATGCCCCACAGGTCATCGCTGTAATCAGGATATTGTTTTCGCAAGTCCAGGCAAAATTGCCGGTGAACTTCCGTGGCAATGATCGAATTCTGGAAGTAATCCGCATATTGGTCGCGTTTGCCGCGAAAATCAAACCAGGCTTGGGAATACTGATGTACGAACAAGGGCGCGAACGAACCGATATAGCGGACCCCGTCGTATTCAAACTTCGATCGCTTCCAGGCATCCCACGCATTTGGCGCCAGCGGGTGAGCCGACGATCCCAGGCCCAGCAGATACATCATCATCATTTCGCTGTAATTGTCCCAGCGGTATTGCAGGAAACCTGTTTCGGGCCTCCACCCGTGCGGGAGAATGGGAGTGTCTTCCGAGAGCCAATTCCAGTCTACACGGTTAAATATCTCGGATGCGAGCTGTTCAATTTCACCGTAGCCAAAGTGCGCGCGGCAGGTCAGGATCCCGCAGAGCAGGATCGCCGTGTCTACAGAGGAAACCTCCGAATCCCACAGCCGTTCGCCTGTATTCACGTTGGCCCAATGGAAGAAGAATCCGCGGTGGTCCTGCATTTTCTTCCACAGAAAACGAAGTGTGTTGATGGCGCGGCCGCGCGCCTCGGCGTGGGGAACGTAGCCGCGCTTGTCGCCGATGCACAGTGCGGTCAGCCCGAAGCCAGTCGAGGCGATGCTTGCCAAATCGCTCTTATCCGGCTTGCGCACATTACAGCGGTCCCGGACGAGGCCAGTATCCGGGTTCGCTTGTTCCCAGAAATACCGGAAATTAGCTCTTTCCAGTTCTTCCAGGAATGCGTCGTCGCTGGCGGAGAAATACGAGTGAACGGGAGGCGGGGCCGGATGCTTTGCCGGGATCGACTGCGATGGCAAGGCGAATTTATTTCCGAGGCCAAGCCACGGAGCACAAAGCAATGGCCACGCGGCCTGCTTCAGCAAAGCCCGGCGCGACATTCCTTGTTTGCTTTCTTCTCTTCTGCTCATTAAATGTATTATAATCTTTTTGTTACACCGTTGTACCCAGCCATTCGCAATCCGGTTTACAAGGGACACTGCAATTAGAAGATTTTTTTAATGAGATACTGGGTGCCAGTGGTGACCGGTCCGGAGAAGCTACCGCCCAAGCCCACCTTCTCGCGATCCGTCAACCCGATGAGGAATCCTCTTTGGAGCGAAGGCGGAAAATCGCGGTATTTGTTGGCGGAATCGCGGCGTTTTGCATTGTCCTGCTCTTGATAGTTATCGCCGTTCGATCCCGTCGAATCAAACGGCGCCCCATCTCCATCCAGGGCGCGATCATACAACATAATCTCGACACCAAAAAAGAATCTCCCATAGCCGATGTAGAAATCACTGCGGCAAACGGAATGGCAGCTCACGATACCAAGTCTGATTTCTCGGGATTGTTCCGGTTGACATTGCTCCCCCAAGTCGAGACCGGCCAGGCTATCGAGCTCAATTTCACGCACCCAGATTACTTGCCGGTAAAGCTGCAGGCGACGGCCGGAGATAATCTGTACGTGATCGATATGGTGCCGGTTCATGGCGAAGTGGAAGCCGCTCTCAACGAAAAGGAAATCAGCGTAACAAACGTCCTGGTGCGATATTCCATCGTCTCCACTTCCCTGGAAAACATCGGGACCGGCGTAAAAACGTTTCAGATAACCAATCGCGGAAATATCCCCTGCAATGGCCAGCAGCCCTGCTCTCCCGACGGAAAATGGAAGGCGGCAATCGGTTCTGACACGCTTGACTCGGGAGACGGGAACCTTTTCCAGAACGCCCGAGTTTCCTGCATTGCCGGGCCGTGCCCGTTTACGAGGATCGATTCCGACGGATTTTCCCGGCCCGGGCGGACCATCTCGGTTTCCGTTCGTGACTGGTCCGACACGACTACTTTCCTGCTTCAGGCAGAAGTTTATCGGTCGGTGGCCAACAATCTCATCCGCGTCTCCTATCCTGTAATTTTCGGCAGGTCCCTGAATTTTACTTTGCCGGCGGACGCGCAGGGTCCGAGTCTCGAAGCTGAAATGGACGGATCGCAAATTGTTTTTCCTTTGGCCCCCGATCCTATCTTGAGCTGGGCCGACTGCAATGTGAGAGTTGAGCGGAATCAAGCGAAGGACTATCGATGTCAGCTCAAGCCGGGATATAGCTTCAAATAGTGCGGGGAAGTGGCGGATGTCCCCGGAGGCTGATTATGCCTCACCTGAAAAAGACATTTTGCGCGGCATGCCTCATACTGGCCATGGAATGCTCGATGACCATTTCTTCGGGTGACGCACTGGGCGAGCCACCTCAAAATCAGACGCCGAGCCCTGGGGAAATTTCCGCGCCCCTGGACAAAATCCTCCTGTATATTTCAGCCAGTTGGGGGTCCTTGACGCGTTCCCTTGACGATTGCGCGGCGTTTGAGGACGTCAAGACCGAAGGAAAATCCATCCTTTATTTTCCCGCGAATATGCCGATCCTACCCGCCTCGCGTGCAATGCAGGATCGCTGTTCCATCCAGGTAGCGAATCTCCCGAAGAAAATTGCCAGGATTGGAGCCGGCAATCTGGAACCAAACCAGCCCCCCGGTCTGCTCTATCTGGAACAACCTTATGTTGTTCCCGGTGGCCAATTTAATGAAATGTACGGGTGGGACAGCTATTTTATCATTCGTGGTTTACTCAGAGACAATCATCTCGATCTGGCGAAAGGGATGGTTGAAGATTTTTTCTTCGAAATTGAAAATTATGGGGGAGTGCTGAATGCCAATCGCACCTACTACCTGACACGGTCTCAGCCGCCCTTCCTCAGTTCCATGGTGATGGCCGTCTATGGCGCACAAACGAAGCAAGGCCAGTCCGACCTCCATTGGCTTGAGAGGGCCTATGGTTTGGTGGTTCGCGATTACGAACAATGGAATCAGGCGCCCCATCTCGCCGGAGAAACCGGGCTCTCGCGCTATTTTGACTGGGGCGAAGGCCCTGTACCGGAAATTCTGGGAGACCCAAGCCACTACTATCGCGGCGTTGCAAACTATTTCTTATTGCATGAGGGCGCCAAAAGTTCGCAATTGATTTTTCTGGACGCGCGGAATCCTGCAACCAGTAAAGTTGGACAGTTCTTTCCCATATTCATTTGCGATTCCGGCTCAAACGCAGTCGATGCTTCGCGGTGCGCTCCTCCGGACCATGTGGCATTGACGGCCGAATTCTATAAAGGCGATCGGAGCATGCGGGAATCGGGCTTCGATGTTTCGTTCCGCTTCGGGCCCTTTG
Source organism: Candidatus Acidiferrum sp. (assembly GCA_035483715.1). Taxonomy (GTDB): domain Bacteria; phylum Acidobacteriota; class Terriglobia; order Acidiferrales; family UBA7541; genus Palsa-360. The sequence continues at coordinate 40,754 of DATHPN010000037.1, forward strand.
GCGCGGAGACGCATCACTATGCTCCGGTCTGTCTCAACAGCCTGCTCTATAAGACGGAGAAGGACCTCGAGAGGATGGCGGCTCTTCTTGGCCGGAAAGAAGAGGCTCAGCATTGGGGGAACAAAGCTCTAGAACGAAAACGACTGATTATCAAGTATCTGTGGGACGGCGGCAGCGGCCTCTTTTTCGACTATGACTTCACGACCGGCAAGCGATCTTCGTACAAATATGCCACGACATTTTATCCGCTTTGGGCCGGGCTGGCCTCCAGGGAGCAGGCGCAGGCAGTAAAACAAAACCTCGCTCAATTTGAACAGCAGGGCGGGATAGCCATGAGCCGTCACGAATCCCATGCGCAATGGGACTATCCCTATGGCTGGGCTCCCATTCAACTCCTGGCCGTGGAGGGTCTCCGCCACTACGGATATGGCGAGGATGGCGACCGAATCGCGTACAATTTTCTGGACACCGTCATGCGAAATTTCGCGCGTGACGGAACCATTCGCGAAAAATATGACGTCACCACGGAATCCTCGGATACGCACATCGGCGCAGGATACTCGCAAAACGTAATCGGATTTGGATGGACCAACGGAGTATTTCTGGAACTTCTCAGCCAACTCCCTCGGGAGATGGCTGCCCGGCTCAACCAGCAAGAAAATCTCTCGAGAGCGCGCAGCGGTGTCAATGCCGGCGAACACGGCAAAGAGGCGTTGAACCCGAATCCGGCGCGCAGAAGCGAGTCAAAGCCATGAGCACGGCAAAGGTTCCACAAACGATCGCCATATCTTCCGAAGCGCACGGGTCCAGGTTTGTTTATTTTGCGGCGGCAATTGCCGCGCTGGGAGGCTTGCTCTTCGGGTATGACACAGGAGTAATTTCGGGCGCCGAGCTCTTCTTCAAGAATGATTTCACTTTGTCAACTTTCGCCCTGGAGGTGATCGTCAGCGGAGTGTTGGCGGGAGCGGCGACGGGCGCGCTCGCAGGAGGGCGGTTGGCGGATCATTTCGGCCGGCGGAGATTGTTGATTGTGACAGCGATTATCTTTGCGATCGGCGCAGTCCTCTGTGCTTTGGCAATGTCCGCCGCCGCCCTGATCGTGGGACGGATCATCGTCGGCCTTGGAATCGGCCTGTCCTCCGGCACTGTTCCCGTATATATCTCCGAAGTTTCCCCTGCGGAGGCGCGAGGATGGCAGGTCTCTCTCTTCCAGCTCGCCATTACTTGCGGGATTCTGCTCGCGTACGTGGTGGATTATGCATTTGCGAAAAGCGAGGGTTGGCGCTGGATGTTCAGCCTGGCCGTGGTTCCCGCCGCAATCTTCGCTTTGGGAATGCTGTACTTGCCGGAGAGCCCGCGCTGGCTGGCCAGGAGTGGAAACCGCGAAGCTGCTCGCACCGTGCTGATGCGCATTCGAGGAACGGCGGATGTGGGTGCGGAAATGAAAGAAGTCGAAGGCACCCTCAACAAGGGAAAGGAAAGCGCGGGCATCTCGGATTTGTTTGCTCCATCGCTCCGGCCGGCCCTGATCGTTGGAATCGGGCTGGCCATATTTCAACAGGTCACAGGCATCAATACGGTAATTTACTATGCCCCGATCATCCTGCAAACAGCGGGTATATCCTCCGCCTCCGGTGCGATCCTGGCGACGGCGGGCATTGGCGTGGTGAACGTGCTCATGACCATCGTCTCCATGTGGCTGATCGACCGGATCGGCCGCCGGCCTTTGTTGCTGGTCGGAATCGCAGGAATGACCGTTTCGCTGGGAATACTCAGCCTGGCGTTTCTCGTTTCCGTGCGTTCCACCCCGCTCGCCTGGCTAGCCGTCATCAGCATGATGGCCTACGTTGCGTCCTTCGCGATCAGTTTGGGGCCGATCTTCTGGCTGCTGATTTCCGAAATCTACCCGTTAAAAATCCGCAGTTCTTCGGAAGGGCTCGCGGCCACATTCAACTGGGGTTCGAACCTCCTGGTCACGCTCACCTTTCTGACGCTGGTGCAACATTTCGGTGCCAGTCGAACTTTCCTGTTATATGCCCTGTTCGCGATGGGCGCGTGGATTTTCTCGCACCGGTATGTGCCGGAGACCAAAGGCCGAACGCTCGAACAAATTGAGATGTTCTGGCATGCTCCATCCAAATGATCACGGTAGGAATAATTCCTGTCCTCATACTCGACGGTTCTTCGGGTACCGTGCGGAAAAGGCTACGCACACCGCAGGGTGTTGGACCTGGAAACTGTACTCTCGGTGATGGAATCAGACTATAGGCCGGGAAGCAGGAAACCGCCGTCCACGACGAGCGTTTGGCCGGTAATGTAAGAACCCTTCTCGGATGCGAGCAGCAGCGCAAGTTGTGCAACATCCGAAGGCTGTCCCAGGCGTTGAATTGGCTGCCTTTCAAGCACGGCGTTTCGCTGCGTTTCATCCTTCCAGTAGTGCTCGCTGAGCGCGGTCTGAATCAAGCCGGGCGCGATGGCGTTCACGCGTACGCCCATGGGTCCGAGCTCCAGCGAGTAGGACTGCGTCATCATAATGAGCGCGGCCTTCGTCATACTGTAGAGAATGCTGTGCCGCTGCGGGCGCAGCCCGGCAACCGATGCGATGTTGATGATCGATCCGCTGCCGCGAGCGCACATCCCCGGGCCGATCGCCTTCACCAGCCGGAACGCGCTTTTCAAATTGATCTCCACCATTTTGTCGAATTGCGCCTCGTCGGCTTCCAGGCACGGCCCGAAGGAAATATTCGTTGCGGCGTTATTCACCAGGATGTCGACTGGCCCGAATATTTGCTCTGTTAACGCGACCAGGTTCGCAATCTGATCCCCGCGGCCGACGTGGCAGGCGATGGGCTTCACGGATTGCCCGATTTCTGCGGCGACCAGGTCCAGAGTTTCCTGCTTGCGTCCGCAGATCACGACGCGCGCTCCTTCGCTCGAAAAGATTTCCGCGATGGCCCGGCCAATGCCTCGGCTCGCGCCCGTAACGATCGCAACTTTTCCGTTCAACGCGCCCACAAATTCGCTCCTCGATGAATTGTTGTGGCCATTGCATTTCAAACACGCCAGCGTCTATACAGGCTGCGGAAAACAACCATCCAGAATGTTGTCATTCCGAGCGAAGCGAGGAATCCCTCTTTCTTTTCATGGGCCAAATCGAAGAGAGGTGCCTGGCTTCGCTCGGAATGACAAAATAAACTACTTTTTCCGCAGCCCGTAAAGCCGGGTTGATGCTGCGCCCTTTATGGTACGGCTGAACCCGAGCCCTCCAAAGAATTCGCAACCGCTATAATGCGGTCGGCAATTATTTTGCCGCCGCGTTTGCTTCGAGTCCCGCAAGACGCATCGCCAGCGCGATGGATCGGGACGGGTCGTATGCGCGAAACATCGCCAACTTCTCGGCTTCAATCGAGCCCTCGGCATGTACCGCAAGGACCGCCTGGTAGCCGCCATAAACGCGCGTCGTCAAATCGCTGATCAGGTTCATGATCGCCATGCGCCGGTCCGCGGGCCAGGCGCCGGGCAGATATTTTTCCAGCACGGGCCTGACTTCGGATGAATTCCAGTCCATGCCCCCAGGCCCGGTGACGAGCAACCCGCCGGCCAGGTCCTGCACCGTTTCAACGGCCTGGTGGAACTCGCGCGCAAATGTCCACTTGGCCATGTTTGTTGTAAACACGTCAGGACAGGCGACACCGTCTTCCACTTTGCAGCGAAGCGCGGCCAGTTCCGTAAGCCCGCGCACGGTTTCGGCATAACCCCCGAGCCAAGTCAGCTTGTCGCGCACGTGCCCCGCGCGATCGATGCCGTTCGCCTTCGCCATCACGATTCCCGCGCCTACCAATGCGTCCAGCAACGGAAGCTTGTAACTCACCGCGGTAAATCGGTGAAACTCGACGAATGTGAGCGCGGTTGCGCCGGCCAGGTCAGGACGGTCCACGTAAAACACGCGGTCCCAAGGGACGAACACATTTTCAAATACGGTCAGAGTTTCCACCATTTTGTGACTTGTGGAAATCGGGCGCGTGAAAGGGTCATCGGTCCCATGCAAATAATCCGACGCATAAAGGCGAAGCCCCGGCGTCGCCACGGGGACCGCAAAGGCGAGCGACCACGGCTCATCGCCCTGCCCCATGGAACGGCTTGGGAGCACGATTATTTCATCCACATAGGGAGTGCAAGAGGTGTGCATTTTTGCTCCGTTGACGATGATTCCGTCCGCCCGCTTTTCCAATACACGGACGTACATGTCAGGATCGCTCTGCTCGGAGGGCCGCTTACTCCTGTCACCTTTCACGTCCGTTTGTGCGACAGCCATGGCCAGGTCATTGTCTCGGCAATGGCGGTAAAACGCCTCGACGCGCTGAATTCCTTGCGCCTCGCCGCTGCGTCCGAGGACGCGCTGCAGAGCGAACAGCGCGTCCGTTCCAATTTCTTTGATTAGCAGCACCAGCGTGGCGCCTTCGGCTGTGCCGGCCTCGATCAGCTTGGAGCGGGAAAGCAAATCCTGTGAATTGCGAGGCACGCGATAGTAGGCGGAATATTCGTTGGTACCTTCGCGGTGAACGGCCAGTTCATGAAACTTGGGATTTTCAGCCAGTTCAAAATCGATGGAAGCATGTCGGGCCGCCACGCCGAGCTCGGGGTGTTCCACCACGCTCGGCACGCGCTGGCCGCGGTAGTAAACTTCGCGGCCGTCGCGCAGGCCCGCGAGAAATTGGGCGGCGGTTCGTAGAGCCATTTCAGAGCCTCCAAAAGATGAATGCGAATTCTATTCGATCACGATCCCGGGCGCCCTCTTTAATTTGCGTACATGTAGGACGGGCTTCAGCCGGTCGCTTTGTGCGTGTTACGCCGCACCAAACCCGACGGGCTGAAGCCTGTCCTACCCTCCGCTAAACCTGCGTCGCAAAATATACTTCTGAATTTTGCCCGTGGATGTTTTGGGAAGCTCTTCAAAGACGATCTCCCGCGGCGCCTTGAATCGGGCGATCCGTCCGCACACGAAGTCGATCAACTCCTCTTTTGTCGCGGACATCCCCTGCCGCAAAACCACGAATGCGACTGGAATTTCGCCCCACCGTTCGTCGGGACGTCCCACCACGACCGTTTCCAAAACCGCGGGATGCTCCGCCAGCGCTTTTTCAATTTCGACCGAAGCGATGTTCTCTCCGCCAGTAATGATAATGTCCTTGGCACGGTCGCGAAGTTCGATATATCCGTCCGGAAAGCGCACACCCAGATCTCCGGTGCGGAACCATTCGCCGGACACGGCGGCGCTGGTGGCCGCGTCGTCGCAGTAGTAGCCGATCGTGACATTATTTCCGCGGATGGCGATTTCGCCCAGCGTTTCACCGTCCGATGGAACTTCCTTGCCCTCGGGATCGATTACGGTGATTTCCCTCGTGACCACATTGCCAACGCCTTGTCGCGCGTTCAATCTTGCCTTTTCAGTTTCGGATTCCGCATCCCACTCCGGCTGCCAATCGTTGATCACCGATGGGCCGTAAGTTTCTGTCAAGCCATACAAATGTGTGACACGCAAGTTCAGCGCGGCAAGGCGCGCAAGAAGAGCGGGAGTGGGAGGCGCGCCTCCCGTGAATGCGCGGACCGGATGTCCAGCTCTTACGCTGCCCGACTTTGCCGCGGCTTCTGCGATCATCGTCAAGACCGTTGGCGCCGCGCAAAGATGGGTCACGCTGCCGCTGCAAATTTCACGCCAAATCGCCGCTGGATCGATTTGGCGCTGACAAATATGAACGGCGCCGGCAGCCGTTACCGCCCAGGTGAAGCACCAGCCGTTGCAGTGAAACATCGGAAGCGTCCAAAGATAGGAACTGTCGAGTCCGAGGCGCGAGTGAAACGCCATTGCCAGCGCCTGCAGGTACGCTCCGCGATGCGTGTACATTATCCCTTTCGGACGGCCCGTACTCCCACTGGTGTAATTAATCGCCAGCAGAGACATTTCGTCCATCAGGGCGGTGGGGCAGGGCGGGGAAGACCTCAGCAATGTTTCGTATTCGCTGGATTCGTCGCCCGCAAGAATGAGGCGCACGCGTGTCGCGGAGGAAAGCGCGCGAGCAGCCTCTGCAAATTCCTGTGTGGCAATCAGTATCTGGGCTCCGGAATTTTCCAGGATGTAAGCCATCTCTTGCGAGGAAAGCCGAATATTCATGGGCACGAGCGCGCAGCCTGCCATGGGCGCCCCATTGTGCATCTCCAGCATGACGTGGCTGTTGGTGCACAGCGCCGCGATTCGATCGCCGTTGTGAGCCCCGGCGCTTCGCAGCAATCCCGCGAGGCGATGCGACCTTTCTCCAAACTCGCGATAGGAAAAGCGGCGCTCGCCGTCGATGATGGCTGTGCGTTCTGAAAAACTATTCGCAGCACGATCGAGGAAATACGCCGGGTTGAGTGGAGATGTGCCGCTCAGAAGCATTTTCCGCTCCAATTGATAGCGCGCTTAAGTTAACACTAACCTGCATTTCCGATCAGGAATATCCCGTGGCACACGCTTCAGCCTGTGGGTTTTGGTTCTTGCAAGGGCGAGCCACACAGGCTGAAGCGTGTGCCACTGGATGCATTCACAATTGATAGAGGAAGAAAGCTCCCAGCGCGGTAAGGACGAGTCCGTACAAGCGCTCAAGCCGGCTGGCCTTCGTGCGGATCGCAAAGCGCGCGCCGAGGTAGGAAAACGGGACCGAGCCGAGCGCGACGAGTCCCGCGACGGTCCAGGAAATATGCCCGAGGTAAGCATGCACCACGGTCCCGGGCAGTGCCAGGACGGCGGACACGGCGAGCGAACACGCAAAGGATTTCTTGATCGGCTGCCCGAGAAACCTGGCGTAAGCCGGAGCAAGCAGGAACCCTCCGGCATTGGCCAGAAGCCCCGAAATAATTCCAACTCCGATTGCGATGAGCGCCAGGCGAAGCCGCCACAAGGCCGGGCGATTTTCCGTCGACTGAACCAGCGAAGCCTCCATTGATTTTCTTTCTCCTGGGAAAAACAAGAAAGAAATGCCGAACCCAAGTACCAGGATTCCAGTCACGATCAACAACGGCCTCGCGCCGGTGAAATTCGTGAGAAGGGAACCCAGAATTGTCGCGGGAATCCCGAATGTGACACTCCACCAAACGATTTGCCAATCCAGCAGATGGGATTCCCAGTATTCCCCGGAGGCAATCAGCGTCCCTGGAATCGTGGCCGGCAGCGGTGAAGCAACCGCGATGAATCCTGGATAACCGACAAGACTCAGGAGCGGCGTCGCGATCGCGCTGCCGCCTTTTCCAAATAGGCCGCCGAGAAATCCAACCACAATGCCGACAATAAAAGCTCCGAGATGCTGCAAGTGTCCCCCTTCGATACTTGCAAAGAGACCGTGGAAAGCCCTGCCAGATGAAACCGAAAAGTCGAGATGAGGCCGAGTGGATTCAATGAATTTGTCCCATTAAGCGCTGGCATTTTGGGCGATACCACGGGCAGCGCACACTTTTCCGCTCATCATTTAGACGCGAGACAAAAGGGCCGGTTGCGGAAGAACTTGTGGGGACTACTTCTCCGGATTGGAAGTACTAAACGAAAATTGGCTCATCAGAAGCTGGGCCTCGTCGCTATCCAAGATCTTGAACAATACGACGGCCGGCATTTTCTCCTTAGGGTTGGCAACGTCCTTGGCCCGAAAGTAGTAATCACTTCCTGCTTTTGCGGTGAAATGGAGCGCGGCAGCCCTCCGTCGAGGGCCCAATCCGACAAAGCCCTGCCAGCTTGCGCTCAATATGTTTTACTCTCAATTCTCAAATTTCAAATCTGAAATTTCAGAATTGAAATCTAGACTCCCAACTCTCAAATGTCCCTGAAATTTATATCCGTGTTTATCTCTGCGCTCGCCTCGGCTGGTGGTCCAAATCAGGCTACTGCGCCGCGAAGACTAGGAGCGCGTTGCCGGGCGTGCCCGCTCCGAATACGTATCCGGAGCCGACGAACAGCATGCCACCGGCGACGGTCGGGCCGGCAGCGGCCATGGAGCCGCCCTTGGCGGGCACGTGATTTACTGTGTCATAATCACGCACCATGTTATATTCCCAGAGTAAATGCCCGTCCTCGGTGGAGAAGGCGCGCAACATGCCGTCCCATCCTCCCGAAAAAATGGCCCCGGGAATCGCCGTGATGGCTGCATTTTCACCTTTGGGGCCCGGGCCGGGAGGGGGAGTGACAGGGGTGAACCATTTTTGCTCGCCCGTGTCCATCCGCACCGCGGCTACGCCGCCCGTCCGCAATCCAAAATAGGCGTTTTGATCGTCCGCGGCGCCGCCGAAAGTGATCATGCCGAGGGCCAGCTTTTTCACCAACTGCGCCTTCCAAACGACCGTGCCATCACGGTCAGGATCGTGGCCCCAGACCATGCCGCTTTTTTGTCCTGCTACCAGGATCCTGTGCCCGTTCGGCAGCGTCTTCAGGATGGGAGAAGCGCCGAAGTCGTAGTCCGGACCAATCTCGTTCGCGGGCAGGCAATTGTCCGACTTGATTTCGCCGCCGCAGCCAGAGAGCCACGCATCTTCTTCGGTGTCTTGCACCGACCAGATTACTTTGCCCGTTTTCAGGTCCAGGGCCATGATGGCGTCCGTATTCTTGGAGACCGGTTTGGTGTACGCGTCACCGGTTCCTATGTAGAGCGCGTGATTCTTGGCATCAATGGTGGGCGTATTCCACACCGCGCCGCCATTTGGCCCGTATTGCTGCACGCCGTTGGGATTCTTTGTCGTGGGCTTGGGCGCATCCTGAACCGGATAAGTCTTCCAGATGGTATGGCCGTTCATGGCATCCAGCGCGACGACGCTGCCTCGAAACGTGCAACAAGGATACACAGTGCTCCAACCAGCGGAACGCTCCTCCTGAGAAGAGACCGGCACATACAGCCGGTCTTCATACAGCATCGGCGCGCCCGTAACCTTGGCTACTGGATGATCTTCCACTTTTACTTTCCAAATTTCTTTCCCGGTAGAGGCATCCAACATGTAAACGTTGGCCCGAATGTCGCCAAAGTAGACGCCATACTTAACCGCACCCTTTCCTTTCACTGGCCCTACGTTGATCGCCGTGCGCACACCCGCGTCCGCCTGATAAGACCAGAAGACGCACCCGGATTCCGCGTCGAGGGAATAGACCGCGCCTGTGTCCACGCCTAGAAACACACGTCCGCCTGCGACGGTGGGCTGGCCGTAAACTTCTTCTGCGCCCGGGAATCCGAACGCCCATTTCAATTTGAGGTTGGGCACCTGGGCTGCGGACAAACCGGCGCCTTTCGCCGGTTGGAAGCGATCGTTCGAAACGCCGTTACCCCAGCCGTTCCACAGGGGTTTGGCTGACAATTCGCCCATCGAAGAATTTCCGGGGCACGGGTTCGGCATGAGCTTGGCGTCCGTGACCTTGGCAATGTCCACCCGCCTGCGGCCCAGATAAAATGCGACTTCGCGCCAGTCGTTGTCCGAGACGCCCGTAACGGACGCATGCGAGGCTTTTCCGTTCGCGGCGTAGACTGCTTCGGCCGTCAACTTCCAGAGGGACAGGACATCCGGCGCAGGCGTGGCGCTGCTCGGGTTTCCATGGCAACTGGCGCAATGCGCCTCGAAAATTACGGCGCCCTTCGTCGTCTGGGCGTGTGAAGTGCCAGCGGGCCAGAGCATTGCAATGCCAACAGCCAAAATCCAAGCGCATCGTTTCATTTGAGGTATCCCCCGAGCCGGTTATTTTGATATGTCTTTAGCTCTGCGTGTCAATATACGCCTGACCGCTGCGGCTGACAATGCGCGGTGAGTTCTAGAGGCGCGCAGTGTGGTTCGACTGTCGCTCCAACGCCCGCATTGTCAAACCCGCGTCTACACTGCTTGGAAGCGCTTCACCGCGTCTTGGTTCCAACTGATTCCCGTTCCGGGACGATTGGACGGTGTAACGGCACCGCCAACCACGTGAAGAGGCTCCGCAAGAATCGACGCAGCCCAGTCTACGTACTCCAGCCAGTGCTGCGTGGGAGTCACCGCGAGCAGATGCGAACTGACTTCGGGGAAAAGATGCGACGAAAGTTTGATTCCTGTGCCGGCGGAGAGCGCGGCTGCCTGCAGCCAACCAGTCACGCCGCCGATTCTGCAGAGGTCGGGCATCATGAGGTCGGCGGATTTGGCGGCCAGGGCTGATTCCATCGCGTGCACGCCGATGAAATTTTCGCCGATTTGAATCGGTGTGGCGAGCGCCTCGGCGATTGCCGCGCACCCGGCAAAGTCATCGTGCCGGATGGGCTCTTCGATCCACGCAAGTCCTTCTGTATCGAGGGCGCGTCCGCGCTTCAACGCTTCTTCTACCGTCAGCGCCTGATTATAGTCCGTCATGACCGCGATTTCGCCGGGCACACGATTTCGCACAGCGCGAACCGCGGCGAGATCCTGCTCAAGCGTGGGATAGCCGAGACGAAGCTTTATTCCTCGAAAGCCGCCCTCAAGCAGCTGTTCCGCTTCCTCGGCGCAGGCCTCGGTAGACATCAGGCCGAGTCCATTGCTGTTGTAGGCAGGGATGGATCTGGGCTTTCCGCCCAGGTATGAGACGAGCGGCACACCCGCAGCTTGCGACAGCGCGTCCCAGCAGGCCACGTCGAGGCCCGCTATTGCCATCCAAATGACTCCCTGCGCGCCGATGAGACGGAATTGACGCAAGAGCTTCGCGTGAATTGCTGCGGGATCGACCGAGTCGCCTTTGACCAGCGCCTTCAATTCCTGGAGCGCGTGCGCGATGAGCTGCGCGCCTAACGGCATGTAGCAGAACAGGTAGGTGCGGCCGGTGATTCCTTCCTCCGTTTCGAGATCGATCAGCAGAAGAGGCGCAGTCCGAACAGTAAGGGCGCTCGTGCCGAGGGGCAGTTTCATGGGAACAGAAACAGCGACGGTTTGAAGCGAGCGGATTGTCAGGCTAGGATGTTTCATGAGACGGTCTGCAATTCCTCTGCCGCCAAGGCGGGCTGAGGCGATCAGGCCTTGACACGGCAAAATAGCTGCCGTAAGGTCATTTGCAATGGCAGTCATAACATGAAACTCCTCTAATCTGTTTAACGCAATTGCTGAAGTGAGGGCGCCCATGAACCTGGTCGACACCGTTCGATTAGTCCTGAAACAGAAAGGCCAGATTGTCTGGTCCGTTTCGCCGGAGGATTGCGTCTATGACGCGATCGAAATCATGGCCAACAAGCATGTAGGAGCTTTGATGGTGGTGTCTGAAGACAAGCTCGTGGGCGTGGTTTCCGAGCGCGATTATGCGAGAAAAGTCATCCTGCAGGGAAAATCTTCCAAGCAAACCCTGGTCAAGGAAATCATGACCAGTCCTGCGATTTACCTGACTCCGGAGCAGTCCGTCGAAGACGGCATGAGAGTCATGACGGACAAACACATCCGCCACCTGCCGATCGTTGAAAACGGGGAGTTACTGGGTGTGGTTTCAATCGGCGATCTGGTGAAATGGGTAATTTCCGCTCAGCAGCACACCATTTCCCAATTGCATAGCTACATTACTAGTTCATACCCGGGTTGATCCCGGGACCCACGAAGACTTTTTCCGCCCTTGCCGGCAATCTTTTCCGCAGGTACGAGCCGGTGCCGGAATACGGATTCCCGATCCGGCCAGCAGTAATCAGCTTATGCGGCCTTTACCCGGCCCGCGGTCAGCATCATTGCCCGGATCAACGTCCAGCTCCATCATGCGTATCTGCACGCCTTGCTCCCACTCGGGCGCGGGCTCATTTTCCAGCACTCTCTCCACGGTCACTTGCGTTGCCATAGCCACCACCAGCTTGGGGGGTTCACTCTCCTGGCCATTCCCCGTTTTCTCGAGGGTGACGGCGGGGGCCGCGGGCGCAACTACCGGCGCCGCGGGGCTTGCCGGTTGTGGCGCATCACTCGCACGTGGCAAAACCGCTTTTTCAGGGGCGGGGGCAGGCGACTTAGCCGCAACGGCGGCCTTAGCGGCAACTGCGGGCGCTGGCTGCGCCACCGGTCGAGCTGCTTCTCCCGCAGCGATCTCGAGCCTGGCCTTTAGCAATTCCTCAGCACGCGCGAAGAAATCCTCACGGGAGATTTTACCTGCCTGCACGTCAGCTAGGATCGCTCGCTGAGCTTTGTACTCTTTGTTCTCGATTCCCGCCTTGCTCTGCAGCATGCGCCAGGCCTTGCGGCGCTCCACGCAGAACATGACCAACTGGCGCGAGAGCGAGCGGTACTCGACTTCGCCCTGGGGTCCCTGCACCTTGATGTAAACGCCGAAGTCGGGGATGTAGGACAAGTGATCTGGAACTAGATATCGCCGGTAGACCACATCCTGTTGCGTGACACGGACGAGGATGTTCTCCAGCGGAATCATCCTGGCCGCGTCGTCTTTCTTGATTTTTTTCAGATGGTTTCGGAAGCGCGCTTCGGTGGCGCACCAATGAGCCACAGTATACCGGTACGGCTCATTGGTAGCCTTGAACTTCGTTTCGTACCAATCCTTCTCCAACGAAGGATTGCCCTTCAGGTCGAGGGCCTCCTGGTACGTCTCGCCCAGCCGGGGGTTGAAAATAAACTCCGGCGCTCCGCGCGAATCGCGGACCCGCTGTGCTTGAGTGAGAGCCATGTCATCCGCCACCCCATGCTCGGGTTGGCAGGTCGTGAAGCACTGCAGGAAGGCCGTTCCGCGATACTCGATCCCATCCAGGATGGCCCGCAGAAGCTTCGGGGCATTGGCGATCGAGACTTGCGCGATAAAAGGCGATCCGTGCCCAGCCAGGAACGTTTCGGCGACCGTCTTTTTCTCAACGTTTTTGCCCTGTGTGGCGGCGCCAAACACGTTCATGTCGTTCCCGCCCAGCATCGGCGTTGAATCCGAGTTCTGCCCGCCGGTGTTGGAATAGACCTGCGTGTCGAGCATCACGGCTTTGACGTTCGGGCGATTCTGGAGAATCACCTTCGATGTGTTCTGGTACCCGATGTCGCCCATGCCCCCGTCGCCGCCAACCACCCAGACTTTCGGGAGTTCCAGAATTTCCTGGTCGGTCATGACCGCATCGGTGAAATGCGTGAATTCATAGTACTCGCGCGGCGTGATGACGTTTTCTGTTCGTTGCAGCAGGATATCGGCCAGCCGTTCGGGAACCACGGAGCGGCGAGCATGATCGACGATGAAGCTCTCGCCCAGCAGCCATCCCACAGTGACGCCGTCCTGGAATAGGGAGTTCATCCAGGGATACGGATGCGGGTTGTTTGAGGGCGTCGAACCGTAAACAGTATTGCATCCGGTGTGCGCGGCCATGGCCATCACGGACATGCCGTTGGCCAGGCGGCCGTCGATGGCCTGGAGATCCATGTGATTGAACGCATCTTGAAGCATGACGGTGGCAATGGCCTGGACGAGATCACCGTCCGTGATCTCGCCGTGCGCGGCAATGCGCGCCTTGGTATCTTTTTCGTCTTCGCCGCCGAGTCCCATGACCAGGTGGGCGATGGTCTGGCGCAAGAGTTCATACTCTTGTTGGTTACGGGCCTTGAGTTCGGCGAGTTTCTGCACGCCAACTTTTTCGATGTCACCCGCTTTGGCGCGCAGGCGGTTGGCTTTGGCGTGATAGAGCGGCCGCATGTACGCTTCCGTGACTGAAGTAATGGCGCGCAGCACGCTCTTCTCCCCGCAGCCCGCGCAGGCGCCGTCGCCGGAAACCAGCGCGTCGTAGTTGCGCCGGACCATCAGCATATTGCGCAGCGCGGCGGTCTTGGAGTCTTCCGGGTGCGTATCGTTGTAGAGGCCCAAGTATTTCTGCGAAGTGTCCGGCAAAAGGTTCAGGAACGCGGTTCCGGTCTCGTGCTCGGCGTTGACATTCTCGGTCTCCTGCACCATGCGCAGCGCCTGGTGATCCCCGCACGCGGTGACGCAGGCGGCGCACCCTTTGCACAAATCGGAAACGAAGATGGAGAAGATGCCGCCGCTGCCCGGGGTTTTTCTTTCCGGGGTAGAAAAGATCGCGTTGACCTTCTGGAAGGCCATCGGAACTTTCTCGATCACGGCGAAAAATTGGCGCTTGGCCTCGTCGGAGAATCCGTCCACCTCATTCGTAATCTTGCGAAGGATCTCGGGAAGGGGCGAAGAGGTCTTGCTGGTGACGGCATCCCGCATGATTGCCCGCGTCCGTTTGTCGATTTCCGGGACTGACCGGAACATTTTCACGCGCTCAGCGGGGTCCGTTACGTAGTTCGCGATGGCGGTTCTCAGAACGGTTTCCAAATCCTGAGAGCAATTCGGCAGCGCCGTGTCCGGGCATACCGAAATGCACTCCATGCATTGCGTGCAATTTTCAGGAATGAACAGGGGCGTTTCGCGCCGCGCGACATATTTGGAGGCGGTGTCGCCGCTGCCGGCAGCCATTACACCCACCGACGCGAGCGGCGAAGCAGGCTGATTGTAGCCATAGTTGGAGCGAAACTCTGAATCGAACATGGCGATGGTGGTGACTGGCGTGCGCGGGCCCTGACCCGCCGGAACTTCATGAGACCGGCAGCCTGACCCGCAACCACCTTCCGCGGAAGCGTTAGAAACCACCGGCAGCAGGGCCTCGCCGCGGAGGGTGGAGCGGTCCGGGGCTTCCATCTCCCCCACGCGAATTTCACGCACTTTCTCAAAGCCCTGGGTCATAACTTCCATGTTGGAATTCACGACCGCGTCGCCCAGTCGGCCGAATTTCTTGACGTACTGCTTGTGAACCACGTCGCGGAATTGTTCCGGCGTGATTCGGAACTCCTGCAAAATCGGCGACACCGCAAAGAACGCCCCGAGGAAAGCATTTCCTTGCATTCTCAACTGCAGGTCCGCGCGGTCGGTGGCGTTGCGGGCAATGACGAAGCCGGGCAATGTGTAAACGCGAATGTTCTTGTCAATGATTTGCCTGCGCGCCCACATGGGCAAACGCTCCCACGCCTTTTCGCCTTCTTCTTCTGATTCCCAAATTAACGCTCCCCCTTCCAGCATTCCGTCAAGAGGATTGGTGTGCGTGAAGGCCTTGGGGTCGCAGCAGAGAACCACCGTGACGTGGCGCAGGTCGCAGTTCACTCGAATTCGTTCCGGAGCGGCGACCATGAAGTAGGAAGTCGGCGCACCCTTTTTTTCCGACCCGTATTTCGGGTTGGCGCTGACGTGGATGATTTCCTTGGGATTGCCCCACTCGTCCACGACTTTGTCGCGATCGTAAAGCAGGTCGTTCAAATCGCCGATGATGGCGCCAAGATTTTTTCCGGTGGTGATTGCGCCCCAGCCTCCAATGGAATGGAATCGCACGGCTACGGCTTTTTCGGGAAGCAACGACGGCGTCTCGTCCGATTTCACTTCGTAGGGATGGTCGACTCCCAGGACAAAGAAGGAGACTCCATCGGCAACGCCCTTGCCGTCTTTGCGGGTGCGCTCTCCCATCGCGAATTCGTAGGCGCCCAGAACGTGCTCCGGCCTGAAATCCCTCGAACCCAAGCCGTAAATGCCGGCAAGGAGCCGTGGCATCCGATCCGGCGTGATGGCTGGAAGGTTCGCTTCCGCAGCGTGACCTTGAGTCACTAGCGCCTTGCTCAATGCTGTCCGGATTTCCCGCCCCATGGGGTTGTCTCCCGACATGGGTTCGTCCGTGCGCTCCAAAACGATGACATTGCGCTTGCCTGCCAGAGCTTGGACGACGGCGGCCTCGGGGAAGGGCCGGAAAACATTCAAGTGAATCGAGCCGACTTTGGCGTTGCGCCGTTCACGCAGATAGTCTACGGCCGCTTCGATATTTTCGGCAGCCGAGCCGAGGGAAACAAATACAGTGTCCGCGTCCTCCGTCTTATATTGAGTGATCAGGCCATAATAACGGCCGGTCAAGTCTCCGAAAACTTTGTATGCATCTTCCAAAAAGCTGAGAATCGGCTCTGTGAAATTGTTGCGGCGAGCCACGACGCCTTGCATGTAATGCTCCTGATTTTGCACGGGACCGAGCAGCACAGGGTTGGTCAGGTCGATCATGCGCGGCACGCGGCGGCGCTTCGGGCCAAAGAGAATGCGCTGGCTTTCCGTCGGGCAATCGATCATGTCGTCCGGCGCGCCCAGATATTCGCGCATCAATTCCGATTCATGCTTGTAGAATGTGCGCTCCAGGTGAGAAGTGAGGAATCCGTCCTGCACGTTCATTCCAGGAGTAAGACTGAGTTCCGTAACGCGCCGCAAAATAAGCGCCTGGTCGGCCGCTTGCTGAGCGTCCTTGCCGAACAGAATAATCCACCCGGTATCGAGCGCGCCATACACATCGTCATGTCCGCAATGGACATTCAGCGCATGCTTGGTGAGGGCGCGAGCTCCGACTTCCAGAACCATCGTCGAGCACTTCCCAGGCGCGTGGTAATACTGCTCCACGCCGTAGACGACTCCCTGTCCCGACGTAAAGTTGACCACCCGCTGGCCGCAGACGGAGTGGGCGATGGCTCCGCCCTGCGCTGCGTGCTCACCCTCAGCCTCGACAGCAATCGTGTTGTGACCGAAGACATTCAGCTTGCCTTCCGCGTAGGCCTGCTGGTACAGCTCGCCGCCCTCAGTGGACGGGGTGATCGGATAGAAGATTCCTGCGTCGGTGATGCGGGTTTCCGTATGATATGAAACGAGTTGATTTCCGTTGGCTGTTACCCGGATACCCGGGTAACGGGGTTTTGCGCGCACGGGCCCTCCATGCCAGAGGTCATGCTGAGGTTACCTTATAAAGAGCTTCAGGCACTCAGCAAAGGCCTAGAGCGTTAATTTAAAATTCTCTTGGGGAGCAAGTTAGCACTACCGCTGGAACTGCGCAAGCCCTTGATTGCGTTGGGATTCAGTTCGGCACAGCGGAGTTGAGACGGCCAGTGGGACCTTCCTTGGATATATTGTCCGGAAGTTTGGTCAGTACCATTTTGCTGGGTTTATAGGGCATAATGCAACGAAGCGTCCCTAATTTCGAAATTGACGATTTCAGGACAGGACAGGGAGAAACCATGAGGTACCAAACCAGAATTCCGGCGCTTCTAGGGCTTGCGCTTTACATGGCAGCATCCTGCTACGGAGCGACTGTTTCGGGAACAGTGAAGGGGCCGGATGGCGCGCCCGTCGAAGGAGCATTTGTACAGGCCCAAAATACGAAAACAAAAATGAGTTTCTTTGTCCTGTCCGATCGCCAGGGGCATTATCGCGTGGAAAAATTGCCGGCAGGCGATTACCGCGTGCAGATCAAGGCGACCGGCTTACGCGCCGATCCCAAGAGCGGCGTGACTCTCACCGCGGATCAAAGTGTGGCGCTTGACTTTGCGCTCGCGACGGGCGTGGTGCGCTGGAACGAGCTTTCCATCTACCAGGCAAAAAAACTTTGGCCGGAAGAAAATGCCAAGCAGCAGATTTTTACGAAATGTTTCATTTGTCACGGGTTTCAAACTCGCATGGCGTCGGTAAGGCGCGATGCCGACGGCTGGCGGGACCGCGTGCAGTTCATGCGCGAGGCCATGCACTTCAGCTTGGGCTACCGGGTTACGGACCAGGACGCCGCGGAGATCGCGACGTATTTGAACAAACTGTATGGCGAGGATTCCGCATTTCCGAAATCTCCGGCGGAATTGCCCGGGTACAAAGAGACCGTGAGGCCTTTCTCCAGCGATGCCATGAACATCGCATACGTCGAGTATGACATGCCCGGACCCAGCCGCATGCCGTTCAGTGCGGCGCCGGCAAAAGATGGATCGGTTTGGATCCCGAATTTCGGAATTGGAAACAAGATCACGCGGCTCAATCCGCAGACGGGCGAAATGCAGGATTTCCCCGTTCCAAACGAGGGGACCGCGGCGGTCCACTCCGCCGTCGCCGCGCCGGACGGCTCCGTGTGGCTCACGGAGCAAGCTTCCGACAAGCTGGGCCGCTGGGATCCCACTACGCAAAAGATTACCGAGTATCAGGACGCGTACGCTGCCGGGATGGAGGGAAGGGAAGACGGCGGCTCGCGGCATACGGTGCGAATCGATTCCAAAGGAATGGTCTGGTCGAGCGGCTACCCCTTGACGCGCTTCGATCCCGAAACCGGGAAATTCAACGACTTCCCGGAAGCGGCGCACACCTACAGTCTGGATTTCGACAAGGATGAAAATGTGTGGTTTACAGATCCGGGCACCGGTCAAATTGGCAAAGTGGATACCAAGACATTGAAGGTGACGCAGTGGACTCCGCCCACCCTCAACACGTACGAGCGCAGAATTGTTATCGACGCCGACGGCACGGTGTGGTTCGGGGAATTTCAAAAAGGGAAAATCGGGCGCTTCGATCCCAAGACGCAAGCTTTCAAGGAATATGATTTGCCCGGTGGATTGGACACCTTTCCATATGCAATGGGCATCGGGCTGGATCACAGCATATGGTATTCCTCTTACTATCTGGATGTGATCGGCCGGCTCGATCCCAAGACCGGAAAGGTGACCGAATACCCGTTTCCGCATTCGGAAAACACTATTCGGGAATTCTTCCGCGATTCCGAGGGCCGCATGTGGTACGGCTCGCCCTCGAACAACAAGGTCGGCTATTTTTATTTGACGGCCGCATCTGCGGCGGAAGGGAAGTAAGGAACAGGCCCTGCGGTGGTCGCGCGTCGGTTTGTGTGGCGCCGGCGTCTCGCCGGCGATTTAGGTATCTCTATTCGCTACAAACCTGCCGGCCCCACTTGCATCGGGACAAGCGAGACGCCGGCGCTACATTTGCTTGTCGCCGCATGGCTGCCAGTTTCTGAATCATTGTTCAGGATTTCAGGCTAAGATAGAAAACATACGGGACCCATGGGAACCCAAAAGACCAACTCCAAACTGGGCAACGTAGTGCGTGTCTCCAGCGGCAATTTCCTGGAGATGTACGACTTCATGGTGTATGCGTACTACGCGTCGTACATCGCGCACGAAATATTTCCGTCGAGCAACGCGTACGCCTCGCTGATGATGACGCTGGGAACTTTTGGCGCTGGCTATCTGATGCGCCCGCTCGGCGCTGTCGTTCTCGGCGCCTATGTGGACAAGCACGGCAGGCGCGCCGGGCTCATCCTCACTCTATTTTTGATGGCGATCGGCACGCTGGTGATTGCCCTCACGCCTGCTTACAGGACCATCGGGATCGTTGCTCCCATTGTCGTCGTGATTGGCCGGTTGCTGCAGGGGTTTTCGGCGGGAGTCGGAGTGGGTGGCGCTTCGGTGTACCTCTCGGAGATGGCCACGCCCGGGCATCGCGGATTTTATTGCGCCTGGCAGTCGGCGAGCCAGCAGGTCGCTGTCGTTTTCGCGGCGCTCTTGGGAGTCGTGTTAAGTGTGATTGTGCCGCCTGCAGGGATGTCCGCGTGGGGATGGCGTGTGCCGTTTTTTATCGGTTGCCTGATTGTGCCGCTGCTGTTCTGGTTGCGCAAATCTCTGGATGAGACGGAAGCGTTTCTCGCGCAAAAGCATCATCCGGGAATTTCGGAGGTCCTCGCCTCGCTCGCATCCAACTGGAAAATCGTCGGCATCGGTGTATTGCTTTCCACCATGACGACGGTCTCCTTCTATCTCATCACCGCGTATACCCCGACTTTTGGCATCGAAGTGTTGCATCTGACCAGCCGCCAAAGCCTGATGGTCACGTTGTGCGTGGGCCTGTCGAATTTTTTCTGGTTGCCTGCCGGCGGGGCCATCTCCGACGTATTCGGCAGGCGCCCGTTGCTGATTCTGATTACCGTCGCCGCGATCGTGACCGCTTATCCCGCGATGCTGTGGCTCGTGAGCGATCCGTCGACCGCGCGCTTGCTGATCGTGGAATTATGGCTGTCCATGTTTTTCGGCGTGTACAACGGGGCGATGATCCCGCACCTGGCGGAAATCATGCCGCCGGAGATTCGCACCTCCGGCTTTTCGTTGGCGTTTAGTTTGGCGACCGCGATTTTTGGCGGATTTACTCCTTTCGTTTGCACCTACCTGATTCACGAGACCGGAAACCGGGCCATGCCGGCGCTGTGGCTGTCGTTCGCGGCAGCGTGCGGGCTCGTCGCGGCGCTGGCCGGGGGACGGCAGCGGGCCGTATTGACGGAACTCGAAGCCAGCGTGTCGCCGCAGTAAAAAAACTACCACATCATTCACACCCGCAAAGAGCTATTGTGCTGAATCACGAGCGCGCCTGCCCCACTCGCAGTTATTTCATGGGGCGTCCGTGGGAGCATGATCCGCCGCAGCGGATGCCCTCACTTTATACATAGGCGATCCAGCGGCCGGCGGCGACGATGCCAAACCACAGCAGGATCGAAATCAATCCTGCCGCGCGGGCGCCGAGCGGCGCAACCGGATCGTTGTCCCACCGATCTACGCTCTGGTAAGTAATCGAATGGAAGACCAGCACGTTGATCCCGGCGGTCAGGATCAGCAGCATCTTGATCTGGAATCCAGTATTCACGTACATTTTGGTGGCCTCGGAGGAGAACAGCAGGAGCCCCGTGGTGACTTGAGTAATGAAGCCCGCCCAGGCCCAAGGTAGAAATCGCCTCCCCAATTTGGAGACAGCCTCGTCGCGAAACGTCAATCCCATCAAGCGCAGGTCCAGAATCGATGTCGCGCCCACCAGCATGATGATGCCAAATAAATGGATAGTTTCGATGATCGGAAACAGCCACAAGGATTCCCGGATGGTGGTGCCCACTGTGGTTTGTTCGAGCCACTGACAAATCGCAAAAATAAAATGCATTTCCCCGGCCCTTTCAAGTGATCGGATCAGTAGAATTCGCTGAAGCTGTGCTCAAAATAGACAGCTAATTTTCACTTCGGCTCCTGGGGCGTGAATTTCCCAGTGCCGAAAAGCGATTCCATTAGACGCGTGCTATATTTGCGCCGTTGCGCAGGCAATCGCTCAAAACACACATACGGCGCGTTCGCCAGGAATGTTTTTATTCTAGCTCCATTTGTCGCGCAAGACCATACGCGAAAGGACATTTCATCCCGCATTTCCCGGATGTGCTTCAAAAGCTGGAGGCGGAGGGCTATAGTTTAGCCCCATAAACAAAGGTGAGAAATGTCCAATATTATGAATCCGAAGGTAGATGGATATTTAAGAAGAGCCAAAAAGTGGCAGGGAGAAATGAAGAAATTGAGGAGGATCGTTCTTGACTGTCAGCTGACCGAAGAATTGAAATGGGGCAAGCCTTGCTACACGTTTCAGAAAAAAATCATCGTTTTAATAATCGGATTTAAAGAATATTGCTCGCTTTTGTTTTCCAAAGGCGCTTTGTTGAAGGATCCCAGCGGTATTCTAATCAAACCCGGGGAGAATTCGCAGGCGGCGCGCCAGATTCGGTTCACCGATCTTCGAGAAATAGTCGAGATGGAAACCATCTTGAAAGCCTATATTTATGAAGCCATGGAAGTGGAAAAATCCGGTTTGAAAGTGAAATTTAAAAAGAATACAGAGCTCGTATTTCCTGAAGAATTTCAAAATAAATTAGACGAAAACTCTGCCTTGAAAACCGCTTTCGATGCATTGACGCCGGGACGGCAAAGAGCATACAACCTTTATTTTTCTGCCGCCAAACAATCCAAAACTCGCGAGTCCAGGGTTGAAAAATGCATGCGGCAAATTCTCAGTGGAAAAGGAATAAACGAACAGTAAATCCACTGATAGGAAAGTGCCTTCTTCGGGGTTGTCCGGTCCCCGGGCGCGGTTGATCAGGTTAGCGGTGGCCCCCCGTCGATCCCATGGATCCGCCTGAATGTGCAACCGAACCTGTCGTCGAGCTAGCCGGGCTCGCAGTCCCCCCGGTTGATGGACTTGCGCTAACCGTTCCCGTGTTTCCAACGTTCCCGCCCAATCCGCTGTGGAATCCGCTTGTGGATGCGCCGCGGGCAATCGCCGGCGCGGGGGGAGCGTGTGGCGCCATCAGGGCGTGGGGAGCGGAGCTGAGCGTCGCCACGCGCGCTTGAGGCGTCGAGCCACTCGGTCCTCGGAGGGTAGCCGGACCTCCTGCGCCTTTGGATAGCGAGGTTGGGGCGGATTGGACAATGGGCTTTGAGCTTCCCGTTCCGCCAGCAAGTGCCGTGGCCTGGGCCGCTTGCTTTGCAGGCGCGCTAAAAGCGGGTGGCGTGGCAGGAATCGCTTGCACCATCGTCCCCTCGCGCGCCAAAGACATACGGTTCCCGGCGCTGATCGAGCCGCTTGAGCCCTGGGTCGCCAAAATAGCCGTGGATGGGATCGCGGCAAGCTGAGTCTTCGTCGGCTTAGCGGGTAGCGGTGGCCCGTTGGGGATCCAAGCCAATTGATTATTTACGTTGACCCAACTTGCCGTCGCCGGCCTCCAGGAGGTCGCGCCGACCGGCAACCATGCCCAACCTATTCCCGGTGAATTTACCCATGATCCAAAATGATAAGGAAGCCAGCCCCAGGGCTCTCCGCTCATCCAATTCCAACCCATGCCTCCCATGAACTGCCATTGCCCGTCCATAAACGGCATCCAGCCCAGCCCCACACCGTAAGGCATCCAACCAGCGCCATATCCCGGTATGTTCGACCAGGTGCCGTAATTGTAGAGATCGGCGTAACCTTCGGTATAGGTATTGGTTCCGAGGACGGAAGAGGTCTCACTGCGAGCAACGTTGACCGCATCTTCACGATGAGAAACCCACTTGTCGAAATCATCCTGTGGCGGATTGCCGGCCACTTCCACTGAACCCGAGCCGCTCGCGTCCAGATGAAGGGTGTGGCCTGTGCTGACAAAAGAGGGAGTCCCACTGGCGGATTGCGCTTCAACCTTTCCATGGAACACCATGACCCAACTGCCCGTGGGAGATACGTCCACGCGAAAACGCCCGTTGCGCGGCACATTCAAATTCAGATTGGGGGTGGCGACCGATACGGCATCCTCGCGCTTTAGCTTGGCGCTGATAATTGCTGTGCCTTGCGGAACTGAAAATTTCGTGATTCGCCCCCCGTTTTGCAGCGTCAGGCCGGTAAAATCCACCTCCGCATTCGTTGCCAGGTGCAATGTTAGTGAGTCTTCAAACTCCACTTCGGCAAATCCGTCAGCGGTCCTGATGGCAAAGCCTTCCTGGATCGGCAAATTCAGGCGGGCATCTTCCCAATCCTGCCCGGGGCGCTGGTATTGCACGTTTCCTTCCACGAAGCTCAGGCGCACGATGCGTATATTGCTGTAATCCTGGGCGTTCGCCGGTTGTGCGAGCGCTATGAATCCAACCGCCAGCAACGCAAAGGGAACAATCAATAGGTTTTTCATGACGACCTTTTCCAAAAATAGCTAGCAATCAACCGTCATTGTGTATGATGCAAGAATGGGGGAGAAAGTGACTGTCCTGCCCCAAGATTTGGTATTCCAAGCCACACCACTAAGCCATTGTACACCCCTTGGTTTGAGCACGGTGGCAAGTTCGCGGTGGCGCCTCGGGCTTGACTCTGAAGGTATCCCGTCGTAGACCTAATATGTGCTGCCCTTGCAGGAACGGAGGACGCTGACGTGTCACCTCTTTTAAGAGGTCGAATTCCATTAAAAAGATTCATGTCGGAGAAGAGTTCCAGGCTCCGACGAATTGGGATTGCCGCCCTTTTTGTTTTCCTGGCTTGTACTGGCATCGGAATCCTGCGTGCGGCGCAAGGCTCAGGCGGGGCGAAGCCTTCGAGCCCTGCTTCGCACGGCGTGGATCTCACGATCATGGACAAGACTTGCAAGGCGTGCGAGGACTTCTTCCATTACGCGAGCGGCGACTGGCTGACCAAGAATCCTATTCCCGCGGCGTACCCTAGCTGGGGGCGCTTCAACGAGTTGGCAGAAAGAAATCGCGAGTTGCTGCACCACATTCTCGATCAGGCGGCGGCGAATACGCGGGCATCCGCTGGATCCAATGAACAGAAAATCGGCGACTTTTACGCCAGCTGCATGGACGAGAAACAAATCAACGCCGCTGGTGCCAAGCCGCTCGATGCGGAATTGGCGCGGATTGACGCCGAGCAGAGTGCGCGGGAATTGCAGGAAGAGGTCGCGCGGCTGCAGGGCCTGGGCGTCCGCGCTCTCTTTGATTTCGGCTCCACGCAGGATGAAAAAAATAGTTCGCAAGTAATAGGCGGAGCGGACCAGGGCGGCCTGGGCTTGCCGGACCGCGACTACTACACCAAAACAGACGACAAATCCAGACAAGTCCGCCAGCAGTACGAAGAACACGTCGCCAAAATGCTGGCTCTCGCAGGCGAAGATGCCGCCAAACCAGCCACCGAAGCCAAAGCCATCGTGGAACTTGAAACCAAACTGGCCGATGCCTCCTTGACCCGCGTCGAGCGGCGCGACCCGGAAAAAACGTACCACAAAATGAATCGGTCCGAGCTGCGGGCCCTGACTCCCAATTGGTCCTGGGAAGATTATTTTCAGGAAATCGGGTATACCAACATCGATTTTGTCGACGTATCGGCCCCAAAATTTTTCGAGACCATGAGCCAGGCGCTCAAGGAAACGCCTCTCGAAACCTGGAAGACGTATCTGCGCTGGCATCTTGTGAATTCGACCGCGCCGTATTTGTCCGACGCCTTTGTGGACGAGGATTTCAATTTCAAGGGCCGCGTCTTACAGGGCACCACAGAGTTGCTGCCGCGCTGGAAACGCTGCGTCACCGCCACGGACCGGCAGCTTGGCGAGGCGCTCGGCCAGATTTATGTTCAGAAATATTTTCCGCCGGAGGCCAAGGCCCGCGCGCTGGAAATGGTGAATCACCTGACCGAAGCGCTGCACGACGATTTGCAAACGCTCCCCTGGATGGGTCCGGCCACGCGGAAGCAGGCGCTTACAAAGCTCGCCGCGTTCACGCGCAAGATCGGCTATCCGGATAAGTGGCGCGATTATTCCGCTTATATGGTGGATCGTGGTCCGTACGCGCTCAATCAGATGCGCGGCGCGCAATTTGAATTCAAACGCGACCTGAACAAAATTGGGAAGCCCGTGGACCGCAACGAGTGGGGCATGACTCCTCCCACGGTGAACGCCTATTACAATTCTGAAATGAACGAGATTGTTTTTCCCGCTGGAATCATGCAGCCGCCGTTTTTCGATCCGAATGCCGATGACGCCTCCAATTACGGCGCGATGGGCGCCGTGATCGGCCATGAGATGACCCACGGCTTTGACGATCAAGGCAGGAAATTCGACGCGCAGGGAAACTTGCGCGATTGGTGGACGCCCGAGGACGAGAAGAATTTCAACGAGGGGCCGAGTGCGTCGAAAAGCAATTTGACAGCTACGTCGTTCAGGATGATATTCATGAAAACGGCAAGCTGGTCCTGGGCGAGAGCATCGCGGATCTCGGCGGGCTCAATCTTGCCTACCGCGCGCTTCAGAAAGCGGAGAAGGGGAAAAAGCCGGCGTTGGTCGGCGGCTTGACGGCGGACCAGCGTTTCTTTCTTTCCTACGCCCAAATCTGGGCCTCCAACGACCGGCCTGAATTCGAGCGCCTGATGGTGAACACCAACCCGCATCCGCTGGGGCGCTTCCGTGCTATCGCCGCGCCGTCCAACATGCCGGAATTCGCGCGCGCGTTTGATTGCAAAGAAGGCAGCGCAATGGCCCGGCCCCCGGCAATCCGATGCCAGATATGGTGACCGTTTGATGGACTGCATTTGTTTCTCTTGAGTTTCAAACAGAACTCGCCGGGCGCCTGCGCAGGCCATTTTGGATTGCCCCCTCGAACCGAAGGCCAGAACCATCCAGCAGGAAAAATAGCTGAGTGCTGGTAGAATTTTGCAATGGAAATTGACGAACATCGCCCGGCGTGGAAAACCCTGTTGGCTTTCGGAATTATCTATTTCGTATGGGGAACCACGTTTCTCGCCATTCGAGTCGGCGTCCACGAAATTCCGCCGTTTCTTATGGCGGCGTTGCGTTTCTTGATCGCGGGGGGTGTCCTTTATGCGTGGATGATTGCGAAGGGTGAGCCCTCGCCGACCGCTCGCCAGTGGATGGCGGCATCGTCAATTTCGATCTTCATCTTTGTTTTCGACTACGGGTTGCTCTTCTGGTCCGAGCGGCGCGTGCCTTCGGGGATTGCCGCGGTGATGCTGGCCATGATCCCTGTGTTCATGGCGGTATCGGAGATTATTTTCCTGGGGACGCAGAGACTGACCGCCCGTTTGGCTCTGGCCCTGTTGACCGGAATTGCGGGAGTAGCGGTGTTGATGAGCCGCTCGTTAAATCTGGGCGGCGCTCCGGTCGACAAGTTGGGCGCCCTCGCGCTGATCGCGGCGTCCATGAGTTGGTCATTCGGTTCAGTTCTCACGCGTAAGCTCACTCTGCCGCCATCGAAATTCATGAGTTCCGGAGCGCAAATGCTCGCTGGAGGAGTATTTCTGACGCTAGCGGCGGCTGTATTAGGCGAATTTCGCGGCTTTCACCCATCGGAGGTATCGCGCGGGGCCTGGCTCGCTTTGCTGTACTTGATTGTGGCCGGCTCGATTATCGGGTTTACGGCCTACGTGTGGCTGATTCATCACGAATCGCCTACAAAAGTCGCGACGTATGCGTACGTGAACCCAGTTGTGGCCGTGCTGGTAGGATATTTCCTGGGCGGAGAGTCGCTCGGCTTGCGGACGATTGTAGGGACTCTGTTTGTTTTGACCAGCGTAGTTCTAATCACCAGCACTAGAGCGAGGCCTGCTGCGACACTCCCCGTGAGCGAGCCTGCGAAGGTTGTCGAATCGTAGTCTACTTTTTTGTTTTCTTGTCCAGGAAGGGAATGAATTTGTAGCCGAGTCCGCGCACCGTCACCAGGTGGCGGGGCTCTGACGGTTCATCCTCGATATACTTTCTCAAGCGCACGATGAAATTATCGATGGCCCGCGTGTCCGTATCGTCTTTCAGGTCCCACACATCCTCGAGGATCGCTTTTCTTGAGACGGGATGTCCCGCGTTTTGGATCAGGTAGCGGAGCAGTTGCGATTCCATGAGCGTCAGTTGCACGGTCTCCTTTCCGGTCTTCAAGAGCAGGTTTTGAAAGTCGACAACCTTGTCCCCGAATCGAAACGTGTCAGACGATTCTGCGCTGCGTACCGTAGGCTTGGCCTGAGCTCGCTCCGCGCCGTGCTCCCACGTCTTGCGCCGCAGCAGGCTCCCTAGGCGTGCGATGAGGATGGAGAGGTTGAACGGCTTGGGCAAATAGTCGTCGGCCCCGGATTCAAATCCCTGCAGGACGTCTTCGGGGCGGGAGCGCGCGGTGAGCATCAGCAGGGGAATGTAATTCTTGGTTTCGCGCAACGTGCGCGCCACGGTGAAGCCGTCCTTGCCGGGAAGCATGACGTCCAGGAGCAGCGCATCGAATGCTTCTTTGTTTTTCGAGAGGCGCTCGAGCGCTTCTTCACCGTTGCTGACCACCTGCACGGCATAGCCCTCTTGCTCCAAATTGAAACGGAGGCCCTCCGCCAGGTGGGCTTCATCTTCTACTACGAGGATCTGTTTCATGCGGGATAGACCCTCGGAAGCCGCAGCGTGAATGTGCTACCGTGCCCCGTGCCTTCGCTTTCGGCGAAGGCGTCGCCTCCATGGCGCCGAGCAATCGAGCGCACGATGAACAGGCCAAGCCCGGTCCCTTTCACGCGGCCGCTGGCGGAACTTGCCACGCGGTAAAATCGCTTGAAAATGCGTTTCAACTCGGGATGAGGAATGCCGACTCCTTTGTCCCGCACGCGCAGCAAAATCGTATCGATGTCTGGAGTCAGCAGGTCCACTTCGATTTCCTTGTTGTCGCCGGAATATTTCACGGCATTTTCCACGAGATTGAAGACGGCGGTGCGCAATTCCTGGGGGTTGCCGCGCAAGTAGATTTGTTCTTCGGCCGGGCCCACAAATTGCAGAACTTCGGCGGGCAAATGGTGGCGCAGCCGCGTGAGGTCCACCGTTTCGGCCACGATCGCGGAGAAATCGACTTTCTCCCAATTCTTTTTGCTGCTGGCGTGGCGCGCCTCGCCGGCTTTCAAAATTTGCTCGACCGTCCCCAGAAGCCGGTCCGTATCCTCCAGCATGATGCGATAGAAATCCTTGTGCTGCGCTTCGGTGAGTTGGCGTGTCTGAAGCGTTTCCAGATACAGGCGAATCGAGGCAATCGGAGTTTTGAGTTCGTGCGTGACCGCGTTGAGAAAGCTGTCCTGCTGCTCGTTCTTATGGATTTCGCGCACCAGAAAAACCGTGTACACCACAATTCCAGCGATGATCAGTGCGAAGAAAATGATGCCGAGGACCAGGGGAACGACTTCCCGCCACTTCAGCACAATCCAGGTAACGTTCAGCGCCAGCGCCAGTCCAACCAGGCAGGCGCCCATGGTCACAAAAAACGCAATTTTCTTGGCACGTCGCGTAACGCGCATCGCAGTTCTCTATAGGACCATACTAAACGAGACACGTCCAAAAAAAAACCGCGGGGCGATGGCCCCGCGGCGTAAAGCGTCTACCTCTGTATTTCGAGTTTCGAGCTAATCTCCCACCGCTTCTTGAGGAACAACTTCCGGTACAGGGTGTGTAAGTGCAGCCACCGATTCGGGGACGGCCGCCGGTTCGATGGGTTTCACGCGTCCTAATTTCGGCAAGGAAATGTCCCAGGCCAGGCCAACCATGCGCAGCGCGCTGATCCCGTACCAGTTCGGATCGACTTCATACCAGGCCAGGCCATGGCGAGCCACTTGGGGAAATGCGTGATGATTATTGTGCCAGCCTTCGCCGAAAGTGAGGATCGCCACCCAGAAACTGTTTGTGGAATCGTCGCCGGTCATGAAGCGCTGCGATCCCCACATGTGAGTCGCGGAATTCACCAGCCAGGTAGAGTGGAGGCCAAACACGGTGCGAACAAATGTGCCCCAGAGCAAGTAGGGCAGGCCGCCGAAGACAAGTAGAAGGACGCCCACGACAACCTGTGGAATCCAGTGCCACTCGCTGATCCAGGAGTGAAATTTGTCTTTGCGAAGGTCGGGGACATAGGGCAAGAGGGAATCGAGCTTGTTGTGCATGGCCTTGCCGGTCAGGATCCACCCCATGTGGGCCCAGAATCCACCTTCGCGTGGCGAGTGCGGGTCGCCTTCTTTATCCGTATTCTGGTGATGCTTGCGATGCGTGGCGACCCAGAAGATCGGTCCGCCTTCGAGCGCGAGGGTTCCGCAGGTGGTGAGGAAATATTCGACCCATTTCGGCGTTTTGTAGCCGCGGTGTGTCAGCAGCCTGTGATAGCCCATGCCGATTCCGAGACTTCCTGCAACCCACCAGAGCAAGATCGCTACCAGGAGAGGCTTCCATCCAAAAAAGAAAAACGCCGCTACTGCGCCAATGTGGAACGCGACCATGAAGAAAGTCGTAATCCAGTTAATCGATTGTGAAAATGTCTTGTCGCGATTCCCATTGCTGGCCATGGCCTGGTCCCCTTTGCCTGCGGCAGATTATTTCTACTATTTCCACCCATCGCCGCCTGAATAAACCGTAGCATGAGGAGGCAAAATACTTTGTAATACTTGTGTAATTGTTGATTCGAGACGCCGAAAAGACATATAGAAACGAGGGTCATTTCCGGCTCGGAGGTCTTGCCTTGACACTCGCGCCGGGCTGTCCTAACGTCTGACAAAATGCCGCAGGAACTTAAATGCAAGGTTAAAATGGCATGTGCTGCATTGGCGAAAGGAACCCGCATTGAAACGAATATTCGGATTCTCCTGGTTGATGGTTCTGTTTCTCTTATCGCCGCTGGCCGGCGTGGCCGCCGCGCAACAACAAGCGCAGCCCAAAGGCTGGGTCGCCGCCCAAGTTCAATTTGAGAAGAACTGCTCGAAATGCCACGCCAATGGTGATGCCCAGGCGCAGGCTGCCTCCCGGGAAGCCCTGATGAAGTTGTCTCCGGAAGCGATTTACGCGTCCATGACAATTGGCTCCATGAGCGCCCAGGCCAAGGATTTGAGCGATGACCAGAAGCGCTTGATCGCCCAGCATCTCGGTGGCCGGCCTTTCGACGTTGCCAGCGCGGGAGAAGCCAAAGCGATGTCCAACCATTGCCCGGCGAATGCGGCACTGAGCGATCCCTCGACCGGCGCTTATTGGAATGGCTGGAGCAATGACTTGATCAACTCGCGCTCCCAATCCGCGCAAGCCGCCGGCCTGACCGCGGACCAGGTCCCGAGCCTGAAGTTGAAATGGGCGTTCGGAGTTCCTTACGCCACCGAAATGTATAGCCAGCCGACAGTTGTGAGCGGGCGCATATTCATGGGCGGCGATTCCGGCTTCGTGTATTCCCTCGACGCCGCGACCGGATGCGTGTACTGGTCTTTCCTGGCGCAGGCCGGCGTTCGTACCGCTCCAACCGTCGCCCCGGTGAAGACACACGGTTCGGCGAAGTATGCTGTTTATTTTGGCGATCAGCGCGCCAATGAGTACGCCGTCGACGCCGCGACCGGCGAATTGCTCTGGAAGCAGCACGTCGAAGATCATCCGCTAGCGCGAATTTTGGGCGCCCCGAAACTCTACAAAGGGAAACTGTACGTGCCTGTTTCCTCCGGAGAAGAGGGAATTTCCGCGAATTCCGCTTATCCCTGCTGCACGTTTCGCGGCAGCGTTGTGGCGCTGGACGCGGAATCCGGCAAGCAAATCTGGAAGACCTATTCCGTTCCCGACGCTCCCAGGCCGACCAGGAAAAATTCCGCCGGCACGCAACTGTCTGCTCCGGCCGGAGCGGCGATCTGGAATTCGCCGACGATTGATGTGAAGCGCAACGCCCTCTACGTTGGGACGGGGGATTCCTACACCGAGCCGGCCGCGAAAAATTCGGACGCGATTCTGGCCATGGACCTCGATACCGGCAAAATGCTGTGGTCCTTCCAGGACATCAAGAATGATGCATGGGCGGTGGGTTGCGACGGCAAGCATGTGGTCGGTAATTGTCCAGAGGAACTCGGGCCGGACTATGACTTTTCGGTTTCTCCGATGCTGCGGACATTGCCGAATGGCCGGCAATTCCTGGTGGTAACGGGGAAGAGCGGCTACGTAATCGCGCTCGATCCGGACAAAAAGGGCGCCGTGCTTTGGAAGACCCCTCTCTTTGAAAAGCCGCCGCTGGCCTCCGGGCTGATCGTTTTTGGCGGAGCGTCCGACGAGCAAGACGCGTACTTTGCGCTGAACCAGGTTGGCGGCATGGCTGCAGTCGATATGCTGACAGGAGAGCGCAAATGGTTTACTCCGCTGCCCCCGGCAGAGATCCCCGGAGAAGCCCCTCGTCCCGGACAGTCCGCAGCGGTGACGGCGATTCCCGGCGTGGTGTTTTCGGGTGGATGGGACGGCAGATTGCGGGCGGTGGCCACGGGGAATGGCAGTGTCATCTGGGAATACAACACGGTCCGCGATTACATGACGGTGAACGGCGTGCCGGGCAAAGGCGGATCGCTGGGAGCGCCGGGGCCAACGGTTGTGGGCGGAATGCTATACGTTGGTTCGGGATATGTCGGCGTCAACAACGGCCTGCCCGGCAACGTGCTGCTGGCATTTTCGGCGGAGTAGCACCGGGAATCACGAGCGGATATTGCTCGACAATGTGTAGTTCTAGATGTACCAGCCTACTGTCCGGTAAAAGCCCGCGCTGCCAGTTTATAACAAAAATATAACTTTTAAAACTTAGTGAACTTATGATAATAAGTGTTCATCTCGGTGTGCCTAAGAGGGGTCTTAATGCGGATAAGCGACCTGTCCCTGCCCAGGTTGTTTTTGCTCCTCTGCTGTTCATTTCTTATTCCACTCGCGGCCTGGCCTCAGGCCGCTTCCCCGCAGTCTCGCATTGTGGATCGCGTGAACGACGGCGCTCTGGTCACACTTCGCGGAAATACGCACCCGCTGGCCCAGCCTCAATTTGATCAGGGTGCAGCCCCACCCGACCTCCCGATGGCGCGCATGCTGCTCGTTTTAAAAAGGAGCGCCGCCCAGGAATCGGCGCTGCAATCGCTTCTCGACAACCAACAAGATCTTATTTCGCCGAGCTATCACCAGTGGCTCACCCCCGACCAGTTCGGCCAGCAATTTGGACCGAGCGATCAGGACATGCAAGTGATTGCGGCGTGGCTCATTTCGCACGGATTTCAAATTAGCGGGATCTCTCGGGGCCGCACGGTAATCGAATTTTCCGGCACCGCCGCCCAGGTGCTGCAGGCGTTTCATACCGAAATCCACAAATACATCGTGAACGGCCTGGAGCACTGGGCCAATGTAAGCGATCCACAGATTCCCGCCGCGCTCGCTCCCGTCGTCGCCGGCATCAACACACTCTATAACTTTCCGCGCCAGCAAATGCATGAAATAGCCGGTCCGCGCGCTAATGCGGTGGGCGCATTGAAACCGGCGGGACCGTTCTTTACCTTCCCCAATCCGTGCAGCGTGAACTCCCAGCCGTTTTGCAATTTTGCCGTCAGTCCGGCGGACTTTGCAAAGATCTATAGCGTACCAAACCTTCTCAACCCACCGCCAGCGCCTGCCGCACCGTTCAATGGCGACGCCGTTACAATTGCGATAGTGGGCGAAAGCCAAATCAACACTGCTGACGTGGCGCAGTTCCGAGCTTTCTTCGGTCTCCCGGCGCTGACGGCTCAGCAGCTCAGCGTGATCGTCAACGGGCCCGACCCGGGGACCAACGGCGCGGAGAGCGAAGCAGATCTGGACGTGGAACTGGCCGGCGCGGTCGCGCCCAACGCCACAATTGATCTTGTGATTGCGCAGCCCACCGAAGTGAGTCTCGGTGTCGACTTCGCGGCGCAGTACGCCGTGGACAACAATCTTGGCGCCGTGCTGAATGAGAGCTTCGGCGCCTGTGAATTTTTCATGGGCACGGCAAACAATACGTTTTACAACCAGCTATGGCAACAGGCTGCCGCGCAGGGAATCAGCGTCTTCGTTTCGTCCGGAGATGGCGGTTCGGCAGTTTGCGATGGCGACCTGGGCTCGAATGGGCCGGCGCAGCTTGGGCTTTCTGTGAACGGAGTTTCGGCAACGCCCTACAATGTCTCGGTTGGCGGAACGGATTTCAAACAAGTCAACGATTGGCTAACCTTTTGGAACACGAACAACAGTCCGGGCACTCTCGGCTCGGCGAAGGGTTACATACCGGAAGTGCCTTGGAACGACACGTGCACGAATCCGGAAGTTCCCTCTATTGTTGGATTGCCCGTGTCTACGACAGCGGAGCAAATGTGCAACAACACGAGTATAACGTCGCAGTTTCCCTTCCTATTGGACCCGATTGGCGGCAGCGGGGGCAAGAGCGGTTGCACGAAATCCGACACCAACCCGGCGACGGGAATCGGCACCCTATCGACGTGTAGTGGCGGCTATGCAAAGCCCTCGTGGCAGACTGCGCTCACGCCGAGCGACGGCAAGCGAGATTTGCCGGATGTCTCGCTCTTTGCGAGCAACGGGTTCAATGCCAGTTCCTATGCGATCTGCGAGGCGGATGCACCGTCACAGTTTGTGATCGGCGCCTGTGGCACATCGCAGCTCGTAGGATTTGGGGGAACATCGGCGTCATCTCCAGCTCTCGCGGCGATCATGGCGCTGATAAATCAAGCGAAGGGATCGCGGCAAGGCAATCCGAACTACGTTCTGTACAAGCTCGCTGCACAAGTCGGCAACACCTGCACATCAAAGGCGAACCCGGCGAGCACGTGCATTTTCTACGATATTCCGAGCGGATCCACGATCGCGATGCCCTGCGCGAACGGCAAACCGAACTGCAATGTCGCGAACTCTGCTGATTCGGTCGGCGTGCTTTCCGGATACGCCACGTCGTCCGGCTACGATCTCGCAACTGGCCTCGGCTCGGTGAACGCTGCAAACCTGATCAAGAATTGGAAGAACTTTCCGCTATCAGCCTCCACGACCATGCTTACACTAACTCCGCCTAACGGCTCCACTCTGACCACTCTGACGCACGGTCAGTCGGTGGGGGTCAACATCAGCGTGGCGCCCCGAAGCGGAAGCGGGCCGCCGACGCCTAGCGGAAATGTGTCACTGATCGCCAATACGGGGGTAAGCGGAACGGAAGGCGTGCAGGGATTCACGCTGAGCAGCGGCGCTGCAGTTGGCACCACCACTTCACTCCCTGGCGGTTCTTACACAGTGTTTGCTCAGTACGCGGGCGATGGAACGTTTGGATCGAGCGCGTTTTCACCGGCAATTCCCGTCACGGTAAGCGCGGAGGCGAGCCAACCGAATATTGCGCTCGAGCTTTTCAATCCGACGACCTTCGCCCAAACGAACGCAAATGCCACGACTGCAACGTACGGATCGCTCGAAGTCTTGCGAATGAATGTGACGAGCAAATCGGGCGACGCGTGTGCTCAGAATGCTCCCGGCGCGACGGGATGTCCGACGGGAAGCGTGACGATCACAAACAACGGAGCACCCCTCGATGCCGGTACGTACGCGTTGAACAGCCAGGGCTACGCCGAAGATCAATCCCTCCAACTTCCCGGCGGCTCGAACATCCTGACGCTGGCATACTCCGGCGACAATAGCTTCACTGCGAGCAATAGCAACAGAACGATCATGATCACGCCAGCGCCAACGCTGATGTCTTCGGTCAACATTTCTACTCCTCCTCCGGTAATTATCGGGACGACTGTCCCGATCTACGCGTCCGCGCAGAGCACGTCCGTGTTCCTAGGCGTGGCCCCTACCGGAACAATGACTTTCTTCGATGGCGCAACTCAGATCGCGGGGCAGGTTACGTACTTCAGTCAGCCGGGCAGCCCTACCTTCGGCAATGCCGCGTTCCTGCAAGGAACCATCACGACTACATTCACGACGACGGGCGTACATCAAATCTTGGCAAAGTACAGCGGCGATGCGAACTACGCGTCAGCGTCCTCTTCGGCAACGACCGTTTCCCCGCTGTACGCAACTGCCGCCACGGCGATGGCAAATCCCGCGACCATCAATTTGGGCCAGAGTACGAGCATAACGGCGACAGCGACGGGCGCGAGCAAAAGCCCCCCGATGACGGGCACGTTGTCATTTCCGGGCGTAGCAAATCCGGTGCCCGGTAAGGCCGGCACAGATCCAGCGACCGGCAATCAGACTTTTATGGCAACCGCGACGTTCATGCCCCAATCGTCGCAGCTCGCGCAAGTGTATTACTCAGGAGACTCGAACTACAATTCATCATTCGCCGATGTGAATGTCACTGTGAACCTTCCTGACTTCACGATAGGGGCAGGCAATTCTAATGTTCCCATCACCGCCGGGGCAACAGGAATGACGCAGATCACCATAACGCCCGTGAACAACATCTCGGATTCAGTGGCCCTCAGTTGCAGCTCGCTTCAGTTCGCAAACGTCACCTGCTCCTTTATACCGCCCTCGCCCTTGAGTGTTTCCAATGGAAATGCAGCCAGTACGATGCTATCCGTTGGCACTCTGCCTCCGTCTTCGAGCCCTTCGACCACTTTTATCGGCACTCGCCGTCTGCGATGGGATGGAATTTGGCCGCCCGGTTCATGGATGTTTGCATTAGCCGATGAACTGGCAATTCTAATCCTGTTGCTATCGGCCAGCCGCAAGAGGCGACGTCTGGCACGGGCTCTGGGAATGGCAGGCCTGTTGTTCTTAGTTCTCAGTTGCGGCAGCAGTGGCGGCGGGGGTGGAGGCGGTGGGGGAGGCGGCGGCCCAGTGCCTACTACCTTGACCCTCACAACATCGAGCGTCAAGGTGGCATCTGGAACGAACTTCACCCTGACAGCCACTGTCCAATCGACGAGCTCTGTCACAGGCTACGTTTACTTCATGGACAGCACCCTTGGAACGCAGATCCAAGGGGTGCCTGTCAACGGGGTCGCGACGGTGCAGCTGAACGAGGTGCTCGTCGGAACGCATATGATCAGCGCCCAATATTCCGGCGATCTGCATAATCAGCCTTCGCAAACAAAGGGTTCCATCAACCAGGTAATAACTGGTACAAGCCAGCTGTTTGTGAATGCGACGGGAGTAGCGTTCTCGCACTCCTCGACCGTGAATGTCATAATTCAGTAGCTTTCGCGCAGGAACTGGGCCGAGAAAATGTGTCCGGGCTGCATGCCTGACGCATGCACGACTACGGCCAGAGTTGATTCAGCAACAGAGCGAGCCTAGCCCCGGCCTGGGCCAAGCGTTCCCGGACGATTGGAATCGCCATGTTCTGGTACGGGTCGACCACGCGCTCGTTTAGTTCTTGCATCCGCGTGGAAACGTGATTGTCATCCGCACAGGACGTGACCAGCTTCGGAGCTTCCACTGGGATGCGTACTGGCAACTCGCTGTACACACGTTTCACTGCTAGTTGATAGCCTTCCCAAGCCCAGGCGTCGACATCTGCTACGCCCAATTGCCAGCGTGCAATCTTCTTCCGAAACGATTCGTCGAGTTCGACCGCGACTTGATCCACGGTTTTTCCCGACGTCGCTCTTTCGAGGATGTTGGTGTCCCAGACGCCGTGTAAGTTTGGAGCATAGCTTTCCGTTTGCGGATTTCTCAGTCGGGGAAGGGCGTCAAAGAATGCCACTGGAATACAGTTGCCGCCTTGATCGTTATTCGTCGCGGCATGCAGAGGCTGGTGCAGATCGCCGACGAAGTGGATCAGGAAACGCAACGCGTCCGCTCTTTTCTGAGGATCGGCTTGCAATGAGCGCAGTACCGCTAGCTGATCCGTAATGGCGTGAGTGACACAGCTTTCCTTTGTGTCGCAGAATTTCTCAACGTCGCGGCGGGTCGTGCCAAGGGGGATATCGACGTAATGCCACGGCCCGGTTTCAGGATGCTGTGTGCGGAAATCGTCGGCCCATGTGGCGGCGTCGGCCAACGGGTCCGTGCCGCCAGCTTTGCAATACCGGCTGAGGCTCGGATCGATGGGGCCCTCGGCCAGGATTTTTTTGGCCATCGCCAGCGCGTGCGGAGTGAGATGCTTTTCGGCCAGCAGAGCAATCACTTGATGCCCTTCGCAGCCCCAGGCGTGCGCAGGCGCAGGCAAACTCGTGACCCCAAGAATTAAAATTGGCGCAAAAATTCCGCCGCGCAGGAAGTGCCGCAGCAATCTATTTCGGCGCAGCTTGGAATGTGAAAAAGGAGCGCCCGCGGCGCACGGCATCATTCGTCCTTTTCCACCAATTTAATGGAGGCGGAATTGATGCAGTAGCGCTGGCCCGTCGGGCGCGGTCCGTCGGGAAAGACGTGGCCGAGGTGCGCGTCGCAGCGGCTGCACAGCACTTCCTCGCGGGTCATTCCGTGGCTGGTGTCGCGGTCGATCTCAACTTTCTCTTCACCGACCGGCGCGTAAAAACTCGGCCATCCGGAACCGGAATGAAATTTCGTTTCCGAACTGAATAGCGGCTGCCCGCAGCACACGCAGACGTAAATCCCCGGCTCTTCGCTGTCTTCGTACTCGCCCGTGCCGGGCGGTTCGGTGCCTTTTTGGCGGGTCACGTGATATTGCTGGGGTGTCAGGATCTTGCGCCACTCGGCTTCGCTCTTACGAATTTTTTCACTCATATCCTGCCTCTCGCGAACATATTAACATTGACCGGAATGAGGAAGAAATCGCTTGCCTTGGGGCGCGCACAACGGACAGAATCTTATGAACGGAAAGCGCGTTCGGACTCGATCAATGCAAAAAATGGGCCAGAAAATGGGCCAGAAGGCGTGCGAGAAAATGCGCGGGAAAAGGGGAGTTGCACGATGAAGCGTTTGCCGGGAAAACTCGTAAACATTTTTGGAATCCCGGGCTTCGCCGTCGTCACGCTGGCGCTTCTGGCGCACATTTCGCCTGCGCGGCAGGCCTCTTCGCAGGCCGCAAAGATGCCGCAGGCCATGGAACCCGTTCCGGCCCCAACTCCATTTGTGGAAGAGCACGCACACTTTGACGAGAAGGACCCCGCCGGGGCGGTCCGTTCGGCCGTGGCGGCGCTGGGCCGCGAAAACGCCGCCATGATCGTATTTCAGATTTCACCGGACACATTCGATCACCCCGGCCGCTATGATTCGGAAATTATTCTCGCCGAGGTCAAGAAGCATCCCGGCAAACTCGCGCTCACGGGCGGGGGCGGATCGTTGAACGCCATGATCATGCAATCGGTAGCCAATGGCGATGCGGGACCGGGAGTGCAGAAAAAATTCAAGGCCCGCGCGGAAGAACTTCTGCGCGAAGGCGTGATCGGGTTCGGTGAAATGACCGCGGAGCATTTCGACGGCTTCACCCCGTACCAGTCCGCGCTTCCGGACCATCCTCTCTATTTATTGCTGGCCGATCTGGCCGCCGAGCACAACGTCCCGATTGACATTCACATGGAGGCTGTCCCTCGGGAAATGCCTTTGCCCGCGGACCTCAAGTCGCCGCCCAACGCCCCGCGTTTGCCTGCCAACATCGCCGCGTTCGAACGATTTTTGGCGCACAATCCACGCGCCAGGGTGATCTGGGCGCACTTAGGTTCGGATTTCACCGGATTTCGAACCGTCGATCTCGACCGCCGCTTATTGCAGGCGCATGCAAACTTATATATGGAGATCAAGACCGATCCGGATGCCCACGGGAGAAACTACCCGTTCGCGACCGACGGCAAGATCAAGCCCGAGTGGCTAAAATTGTTTACGGATTTTCCGGATCGCTTCGTGATCGGCAGCGACCAGCACTATCCGGAACCGAAGGACGCGGACAAGCGGTGGCAGGAGACCATTCTTCTCTTCAACCAGTTGCCCGCGGACGTACGGAAAAAGATCGGCACGGAAAACGTAGCACACGTTTACGGGAATTCGCTCGCGCCATATTTGCGCGCCGCGAAGAACTGAATCCTGGAACGAATCGAGGACATCGCTCATGAATCGCCGTGACTTATTCAAGACTTCTCTGGCCGCCTCGGCGCTCGCGCTGACCAGCCGCCGCATGGACGCTGCTCCAGCGCCCGCCGCGGAATTTCCAAAAGCTCCCGGGCTCACCAAGTCCGTTGCGGAGTTCATCGTCAACATGAAGTATGAAGGCATTCCCGCCGACGTGATCGAGCTGGGGAAGAAATCAATCTTGGACGGCTTCGGTCTGGCGCTGGCCGGATCGGCTTCGGTGATGGGGCCGATTGCCCGGAAATACGCGGAATCTTTCGGAATGGGCGAGATGCGGGCCAGCGTCATCGGCACTGGAATGAAAGCCCATCCGCGCCTTGCGTCCTTCGTGAACGGCGTCTCCATCCATGCCGACGATTATGACGACACGCAACTTTCCGCGGCCAAAGACCGCATCTATGGTCTACTGACGCACCCGACTGTGAGCGTGCTTCCTCCCGCGTTTGCCATTTGCGAATTGGGACACCGTTCCGGCAAGGACTTCATGGTGGCCTATCATATGGGCGTGGAAGTCGAGACCAAAATTAACGAGGCCATTTCTCCGCGCCATTACGACGAGGGATTTCATTCCACTGGAACGTGCGGCACCTTCGGCAGCACCGCGGCATGCGCCAGGCTTCGCGGGCTCGATGTGCAGCAAACTGTCTACGCCTTGGGAATAGGGGCCACCGAAGGCGGCGGCTTCCGCGACAATTTCGGTTCCATGACCAAACCGTTTCAGGCGGGACATGCCGCGGAAAACGGCACGGTCGCAGCCGACCTGGCGGCGCTCGGATGGACCGCAGCCGTCGATATTTTGGAAGCGCCCCTCGGATTCTTTCAGGCCGAAGGCGGGGGATTCGATCCGGATGCGATCGTGGGCCGCTTCGGAAAACCATGGACGCTCGCTTCGCCGGGCGTCTCGATCAAGCCGCATCCCTCCGGCTCGCTTTCTCATCCGGCGATGGGAGAAATGCTGCGCCTGATTCACGAGCATGACATCAAGGCTGCTGACGTCGAGAAGGTGGATGTCGGAGCCAATCACGCCATGCTGACTTCGTTGCTGCATCACCGCCCCATGACAGGTTTGCAAGGAAAATTCAGCATGGAATTTTGCATGAGCATTCTTTTGCTCGACCGCAAGGCGGGCCTCGTGGAATTTCAGGATAAGGTCGTGCAGCGCCCCGACGTGCAGGAGATGATCAAACGCGTGAACTTCTACATTGACCCTGTGGCGGAAAACGCCGGTCTCGACAAAATGACCAGCCTCCTGAAGATTACTATGAAAGACGGGAAGGTATATTCCGGGCGCGCCGAGTTCGCCAAGGGCAGCCCTTCAAACCCCATGAGCTATGACGAAGTGGCCGACAAGTTCAGAGGCTGTGCCGAATTTGCGAAGTGGCCCACTGCGAAAGCGGAATCCGTGATCACCTCTGTGAAGTCACTGGAAGGCCTATCCGATATGAGCAAACTCGTCCCCGCGTTAACAAGCTGAGCGCCAGTCGCGGTGGGCCGGGGAGTCGCCCTGGCCTCTCACGACACTCCCGTTCGGTGGGACGAAAACTTTTTGACCAATCACACGACGCAGATGTTAGGTGGCGCCGGCGTCCCGCCGGCGATTTCATATATTTCCACACAGCGTAAACCCGCCGGCGTCCCGCCGGCGCCACAACTGCCAATTCCTGAAGCCTTGGCGAGAGATTCGGGCTAGACTGTCCCGGCTTGTAATCGTTCCAAATTCGAAAGGGCGCATGGAATCGATTCCCAAGGGGAACGCGATCAAGGAAGTCGGCGAAGATTCCGCAGGTGCCTTCGCGCGATTGGGTATGGGACTGGCCGACTGGTCACAGAAGTGGTTCCCGGATGCTTTTGTGTTTGCCCTGCTGGGATTGATCATTGTTTTTTTGGCTGGTGAGTTTGCCGGAGTTGGGACGCGAGATCTCATCAAGTATTTCGGGGACGGATTCTGGGGACTGATTCCGTTCACGATGCAGATGGCCATGATTATTATCGGGGGCTTCGTTGTCGCCACCTCGCCGCCCGTGCACAAGCTAATTCAAAAGCTGGCGAAAGTGCCGCGCACGCCCCGCGGGGCCGTCGCTTTCGTGGTCTTCTTCTCCATGATGACGTCACTCTTGAGCTGGGGGCTTGGTCTCATCTTCGGCGGCATTCTGGTTCGCGAAATCGTGAGGAACGTGCGCGGCATCGACTACCGCGCGATTGGCGCCGCCGCATTTTTGGGAAATGGCAGCGTGTGGGCGCTGGGATTGTCTTCGTCCGCCGCGCTGGTGATGGCCACGCCCGGCTCGATTCCACCTGCTCTGCTGAAGATCAGCGGCGTTATTCCGCTCAGCCTGACGATTTACACCTGGCAGAGCGCCGCTACGGCGGCAATCCTTACCGTTTCGTGCGTCACTGTGGCCTACTTATCCACTCCGGCGCATTCCACGAAGGACGCGGAATCGTTCGGAGTCAAAGACGGCCTCGAAGTCAAGACGCTCGAAGAGCGCAAAACGCCCGCGGAATGGCTGGAGTACGCGCCCGCGCTGACGATCCTGGTCGGGATTCTCGGACTGGCTTACATCGCGCAGGTTCTCTCCGTGAAGGGTCCGCTCGCCGCACTTGATTTGAACACATACAATTTTTTGTTTCTGATGGTGGGACTTTTGCTGCACTGGCGGCCGCGCTCATTTGTGCGCGCGGTAAATGATTCGGTTCCGGCGACCGCGGGCGTCCTGATTCAATTTCCATTTTACGGGGGAATTTTCGGGATTATCACCTATTCAACGCTGGCCGCGAAGCTGGCGCATTTTTTTGTGAGTTTTTCTTCGGCGAATTCGTACCCGATTCTGGTTTCCATTTACTCCGTCTTGCTGGGGATGTTCGTACCCTCCGGCGGCAGCAAATGGATTATTGAAGCGCCCTACGTCCTGCAGGCGGCCAAGGACCTACACGTGAATCTCGGATGGGTCGTGCAGATTTACAACACATCGGAAGCCCTGCCAAATCTGATCAACCCATTCTGGATGCTTCCCCT
The DNA here is from genome assembly GCA_035483715.1 of Candidatus Acidiferrum sp. Classification (GTDB taxonomy): domain Bacteria; phylum Acidobacteriota; class Terriglobia; order Acidiferrales; family UBA7541; genus Palsa-360. The sequence goes on from DATHPN010000037.1 coordinate 82,697, forward strand.
GCTGGGCCTGTTGAAAGTGAAGGCGCGCGATTTGATTGGGTACGGAATGCTTTATTTCATGGTGAACTTCGTGCTGGTCCTTTTCTTTATGTGGTTCTTCGCGCGGACGTTTGTTTACGTTCCGCCCATCATTCCCTGACGCAGAATCTAATTACAAGTTGGGGCCGCGGAAAAACAATTCAGATCAAGTGCGGTGTTATGGCGCGTCGCCTGAATGTGTTCGTAGAGGGAGAAGGATTGCGGCAGCGTCCAGAGAGCCTTCCAATACCATTTTCGCGCCGGGCCGCGGCTCCGAAAATAGTGCGCGGTGACGGCTTCGACCCCAATTTCAATGGCGCCGCCGATGATGTACTTGTGCGCGTCCGGGTGCTGGCCGACAAAAAATCTGGACACGCCGTTCTCCCAGCAACTTGGGCAGCTGTGAAGATTGTTCAGGCTGGTCACCGCGTCCGCGGAAGCCGCGCCAATTTGCGCAATCGTCAGGACGCTCCATTGCGGGTCGCGGAACATTACAAAATCACGGGATGTTGCTGCGACTTCCCGGGCAATTCCCAATGGCTTGGAGAGTATCGTGTCACGAACCGCCGCCACAGGCTGAACTTTGTCAATTTGTTGGGCGTATGCAATCGGTGAAACGAGGAGTGCCATGACCAGCCAGCAACCGTGTTTCATGTTTCCTCTGTAGTTCGGGCGAACAACTTCGCCCGTTCTGAGAGGAAACCGCGGTCACGCCCCACGCGTGCGTGATTATCATTTCACGATAATCGAACTGTCGCGGATTGCGAACAAAATAAGGAAGAATTTGACTTGGAAATCCAGTTTGGCACACTTGAGGTTTCGGGTGGGGAGGGGACAGTTTGTCGATTTTATTCTGGGAACTACAAAAGCAGACAGGCTGAAGCCCGTCCTACAGGGCCATCGAATTCGGGAAGAAAAAATAAAAAAGCACGCTGATTAAAATCAGGTAGGCGAGAAGAATGAGCGTCCAGCCCATATTGTGGCGGATGACCTGGCCTTCGCTGCGCACCAGTTTGCTGGTCGAAACGCCCACGCTGGCGGTTTGCGGCGCGATCGGTTTGCCCACTTCCGACCCCACGGAATTGAAGGAAGGGAGCATCAGGACCGGGAGATTCAGCAGCCTTCCGGTCATCGCTTGGACCGGGCCGAACATTGCATTCGTGGAGGTGTTGCTGCCCGAAAGAGCGACGCCGATCCACCCGAGAACAGGCGCCAGAACTACGAAAAACACTCCGATTTTGGAAAGCCCGAAAGCCAGCGAGTTGGCCATCCCGGTAAAGACAAAAGCGTAAGCCAGGGCAAAAATAAAAAACGCCACGAGCAATGCTCCCCACATTTGCTTGAAGGTGCGCGAAAAAACCTGCCCCAACTGCTGTCGGCCAGGCCGCAGGAACAGCAAAATAATAAGCCACGACACCAGCGTCGATGTCCCGCCGCTGAGCGGATTAAAATTAAATGTTGACGAGAGCGTGCCGTGCGTTACCGACGACTTCGCGGATACGGCAAGTTTGAGAAGGCTTATGCCCGGAAGCGGCGACTTCGGGTTGGTCCATCCGACTACCACCAGAATCAGCACGATGTAGGGAAGCCAGGCATAAAGCGCTTCACGCACCGAGCCCATTTCGACGGAATTGGAAGCAACAGTTGCCGATGCGGCAAGAGGCTTGCCTCCGAATCCGCGAATCGTCTTCGGCCTCCAGATCTTCACAAAAACAAACAGAACCCAGAAAGAAACCAAGGCGCCGCTCAAGTCCGGCAAGTACGGCCCCAGATAGTGGGCCACCGGCCACTGCCCCAGGACATAGGAGAGCGATCCGACAATCGCCAGAGGCCACGCTTCGGCCACACCTTCCGATCCGCTCACCAGGTAAATCAGGATCCACGGTGGCAGAAGGGCGAGGATGGCCACAACATTCCCGATGGAAGCGGACAGGGCGTACATATCGAGCCCGGTCACCAGCGCCAGCCCGAGAATCGGCGCTCCCAACGCTCCGTAGGAGACCGGAGCATTGTTCGCCAGTGCGGCAACGCGAATCGCGTCGAGGTCGGTGATTCCGAGTCCAACGAGAATCGGCACCACCACCGCCCACGGAAAACCGAAACCGACCAGGCCTTCGAGCAGCGCTCCAAAAGCCCACGCGAGCATGATGGTCTGGATTCGGATGTCTGCCGTGGCATGGTGGATCATCCACTTCTTGAACCGCTCGAAATTCCCGGTAACCACAAGCGTGTTGAAGATAATCAGCCCCCAAAATGTAATCCAGTCAATCACCCAGAAGCCCTGCAACCCGCCGTAGAAGTAGGATTTCAGCGTACTTGCCAGCGGAGCGTGCCAGACCAAAACCCCGATCGGAATGGTGATCGCTCCCACGAGGATCGAGGCCAGCCAGGCCGTCATGCGAAGGGCCGCGAGCATGAACAGGAGGGCGATCAGCGGAACGAGGGAAATGAAAACGCTGAGCCACACATGTCCGGTGGGATCGAGGGTCTGCTCAAACATTCCGAATGTCCTTTCGCTTTCGATGCGGTGCTATCGGTGGACGCATCCCAAGCGCACCGGGCTGCGAACAGGGATTGCCCTGCCGGATGTTCAAAACGGGTCTGTTCGCTTGAAAAAGTCAGGGCAAAGCAATACCACAACCAGATCACAGGTCAACAGGGAAATTCACGGACGGAGGAGGCGCGTTTTTGCTTTGATTTTCACGCTTTAGTTGCATGGCATTGTAGGATTCGACAAAAATATCCAGGCCCTTTTGCAGATCGTCCAGAGAGAATAGGAATTTTCTTCGGAGGGCCGGCATAAAAAACTCCTTGAGCAGAAAGCGGTAGAATTGCTCGCAAAGATAGTTGCAGGGCTGGCCGGGATGTTCCATTGGAAGGTGTCGGATATGGGAAGTAGCGAGATGGGTTTCAAACGGGTGCACGGTAGGCAAACCGCAGTATTCACTTGTTTTCCGGGTATGAATTTCTTTGATTGCAACTCCGCGGCGCTCGAAAAAGGGCGCAACGCGGCTGGCCAGAATATCGACGGCATTCATCGCATTTTTTGAGGAATAGACTTTCGCAAACGCGATCCCGGAATCGCGGTCCACAACAGTTTCGACGTAAATACACCCCGGCCCCGGAACATCACCAACATTCTTGACCGTGCAGAAGAAAAACAATTCCTGGAAAAGCGAGTGACCCTGGCCGCAGTCCAAACCCTCCGTTTCCTTGTTTTCCTCCAGCTCGATCATACTTGACCAGTTTGGATGAGCATGAGGTGCCGCTTGTTCCCGAACGTGTTCTTGGGACGGGCCCATCATGGCCTCGGGGTGCCGCAAAATCCTTTCCGGCTGATAGGCCCACAGGGATCGCGATGTAGGTGCGCAGGTCCACTTCGTAGCAGATACGGATGCAATCAATTCACTCAGCATGGGTTAACCCCCTTCCATACAACAGGTTACGCCTTCCTCGCGGCCTGAAGTCGGGAAGGGGCGCCTCCGACGCGATCCCCAGCATTTTCGGGTGATTTCGCATCCGCCCCCTCCATGACAGGGCCGGCCTAATTACTGAATTCACGATCGCATACGGGAGCTTTTTGGAATGTGACCGCACTCACCGTGTAAAGTGACGGCCATCACATCCAGGGTACCTAGTTCGGCATATACAAGATATATGGGGAGGTGACTTATGAACGCTGTCGCCACCAAAGCTCGAATCGATTTGAGGAAAATTATATTCGCCACGGACTTTTCCCCTGCTGCGGAAGCTGCCTTACCTTACGCGATTGGACTGGCAAAACAATACGGGGCCAATGTGCACGGCCTGCATGTCCGGTTCCCCGCGACATATCCCATTGTGGGGCCCGAGGCTATGCCGGTAGTGCTCGAAGCCGCCGAAGAGCAAGCTAAGTTTGAAGCCAAGCAGATGCACGAGATGCTGGAATCGGTTCCCCATGAGGTGACGGTCACCGAAGGTGACTTGTGGCCAACGCTTCGTGAAATCGTAAGTGAGCAGAAGGCCGATCTGATTGTGATGGGCACACATGGACGGACCGGCGTCAGGCGTGCATTTCTCGGGTCCGCAGCGGAAGAAATTTTCCGGAAGGCTTCCTGCCCGGTGCTCACGGTGGGGCCTCACGTTTCGAGGAACACGGAGCGCCGCCTGGCGATGAAGGAAATTCTCTTTGCGACGGATTTTTCACCGGAGTCTCTTGCAGCGCTGCCGTTCGCGGTTTCCATGGCGCAGGAACATCAGTCGGACCTGACGTTGCTCAATGTCGCCGGCAAACCCGAGGTTGGGGAACTGGTGCATGCAGGGCAATTCGCAGAATCCACGTTACGGAGGCTGCAAGCCCTGGTCCCGGCGGGAGCCGACCTGTGGCGCGAGCCAAAGTGCAGGGTCGAGCAAGGGCCGGAGGCTGAGAAAATCATCGAGGTGGCCACCGCTCTTGGCGCCGACCTGATCGTCCTGGGCGTGCGCCGTCCGCAAGGTGGACTGGGTGCAACTACGCATCTGATGCAGTCGATAGCGCATCAGGTAGTCATCAACGCTGAGTGCCCGGTCCTGACCGTCCGTGCGTGAAGGACAAAGGACAATTGGGGCGGATATGGTCCAGGCGCCGATCGTGGCGGAAGTGCCCGGGGTTGGGGAGATTGCAAGCAAGACTGGCCCGGGTGGTTCTCCTCAACCCCAGGCTTCTTCTATCTCGACTGCCGACGGGCAATTTCGCCGGGACTTGCTGATTGCGGCCGTCGCGATAACCGGCATTGCGGCGCACCTCACTTTGCGGTTTGGTTTTGGCAGTCATGGATTGGCACAAGCCTTCCCTCTATACGTCGTCCTCGTTTTCGGTGGCCTGCCCCTGATTTTCCGCTTGATTCAGAAAAGCCTGGCTCGCGGGTTTGGCTCCGATCTTTTGGCCGGCATCTCGATCATTGCCTCCGCGCTCATGGGGCAATTCCTAGTCGGATCGATCGTGGTCCTGATGCTTTCGGGAGGAACCGTTCTCGAGGAGTTCGCGACGCGGCGCGTCTCCTCGGTATTGGAAGCGCTTTCCAGGCGGATGCCGGAGACTGCGCACCGCA
>DATHPN010000038.1:0-47271 GCA_035483715.1 Candidatus Acidiferrum sp.
AAGTCTGCGAGCGAGGGGGAAGGGGCTTGCTCAAGGACGAGTGCTGGTCGTTCCCACCTGCCTCTGAGAGGGAAGCTAGGATGGATGACCCCACGCCCCGGTCAAAAAAAGGCCGGGAAACGGAATGCGTCTTTCGGGGGCTCTTGTTCCCAAGCAAGGGCCCCCATCTTTTTTATTCCATCTTTGGGAACTCGCTTCCTTAAGATGTCTTACCGCATCAGCAAAGCCCGCACGCGCTTAGACCTGCGATACCGTTCCCACTGGTTCCACGCGCCGCAACACTGGAATGTTCGCTTGCCTGAGCACATGCTCGACTTCCGTTTCTTTTAATCGCGAAGCGTCATACTCGAACGACAGGCGATTCAATTTTTCGTCGATGTGGAAACGGCGCAAGCCGTACGTGTTGGCGAAACTGCCGAGAGCGCGCAATTGCTCGGGCTGCAGCGTCGATTGCAGTTCGTAAGTAATTTCCATGAGTGTCATGAACGTATTATAGCAGTAGGGAGAGCCCGGGAACGCCAATCTCCCGGCTGGGTTTCTGCGCGACGCCATCCCGCCGGGTTGACATAGGGGGTGGGGGTATGTTATGTAATAGTGGAGATGGAAACTCGTGGAGTTCTCATGTCACCAGCAAAATTGGAAAAGGTTCGACGGGCGGCATCCTGCGGTTGCGGCGCGCAGAATAAAAGCCGGAAAGCGCTGGCAGTGGACCCGGAAATCAAGTCCTCGAACCTGCACCGTTTGCGGCGCATTGAAGGACAGGTGCGCGGATTGCAGCGCCTGGTGCAGGAGGACCGCTACTGCGCCGACATCCTCGTGCAGATTTCTTCCGTGCAGGAAGCCCTGCGTTCCGTGGGGCGCGCCCTGATGAAGAATCATCTGCGCCATTGCGCCGCCGAAGCCATCCGGGACACCGCCCCGGGCCGTGCGGAAGGGATGTACGAGGAGTTGTTGAACCTGATGGACCTGCATTCGCGATAGAGAAATTATGAATACACAAGACACATTCGCCATTGCGTTGGAGAAAGATCCCGTTTGCGGAATGAAGGTGGACCCTTCGCGGGCGAAAGCTAAACACGAGCACGCAGGAAAGACGTACTACTTCTGTTGCGCCGGCTGCAAAGAGAAGTTCAGCGCGGACCCTGCGAAATATCTAATGCCGAAGTCCCTTGTTGGAATCGCTCCCGTATCCGCGCATCCTGCGCAGATCGCCCCTGCTGCGCCGCACGGCGCATCACAACCAGTTGCGAATATTGCTCCAATCGCGGACGCCGCGCGCAAACTTGCCTCCAACGAATACACGTGCCCTATGCATCCGGAGGTGCGCCAGCAAGGGCCAGACGATTGTCCGAAGTGCGGGATGGCTCTGGAACCTTTGCTCACTCCGCTTCCCCCGACAAAGACGGATTACACCTGTCCAATGCATCCGGAAATCGTTCGAGAAAAACCTGGGGCCTGCCCGATTTGTGGAATGGCACTTGAGCCGAGAACGGTCAGCGCGGCGGAGGAGGAAAACCCTGAACTTGTGGAAATGACCCTGAGGTTCTGGGTCTCTGTTGCGTTTACCATCCCAATTTTGATTGTGGCCATGGCGGATTTTATACCGGCGCTTTCAGCGCTCATGCAGGTTGCTTCGCCACGGACTTGGCAATGGCTCGAATTTATCCTGGCGACTCCGGTTGTGCTGTGGGGCGGCTGGCCTTTCTTTGTGCGGGGCGGGCGATCGCTCGTCACACGCAATTTGAACATGTTCACGCTAATCGGTTTGGGAACAGGCGTGGCTTATGGATTCAGCGTGGTGGGCGTGCTGTTCCCGGATGTTTTTCCAGCGGCGTTCCGCGGCGAAAGTGGCGAAGTCGCTGTCTATTTCGAAGCGGCTGCGGCCATCACGACCTTGGTGCTGCTCGGGCAAGTGATGGAATTACGGGCGAGAAGCCGGACGGGTGCGGCGATCAAGGCGCTTCTCGGCCTTGCGCCGAAAACCGCCCGCTTGATACGCGAAGACGGATCGGAAGTGGATGTGCCGCTCGATGAAGCCAAGCCCGGCGACAAGCTGCGTGTGCGCCCCGGCGAGAAAATACCGGTGGATGGCATCGTTCTGGAAGGTGCGAGCAGCGTCGATGAATCGATGATCAGCGGTGAGCCGATTCCCGTCGAAAAATTCGTTGGAGCGCGCGTCACCGGCGCGACCGTGAACGGCACTGGCACTCTTGTGATGCGCGCGGAGCGAGTCGGCTCGGAAACCCTGCTGGCCCAAATCGTGCGAATGGTGGGCGAAGCGCAACGCAGCCGCGCGCCAATTCAGAAGCTCGCCGATATCGTGGCGGGATATTTTGTTCCGATCGTTGTGGCCGTTTCAGTGCTGACGTTCGTAATCTGGGCACTCTGGGGACCGAATCCTCGCCTCGCGCATGCCCTGGTCAACGCGGTTGCGGTGCTGATCATTGCGTGTCCCTGCGCGCTGGGCCTGGCTACGCCGATGTCGATTATGGTGGCGATGGGCCGGGGCGCGTCGCTCGGTGTGCTGTTCAAAAATGCCGAGGCCATCGAACTGCTGCGCAAGGTGGACACGCTCGTGGTGGACAAGACCGGCACGCTCACCGAAGGCAAGCCGAAGCTCGTATCGGTCGAGACCGCAGCGGGGATTGACTCCGGCGAGTTGCTGCGCCTTGCAGCAACGCTCGAACGCGGCAGCGAGCATCCGCTTGCCACGGCGATCGTCAAGGGCGCGGAAGATCGCGGCGTCACTCTCGCCGGCTCGGCGGAGGCGTTTGAATCGCTCACGGGCCGCGGTGTTCGCGGCCGCGCCGCAGGCCGCGCAGTCGCGCTCGGAAATCAGAAGCTTCTCGAAGAACTGCACGCCGATGCAGGCTCGCTTGCCGCGCAGGCAGAGGTTCTGCGATCGGACGGCCAGACCGTTATGTTCGTGATTGTAGACGGAAAAAACGCGGGACTCGTTGGTGTCGCCGATCCCATCAAACAGACCACTCCTGAAGCGATCCGCCAATTGCACGCCGACGGCGTCCGCATTGTGATGCTCACCGGCGACAGCCGCACGACGGCCGAAGCCGTTGCAAAAAAACTCCAGATTGACGAAGTCGTTGCTGAAGTTTTGCCGCAGGGAAAGGCGGACGTCGTAAAGCGTTTGGAGAAGGAAGGCCGGTTCGTCGCCATGGCCGGCGACGGAATCAACGATGCGCCGGCGCTGGCGCAGGCACAAGTCGGAATCGCCATGGGCACAGGCACGGATGTCGCGATGGAAAGCGCCGGTGTCACGCTAATCAAGGGCGACCTGCGCGGCATCGTCCGCGCACGCGCCCTGAGCCGAGCCACGATGAGCAACATCAAGCAGAATTTGTTCTTCGCGTTTGTTTACAATTCCATTGGAGTGCCGATTGCCGCGGGGATTCTTTACCCATTCTTCGGCTTGCTGCTCAGCCCGATGATCGCGGCAGCAGCGATGAGCTTCAGTTCGGTGTCGGTGATTACCAATGCGCTGCGGTTGCGAGGGCTCAAGCTTCCTGCGTGATCCTCGTTCCGTGAGTTTCTTTCGTGGAACGGGCTTCAGCCTGTTTGCCTTTGCTCGCGAGAACACAAACCCAACAGGTGGAAACCCGTACTATCTAGTCCCATCACATCGCGACGACGAACGTATTGCGTTTGATCAGCGACTGCATTTGATCGTCGGTGAGGGAAAGCTTTACATCGAGACGGTCGCCAGCCGGCGTTACTTGCGCGCTGTCGAGGAGCGCGCCGAGGTCCGGGTTGGTGTTTCCAACCTGATATTTGCGGTACATCAGGCCTGCGGTAAGGAGCGCGGCAAACGTGTTGGCGTCATCGGTCGACCCACAGACGGCCTCGAACTTTGCGTCCACGCCGCTGCTTCCCTTGATGCTGATCGTCATGGCCTTGAGTTTTGAAGTAAGCTGCGCGGCCGCGGGGAACTGAGATGTTTCCGGCACGAGTTGCTGCATGGCGAGTCGCGTATAGGCCGGATTCAGAACGGCCCAGACGGTCCCGCTGCCGTTGGCTGCATTGACCAGCGAAGAGAAGTCTGTGTTGGCATAGAGGCCTTCACCTTCTCCGTAGCGCACGCCAATCATTTTTTCAAGTTGCTGCCGCTGCCCAAAGGCCGCGGTATTGGAATCGATAAAAAAGAAGAAGAGATCGTTCGGCCCGCTTCCGCCGCCGAATGCGAAAAGCGAAAACGTGCGTACCTTCACGATGGGCAGCTTCTTGGAAGTGAAATAGGCCTCGGCCGACGCGGGATTAAATTGTCCTAGCGCAACGCCCACGATCTGGTCCGTGGTCGGGACAGATCCGCCGCCGCTATCACTCGAAGATTTGCTCGGCACGAGAGCCCACGCAAGCTCCGTCACTTGGGTGTTCGGGTCGATGCCCGCCGAAGATAGGAACGTCTCGAATTCGCGGAATTTTGCCGGGAGCATCTGTTCCTTGAGCTGCGTGAACCACGGGAATGCGCGCGCCTCTTTCAAGTCGGCATAGGCGAGCTCGCCAGAATCTTTTGGGAACATGCTGAGAATGTCGGATCCGAGGCTGCCCGCGCGGGCAGTCCCCGGAAGCATGGATAAAATGGCGATCAGTGCGACAATCCAAATGATTTTTCCGGACATCATATTCTTCCTCCTGCCAGGCACCCAAAAGTTCCGCTCCAAAAGGGAGTCATTTACCCGTGGTTACCGGCTTCCCTATCAATTTTGCTTCAATTTCGGCCGTGGCGGACTTTATTCTTTCAACCATGCCCGCATCTCGTAACGAGGGCAGAAGCGCCTCTGCGCTTTCCAGCGCGCCGCGAGCGGCGGCTACCGCCGCTTGTTTGACCGTAAGCCAGTCTAGGAGCATAGACGGCGCTGCCATGGCTTCGAGTTGTACCAATCGCTCATAAATTTCGGTTGCGGCGAAGGCCGCTTCCAGATGGGACTCGGCGGTTCGCTCGGGTCTGCGTTCGGCAGTGATTTGGGAGCCGGAGAGCGCCTCCTGCGATGCGCTCAACGTGCGCCCCGAAAACTGCTGTACGGCCTCGCGCAATGTGTCCACCAGCGGCTGCAGGGCTGTCCGCGATACCGCCGGCAGGGTTGGCGTCGATGGCAGTATCCCCGCGACGGCGGCCAGGCGGTTCTCAAGCACTTGCCCAGGCGAAAAATTCTCGAGGAGCAGGTAATCTTCCGCCGATAGCTCGACGGCCTTGCGCGGGACGAGGCCGATGATTTCGCTGCCCACCACCTCACAGGCGCGCCGTTCGGCTTCCAGCTTGACACTCTCAAAGACGCGGTGCAGTGGCGTTTGCTCGAAGTCCGTCAGGTTGATCGAAACTTGCGTGAGGCCCCGCGTCTTCATTTCCACGCCAATGGCTTTGACGTGGCGCAGCCCGCCGCTCGAAGAGCGGATTGTGCGGGCGATTTCCCTGGCGACAGATATATCGGTAGTATTCAGATAGATATTATAAGCAATTAAAATCTTTCGCGCACCCACCACCGTTGCGCCCGCCGACAGGTGAAGGCGCGGCTCGCCGATGTCCGGCGAGCGGTTGGGGTCGTGTAGCACATCCGCGCGGAGGCCTTCAAATTGTCCCTTGCGGATATTTTCTAAATTCACGCGATCGGGCCGCGTGGCTGCGGCCTCATAAAAATAAACCGGGACGCGGTAACGTTTCCAAAGTTCCTGCCCAACGTGCCGGGCGAGCGTGACGCAATCATTCATGGTAACGCCTTCGAGGGGAACGAATGGGATCACGTCGGTCGCGCCGATGCGGGGATGCACTCCAGTTTGGCGAGTCATGTCGATAAGTTCCGCGGCCTTGCCCGCACCGCGAATCGCGGCTTCCGCCACACCTTCCGGCTCGCCGGCCAGCGTAACCACCGTGCGATTGTGATCGGCGTCGCTGGTGCGGTCGAGAATCCAAGCGCCTGCGACGCCGCTCATGGCTTCCACGATGGCATCAATTTTGCGCAGGTCGCGCCCTTCAGAAAAATTTGGCACACATTCGATCAGGCGGTTCATGAGGTCCCGATGATTTTCGCAGGAGCGATCTTTACGGGGCAGCCGTTACCTTCCGCGCAATCCGGTCTTTCCATTGTGCGTATCCTACCGATGATACGGGATTCTCCGCGAACCCCCAAATGGAAGATCGCAAGCTCCGCCTACTTGCCAACTGGTTGCGGAGGCGGCGCCGTCCGACGAAGTTTCATTGCGCGTGTGGAGATTCGTGCGGTAATGTTCAGGTTCGCCATGGCCTACGCCACACTCACGGAAAAGCAGTTGAACGCAGTCGACCGGATGCCCAATGACCGGGCATTGTCGCTGCGCGTCAATGGCCAGTGGGAGCCGACGTCCTCCGCCGAATTTCTACGGCGCATTGCGGGGCTTTCTAACGCGCTCGAGCAGCTTGGGGTCAAGCCGGGCGATCGCGTCGGCTTGTTTGCGCCCAACCGGCCGGAATGGCATATTGCGGATTTCGCCATCCTCGGTCTCGGCGCTGCCGACGTGCCCATTTATTTCAATGAATCACCCGACCGGATTGTTTACATCCTGAATCATTCCGGCGCCGAAGTTGTGATTGTAGCGGGAGAGATGCAATCGCGGCGCCTGCTGGAGTCCCGCAGCCGGCTCACTTCGGTGAAACACATCATCTGCGCAGCTGCCCCTCCCGATCTTGGCGACGATATTTTACGCTTCGAAACGCTCGTGGCCTCGACTGGAGACGCGGCGATTGCCGAGTACCGGCTGCGAGCCGCCAGAGTAACCTCCGACCAACTCGCCACTATCATCTACACTTCCGGCACGACGGGCGAGCCAAAGGGAGTGATGCTTACGCACAATAATCTCAGCTCGAACGAGGAAACCTCGGTTGAGTCGTACCGAATGAATCCGGGCGACCAGGCGGTAAGTTTTTTGCCGCTCTCGCACGTGTATGAGCGAGTTACTGCATACGCATATTTGTTCCACGGAGTTCCTGTAGCTTACGTTGAGCGTATGGACGACTTGCCCCAAGCTCTCCTGGAAGTTCACCCGACCTTGGCTGCCGCGGTTCCGCGCGTTTTTGAAAAGCTTTATGCAAATATTCTGCAAAAGGGGCACGCATCAACGGGATCAAAACGCCGGATTTTTGACTGGTCCGTGCGCGTGGCCCGGGAATCGGTTCGCTGGAAAGCATATGGAGAAGACGCCCCGTCCTGGCTGCATCTTCGGTGGAAGATTGCGGACCGCATCGTCTATTCCAAAATCCGCGAAGGGATCGGCGGGCGTTTCCGCGCATTCATTTCCGGCGGCGGACCGCTTTCCCCCGAATTCGCCGAATTTTTCTGGGCCGTAGGCGTGCCGGTCTATCAGGGATATGGCTTGACGGAAACCTCTCCAGTCGTAAGCGCGAACTGTCCCGGCGCGAACAAAGTCGGCACCGTAGGGCAGCCCATCGAGCATGTAGGAGTGCGCATCGCGCAGGACGGTGAAATTCTCGTGCAAGGACCTTGCGTAATGAAGGGCTATTACCTAAAGCCGGAAGATACACGCGCCGTGATTTCGCCTGACGGCTGGCTGGCGACCGGGGACATCGGACGCCTTGACGAAGATGGGTATCTCTATGTGACCGACCGCAAAAAAGATTTGTTCAAGACGGCGGCGGGAAAATTTGTCGCGCCGCAGCCCATCGAGAATCTGCTGAAAGTGAGCCCGCTGATCCTGAACGCCGTGCTCGTTGGGGACAGATATAAATTCATCTCAGCGCTGATTGTTCCGAATTTCGCCAACGTCGAGGCCGCCGCCCGGGCCCAGGGCCGCACGTTTGCGTCCCATGAACAACTCGCCGCCGATCCCTGGGTTCATGAACTCATCGGCAGGGAAGTGGCGCAGGTAAATTTGAAACTTGCGCAGTACGAGACGATCAAGAAGTTTGCGCTGCTCGACCACGATTTCACCTTTGACGGCGGACAGCTGACCTACACACTAAAGCTCAAACGCCGCGTGGTTGCCGAGCGCTACGCGAAAATCATCGAGGGGTTGTACGCGGAGGCGCCGGCGGAACGAAGTGACGTCCAGTAGCGCAGGCTTCAGCCTGTGGGTTTGCTTTAATCGCGCTCAGATGCGTCCCAAAGGGTAGCCCAAAGCTTTCGATCAACCCCCCAGGCAAAGCCTGTGCTACTGTTGCGGAGCGAGTTACAATAAGCCGGGGAGAACGAGAATGACCGATGAACTGGTGATTGCCGGGCGCGCATTTCGTTCGCGCTTGATTGTGGGCACTGGAAAATACCGCAGCCTGCAGGAAATGACTCGCGCGCACGTAGCCTCGGGCGCGGACATGGTTACAGTGGCGGTGCGGCGCGTGAATCTCTCCGACCGCACGAAGGAGTCGCTCCTCGACTTCATCGACCGCGAAAAAATTTTCATTCTGCCGAATACGGCCGGTTGTTACTCGGCGGACGAGGCCGTTCGCACGGCGCGCCTGGGCCGGGAAGTGGGCCTGTCGAATTGGGTGAAGCTGGAAGTGATCGGCGACCAGCAGACGTTGTTCCCGGACACTGAGGAACTCATTCGCGCTACGCAGATTCTGGTGAAAGATGGTTTCGTGGTGCTGCCCTATACCAATGACGACCTGGTGGTGGCGCGTAAGTTGATTGACGCTGGCGCCGCGGCTGTGATGCCGCTCGGCGCGCCGATTGGGTCGGGCATGGGAATTCAAAATCACGCGAACTTGCGCATTCTGCGCGAGCGCATCACCGAAGTGCCGATGATTGTGGACGCGGGAGTGGGCACTGCGTCGGACGCGGCCGTCGCGATGGAACTGGGCGCGGACGGCGTCCTGATGAACACGGCGATCGCCGAGGCGCAAGACGCCGTCGTCATGGCTGAAGCGATGCGCGAAGCCGTGTCCGCGGGACGCAAAGCATTTCTTGCCGGGCGCATGCCAAAGAAACTTTATGCCTCGGCGTCGAGTCCGCTTTCTGGAGTGGTCCGGTAGCGCCGGCGTCCCGCCGGCGAATTGTTTCCAACTTCAATCCTGATAAAAAATGCCGCCGTATCGGCGGTACTTCGAAACCTGCTACAACGTGCGAAACGTCAGGTGCCAGATGGTGTCTACCAGCGCGTGCACGATGGCGGAAGTGAAAATGCTGTTCGTTTTGCGCCAAGTTCGGCCATAAAAAATTCCCGCAATCGTCGCGAGAATAGCGTAGCGCCAGTTGGGAAAGACGCCGTTATTCGTTATGTGCGCGAGGCCGAATATGACGGAGGCGGCGAACCAGCCGCCCGTTTCGCTGGAGAGTGTGCGAGAGAGAGAATTTTGCAACAAGCCGCGGAATAATAATTCTTCAGGCCACGCCGTCAGCAGAAATATAGAAATCGCATCGAGGGGCAAGGATTTCCAGTTCGCCTGTGCGGGGTCGAACCGGATGAAGTGCAACGCCGTTCCAAGCGGGATCACGATTACGGCGAGCAATCCAAAGTGAACGAGGACGGCGAGCGCTGCGCTTCGTCCCCACACGATGTTGTAACCGACGCCGTCGAATTGACGCACGAAGAGGAAGGTCGCCAGCGCCACGGAAAACGCGAGGAGCATCGCGGCCATGTAGCCTATGGTCGGTCCGCCGTAAGGCCAGAGGGCATTGAGTAGCCGCATTTTCAGTGGGAGAAAAATTGCAAGCATCGCAAGATAGTCTTGCCACTGGCCGGGTTTCGCGGCGCCTGCGGAAATCGCCAGGACGACAGGCGCCAGCGAATACGCTGCGGCAATTGTGGCACGCCACAAGGTGAAAGTATTTGTTCCCGCCAGATAAATCAGATAGGCAAAGAATGGCACGGTGGCAATCAAAATGCCGCGGTGGGCGCCGGCGCGGCGCGCGAATCGCTCGCCGAGATTTCCGGCGGCAAACGACAACTCAATCGCAAGAAAAAAGCCCAACACGCAGAGAGTGACGGCATAGGCGCGCCCCCTGTATCCGTGCCACGCACCGTACAGGGCCGCGCTGACCACAGCCACGGCCCACAAGCCGAAGGCCGTCCAAATTGATAGCTGCCGTTCACTGGGCATGGCAGGATAGTCTAGCGCATTCGTTGAAGACACCGATGGCCGAGAAGACCACAAAGCGAATCGCTTACATCGACTGGCTGAGAGGACTCGCTTGCCTGTTGATGTTTCAGACGCACTGCTATGATTCCTGGCTCGGCGGCGCTGCTCGTGACAGCGGATTTTACAATTTATCCCAGCTTGGCGGCACGCCTCCTGCTCCGTTGTTTCTTTTTCTTGCGGGAATTTCCTCCGCGCTCGTCACCGACAAACTTCGCCAGAAGGGTGTATCGGCCGACGAAATCGCTCGCACAACAATCTCGCGCGGGGGAGAAATCTTTCTTTTGGCCCTGCTCTTCCGCCTGCAGGAATTTCTGCTCGGCCAGCCCAGGGCGCCGTGGACGGACCTGCTGCGCGTGGACGTGCTGAATGTGATCGGAGTCTCGCTCATCATGATGGGCGTGGCCTGCCGAATCGCCGCCACTGGAGGCACCGCCAACCCGCGGCAGTTGCGGCGGGCGACAATCGTGACGGCGGTCGTTTGCGCTGCCGCCATCGCAATTCTTACTCCTCCACTTTGGACCAGTTGGCGCCCGCGTTGGCTTGTTTGGTGGCTCGAGTCCTACATCAACGGCGTGCATACGTTTGACAAGCCGCAACCCTGGCTTTTCCCTATTTTTCCGTGGGCCGCATTTGCATTTGTGGGATTGACGGCGGGGTCGCTCTTATTATTTGAATGGGCGCGAAAAAACGAGGCGCTGTCGCTCACTTTGTCGGGTATAAGCGGAATTGCGCTCATTGGACTGGGAAAGTGGCTGGATGCGCGTCCCACGCGGCTATACGGCACCTACGATTTTTGGCACACCAGTCCGAATTTTTTCATGATTCGCGCTGGAATCGTACTCATCGTTCTCTTTCTGGGTTACGCATGGTGCCGTTGGGGAGCGGGGGAATGGGGATTTAGTCCGCTGATCGAGATGGGCAAATGCTCGCTGCTGGTTTACTGGGTGCACTTCGAATTCGTTTATGGCGCGCTTTCCATTGTGCCCAAACGCGCCGCGGGCATTCGGGCGGCAACGCTTGGACTGGTTGCAATTTTTGTAGCCATGACTTTGCTCGCCACAGTTCGCAACCGGTTTCCCAGATGGAAGCCGCAAATGCTGGCGCTGTTTCGGGGCGCGGCGCGAACATAGCTCGTGGCTTTTGTCGCGGGGAATGGCGGGGGCTAAACAGACAGATTCGCTTTTTCATTTCGAGCAATAAGTTTCTTCCGGATTACTTTTGTGTGTCTGGTTTTTGCGGACTGCCGGGCTTGGCTGTATCGGGAATTTTGAATATCATCTCGCCGGGACGCGCCAGGCCCATTTCTTCCCGGGCGATACGTTCGATGGACTTGGGATCGGTCTTCAGTGAGTTGACCTGCTCGGCCAGGGACTTATTTTCATCGTTCATCTTGCCGATTTGCTCGCGAATCTGTTCAATTTCTTTCTGCGTGCGGCGCATGGCGATGATGCCGTGCGGCCCAAAAACGTCGTGCACCAGCAGGGCAAAGAGCGCGAGCCCTAAAATCTGCCGCGCGTTCTTCCGCAAATATGCGGTGGCTTCGCTCGCAGATATTCCGCGAATTTGCTTTATCGTGATCATGCCTTCGCTTCTTGCGCGGAGCCCATCACCCAGGCCTGCGTCTCTTTTGCGATTTTCAATGACTCTTTGAGCGTCGCGGCCTCGGTGTAAACCCGCATCAGCGGTTCGGTGCCTGAAAGCCGCAGCAGAACCCACGATCCATCGGCGAATTCCATTTTCAATCCGTCCGTTCGATCGAGATTTTTTACACGCCGACCCAGAAATGTCGAGAAGCTCTCCTTTAACCGGTTCACCGCCCTCAATTTTACAGCTTCCGGCAGGTGAAGATTCGTGCGCTGCGGCCAGAACTCACATCCCACTTTCTTAAAGAGCGCGCGCAATTGAGCCGCCAGCGAAGCGCGCCGCACGGCGATCATCTCCGCGACGAGCAGGCAGGTAAGAATTCCGTCCTTTTCAGGCACATGCCCGCGGATCGTCATCCCCGCGCTCTCCTCTCCGCCCATCGCAATCTTGTCCTTCTGGATCAGTTCGCCGATGTATTTGAATCCTACGGGAGTTTGAAGCACAGTCGTGCCGTGATGGCGGGCGACCGCGTCTATCAGGTGCGAAGTGGCCACGCTGCGTGCCGCCGGCATTTTCCATCCACGCGTTTCAACAAGGTAATCGTACAGCAGGCCGAGGATATGATTCGGTTGCATCCACGTCCCGTCGGAATCGAGTATGCCGAAGCGGTCGGCATCGCCGTCGGTCGCCAGGCCCACCGCAGCTTGTTTCGCGAGCACAACTTCGCGCAGGGGCCGCAGGTTTTCCTCCGAGACGTCCGGTCCGGAGCCGTCAAAGAGCACGTCCCGTTCCGTGCGCAGTGCCAGCACATTGATGTGGTTCGTCGAGAATGCCCGGTCCAGGTATCCGGCGCCGCACCCATGCAGCGCGTCGGTCACCACGGTTAATTTTGCATCTCCAAGCGCTTTGAAATTCACGAGCTGTGCGAGCCGCCCGAGATAGGATTCTCGCGCATCGATTTTCTCAAAGGGCTTGTCGTTCGGCTTGGCCGGGGCGCGTTCGCCAATTTTGGCGGCGCGCACCTCGATATCATGCGTGACTTCGGGAAGCGCCGGTGCGCCGTCCGGGCCTGTGAATTTCAGGCCTTGATACTCGGCTGGATTGTGGCTGGCCGTAAAATTGATGGCGCCATCCACCTTGCGCCGCAGGATTTCGTGAGCGATGGCGGGCGTCGGCGTGGGCGCGTCGCACAGCAGAGCGCCAATGCCGTGCTCGCGAAGAATTTCCGCGGCTGTGCGTGAAAATTCCTCAGCAAAGAATCGCGTATCGTGGCCGACAATCAATATCGCCTTTGTTTTTCGACTCCGCACATGTTCGGCGATAGCCGCCGTGGCCAGCCGAACGTTCGCGAATGTAAAATCCTCCGCGATGACCGCGCGCCAGCCCGAAGTTCCAAATTTGATCGTCCCCGTCATTTCCCGAGTAAAATGTTTCCGCCCTCGGGCAGGTATTGTAGCCTGCCATGCAAGAGTGAAACACCATGGAAATAAAGCCTGTGAGAAAGAGTAATGGGTAGGGAGGGTTCCTTGACCGATAAATTTCTGGTTCTGGTGACCTGCGCGAGCTCTGCGGAAGCGAAGCGCATCGCCCGCGCCGTCGTTGAACAGCGCCTGGCTGCGTGTGTGAATATCCTTCCCGGCACGGTCTCTTCCATCTATCACTGGACGGGAAAGGTAGAGTCTTCGCGCGAACGCCTATTGCTCATCAAGACGTCGCAAAAGCGCCTGGCGAAGCTGCAGGTGGCGGTCGAGCGGCTGCACTCCTACGAAGTGCCCGAATTCATCGCCTTGCCGATCGCCACAGGATCGCGCGCTTATCTTGCCTGGCTGGATCATGTTGTAAGATAGGCGTGAGCCTGTCTAGTTTGGATTTCCTTGAATGATTACAAAACCGACAGGCTGAAGCCTGCCCTACCAAAATCAGATCTTCTGTAGCGCCTGATCGAGGTCATCGATCAGATCTTCCACGTCTTCAATCCCGACGGAAATGCGAATCAGTCCTTCGGTAATTCCGATCCGCTGGCGCACTTCGGGAGGCACGGAGGAGTGCGTCATAGTCGCCGGATGGGAGATGAGCGTCTCCACCCCTCCCAGACTTTCCGCAAGAGAACACAGTTTCAAAGAATTAAGGACGGCGCGCGCATTCTGCATGGTCGCGACGTCGAAGGAGATCATAGCGCCGAATCCGCGCTGCTGTCGCAAGGCCACTTCATGTTGCGGATGCGAGGGCAACCCTGGGTAGAAGACGCGCTTCACGGACGGATGGTCTTCGAGGAACCGCGCAACGGCCCGGCCATTGGCGTCGTGCTG
Source organism: Candidatus Acidiferrum sp. (assembly GCA_035483715.1). GTDB lineage: Bacteria > Acidobacteriota > Terriglobia > Acidiferrales > UBA7541 > Palsa-360. The sequence continues at coordinate 13,975 of DATHPN010000038.1, forward strand.
TTTCATCCGCACTGCCAGTGTCTTGATTCCGCGCGAAACCAGAAAACAATCCATAGGTGCGAGTCCTGCCCCGGTGGAGCGCTGCAGGAAGTAGATTTTTTCTGCGTCGGCGGGGCGTGTCAAGATAACTGAACCGCCCACAGCATCGCTGTGCCCATTCAAATATTTCGTCATGGAGTGAACGACAATTTGAGCTCCCAGCTCGAGTGGCGATTGCAGGTAAGGGCTGAGAAAAGTGTTGTCGACGACGAGGGTGGCGTTGCGCGCCGACGCGATCCTGGCAATCGCGGCGATGTCGGTGACGTTCATCGTCGGATTCGTGGGCGTCTCCACATAGATCATTTTGGTATTGGGCTTGATGGCTTGCTCTACCCGCTCAGGCGAGGATGTGTCCACGAAACTGAACTCCAGCCCCCATTGCACAAGGAACTGAGTCGTGAGGCGAATGACTCCGCCATAGACCGCCTCGGAAATGATGCAGTGGTCTCCGGGCCTCAAGAGGCGAAAAACGGAATCAATGGCGGCCATGCCGGACGTAAACACAAACGCCGCGCTGCCGCCTTCCAGCTTCGCCATGGTGCGCTCAAGTGCCCGGCGATTCGGGTGCGCGGTCCTGGCGTAGTCGTAACCCTTGTTCTTTCCCAGTTCTTCCTGGACGTAGGTCGAAGTCTGATAGATTGGCGCGACGATCGCGCCAGTCGCCGGATCGGGCTCCTGCCCCACATGTATGGCATCGGTCGCAAATCCCATGAAAAAATCTCCTTGCGGTTGGCCGCGGCGGCTTGTTGTGGGCCGGAATTTCTTCGTCCAGAGCGAAAATCGGCGGGCCTTCAGCCGAGGGTGCTGACGCTCGAGGGTTGCGCAAAATGTTGCGCCGATCGAAAGTAGCTCAGGTCCGCGGCTGAGTCAATGCGAGGGGCTTGCGCAACCCCGGAAAAAGCGCAAAAATGTGGTATCGCATGCTTGCCTTAATTCTTTTTGCGGGATGCCTGCCATGAGTTATACGCCGAGATCCTTGAAGACTCTGCTGCGCGTGATGCCGTTTCTAATTCTGCTGATCGCGGTGGCTGCCCATGGCCAGGAGAAGACCACGGACTCGAATGCGAAGGCGGACTCCAGTTCCAAGGACGTCCGGCTGACGATCGTCGTAACCGGGGGCGAGGACAAGAAGCCCATCGACAGCGCCAGCGTCTACGTTCGCTTCGTCGAAGAGCACAAGCACGGCAAGGACAAGAAGATCGAGATGAATCTGAAGACCAACCAGTCCGGAGAGTGCCATGTGCCGGTGATCCCGCCCGGAAAATTTCTGGTGCAAGTGATTGCCGATGGTTGGAAGACTTACGGCGAGTATTACGACATCAACCAGGCAGAGCAAACGATCAACATCACGCTCGCGCGCCCTCCCAAGTGGTATTGAAACAGGAAGCCTGCCGAATTCTATATTCTCGCCGCGATCGGATGAAAATTTATTTTCACTGGCCGGTATATTCTGACTGGAAAATCGTCTTCAACATTTTTGTTTTGTCTTAAATCTTAAATATGTGCTTCATCTTGGTGCAAACAGTAACAAGCGGTGTGTTTCTCATGAGCTACGCGCACAAAGTTCGTCTTTTCCACACCCTTTTCAACAAAACTGTTGAAAACTTTCATTGTGCAATTCAAGCGCCATCGCTTTGATTAAGCGTGCTCGCGGTGTTAGATTTACAGACCAGGGGAACCTCACGCGGAATCGGGCGGATGGAAGAAAAACCATACAAAGGATTTGTGATCTGGCACCTGCTGTGGAGCAACCTCGGCGTGCGCCCGCTGCGCTCTGCGCTGAGTGTACTGGCGCTGGCTCTCCAGGTATTCCTCGTCCTGCTGATTGCGGGACTGACGTCGGGCGCGCTGGCTGACTGGCGCACGCGCGCCGAGGGCGTTGGCGCCGACATCATCGTGCAGCCGCCCAATTCATCTATTTTCTTTGCATTTTCGAGCGCCGTCATGCCCGAATCATTGGTGGAAAAGATTGCCGGCTTGCCGGCAGTCGACGAAGTGGCGCCGGTGTTCATCGTGGTCGATCAGAAAAATCTCGGAGTCGTCTACGGCATTGATTACGACAGGTTTGCCGGCCTCAGTAACGGCTTCAAGTTTATTTCCGGCAGGCCCTTTCAGCAGCCGGACCAGGCCATCGCTGACGACCTGGCGGCCCAGTCTCGTAAGTTGCGTGTGGGACAACGAACGATTCTTCTCGGCCATGAGTTCACTGTCTCCGGAATCGTGCTCCACGGCAAGGGAGCACGCTTCTTCATTCCGATCAAGGCGGCGCAGGACATCGCCGGCGCAGAGGGCCGCGCTTCCATGTTTTATGTGCGCAGCAAGGGCGATACCGAAGCCGCGCGGGATGAGCTCGTTAAGTTGTTGCCCACTTACAAGATTCGCTCGATGGCGGAGTACAGCACTTTAATGAGTTCCTCCAACTTGCCGGAATTGAAACCCTTTATTCGTTCTTTCGTCATGCTCGGCGTGGCCATCAGTTTTCTGGTCGTGCTCCTCACCATGCACACGATGGTCTTTGAGCGCACCCGGGACATAGGCGTTCTCAGGGCGTTAGGATCTTCGCGCCTGGAAGTTTGTTGGCTGATTTTGGGAGAGACTTTGGTGATGGTCGGTTTGGGCGTGGTCTTCGGATTACTCTGCACCTACAGCGTTGTCGCGATTTTGCACAGGACCTCGCCTACTTTGCAGATTGCCATCGAGGGCGGCTGGATCGTCCGGGCGATCCTCCTGACAATTGCCGGCGCGATTGCGGGCGCCACATACCCTGCGCTGCGCGCGGCGCGAAACGATCCCGTGGACGCTCTCGCCTACGAGTAATTTAGAATTGCATTCTTTTGAAAAACACTATTCCGCTTTTGCACTTATGCACAACCTGCGCAGAAAATTTATTTGCCGTGATTCGATTATTTCTGATACAAAGTGATCCCGGACCGCTTGTCGGAAACTTTCGCAAATGGAGATCCATCTCTACACCGAGCCGGGCTGTGGTGCGTGTGTCGAGGCGAAGAACTGCCTGACCTCGCGCGGGATTTCCTTTGAGGAGCGCGACGTTCGCGCCCATCCGGAATACCTGCGCATTCTGACGGACGTCCTCGACAGTTGCACCTTGCCTACGCTAGTGGCTGGCGATACGATCATTCCCGGTTTTGACCGCCAGTTGTACGAACGTCTGGCTGCGGTCCCCAGACTGAAGCGGCGTCGATGAACTGCCGATAGCGAATCGAGAAACCTCGCCGGATTCGGCCCCGGCTTGCAGAAGACATTCCGAGGAGGCAAATACCTATGAGACTGAAACAAATGGTAGTCCTGCTTGCCACGGTCGCGCTGGCGCTTCCCCTGGCGGCGCAGATGGGGATGCAAGTGCCAACCCTCAGCGGGATCTGGCGGCCGGTAGTAGGAGCCGGCTCGGTCTATGAAATAACACGGGAAGGCAATAAGACGAACATGGAGTTCGCTGTCATCGGCAAGGAGGACATGGGAGGCAAAACCGGCTATTGGGTGGAATCATCCATGATCGAGCCGAAGGGAGGCGAGGTCATCATCAAAGTCCTTGAGACCGTCGATGGCAATGCCATCTCCTACTCTAAGTCGGTAATTCAGATGCCCGGCCAAGGCCCCATGGAAATGGACATGAACACGATGAACATGGGGGGCCGCCGGCCCGCTCAGACCGAGGTGGACTTTCGCAACAAAGCCGAGTTGGTTGGCACGGAATCGGTTACCGTTCCCGCGGGCACATACAGCTGTGAGCATTACCGAATGAAGGACGGCAGCGGCGACGGCTGGATTTCTGACAAAGTATCGCCGTGGAGTCTTGTGAAAATGCAAGACAAACAGAGGACCATAGTGCTCGCGAAGGTGACTACGGATGCGAAGGATCGCATCACCGGCACGCCAACGAAGTTCGATCCCATGCAGATGATGCGCAATCGCATGGGTCAGCAAGGTCAGCAACCCCAGTAGGTTTGTGGGTCGCTCGGGCGCGATCAGTTCCGCCTCACCGGAATAATTCTGAAGGAGAGCTGATGCCCTCCTTCGACAACAAGTTTTACTTCGCCCGGATACTCGAGCGACGCGACATCGCCGACGACCAGGGTTTGCCAGAATCATTGCGCCTTGACAAACTGCGGAAAAAAGTCCTCCAGAATTTTGTAATTCTGAGCGAAGCGAAGAATCTCTCGTTCTTTTCAAAGGAGCAAATCGAAGAGAGATTCTTCGCTTCGCTCAGAATGACAGAATAAACTATTTTTTTTCCGCGGCCTGATTAGCTAGTGGCATGTTCAATGATGTGGGGACACACAGGCTCTGAGGGTTGACCGAGGACTTTAACCAACAGTCGAATCGACCGCTCTAGGCTACCAGCGTTCGTGCTTGAAGTAGATGACCCCGAGGGCCGGCATCCGCAAATGGATGGAATAGGGCAGGTTATTCCAGGGAAGCGCTTCAGCATGGACGCCGCCCAAATTGCCAAAGTTGGTCCCGCTATATTTCTCCGCGTCCGTATTCATGATCTCCCTGTAGAACCCGGGTTCCGGCACTCCGACGCGATAGGCATCCCGCTGAACCGGCGTGAAATTAGCGACGACAACGGTGAAATCGCCCGGGTCCCTCGCGCGCCGAATGAACGAAAGGATACTCGCATCCGCATCATTGCAATCGATCCATTCAAATCCGTGCCAGTCGAAATCCACCTGGTGAAGGCAAGGCTCATTCCGGTAGATCGCGTTCAGGTCCGCCGCAAGAGTTTGCAGGCCGCGGTGTGTATCGTATTCGAGCAGGTGCCATTCGAGGCCGGTTTCAGCATTCCATTCTCCCCGCTGGCCGAATTCGCCGCCCATGAACATCAGCTTTTTGCCGGGATGCGCCATCAAGTACGCCAAAAACAGGCGCATGTTGGCGAACTGCTGCCACAAGTCGCCCGGCATCTTGTTGATCAGCGAGGCCTTGCCGTGAACGACCTCATCATGCGAGAGCGGCAGCACAAAATTTTCCGTGAAGGCGTACAGCATCGAAAACGTCATGCGATTGTGATGGTATTTCCGGTAGATCGGGTCCACCGCGAAATAACTCAGCGTGTCGTTCATCCACCCCATATTCCATTTCAAACTGAAACCTAATCCTCCCAGGTATGTGGGACGCGAAACCATTGGCCAGGAAGTGGATTCCTCCGCGATGGTCAGCACGCCGGGGTGGCGGGAATAAACAACCTCATTCAATCGCTTAATGAACGCGATGGCGGCGAGGTTCTCTCGCCCGCCAAATTCATTGGGTATCCACTCGCCTTCGCGGCGAGAATAATCGAGATAAAGCATGGATGCCACGGCGTCCACGCGCAAGCCGTCGATGTGATATTTGTCGATCCAGAAAAGAGCGTTGGAGATCAGGAAATTCTGAACTTCGTTGCGTCCATAATTGAAAACGAGAGTCCCCCAGTCGGGATGGCGGCCCTGGCGCGGGTCCGCATGTTCGTACAAGTGTGTGCCGTCAAATTCACCGAGCCCGTGACCATCACTCGGGAAGTGGGCCGGGGTCCAATCCAGCAAGACGCCAATGCCCGCCTGATGAAATCGGTCGACAAACGTCATGAAGTCATCGGGCGATCCGAACCGGCTGGTCGCCGCAAAATATCCAAGCGTCTGGTATCCCCACGAACCATCGAACGGGTGCTCCATCACCGGCATGAGCTCGATGTGTGTATAGCCCATGCGCTTCAAATAAGGAATGAGCTGATCGGCCAACTCGCCATAGCTTAACCACCGCCCGCCTTCCTCGATCACGCGCCGCCAGGAACCGAGATGAACTTCGTACACGGAAATGGGTGAGGACAACCAATCGTTCCTTGCTCGCCAGTCGATCCATCCCGAATCATTCCAGATGTGGTGGTCCAGCCGGGCTACGATCGAGCCGGTGTTAGGCCGAAGTTCCGAGCGGAATCCGTAGGGGTCGCTTTTTAAAAGAGGGTACCCGCCCGACATCGGCCGGATTTCGTACTTATAGATGGCGCCCTCAGCGAGTCCCGGCACAAACAGTTCCCAAACTCCCGATGGCCCGCGATTCCGCATCGGGCTGATGCGCCCGTCCCACTGATTGAAATCCCCCACCACGCTCACGCGCATCGCATTGGGGGCCCATACGCCAAACTGCACTCCCGCCACGCCGTCGACGACCGTGGGATGCGCGCCCATTTTTTCGTATTTTTGGTAATGCGTACCCTCTCCGATCAGATACAAATCAAAATCGGAGAGCAGAGGAGGGAAGGCATATGTGTCATGGACCTCTCGTACCGGCAGGCTTTCCTCAATGATTCTCCAACGGTAGCTGTCCGCTGAAATCGGCAGGTACGGGAAGAGCGGCAAAGTAGCCTCGAACAAACCGTCGGGGTGTATGCGCTGGGCAGGAATTGCTTCGGAGCGATCTTTCAACAGGAGGAAGACATGCGCCGCTCGCGGGAAAAAGCAGCGGGCCACCAGGCGTTTGTCGTCGCCTTCCTCAACGAAGTGAGGGCCGAGCAGGCGAAATGGGTCGCGGCTCTCAGCGCGGATCAACAGCCCAATATCCCGTTCAAATTCGCTCACAGGGTCAGTTTCGCCCGCAGGCTGCCCAGAAGCTCGGTTTACTACGCTCAATCCGATCTCCCACAAGTAAGGTTCTGATCCGCTGGTACAGACATTCTAGCAGGGTACTGCCCAAGAGGAACAATTCATTGGTCGGGAGACCCAGTCTTGAATAATCAACCCTACGTTAGCGGCGCACAAAGTGTGAGCAAAAAGCTTCCCTTCATGAGCATTGTTAGAAACACTTGTTCACACAATTTCAGTGTACAAAACCTAATGGCCAGATAAAGCATTTAGAATCAGCAGGTTGATTGTTTACCTTTATGGAACAAGGCTTGCACTGTCTCTCAATGAATGCGCTCCCGATTGCTCCCCGCAGGACTTCAGGACCGCTAACTCTTAAGGCGCGGGGAGACTATGAGAAACCATAACCGAGGGTTAGAGAACTTAGCTAAAGTCTTCATCATAGGCGCTTTAGCCCTGGTCTTCAGCGTCACGCCAGCACGGGCGCAGGCGTCCCTCTCCGGAACCTACACTTGCGTGAGCGTTGAAGTCGCTGGTAAGACCCACCCATGCAAGGCCCCCTCCCTGGAAATGAACTCGGATGGAAGCTATCAAATCCTCGCCGAGCGCGGTACCTACGAAATCTTGCGGGGACACTGGCTGGTTCTCTCGGCTGCCAAGAATCACGAAAAAGCCCGCCTTGATGGCAGCAAACAGATCATCTTTGAGTTCATTTCCGGCGGCAAAAAAAGTAAGATCACCTACCGACGAAAATATCAGCGGCCTCCCGCGTGGGTCTCCGGCTAAGTCGTCGTCCCGGCAAACCAGGTATCCGTCTCATTTGAAGGAATCTTCATCCGCTCCGCGACTGTGATCCGGCGCGACACATGAATCGTGTCATTGTTCACCCTCGAAACAGTTCAGAGTTTCTCGCCCCTAAGTCCCACAATGGAACCATATTAACCACCTCTCCCAATTAGGGTTATGTGTATTCATTTTGTTTCATCTCCCGGACTAATGGAATCCCAGTTGCCTTTATCCAAAGCGGTAGGCTATCGAAGCGACATCGAATCGTAGGCCGGAGCAAGGATACAAGGGGGGAACATGTCAGTGGGTATGCTAGAGAGTGCGGAAGTCGAAGAAACAGCCGAGCAGAAATTGTGGCGGGCCGTGATTGCCAGCACCGTGGAAGAATGGGTCAGCGGTCCGCTTCGCCAAAAACGCGAGGCCGAACAGTTTTTGTTTACTGACAGTTTAGATTACCGGACAGTTTGCTATTCGGCGGGCATCAACCCCGAAAATCTGCGAGCCCGCCTGGAAAAGATTCGCTCGCGCGAGATAGTCGAAGCGCAGGCGTGCGCCTCGCGAAACTGATTTCGCCGCCGCCGGATTTGTCCGCCTCGTTTGACGAACCAACCCGCTTCCGCTATCATGCCTTTGCGGGGTGGAGCAGTCTGGTAGCTCGTCGGGCTCATAACCCGAAGGTCGTTGGTTCAAATCCAACCCCCGCAACCAAATTCTAGTTGATCAGGCCGGGGTCAGCGGAAACGCTGACTCCGGTTTTTTTTGTTGTTAGATCCAGCTAGGTCCAAGATTTATCCCAATCGCATTGCGATTCTTTCGTCGTCACAGCTCAAGAGGTGAGTGTAAGTTCCAAGTGCAATCCTCGGCGATGCGAAGCGTATGAGATATCCAAAAGCAGGATATCCTTATCGTCGCGAGTGAGTAACTCGGCGGCAACTTCCAGTCCAGAGACTTATGCGGCGGCGAACTGGCCGGAGTTGTTTGATTCGAGGAAAAGGCGCACTCGGCGCTGGGCTGCAGGCCGCCGGCGCCGGCGGCCTGTAGCCCTTGGGCGTCAATACCGTATTCGCAGTCCGTGGCTGTGATATAAAAACTTTCTTACCGCTCTTGGACCAAAAGCTCGGACTGGTCAGTGAGCGCGGAACATAGGATGATCACGACGCCCGCATCGCAACTGCAGACCGAAGATCGCGCAACCCTCGCCCTGGGCATGGCATTATGCGCATTATTTTTGGAATTGGCGATCAACGTCGATGAAGGCCAATACGTCCCAATCGCGCTGCTCTGGCTCACGATCGCGCTGATCGTTTGTTTCACCGCAGTTGTCCTGCGTTTCCGTCAGAACGTACAGGATTTTCTCGTTCAGCGGTTCGCGGGGATTTTAGTGGTGGTTGTGGTCGTTGCCGCGTGCATCGTGTTATTTCAATCGATCAAAGACATCACGATCTGCCTTTCGGTGTTCGTCCTCGTGGCCGTGGGCCTTTTGCAAGCCGCCGATCTGGGCGCTTGGGCTCTCCCCCTGCTCGTCCTCACGGTGGTCGGTTTCTGCGTTGTCTCCGCTCTTACGTTTGTTTCGCCGCAGCGCCAACGAGATCCCCACATTGATGTGTTCCTTTTCCAGCAAAGTTCTGCAGAAGCCTTGTTGCACGGCGGCAACCCATATACAACGCACATCCAGAATATTTATAGCTACAACAGCCGCGCCGTATTTCAGAATCCGCTCCGATATGGTCCCGGCACAACGGCTTATGGGCCTGGAGTCGTTGGCGATGATGGATGGCTCACTTACGGATTCCCTTATCCGCCGCTAAGCCTGCTGATGGTGCTGCCCGCATACTTGCTCGGTGGCGACTGCCGGTTTGCCAGCGTCATTGCGATAGGACTTTCAGCCCTGCTGATGGCCGCAGCGCGTCCGGGAAGGTGGGGGGCGCTGATCGGATTGCTGTTCATAATCAACCCGCAAGGATTCTTCGTCATCGACATGTCCTGGACCGAACCGCTGCTGGTGTTTACGTTCTCGCTGGTCATGTTCTGCGCCTGCCGTTGGCGCAAAGGTCTCCCCTGGGCTCTCGGCCTGTTTTTTGCCACCAAGCAATACACGGCGGTTGCGCTGCCCCTCCTGTTCTTGCTGACGGAAGGCCCGAACCCATGGAAGCAATGGTGGAAGACGGTCGCCAAAGCTGCGCTAGTCATGGCGATGATCGACCTGCCGTTTATCGCGTGGAATCCTCGTGAATTTCTGCGCGCCGTCGTGCAATTGCAGTTCGTGCAACCATTCCGGACGGACTCACTCAGCTATCTGGTGTGGCTGTACAGGCACGCAGGAGGATATAAAGCGCCGATTTTGGTTCCATTTCTCATCGTCGTTCCGGTCATTGTTCTCGCATTACGGCATTGCGCGCACACTCCAGCGGGATTTGCCGCTGCTGTGACGCTTACCTACGTCACGTTTTTTGCTTTCAATAAACAGGCCTTCTGCAACTATTACTATTTTGCGATCGGCGCGGCATGCTGGGCTGTCGCTGCGATATGGCCACAGCCTGCTGCCGGTTCCTCCGCTGGCTCAGGCGCCTATGCCGCTGCTGCTCATGCTCCACTTCTATCCGGCCTATAAATCCTTGATAGGACTCTTCCTCGGTTAGTCTGTCCTTGCAGAGCTGTAAAAACTCCCGTCTGGAGCTTGTGTTTGTCTACACTATCGATTCGATGCGCCGGTCGGGAATAAACCAGATCATGGCGATTGCAACGTACATCGCCAGCGCAATCCACGTGTGCAAGTAGGACAACGGAATCGCCAGGACGTAAATCAACATCGAAACCTTGCTTTTCCGGTCGCCGCCGACTGCGCGGGCCAATTTTGAGTTTGGGCCGTTGCACTTGATGATCGCTCTCTCCAGCAAAATGTACGAGATCGAGCACAGAACCAACACCACGCCATACGCAGCGGTGGGTGAAGGAGCGAAATGTGTATCGTCCATCCAGCGGATCACAAATGGGATGAGCGACATCCAGAAAAGCAAGAACAGGTTGGCCCATAAAACCATGCCATTGATCCGCTCGGTCGCGTGGAGCATATGGTGATGGTTATTCCAAAAAATTCCAACATTGGCAAAGCTGAGCGCGTAGGCGAGAAAGACGGGCAGGCCGGAGCGGAGCGCGCTAAGCGCGGCGCCCTGCGGAACTTTCATATCCAACACCATGATGGTGATGATGACTGCAATCACTCCATCCGTGAACGCTTCAAGCCGTTGCTTACTCACCTTCACCCTCTATCTTTCTAATTCGTCTCCCGTCGCGGCCGTGCCGGGGAATTCACGAACTTACCCCACGAACTTGATTCTTAACGCAACAATCAGGAGGGTGTAGAGCAATATACAGTCGCCATGGCTTTCTCAGTAGGGGCACGTGTTCTGAGACTTGCTCCCAACTGCATTCTTGAAACAGGCCTGGTCAAAATAAATCTGACTCGCCAGCTGCTGGTACATTAGGATGGTTTTCTTGCCGTTCGCGGCGCCCTGCGAAATAGCGGTCCGGCGCTCGAACGATATCGACGGCGGGCCTCCTGCCAGGGCCTCTTGCAATACGCGTCCTTTCAGGTCGCCTTTGCCGGCGAGTTCCAGCCCGAGAATTTTTGCCAAGGTAGGGGCAATGTCCGCGTTGCTTACCGGGGCTTGATCTACGAATTCCTTCTTGAAGTCCGGTCCGATCGCCGCCATGAATTGAAACGTATTAGCTCGTCCGAAACTTCCGTGCATTCCCTGGCCATGCTGTAACAAATAATCCGTGATCTGGACGCCAGTCATATTCGGGTCTTTGGGATCTGTAGAAAAGGTTTTAAAAGTGACGGCAATCGTGGGCGTCGGGGTTAGCGAGGAGCCGACCAGGCCAATCGAGCTGGAGGGCAAAGCGCCGGGGAGTTTTTCATAATCGTCGTTTACGAAGAGCCCGCCGACGTAATCCTGCTTGGCGAGAAACGCGACGATCTTCCGCACCAACTCCGGATCATGAGCGGGAAGATAAATGAGATCGGAACCGCCGTTCGCTGCGACGACGACCTTGGCATCCGTCTCTTTGGCTATCCGCCCCGTGCCGCCGATTAATCCGTTGCCGCCGACTGGGTGCTGGCGCAAATTGGGGAGCTGCTGCGCGGCCGCCGGATCCACCGGTGCAAACATTCTCTTGCCATCCGGGCCGTCGATCGGGCTGTCGGGGTCGAATAGCGGAAGTCCCAGTTCATGAGCAAGGTCGATCGAAACAAAGCCCACCGGCAGAAATCCGGTGTTCACTTCTTGCCGGCCCTGAGGGTCTTTATAAATCCACTTCGCTGCATGGCTCGTTGTCGCGTGGCCGGCAGCGTCAATATCATGCTTACTGATCGTCGCAAAACCATGGTCGGCGGTCAAAAAAATATCCGAATTCGCTGCCAACTGGGGATCGTTGTTGATGTAGTCCAGAATTTGCTTCAAGTTGTTGTCGGCATTTTTGAGAGCAGCTTTGGAAGTCGGCCCGTTGATGCCCGGGATGAGCTTGTTCAAACTGTCGCCCTGAAAGTGCTGCGTTCCATCGGGATCGCGCGACCAGTAAAGCAGTGCAAACGGCTTTCCACTCTTAGCGAACATCGGCAAGATCGCTTTGCTCGCGGCGTCCGCAAAATATGCTTGTTGAACGTAGTTTGTTTCCTTGGTTCCAGGGGTCACATTGTTTCCCGTTGGTTGGTTCCGGGCAGGAGCGGTTGTGGGGAGCCCGGCGTTTATGAGAGCCGCTGAGACTTCCGGCGCAAGGGGCACCCCATCTGGAGTGCCTGTTCCGTCATCGATAATGATGGTCTGGGGGATCGCGAATCCGCCCTTTACTGGATTCAACTGGCTCACATCCTGTATTGCCACGGGTCCCATCTTTCCAATGGCGGCTGTACTGAAACCGCGCCTGCGCGCTGCGGCGAGCAATGTTTCCTCGTTCAGATAATTCCCATCGAACTGGGCGTCCAGATCCCCAAGGACTCGATTATTTTCGACGTAAGGCGCGTAACTTCCGGGCGGCCGTCCGAAATTACCGTCCAGAAAAATTGGATGTCCGATATAAATTTGGTTGCTGTAATCGCCGGTGTCGCCGAGGTAATGGCCGGTGGCGATGGCGGAAGCATTGGCAGTGGTGAAAGTCGGAAAAAGCGAGTGGCTGTTTGCAAAGTTGACCCCATGAGTGCGAATCTGAAACATGGTCGGCGAATCCACCGCATTGACGGACCCGGCCCGCAATCCGTCAAACACGAATATCACGACGTTCCGGGGCCGAACACCGGCAGGCTCTTGCTGGCTCGAAACGAATGCTAACGGAATAGTTGTTAACGCAAGAGGTATCACAAACAGAATCCATCTCTTTTTCATCTCGAGTCCTCTTTAGCGTGAATGCGATCACTATCGCCCGATGATCGAAATCTCTCCGGGCGTTGCGCGAATTGAAGCGGGGACATTTTGCTTCCAAGCAAACTTGTCCGCAAGGATTGTTCAGGCCCGCGTGAAGGGCGATTATAGAGCCGTTCAGTAAAATCAGATTCACCGGAGACTTCCGGTAGTCCCTGCAGCCCCTTGTGAACGAAAGCAGTGCATGAAGATTTGTCTGAAATTGAGCATGTTCCCTTCAAATCGTCGAAATTGGGACTCTTATTTATGGCCTGTGTTGTGAATAAATAATACAAGAATCAGCGTATGTACATCGGGGATCGCACCCGATAGATTCCCTATGCTTTATATCGGAGCTTGCTCATTCCAGTCCGTCTTCTAATTGTGGACGATCACGAAATCGTAAGGATAGGTGTGCGCATTCTATTGGCTGACAAGAATAAGTGGGAGATCTGCGGCGAGGCGGTGGACGGCGCCGAAGCGATTGAAAAAGTGGTCAAACTCTCCCCTGATGTAGTCATTCTTGACCTCACGATGCCCATAATGGGCGGTTTTGAAACCGCTATTCGAATCCGGCAGCTTGCCCCCGATACCAAAATAGTATTTTTCAGCATCCATGAGACCCCCACTACTGCCCGTCTGGTTGGCGCGGATGCTTTTGTATCGAAGGCCTCTGCCGCGGAGGATCTGGCTCGAACCATCAACCAGGTCTTAGGAGGCCTAGGAACCGCAACCTCGCTGGGATTTGGAACCTGATCTGACTTGCCCCCTCCGCCTTCGGCACAAATCTTATTTTGCTTGTCCCCTACATACTTCCGGGTATGTTGATGCAGCGATGCCTGTATTTGACAAAGTATAATTATCCTTCAGTGGGATTTTAGCCCACGCCCGTTACGGCACCGCTGACCGAGCGCTGCGGCCAATTAAGTAGGCGCATAGGAACTGAGCTATAATCCCCGCCAGAATGTTGACCGAGTCCGAAAGAAATGTCCGTTTTTGAGAACTGGTGTTTCCCGCACGCCGCAACCGCCGGCATGTCGCTTGGGAAATATCCAATCCGAAATGAGCGCGAAGAAACTCGCAAGCGGCACTCGCGCAGCAACAAAGTTCTAAAATTGTAATTAAGATTGCAATTAGGTTCGAACTTCAATTCAGAAGGAGCGTTTCGACATGGCCAACTTGCGTTGGATCCGCAGTCTGCAAATGCTAGTTTTAGGCGCAATATTGGGGGGTCTTTTCGTTTTGTCTTGGGAGCGCCCGGCACCTTTGGCGCAGCAAAATAGTCCGCAGGCCAATCCTGCAACGATGCAGGCGGACGTGGCGCATCTGAAAGACATTATCCCACCGAACTCTCACCCCATGGTGGAAGTTGGAATGTTCGCCGCCAATCTCTGGTTTGCAGGCGAAAAGAAAAATTGGCCATTAGCCAACTATTATCTAAACGAAATGCGGAACCGCATCCGTTGGGAAGTGCACCTGAATCCCGGCCCGAAAGGCTCAGACGGCAATCCCGTGGATATGCAGTCGATCTTCGACGGCATCGACAACGGCACCCTGGCCAAAGTGAAGAAAGCCATCGAATTGAAAGACAGCATGCAATTCTCCGCGGAGTACAAACACTTGCTGGAGGAATGCTACTCTTGCCACAAAGCTGCGGCTCGCCCGTATCTGCGTCCTATGGTTCCAGTTTCCGGCGCGCAACCCATTATCAACCTCGATCCCGCGGCCACCTGGCCGCAATAGCAGAGTGCCCTGCCGAGCAATTTATTTGACCGGACGAATCTGCGCTTGACCTACCAGGATGCCGGGATGTGCAGTATCATTATTGCCCGGAGTGATGATGGCTTATAGTTATTCACGGCTTTTTGAAGAAGTCACCGGCCGCAAATTCGAAAATCGGCCTGTGTTCGACCCCCCGCGATTGACTCCCCTGCGAAAACCGGTCGCCGAATCCACGATTGGATTGTTCGCCAGCTGCGGCGCCCAGTTGCCGGAGGAGCCCGCATTGGGAGAGACCGAAGATATTTCCTTCCGCCTGATTCACCGCGACACGCAGATGTCGCGGCTGGTTGTCGCGCACAAAACCAAAGTTCGGAAGTGGGCCGTCGAAGATCTCAACGTGGCGTTTCCGCTGGAACGCATGAGGGAGCTGGAATCCGAAGGCGCATTCAAACGCCTTGCGCCTACCGCCGTCTCCATGGTCGGCTCGATCCAGCGCTACACGGAACTTGTCGAACAAACGGTTCCGGCGATCAAGCAGATTTACGATTCGCATGGCGTTGACTTGGTCTTCCTCTTTCCGTTTTGTCCGGCCTGCCATCGCGCCACGACAGTCATTGCGCGGGCGCTTGAGGCGCGCGGGCTTCCCACGTTGAGCATGAGCGTATTGCTCGAAGCCGCCGAGGAAGCCAAGCCTCCGCGAACATGTTTTCTGGATTTTCCGCTCGGTTGCCCGGCGGGAAAGCCTCATGAAGCGGAACAACAGCGCGAAATCCTGCGCAGCGCTTTGATGGCGGCTCCCGACTTTGGCGGGAAGCCGTGGCACATCAAGACGTTGCCGTTTCAGTGGTCGCCGGACGGAAGTCGCGCGTGGGAAGAGGAAGTCAGTGAACTGTATCGAAACGACGGGTTGAAGGTCGTCATGGCGCATCGCGACGCTCATCATGAGCGGGGTGAGTCCCTGGTAGGACGCGAGCGCGAGTTCGCCATACGCTGCAATTGTTGACGAACATCCATCCGTTCCCTTTATTTCCCGCGAATGTTGCTTCCAAACCGCTGGGTTTTGTAGCGCAGGCTTCAGCCTGTGGATTTTGGTCTTTGCAAAGTCGAACCCCCACAGGCTAAATCCTGCGCTACGAACACCGGTAGGACACATTCGTATTGCACGCGGCGTGCAGCCGGGTGTAGGTTAGCGCCCGATGAAAGCGAAAATCCTTGATCACAGAATTGACAAAGAAGCGCATTTTTCCTCGGACGGCGTACCCAGGCGGAATTTTCTTGCGGGGCTGGGCGCACTCGGTGCCGTTGCGACTCTTCCCGGTCTTTTCCTGCAATCGCAGATGCTTCCCGCCATCCCATCCCGTCCCTATCGAATTGACACTCATAACCACTTTTCAGCGCCCGGATTTATCGCCGCCATAGCCGCGAGGCACACGAACCAGCGCCCCTTGGAACAATGGACGGTCAGCAAATCCATCGAGGACATGGATAAAAGCGGCGTCGCAACGTCGTTGGTTTCGACCAGCGAACCGAGCGTTTGGTTCGGCGATAACGAGTCGGCGCGCAAGCTCGCGCGTGAATGCAACGAACTCGGAGCGCGCCTTATGGCGGATCATCCCGGCCGCTTCGGCATGTTCTCCACGGTTCCGCTCCCCGACGTCGACGGCTGCCTCCGGGAGATCGAATACAGCCAGGACACGCTCAAGGCAGACGGCGTTTGCCTGATGACGAGCTACCAGGGAAAGTATCCCGGAGACCCTGCGTTCGACCCGGTGATGAGCGAATTGAATCGGCGCAAAGCAGTAGTCTTCCTGCATCCCGTAAAGCCCGAGTGCTGCAAGGATCTGCAGCCGGAGCTGGCCCCGGCGTTGATCGAGTTGGGGACCGACACCACGCGCGCGATCGCCAGCCTCATACTCGACGGCACCGCTTCGCGCTATCCGGACATCCGCTTCATCTTCTCCCACGGTGGGGGAACGATGCCATACCTGATGACCCGCTTCGAGGCACTGGCGGCGCGGCCTGACATTGCGCAGCGGCTTCCGAATGGCCTGCTATACGAAATGCGGAAACTTTATTACGACACGGCGAGTATGAATAGCCCGTATCCGTGGCCGACTTTCCTGAGGCTGGCGCCGGTATCGCACGTTTTATTTGGCACCGATTTCCCTTTCTTCAGCGCGTCGGTAATTGCCAAAGGGCTGAGCGAAGCGGGGCTGACGGCGAGCGATCTTCACGCCATCGAACGCGATAACGCCCTGGAATTATTCCCGCGACTCAAGAAAGTTTAGGCCCAACCGGGATTTCGAAGGTCTGAGGGAAATTGTAGGAGACATAGAATTTTTCCAGGAGGGGTAATTGCCATGGCAAAATACGGCAAGTCTGCTGCGAAGAGCATCAAGAATGCGTTACATCGGGAAAAGAGGGGGACCCTTCTTTCCGGCAAAGGCGGAAAGGGAGGAAAGGTCACGAGCCGAAAGCAAGCAATCGCCATCGCCCTTTCTGAGGCGCGTAAGAAAGGGACCAAGGTCCCGAGGAAGAAATCATAGATACGTCGTGAAGCGTGCATGAACGCAGGTCGCTATCCAATGCTACGTGGAGAACACATCAGTGTCCCTTGAAAAATATCGAACCAAGCGCAATTTCCAAGTAACGCCGGAGCCATCCGGAAAGTCACTCGCCCCGGTGCATTCCAAAAGGCCGCTGCAATATGTCATCCAAAAGCATCGCGCGACGCAGCTGCATTATGATTTCCGGCTGGAATTCAACGATGTTTTGCTCTCCTGGGCGATTCCCAAGGGGCCATCACTCGACCCTTCTGTCAAACGGCTCGCCATGCAAGTAGAGGATCACCCTTTGGAGTACGGCAGCTTTGAAGGCGTCATTCCCGAGGGTGAATACGGTGGCGGCACCGTGATGGTCTGGGACAACGGAGAATGGACGCCGGAGAGCGAAGATGTAAAGAGCGCTTTGCAAAAGGGGGACCTGAAATTCGAATTGCATGGAAAGAAATTGCATGGTTCCTGGGTGCTGGTTCGCACCCGCGGGTTTGGCAGCAGGGCGGATAAATCCTGGTTGTTGATCAAGCATCGCGATAAGTACGCCTCCAAGAAGGACATTGAAACGGAAGAACCTCGCTCCGTATTGAGCCGGCGTTTGCTTGCGGATATCGCCCGCGAGGGAGGCGGAGACGTTGAGAAAGCGTCAACTGGCGATCCCAAGCAGGGATTGCGACCGCGCGTTCGAGCGGCGGGTGCAGGACTCAAAAAAAGGAAAAGGGCCAAGGCCTAAGATAAGAGCTGATGCAAAATGAAATGTATTTACGCGCCTTCTAATCAGCGCCAGTCAGGTGTATATTCTCGAATAAGAAGGAAATCATAAAATCCAGGGCGGGGAATTCTGGTTGAAGTGGGGGACGTTTCGTGAAAACCCGTTGGCTGTTTTTACGCCTGTCGTTGCTATGTTCAATCGTTTGCGCCGTCTTTGTGCTGCCTGGCAGGGCCGTGCTTGCACAAGGGCAGGACCGCGCTCCGGAATATTTTCAAACAGACATTCAATATGGCGCGCAGATTTTCGCCACGCAATGTACCGCTTGCCACGGCACGTCCGGCGATCAGATCCCCGGCGTCAACTTCCGCGCGGGCCAGTTCAAGCGCGTTGTTTCAGACAATGATCTGCGAGCCACCATCACGAACGGCGTCCCCGGCACTGCAATGCAGCCCTTCGCATTCGGCGCATCCGAACTGACCGGCATGGTCTCTTATCTTCGAAACATGAGCAGCTTCGATGCCCGCGGACTCAAGGTAGGCGACGCAGCTCGCGGCCAGGCCTTATTCGCCGGAGCGGGGAACTGCGCGAGTTGCCACGCCGTTAACGGCAAAGGTCCGCGAGTAGCTCCCGACCTGGGCGACATCGGCACCCTGCGCACCGCCGAACTCCTTCACCGGACGCTGATCGATCCAGCCGCCTCGATGTTGCCAGCCAATCGGCCCGTACGAGCGGTAACCAAGGACGGCAAAGTCATCAACGGCCGCCGCCTGAATGAAGACACCTACACCGTGCAGCTTATCGATGAGCAGGAGCGCCTCGTCTCCCTCACAAAAACCGATCTCCGCGAATTCACCATCCTAAAGACCACGGCTATGCCATCCTATAAAGACAAGCTCAACGCTCAGGAGTTGGCCGACCTGGAGGCGTACCTTCTTTCCTTGAAAGGTGTCAAATGAACCAGTCATGCCGCACGACCTTCCTGCTGCTCCCTGCTTTGCTGATTTCTTTCGTTCTACGTGCCCAGGTAACCCCTGAGCGCCTGCTGCATGCGAGCGACGAGCCGCAGAACTGGCTGACTTACTCCGGCAGCTACGCCAGCCAGCGTTATAGCCTTCTCAAGCAAATCGACCCTTCCAACGTGAAGAACCTTGAGCTGAAATGGGTTTTCCAGGCGCAGTCGCTGCAGAAGTTCGAAACCACGCCGCTGGTCGTCGACGGGGTCATGTACATCACGCAGTCGCCCAATGACGTCGTGGCGCTCGACCCCAGGACGGGCCGCGCCTTCTGGGTCTACCATTACGCCACCTCTCCCGCCGCGCGGCCTTGCTGCGGCATCGTGAATCGCGGCCTGGCCATTCTTGGAGACACGCTCTTCATGGCCACCGTTGATGCCCACCTCGTGGCCGTTGACGCCAAGGATGGACATGCCCTCTGGAGCGTGAAGGTGGCCGAGCCCGCTGCGGGCTATGCCATGACACTGGCCCCGCTGGTGGTGAAAGATAAAGTGATCGTCGGAGTTGCGGGAGGCGAATTCGGCGTTCGCGGATTCATCTCTGCCTATGAAGCCGGAACGGGTAAGCAGGCGTGGCGCTTTGACACCATTCCCGATCCCGATCAGCCCGGCCACGATAGCTGGCGCGGCAGCGATTGGGAACATGGTGGTGGCGCAGTGTGGATGACCGGTTCTTACGACCCCGAACTAAATTTGACCTACTGGGGCACCGGGAACCCCGGCCCCGACTTCAACGCGGCGCAGCGCCTCGGGGACAATCTTTACTCGGATTCCGTGCTTGCACTGGACCCGGACACGGGCAAGATGAAGTGGTATTTCCAATTTTCGCCGCACGACCCTTACGACTATGACTCGGTGCAAGTTCCCGTGTTGGCCAACGCAGATTGGAATGGCAGCCCGCGCAAGCTGATGCTCTGGGGCAATCGCAATGGCTTCTTTTATGTTTTGGATCGCAGCACGGGCAAGTTTCTGAACGGCAAGCCATTCGTGAAGGTCAATTGGGCGAGCGGCCTCGATGCGAATGGCCGGCCAATCGCCACGCCGCAGCCTGCGGGTGTGCCGACGTATCCCGGCATCCAGGGCGGAACGAACTGGTACTCGCCATCTTACAGCCCGCGCACTGGACTCTTCTACGTCTCCACCTGGGAAGATTACGGCACGATTTTCACCGGCGTGCAGGCGGAGTATAAGGAAGGCACTCGGTTTACCGGGGGCGCCAACACCGCTCCCATTCCCGGTGCGGATAACCCCGGAGGTATCCGCCAGGGGCCCGTTAATACCTACACTGAAGCACTGGCCACCGGCGGGGTCGTGGCCCTCGATCCGAAGTCCGGAGAGAAAAAGTGGAAGTTCGCCATGCACGACGTCAACACCAGCGGGATTCTGACCACTGCTACCGACCTGCTCTTCGTCGGTGGCAGGGAAGGATATTTTCAGGCGCTCGACGCCCGTACCGGTGCGCTGCTCTGGAAGGTAAACCTGGGTGGTGACGTCATCGCCGGGCCCGTCACCTTTCAGGTTGACGGCAAGCAATACGTCACCATCACGGCGGGAAACAGCCTCTTCGCATTCGCTCTACGGGAATAATCCTTGTAGGACGGGCTTCAGCCTGTCTGCCGTTCCGAAATTACAAGATCAAGACCAGACAGGCTGAAGCCCGTCCTACTGAGGCCAGCGAGTCCAGCACTTATTGGTTTTTCAATATGGAATTCTCTGCTGCCGAGGTAAGGACGCCCGCGGGGACAGTTTTCTTCTTTCGCGATTTCGGCACTGAAGGCGCTGCCGCTGGGGAATCCTGCATCGGCAGGTTGAAGCGCCTTTTTCCGTCATAGGAATGCAAAGCCGCGGCCACCGCGCCCGCCGTTGGAACCAAGCCAATTTCGCCGGCTCCCTTTGCGCCGTACCCGCCGATTTCATCGGGAATTTCAATCAGGATCACATCAATTTTTGGCGTTTGCTTGGCTCCGAGGATGCCGCAGTCGCGCAGGAGCAGGGAATCGGGCACTCCATTCGTGGAGGTGAAATTTTCGGAGAGCGCGTATCCAAGCCCCATGTGCACGCCGCCTTCGATTTGCCCGGCGCAGGCCTTCGGGTTGATGGCGTGTCCCACGTCGTGAGCCGCGACGACGCGCTCCATGCGTCCGTTGTCGTCGAGAATCACCAGCTGGCAGGCGTAGCTGAAGGTCATGTGCGTGGTCGGATTTTTCAGCGCCTCGGGGGTGCCGGGCCGGGTTGTAAAGTCGCAAACATATTCTCCGCGGTACTCGCGGCCGATCAGTTTTTCGAGTGGTAATTCCTTCAAGTCGGCGGCGAGTTTCTGCCCAGCGCGCTGCGCCGCGGCGCAACTAAGCGTGGTGGCGCGCGACGCCCAGGCTTCCCCGCATTTCGCGCCCATTTCTCTGTCCCAGCGCACGGTCATGATGTCCGGCGAGAGCCCCGTCTCTTCATATACCGCCTGCCGAACCGTCGTAAAGACGCCTTGCCCCATTTCCGTGTATCCGTTGAGGATCTCGACGCGGGGACCTTCGACTAAGCGGATGATGATGTGCCCGCTTTCGACTGCGCCGTTGCCGATTCCGGTGCTCTTGATGCCGCAGCCCAGGCCGGCATACTTTGTATTTTTGTAAATGTCCTTTACGGCTTCGAGAGCGACGCGCATGCCGCGCACGCTCTCCCGCATAATCTGACCGGTAGCGAAAGCGTCGCCTGGATTCAGAATGTTCCGCATGCGGATTTCCCAACCATCCACGCCCACTTTTTCCGCCAGGATATCCATGACGCCTTCCATTGCGAACTGGGCCTGGTTGCTGCCAAAACCGCGCATGGCGCCGCTTGTTGGATTATTGGTGAACACGGCCTTGGAATTTACATCCACGTTGGGCACGCGATAAACGCCGCAGGAATGGCACGCCGCGCGCAGCAAGCACTTGCCGCCGGTGCCCGCATAACCTCCGGTATCGCCGACAATTCGGGCGCGCACGGCGAGCAGATGGCCGTCCGCATCCGCGCCCACTTTGTATTTCAGAACCATCGGATGGCGCTTGACATGGTGCTGTGTCGATTGCGCGCGTGTGAGCACAGTTTTTACCGGACGTTGCAGTATAAACGCCGCCAGCGCAGTTTGCCCCTGGATCGTGAGCTCTTCTTTCGCGCCAAACGCGCCGCCGCTCGCGGCCAGTTCGACGTTCACTTTTTCTAGCGGCAACTTCAAGATGTCGGCAACCATCTTCTGGTCATATGTCGAGCCCTGGCTCTGCGAATACAACTTGACGCCGTCGCCTTCGGGCATGGCCAGACAGGCTTCCGGCTCGAGAAAGGCGGGTTCGATCGGCTGCGTCGTCCACGTTTCTTCGATGATATGCGCGGACTGCGCGAACGCGGATTCCACATCGCCGCGCGAAAATGCGGTGGTATCAAGAACATTGTCGTGCACCCACAGATTGCCGGGGGGATGCACTTGCGGCGCGCCGGGTTCCATCGCGGCAAACGGATCGGTGACAGGTTCGAGCACCGTGTAATCGACTCCTACTTTGTCGGCAGCCTGTCGCGCGTGAAAGGCTGTGTCCGCGACCACCATGGCCAGAAAATCTCCAACGCAGCAGGTGGTTTCGCCGACCGCCACAAAAATCGGCAGGTCAGGATAATTGAGGCCCGTGCCGCGCTCTCCGCGAACGTCGGCGGCGGTGAAAATTCTCACAACACCCGGCATGGCTTGCGCGGCCGACAGATCAATGGCATTGACTTTGGCGCGCGGATGTTCGCTGAGCACCATTGCGCCGTGCAGCATGCCCGGCACGCTTATGTCGTCGACGAAAGGACGCTCGCCCAGAGCCTGCTCGAATCCGCGATAGCGGGAAGGGGAGTCGCCAATTCCGAATCCATTTCCATTTCTCTTCCCGTTTCCGTTTCCGTTTTGGCTTTTTGCGTAGGCCGGGTTGCGGCTCAATCCGAAATCTTCGCCGAAATAGGAATGACGGCGAGGTTCCTGGCGCGGAAGTTTTCCGCCGTTCTTCCAGGCCTCGCCTGCGGTTTGAATGGCATCCAGAATTCGCGAATAACCAGTGCAGCGGCAGAGGTGTCCGACCAAACCCTGCTTCACCGCTTCGCGATCATCCGTGCAGCCTTGCCGCAACATGGAAGAGGCGCGCACCACGATCCCCGGAATGCAGAATCCGCACTGCACTCCTCCTTCGTGCACGAACGCTTCGCCCAGCACTTCGCGCATATCTTCCGGCACACCCTCGAGCGTGACCACGTCGCGGCCTTCCATTTGTTCCGGTTTCCGCAGGCAGGAGAGCGCAGGCCGCCCATCCACGAGAACCACGCAGCAGCCGCAGGTGCCCTCGGGAGCGCAACCATTCTTTGCGGACACTATGCCGCATTCCTCGCGCAAGACTTCGAGGAAGTGCATCCCCGGCTCATACGAGCATGTGGTGCGTTTTCCGTTCAACGTGAAGCTGAGCTTCGGCATGGGTGCTTTCACTACTCCGGGCGAACAAGCTAGGCCACTTTCTAAATTATACATTGCTTCTGTCTCGGAGCATACTGCTCCGTTTCCGGGTCACGGCCGGGAACAGCGCAACGCCATCCGGCGCCCGGCCATGCCTAAGTGATTGATTCCTAGGGAAAAGAAAGCGGCGACACGCGGCGTTTGGTCGCATGTTCGAAGCTATACGCGAGTTCAATTAATCTTGGCTCGCTACACGCCGTTCCGGTGAACGCCACACCCAAGGGAGCAGGTTTAGCGGCAAAGCCTGGTGGAAACGGAGGGATGGGGGCATTTGGATATGTTCCGAACGGGACGATTACGGTTGGATATCCGGCCTTGGCCGCTATGGCAGCGCCGCCCGCGCCCGGAAAGACCAGCGCGTCCAGATTGAATTTTTTCAGGGCGCCGTCAATCCCCTCTGCTCCCGCCAGTCTCAAATCCTTTGCCCGGTCAGCTTCGTACCGGGCGCGGTCGGCTTCGAGATCCATCTCGTCGGAAATGTCCAGCTGTGACTGGCCATACTTGATGGCGCCCGCACTCCCATGAGCCAGGTTGAACTTACGGAGCTCGGTGAGTGACTTTACCGGGGCCGCGGCGCCAAGCGATGCTATCCACTTGTTGAAATCGCGCTTCATTCCGTACTTAAGAACCACTGAGCAGTCAGCATCCTTGCCCTTGGCGTTTTCCAGTCCGGAACAGGTGCTCCACTTCACCAGATTATTTTGTGGATCATTTGCAGTGACGCTTGCTATGTCTGCCGGATCGACAATTACAGCGCCTTGCTGCTTCAGCGCCACAATGACGTCGTCCATTACTTTTTTCTGATCGGGTTTGAGACCTTCACGAGGCTCTTTCTCGCCGGGCGGTGTGATCGTGTCGTAGTAAAACGCTCGGGGAATTCCGATGCGCGCTCCTTTGAGGCCCTCAGTCTTGAAAAATTTCCGGTAGTCGCGCCCGGGCGGTGGAATGCACTTCGCGGTAGCGGGATCGTTCGGATCTGGAGCCGCATTTTCGAGAGCGCCCAGCAGGATTGCCGCGTCGGTGACAGTCTTGGCCATCGGCCCAGCCGTATCCTGATCCGCTGTAATTGGAATAATGCCGTAACGGCTGATCCTTCCGACCGTTGGCTTGATGCCCACAAGCATGTTCTGATTGGACGGGCTGAGGATGGAGCCGGAGGTCTCGCTTCCCACGTTCGCGGCCCAGAAATTCGCAGCAGTGCCTACGCCGGAGCTCGAGCCGCCGGTGGCCAGAACCGGGCGGCCGTCGGACGTATCCTCCCGGGGATCACGCCGGGGGTCGTAGGGATTCATGCTATATCCGGCAAGCCCATTGTAACCGCCCGGCATCGGCGTCGGCCCGCCGGCAACCCAATTTGCCAGTTCCGTCATTGTAGTTTTGGCGATGATGATCGCGCCCGCATCGCGCAAATTTTTCGTAAGCGTCGCTTCGTAAGGAGGGATAAGGCCGCGAAATGCCAGCGCGCCGCCGGTCGTGGGCATATCAACCGTTTGCATATTGTCTTTGATCGCGATAGGAATGCCGTGCAGCGGGCCGCGCAACTTGCCTCGGGCTCGCTCTCGATCGCGCGCATCCGCTTCTTTAAGCGAGTTGGAATTTACTGTGATGACTGCGTTTAGTTTGTTGTTGTAGAGCGCGATACGCAGCAGGTACTGGGTGACGAGCTCTCGAGATGTGACGCGCCCCTCTTCCATTGCGGCTTGCATCTCGGGGATCGTGGCCTCCACGACGCTGAAGGATCGTCGCGCCTTCGGTGTATCCACTCCTCGAGTCCGCGTCTGTGCGTACAAAGCCGTGGCGGCAGAAAACAAAAAAACTATAGCAATTGATCGCTTCATAGTGGGCCGATTCTAGCTCAAACAACCATGAACCACACAATTGTCAGCAAGTTTCTTGGCTGTATGACAGTTTCAGCAAAGCGGTGTCGGCCGGCGAGCAATCCGCGCCTGCCTGAGGTGGAGTTTTTAGAGGTTCCAAGCTTCAACTCTGCATGAACTCGAAATTTCAAATAGATAGCTGCCACCGTCTGGGCAGGGCAGTAACATGGCTTCAATTTGCCGCGTGAGTTGGCGCCGAGGCACTGGAAGGCGCGAGCAGCGGTTCCGAGAATCGAATCGGGATTCCGAAATTCGAGCCGCCGAAACCCTGCAGGACTGCAAACGTTACTCCGATGACTTTCCCCTGGTGATTGAAGAGAGGCCCGCCCGAACCTCCCGACGTGGTCTGCGCGTCGAAGACAATTTTGTCGGGCAGGATGTCTCCGATGTGGCCCTGCGTGATAATCGGATGAATCAGATTGCGGCGTGCCAACTCCGACAGGACTTGCGAAACGTCGCCGCCACTGCGGGTCAATATCTGTTGTGCCGTGACTTCATCCGTCCGCGCCAGGATACCCGCAAGCCCCGTCGCATAGCCCATTAACACGATCGGCTCGCCTGTCACTGCCGCCTCCTTGCCTGAGTCAATCGAAAGCGCGGGGCGCTTCAAGTCTTGAATGTCGATCCGCATGGTAGCCAGGTCCGCGGTCTTGGAAATATCCTGGATCTCGCCGGCGAACGCGCGGGGATCACCCGGGAAGTAAGCGTGAATAGTGGAAATCTCGGCCAAAAAACCTTGGCCGGACAACTTACTAAGCTCATCGTTATTCCACCACGGTTCGGCCACGTGCCGGTTGGTGACAATACGTCCGGAATTGCCTACCGGAAATCCCGTGCCGAATATGTCCACCTTCACTTCGGGACCATTGCCCGAGAGGGTGAGCACCGGATTGCCGTCGCTGTCCTGAAGAGGCTCGCCCTGCTGGTTCAAGCCGGCGAAGCGCAGCCGCAGGCCGTTCTGTTGATTGCGAAAGGCGACCGAAATATGCAACAGGCATATGCTCTGCACGTCGTCCCGAATCAGCTTTTGCGCGGAATCGCCCTCCTGTTCAATCCGCTTCAGGCGGGCATTGGTATCGTCCAATTGTTTTTGCAGCGTGGCGCCCTGGCCGGAATCGGCGCTGGCAATCTTGGCCTTTAGATCTTGCGCTTGCTTTTGCAGCTCATCTTTCCCCGATGGAACGAGGGCGGCTTCTCCGGCGCTTTGTTGCGCATGCAGCTTGCGCGCGTCGGCGATCAGGCTTTGCTGGTGCAGGATGCCGCCTTCGAGGCGGACGATCGTGCTGGTCGTATTTCTAAGATCTTTTTGAGCGGTGCGGGCAAACAGGAAATAAATCCCCGCCATCACCAAAACCATCGCCAATACGGCTGCGAGTCCGATTTTTAGGCGCTTATCCACGGAGTCCGCGTTACTGACCATTCGCTCCGTGACGGCAAGCGCGTCAAATGCCGTGTGCGCGATCTCCTGTCCCTCGGTGGCGATGCGCATTTGCTCGTGAAGCTGTTTGTCGGCTCGCAGGGTGCGTAATTGCACCCGTGTGCGCGCCAGTAGCTCGGCGGCATCCCACGGGCGCGAGACTGCGTCGTCTGCTCCGAGGTCCAGACCGACAGCGCGATTTTCAGCCCCGGAGCAAACCAGGACGATGACGCGAACCGCGGCAGTGATGGCGGACCCGCGGATCGTCGCCAGAGTTTCGCGAGCGGCCAGCGGGCTGGCACACAATAAATCCACATCCAGCAACAGCAAATCGGTGCCGCCGCGTTGCAAGGCATCCAGGCCCTCGCGCGTCGTGGCAAAGGCAGAGACTTCGTAGCCTCCGCTTTCCATTATGGCGGCCAACGAAGCGCGACTGGCTTCGTCCGTTTCAACGATCACGATCTTTTCGCGAATGTTTTCCATAAGATTGTGCGGCCTTCATCGATTTCAGCCCAAATTTCCTATAAACGCAAGTTTTGGGCGGAGTCACCAGTAACGCGCCCAGGGTATCTGGCCATTCCGCATAGCTGAAAAGCACCCAACTTACGAAGTTGATGTATACTCCCACGGAACGAAAACTCCAAATAAAACATCAAGCATGCGTTGATTGCAAGGGGGACGGGTCATGAAAATGAAGATCTGGGCTGGCGTCTTGTGCGTTTTATTGTTTGTACTCTTTGGTATTTGGCTTGGAGCGGGCGCGCAAAGCCGTGTCGCGGGCGCGCCTCCCCCATCAATCCACACATTTTCAACGGAAGACATTGCCAGCACCGGTTTCTTTTATGTGGGCGGACAGTATGTGGGAGCGCCCGGCAAGGAAGTCATGGACGGCGCCGAGTATGTGGAAGTGATGGTGCCGAAAAAGATCCGCCATCCCTATCCGATTGTCTTTTTTCATGGCGCGGGGCAGACCGGCACGGATTGGCTGCAAACTCCGGACGGCCGGCCGGGATGGGCGTATTTTTTCACGAAGCAGGGATACACAGTTTACATGGTGGATTATCCCGCGCGCGGACGGTCTCCCTATAATCCCAACCCGGATGGCGATGGAACGTTGACTACGCGCACTGCTCTTCAAATCGAGCAAGCTTTCACGGACATCGGCGCGCAAGGGAACTGGCCGCAGGCCAAGAAATTCACGCAATGGCCGGGGGAAGGCCCGAACAAAGGTAAAATGGGCGATCCGGTGTTCGACGATTTCGCCAAAACGCAAGTCCAATTCCTGGCGGGCGGGAAGCAGGCTAAGCTGAACCTCGATGCTCACATCGCCCTGCTGGAGAAAATTGGATCTCCCGTCATCGTGATCACTCACTCCCAGGGCGGAGAATTTGGTTGGCAAATCGCGGATGCGCGGCCCAAGCTGGTGAAAGCGGTCATTACTGCCGAACCGGGTGGTCCGCCGATCAAGAACGTGGACATTTCCAAGATCGCCTACGGCGCGGCGAGCAGCTACGCCTGGGGCGTTACCTCACTCCCGCTCCATTATGATCCGCCGGTCAGCGATCCAGCCGAATTGCAACCGGTCCTGGAAGAGAAAGCGGATGACCCGGATACTGTGCCGTGTTACCTGCAAAAGGAACCCGCGCACAAACTCGTCAACATGAAAGACATTCCAGTCCTCGACGTATCCACGCAGGCCAGCTACCACCGCATTTTCGATTCCTGCATTCCCAAGTGGCTCAATCAGGCGGGCGTGAAGACGCAATACGTCAAGCTCGAAGACGTGGGATTCGCTGGGAATGAACATGAATTGATGCTCGACAAAAACAGCGATGAGATCGCCAAATTTTTCGCGCAATGGCTCGATAAAAATGTTCACTAATTGAGTGGTGTGGGGAAGTAGCGCAGGCTTCAGCCTGCTGGGTTTAGTCCGTGCAAGATCAAACCCCGCAGGCTGAAGCCTGCGCTACGTAGAGGGCTACTGTTCTTTTCCTGCCTTCTTAAATTCGTTAAACGTGATGTTATCTTCGCAAATCATTTCTGTCAGCTTCCAATCCGGTTCGAGTATGTAGATTCGTTCGCCTTCCCAGGTCTTCGTATACGTCTTCGGGTCGTCGATGGTGATGTGAACAACCAGGGTGTCATGTTTGGGACGTGTGATGCGCTCGATGACGTGCAGCTGATCGGAGTGGGGCAGTCCCGCGCGATCTAGCCACGTCTTTTCATTGAACCCCACCGAGTCGATCACCAGCGCGTCGCCTTCCCACCAGCCGACCGAATCCCCCATCCAGCTGGGGTCCAGATCTTTGGCATGTTCGTGCGGGCCGGTCGTATAAATTTGCCGGACGAAGTGATTGAACTCGAAAAGTTGGACGACGCGGCCGGGAATTTGAATAATTTCCATCGGGAAAGGGTGCACATAAATTCGAGGCACCCCGGTCGGGAAACAACCGATTTCATTGCCGGTCGTGGGATTGACGAGGTCCGTCGAATCCACGACGGCACGTTCTCCCCAGGAGGGCTTCGTCTGTTCGTATTGCGCTCTTCCCCAGGGCGTCATCTCCGGAATAATTCCCGTAAAGGAATATCCGGCATATTTGCGGGCGCTGGGTGGCATATGCCCCTCCCAAACGCCGGAGAAATCCGGCACGCCGTCCGCCGTTTTGGGAAGCGTTTGCGGCGCCACTGCCTTTTCCGGCTTGGCATCTGTTTTGGTCGAGGTTTGCGCGCACAGCCCGGACGATAAGAGGAGACCTGCCGCAAGAGCTAGTGTCTGGCTCACCCAATATTTTTTCATTTCTGGAAATCCTCCCGTCGATCCGATCGAATCAAACCGTCGCAGAGCACGCAGGGCTATCGCCCTCAAGATGAGCGGGAACGCGGTCACCCGATTCGCAAGGCAACTGCGAATCTATTACTGGCCGGGTTCCGGAGGCGGACCCAGGGGAATCACTTCTCCGCTCGCCCAGGAGATTTTCCGGAGGTTCAACACTTTCAAACCATTTTTAGAAGGGGCCCCAACCACGGTGATCTGGTCGCCTGGTTTTAGTTTGTGTCCATTCCAGCCATAATGGACCAAATGATTCGGCGCGGTCATTTCAACGGACCATTCGGTGACTGTGCCCTGGTCGTCCTTGACTTCGAGGGTGATGAGCGGGTGTGGTTGGATGAATAGAAATTCCTTTACAGTTCCCGTCATGGTCATCGGATGGGCCGTGTCATAGGCTCCGCCGCCGTGATGCGCGAGAGCAGGTCCGGAAAACACGAACAAACATACAGTTGCGAAAACGGCAGCGAGCAGCGCGTTCCTCATAGGTGAACACCTCCCCTTGGCGTGGAATATCGCACTGATTTAGTAGACGTGTCAATGAGAAGGGCCGTTACATGTGAGCTGGATTCTGCGCGCACATTTCGCGACTCTACTATGTAAGGTGAAGATAATAATCAAGACAGATAGGGAGAACGGATGAGCATTCGGGGCATGAAACCGCTTCTTGACAGGTGGTAGGCCCTGCCGTAAGGTCTTAATAAAATTGCTTCCTTTACGTTTTGCGAATGTCGGTTTTCCGGCCGGACGCCGGTTGAAAATGTCTGAAACCAGTACTCCTGCAAGTACAGTCTTAGTGCTCATGACCCGGCAGTATGAGAGGGGTCGATTCCTGGCATTGAAATTCGCGCGATGAATGGAGGCGACAACATGGATTCTTTATTGAACGTAAGCCGTAGGGGCTTGGTCAAGTGGGGCCTGGCGGCCGCCGGAGTTCCCATGTTGACCCGAGCCCTCGGCTTGAACGCGCTTGCCCAGGACGCCGGCGCCGAAGGCGGGAAGAAAGGCGCGATCGGCGGCAGGGCGGAAGAAGAACTCTATACGGGCAAAGGATTGCAGGGCGGCGGGCAGCTCGAGATCCGCTTGACGCAATCTATTTACACCAGCGATCCGGACGCGCTGGAAGTCGCGCAGCGCATGAGGCCATTCGACCTGGAATCCTGGATTGTGGAGTGGACACGCGTCGCGGAGAGGAACGAAGTGCTGGCCGACAAATTCGCCGCTGAAGGTTACAAAGTCACGGCCAGCGAATACTATCTTAAGGCCTCGACCTTTTACCGGGAAGCCTGCTGGCCGCAGCCGGTCGATGAACCTCGCATGATGACCACCTACAAAAAGATGCGGGAAACCTACGACAAGGCCTGGAAGCTGACGCGGCCGCCCTTCGAGCGCGTGCAGATTAACTATGAAGGTAAAATGCTGGATGGTTATTTCCGGAAACCAAACGGCGGTCCTCAAGGGAAGAAGTTTCCCGTGGTGATTCCGTTCCAGGGCGCCGACACCATGGCGGAAGCGACGATCCTCGGCGGCGGCGCCTACACCTCCCGCGGCATGGCTTATCTGGCCGTCGATTTCCCGGGCCAGGGAGGAGCGATGCGCTTGCACGATCTGCACCTTCCGCCGGATACCGACAGAGTTGTGAAAGCCATGATCGATTACCTCGAGACGCGCCCAGATGTGGACGCTACCCGTGTCGGACTGCAGGGAATCAGCATGGGTGGGTACGGCGTGCCGCGAGCCGCGAGCGGGGACAAGAGAATCAAAGCGGCGTTCATGAGCAGCGGCTCTTACGACCTGAAATCGGACCTGTTCGATTACTACCCGCCGATTCAAGAGCGCGTGCGCTGGATCATCGGGGCCAAGGATCTGGCCGATGCGAAGAAGAAACTTGGCGAATATAACCTCGCCGAAGGAAGGGCGGAAAAGATCGAAGCCCCCATGTTGATCGGTTACAGCAAGGACGACCGGATCATGGACCCTGCCGGCGCCCTGCGGCTGTACGAAGCTGCGAAGAACTCCAAGCGCGATATGGTCGAGGGCACGGGGCATGTTCAGGCCGCTAATGCGGGCGGACCGCGCGCGTCGCGCCCAGTCGTGTTTCCAGATTGGGCGGCGAAGACACTTGGTGCGGATGTGTGATCGTAAGTAGGACAGGCTTCAGCCTGTCGGGTTTTGATTAATTTTTGAACAAATGAGGCAGGCAAGTTGGAGGCAGTTCGAGTTTGATCTTCTTCAACTCGAAACGGCAGACAGGCTGAAGCCTGTCCTACTAAGTCTTATTTACCACTTCTTCGATACTCGTACCAAAATCCTTGAGCATCACCATGGCCGCGTTGCGCCCAGGCGCTCCCGTAACTGAACCTCCCGGATAAGTGCAGGCCCCCGTTTGATACAGCCCAGGTATCGGCATCCGGTATTGCGCCCAACCCGGCATTGGCCGCATGTTGCCGGATTGTGACGGTTCCCCCGATCCGGCATGAACGCTGCCGTGCCACATATGCGGATTCCTGCGTTCGATATCCAGCGGGCTGACCACAAACTTCCCGAGAATCTTGTCGCTGGTCAGATTGGGAGCAAAGCGCCGCAAATAATTCAAGTTGGCTTCGGCGACTTCGTCCTTGATCGTGTCCCAATGCTTCGGGCCTTCTTTCAGATCGTAAGGTTGCAAGCCAATGACCTTGATCGTGTGCATGCCAACAGGGGCCCGAGAAGGATCGGCGACCGTGCTGGAGAAAATAGTCAACGGCGGATTGTCGAGGCCTACGACTGCGGTTGGGAAGTCATAGGCATAGCGCAGCAATCGCGCGGGGGAAACCAGAATTGCCGATTCGCAAACCGCAAGCGTGCCCCCTTTCACCGGATACTTCGGAGGTTCCTTCGATGCGTAATGCGCCACGATTTCCGAGATTTCGCCCTCCCAGGTGTCCACCCCGTCCAGGAAATCGTGCCCCCACAAATCCTTTGGAGCCATGTTAACCAGTTGCTTGACGTGAATAGTGGACAGCACGGCCTTCTCGGCGCGGTACGAACTGCCGTCGGCGCATTCCACGCCTGCGCATTTGCCGTTTTCAATGATCAGCCGCGTGACGGCCTTGTTCGTAAGGACTACTCCGTTGTGCGCCACGATGTATTTAGCCAGGGCCTGCGTCAATATCCCCGACCCTCCCTTTGGAATAGGCCGGCTCGTGCGGATCGCGGAATAGGCGCTGCGACCGGACATTGGATACTGCGGAGGAGACATGCTCGGCGGGGTGCCCATCATGAACGCACGGCAGTGGTCGTCCTCAAAATTATCGCGAAGAATCTCCCATTGCGACATGGCCAGTCGTCGTTGCCATATTTTGCCCTGGGGATGTTCGGACAGGCGCTCGGCCACCGACTTGCCGCCAAATCCGGGAGGCGTCAAGCCATTGCCATCAAACACTGATCGAACGGCCTCATTTTCGTCATGCATGCGCCGGTAGGCCGCGGCGTCCTTCTTGGAAAATTTGGCGAATTCCTCGCAGGTGCGATCGAGATCGCGCCACTGCGTGATATAGCTACCGTCGGGGAAGGGCATATGGTAGATCGGATCCGCCTGGATATACTCAATCCCATAATCGCGGATCAGGTGGAGCTCATCGTTGCGCATGACCGGATTGGCTTGAATGCCGCCGTGCGCGGTCGAGCAGGTATCGTGCTTGAATCCGGGCAGCGTCACCTCTTCCGTCTTCACCCCGCCGCCGACTTCCGGGCGATACTCCAGCACAACGACCCGGTAACCCGCCTTGGCCAGGTAGGCCGCCGTAACCAGACTATTGTGTCCGGCTCCGGCAACGACGATATCGAATTTGTCGGATGGGGCTGTTTGCGCCACCAGACTGAAG
>DATHPN010000039.1:0-33859 GCA_035483715.1 Candidatus Acidiferrum sp.
GTGGCCATCGTCGAGGTCACGCTCAACGACGGAACCAAGCTGACTGAGCGCGTCGAATCCGTGCGCGGCACTCCCGAAAATCCCATGAACCGCGAAGAAGTGGTCGCCAAAGCGCGCGACCTCATCGTCCCGGTCCTTGGCGGAACACAGTGCGACGCCCTCATCGAGAAATTGCTAGGCCTGGAAAAAGTGAAGGACATCCGCGAGCTGCGGCCATTGCTGCAGCACGCTTAGCGACCGGCAGTGTTCGGGAGTAAGCCCGATGCAACAAGATATTTTTTCCGCGACAGGCAAGTGGATGCAGTCATGCGAGTGCACTGTACTCGCTGCGGCGGGGGCGAGGATCTTGGCCACAGTGAAGGAGGGAATATGCGAATCTGCTTGAACATCGCGGGCGTCGTGCTGGTTTTGCTCGGCAGCATCTGGTTCCTGCAGGGAATCAATGTGTTGCCGGGCAGTTTTATGAGCGGGCAGATGCGCTGGGCGGTCCGCGGCGGAATTCTGGTGATTGCGGGGATCGTCGGGCTGGTGTGGGCGAACCGGAAACGGCAACGCCCGGCTTGATCACGGGTACGCACTTTGCGGAAAAACTAAAAAAATGTTATTCCGAGGCGCGCCGCGCGCCGCGCGGCGAGGAATCTCTCTTTTCTTGGGCCTGCATCAAAGAAAGATTCCTCGCTTCGCTCGGAATTACAAAATGATCGGGGGAGGCACATTTTATGTAGCCTTCTTGCGCGCTGACGTTCTGGATTTCCAGTTCGCGCTCAATCTTTACCGATGCCCGTGATCGCCACCCTGATCGTGGCCATGGTCCCCGCCGCCGCGATGTTCCTCATGCGCGGGGCGTCCTTCTCGCTGATCCCCGCGTTCGCGCTCGGAGCGCTCGTGCACCTCGTGCCGCTCCGGGGCGCGCTCGGCTGGCCCAAATCGCCGGACGCCTTCGTAAGAATGAACGTATTCGCCGCGGTTGCCCCAGTTGCGTCCCCAGCGGGCATTGTTTATGAAGACATCATGCCTCCCCCAGTCAAACCGACCGTAGTCCGGTCCCCAGCCCCACGGCCTGAAGAATCCTCCGATGGTCACCCCAAAGCCGAAACGAATCCCGCCTCCCACATAGAATCCAGGCCGCGGCGGGAAGTAAACGATTCGTGGGTCATAATACGGCACCACAACGAAACCGGGATTTACAGGCATGATCGTGATGTACGGTCCGCCGCCAACGACAATCTGGCCGTTGCTTCGCAGATACCCATAGTCACGAGCCTTCCGCCGCTCTCTCTGAATCGCTTCCATTACATCCTGCTGCTGCGCCAGGAACGCGTTTCCGAGGTCGGTGGTCCAGTTCATGTCCGAGGCCATCATTTCCAGCACGGAAGGGAATGGCAAGAGCGCCTGCACGCTGGGATCCCATGGAAGTTGATCCCCCTGGATGGCATCGGCCAGAGCCTGTCCGTGGAGGTAATGATGCTGATCCGCCCAGCGCGCCGCATCGGGAATCTGGTCGGGATAGGTAGCGCCCGCGAGGATCTGCGCCACGAGCGGGTCCGGGTAAAGCGCAACGCGCGCAACCAATTGGTCGAGCTGGCCCTCGGGGTATGATACCTGGGGAGCCCGCGCAAACGCGGGAACCGCGGCCAGGACTGCCAGCATCAGGGCTAATTTTATGATCCGCATATTATGATTCTCCTTTCGATAAGAACAAACCCGTGGGCTTATCTGGAGCGGCGTCACAATCGCACAGCCACACGAGAAAATAGTAACGCACAAGATTCAGAATCGTAAGTGATAGGATTGCGGCGTGTGACGCACAAGTTGCGGTCCAAATAAGTAGACCACGCTTCACAGGCCGCGGAAAAATGGTTTATTTTGTCATTCCGAGCGAAGCGAGGAATCTCTCTTCGATTTGGCCCCACGGAAAGAAAGAGAGATTCCTCGCTTCGCTCGGAATGACAATGCTCTGGAGGAGTCTTTTCCGCAGTCTGTTCAGCTTGTTGGGTTTTGGACATCAAATCAATCAAACACCAACTTGCTGAAGCCGGTTCTAGGGAGATCTCCAATGATTCGACGTGATTTCTGCAAAACATCGTTCGCGCTCGCGGGATTGGCGCTGAGCGGCGAACCAGCCGGCGCGTTAGCCATTCCTGCGGAAGAATTGCCCAAGGCCCCGGGACTCACCAGATACGTCTGCGAATTTATCGTGAACACGAAGTATGAGGACATCCCGGAAAACGTGATCGTCCTCGGCAAGAAAACGATTTTGGACGGATTTGGCCTGGCGCTGGCGGGATCCGCTTCCACCGCGGGCCCGCGCATCCGGCAATACATTGAGTCGCTCGGCCCTTGCGGCGGAAGCTCCAGCATTATTGGAACGAAAATGAAAGTTCATCCGCGCTTCGCCGCGCTGGCCAACGGCATTTCCATCCATGCGGATGATTACGACGACACCGGCTCTGCGCTGCACGTCGCGGCGCCCACTCTTCCGCCGTCCTTCGCGCTCTGCGAACTCAATCGCCGCAGCGGCAAAGATTTGATGCTCGCGTTTCACGTCGGAGTCGAGGTCGCCAACAAAATCGGCGACGCCGTTTCTCCCCGGCACCAGCAGGATGGCTACCACACCACGGGCACCATCGGAACTTTTGGAAGCGCCGCGGCCTGCGCCAAACTTCGCGGCCTGAATGCCGATCAGACGGCCATCGCGCTGGCGGTTGCCGGTTCCGAAGCCAGCGGCTTGCGCGATAATTTTGGCTCCATGACCAAACCGTTTCACGCCGGCCACGCCGGCGAAAGCGGCAGCGTCGCCGCGGACCTGGCAGCCATCGGCTGGACGGCCGCGCCGGATATTCTGGAAGCCCCGCTCGGATTTTTCCAGGCCGGCGGAGGATTTGATCCGAACGTGATTGTCGATCGGCTGGGCAAGCCGTGGATGTTCGCTTCGCCCGGAGATTTGATCAAACGATTTCCTTGCGGCACGATCCAGCAGCAGGTGATGGACGAAATGTTGCGCCTCATTCAGAAAAACGACATCAAGGCCGCAGACGTAGAAAAAGTCGAGGTGGGCGGGAACACGAGCAATTACAACACGCTCTTTCAACACCACCCCACCACCGGCCTCCAGGGAAAATTCAGCATGGAATATGCCATGAGCATCCTGCTGCTAGAACGCAAGGCGACACTGAGCTCCTTCACCGACGCGGTCGTGCAGCGCCCGGACGTGCAGGACATGATCCGCCGCGTGCGTTATTACGTGGACCCGGAATACAACAAGCTGGAGCTGCAGGGCGCTTCCCTGCAAGCCATGCTCGTCGAACAAAGTTTCCTGAAAATTTACATGAAGGACGGCCGGGTCATTTCAGGCCGCACCGAGCCCGCCAAAGGCAGTCCGGAAAATCCCATGACCTACGAGGAAGTAGCCGACAAATTCCGAGGCAACGCGGAGTTCGCGAAATGGCCGGCACAAAAAGCAGCCTCAGTCATCGACCTGGTAAAATCCCTGGAAAGCGCGCCCGACATGAGCCGCCTCACCGCGGCGCTCGCGGGTTGAGTCCGCTCGATCCAATTGGAAACGCAACAACGGGAAACCGGCGTGAATCAATCCGGACGATTGATTCGGTTGTCGATGGTCATGACAAAATTACCGCCTTTCAAGCTACGAAGAATGGACGTAATGCCCCAATTTGAGGCTGTCTCCCAAAATCGAATTTGAACTTGCCGATTGGTTAGGAGGCCCGACCATCAGGTCGGACGATTCGAGAATCTTGAATAGGGCCTTTAGGCCCTGAAGCTGCAGAGGCTAAAGCCCATTAACACGTAAGCCTCAATTTCGGGACTGAGGCCCCGACCTCCTAAATGCCAGGGCTATCGCGGGGATTTTCAAATGAGGACAACACGAGGATAAGTGCCAGGCTGGCTCTCTTCTCTCCCTGTTGCGCAAGGCATGTAATCGGTGGTAGTTTGGACTTAGCCCGCCCGGGAAGGAATTCACAATGTCATTTCTTCATTCCGTCGTTTCTTTCCAAATGGGCTGGGTGATTGCTGCGGCAGGCGTGGTGGCCGCTCTTTTGGTGTTATGGATTGCGACTCTGCTAAGCCGCAGGTTTTTCGTCACGATCAAAAGATCCGATGAAACCGAAGTGATGGCCTTCCATCTTCGCCGTATTGCCGACGCGCTTGAGCGTCTGGCCAGCATCCGCGAATCTCAAACCCAGCCTACTCTGGATCCCGCCCCGGAAAAACCCGTGGGTTTGTCCATGTTCGGACGCTGAAACGGAATAACCCCAGCCCGGTAGAGACAAAAGCGCTTCCGCGAGTGCAACGAGCGCATGATCTGCCCGAGCGGGCGCACGCATCTTCTGCCGTGAAGCAGTTCTCTCCATTCCCAGCGTTGGCCCCTGCGCGGCATTAAGGATAAATATATGAGCGGCAAACGGAGAGCGGCTTGCTTGCTTCTTGTTTTCGGAAGCATTCTCTTGCTGGTGGCAGCGTGGAATCTTCCGGAGAACCCGGCCTCACGGATCGAACGGCTAACCGCGCTATCCGGACCCAATGGAAGGTGAGCGGGAATCAGATTGGCCATGTGGCTTCGGCCTAGCTTAATGCGCGTACGATCCAGTTTTTAAATCATCCAGGACCGACGCCGCGCGTGGCGACCAGCCGAGTTCTCTCTTTGCCTTTTCGCCGCTGACCTGCTGGTCGAGGACAAGTGCGTCGGCAAATCCTCCCATTGTTTTCCGCGCCTCCTCGAGGGGCAACGCTTGCGTCTTGCCTTTCGCTCCCGCTCCGATACTTGCCGCCTCGGCCACCTCATGAACCCGGAAGGAAGGGCCCTGCGCCGCGTTATAAAGCGATCCCGGCGCGGCTTTCTCGAGCGCCAGGACGTAGAGCATTGCCAGGTCGCCGACGTCCACGAATGCCCAGCGGTTCTGGCCGTCTCCGATGTAGCGCGCCGCGCCGCTCTCGCGTGCCGACTGCGCGATCATTCTTGGAATGCTTCCACCTCGCCCGTAGACCAGCGCGGGACGGATTACCACTGTGCGCACACCGCGCCCCCTGTAGCCGAGGACTTCCTGTTCAACGGCAGCACGGTGCGCGACGAGCGGCGTGGGATTCAACGGCGTGTTCTCGTCCGCAACCTTGTCTCCTGTTGAGCCGAGAACCCATACGCCGCTGGTGTAGACGAACGGTTTCCCTGTGCTTTCGAGGGACTTGAGAATCGCGCGCGTTACGCCCGCGTCCGCTTGCGCGGAATTCGCATCGTTGGTACTGGCCGTATGGATTACGCCTTCGGCGGCGCGTGCCTGCGCTGCAAGCGCCTCCGGCTTCAGCAGATCGCCCAGGAAGGCGCGCACACCGCGCGCCTCAAGTGTCTTCGCCTTTTCCGCTGTGCGCGCCAGGCCAATTACTTTGTGGCCCGCTTTCTGCAACGCCTCCGCAACCGCGCTTCCGATATATCCAGTAGCCCCCGTCAGAAAAACTTCCATTTGAATTTGACCTCCGCGGTGGACCATTGTACTGCGTTGCCGCGCCCGTGTAGCGCCAACCTTCAGGTTGGCATTTTTTGAATCAAGCAGATGCCCGCCTGAAGAAGGGCGCGACATAATCGTGGGAGAAATGCAGGTTACGGCCGGTGTTCCTTCGCGGGAGTGGAAACCGGCTTGAGGGTGACGCGCCAGCAGCGTTCGCAGACTTCATCGGGATAAACGAAATAGTTGGATGACTTTCCGCACTTCTTGCATTCCAGCGGCACGGGCCGGGCCACGCCGCGCACGCTCAATCCGCGCGCCAGCGCCTGCCGCTCCACCCACTTGACGAATTCCACCGCCACGTTCCGGTCATGATAGGAATCGGATTCTTCAGGGGGGAGAAAAAAAGGCCACGGACGAAGCAGCAGCGCCACGCCCACAACCCCCAGGATCGCAACCACCAGCCCTAAAATCATCTACGCGTCCCGCTCCGACTGCGGCATCAATCCAGCTACAACAACACACTAACTTAGATGCGCGGGAACGACCCGATGGTTGTTGTTGTTCCGATTCGTATTGGTTACGGGTGCCGGGTCAACTCATCATGAAGCACCTTGCGGCCTGAGAATTCTACTGCGCCATCCGGTTCAGAACGTCGTAGCCAAAAGGGGTGGGGAATAAACCCGCACCGTTCACAAAAAACGCGGAGGATTGCCGCACACGAAAATTCGAGTTCACCCCAAGGGATGCGAGGCTGGCCCCATTGCCGGTTGCGATAGCCTTGAACTGGCCGGAGGGACGGGCCGGACTGACCTCTCGCTTCACTGCACCTCAGACCAGTAGTTTTGTTAGACGAGTTGGGGGTAGTCTGACGCTGGAGTACCGTAGGCCCACACCAGCACCGTGGGAGGAAAAAACGTGTTCTGCGACCGCTGCGAGTCCAACTTTCTACCTAAAGAATCTGTATGCACGCGCTGCCATGTGGCCGCGACCAGGCACTGGTTTCAGCTGATGAGCCTGTCGACGCTGCTGGTCGCCGTGCTTTGCAATACGTTGGTGGGGCTGCTTTTGCTGCCGCGCCTCGCCGCGGGAGCGCACTCGCGTTTCCTGTTCCGGGCCTGGCTCTGGTTTGACCACAAGGCTGCCTTATACGGGTGGGCGCCCCTCGCTGTCGCGTTGCTGGCGTGGGACTTTTTGGTTTGGAAGGCGGCAAAACCAAAGGTCAAGGGGTGGTTCACGCGGAAACTGCTCACGTTTTCCCTGGCCGCCGGGCTGGCGCCGATGCTGCCCTGGTGGGTCCCTGCCGGGCAGCCCCCAGGACAATTTTTGGAGATGATTGGCAAGTATCCGGGCGTGCCCTCGTTGCTCGCATGGGGTGTAGTGCTTGTCGTCATAGTGCTCCTGTGCATCAACTCGGAATCGCGCGATTACCTGCTGGGCCACGGGAAGGCGTTGAGCGTGGCCTGTTTGGGTCTGTTGTTGCTGGTCCTGACGATGACCGTAGTGGGATGGGCGATCACCCACTGAGCGGATGCCTCCCTGCTGTGGCCTGCGGGGCGAGTGAGCGGCCGAAACCGGCGGCAATGAAACCGCTGAATCGCCGGTTTGTTATTTGACGCAAGTTCAACGAATTTCCTTTGCCCGCCATCAAACAGCGCCCCTTCAATTCTTTAAAATTTCTTTTTGGCATGTTTCGTGACAATCGTAGTAACGCTATGGTGACACCTTGTAACTAATTAATTACACTCTTAAGTGTCACATATTTGCTTTCAAGTGGTGTGAGCGGGGCGAAGGTCTTTTCCGGCGCGTCCTCCAGAACCTCCAAGTTCTATACGAGGATAGGAGCTAGCAGCTTCTCCTACGGTGCGGCGGGAAGACCTTTGCCAATTCTGGTTTCTTACTGGTTTTCTCTGTCGCCAGCGGTGTTGCCCATCAATTTGTTGTATTCCTCGTACTCCGAGGGCGACCAGATCATTTCCCGAACATCGAAACTGGGCCGCTGCAGCTCAAAAACGAACTTGTCGAGCGCCACCCAGGATTTGGAAATGCAAATGAGGATTCGCGCGAGTTACTTCTTCTCGGTCGCAGGCAGGACCGCGCCACCAACCTGCTTGTTATATTCCTCTATATCAATGGGAGAACAGAGGAACTCCTCCATATCGAATCCGGGCGGCTGCAGGTGGAGAGGGAACTTGTTGAGTCCCACCCACGGCTCGTTGTACATCTTCGGGTCGATAATCGTCACCGTCAGCTCCATATTGTCATGGTCCACCCGGTGAAAGCGTTCCTCGACGCGCAATTCATCGCTGTGCGGACGGCCCGCATGATCGAGCCAGCTTCTGGGATTTAACCCCGTGGTCTCGACCACGAACGTGTAGTCATCCACCCATTTTCCAACGGAGTAGCCGTTCCACCGCAGTTCCGGATCATTGGGCAGCTCCCTCCCATCGGTCCAGATGATGCGGAAGTTCCCATAAAATTGGTTCAAGTAGATCACCTGGTTGGCAGTCTGAACCAGCTCGATGGTCCTCAACTCATAAAGCTGCATCCCGGGGAACCCAATCGGGTCGCACTGGCTCACCGGATCATTGGTCAGCGCGGCGGGGACTTGCCTGACGCCGGGTCCAGAGGGCTTATTGGCCTTGAGCGCGGCCACTCCTGCGGGCGTATACGGCAAAGGATGCATGATGCCTGTCTCGTCGGGCTGCCCACCCTCGATGCCCTGTCCTCGGGGTTTAATCAGCGCCGGGTGTTCCAGCGCGCCGCTCGGTTGGCGTCCGCCATCCGCTTCTGCCGCATCCCAAACTCCCGAAATGTCACGGGGCGGAGCCGGGCCAGACTTCTTCCCGGCATACCAAGGCTTGATCGGCGGGATTGTATTCCATACTTCCGGCTTGGCCTCTTCTCCCGGCGTTTTGGTGGGAGCGGTTTGCGCGCCCAGTACGGGAGAAAGCGTCAATCCTGCAAGCAGGGCAACTACCGAGAACACCATGCTCTTAGACATTTCCAAAACGCCTCCAGCAGCTTCGATCCTGATTTCTCGAATCCATCCGTAACTTAGATCGCGGAATAACATATCCGGCTGCGACAGGCCCGTGCCGGTACTCGCTGCGGCATGGGCGCCGGCTCGAGCGATTCCTATTGGAACTGTTTGCCGTTGATCACAATGCGCTTCCTCGGGGCCGTTGGGCTGGCGCTCCCCAGGAACGCTACCGGGTTGCCGTTTTTCGCCGGCATGGCGTCAATTTCGACCGTATCCCCGGGCTTGAAAGTATTCTTGGTCCAGCCGATCTGAGTCATGGACACCGGATTCTGACCTTCGACAATCCAGTGCACCACGTTGCCACTGTCGTCCTTGCCGTCAAGCTTCACGAAAACGTGGGGATTTGACCAGATATAGTCCGTCACGGTTCCCTTCACCGTGACTGTTTTCTCTGCATCGTACGCCGCGTTGCCGTGATGCGCGAACACTGGAAGGGAAGCGGCCAGCAGCCCGGCCACTACCAGGGAAATAATCCTGAATTTATTTATCATCGTGCTTCTCCATAATTTTTCTTCTGCGGGACAGCACCCAGTTTAGCACGGCCGTCCGAAGACGGGAGCAATTCCATCGCATTCCGTTTTCACGGCCCGAATGGGCATTTTATATACCCGAAATCGTTCCAAGTGAACCAAATTGTTTTCGTCGCAGGCCGGTCAGGAGCGTCGCTAATATAACAATTCGCTCGTTAGTTTCTCTATGGTAGTTACCCGGCGGCGAGGTATAGATTTCCAAAACGAAAAATGATCGTCTTGGCGCATTACAATTGGCAGTCGAAGAAGTCAGTGCGCGGGCAAAAATCGCGGGTTACCAATTTCTTCCGTTGTACTAGTGGCTTTCTTTGTCGTCGGCAGTGTTGCCGATTAATTGGTTGTATCGCTCGTATTCCGACGGCGACCAGATCATTTCCCGAACATCGAAACTGGGCCGCTGCAGTTCAAAAACGAACTTGTCGAGGGCCACCCAGGATTTGGTATACATTTTCGGGTCGTCAATCGTCACGGTCAGCTCCAGGTGATCGCGATCCGCGCGGTGGAAGCGCTCCTCCACGCGCAAATCGCCGCTATGCGGACGGCCAGCGCGATCGATCCAGGTTCTTTCATCCGTCCCGGTGGTCTGGACGACGAGCGTGTAGTCATCCACCCACTTGCCCACCGAATACCCGAACCACCGCGGTTCGGGATCTTTGGGGAGTTCCCGGCCGTCGGTCCAGATGACCCGCCAGACCTTTCCGAATTGGTAGAGGATGACCACGCTCTGGGGAGTCTGCAGGATTTGAGTGGCTCTCAATTCGTAGAGGTCTTCGCGGGGGAATCCCTGGGGATCGCCATATTTGAAGACGGGATCATTGGTTTCACCGGGGAGCACGCTTCTTGTTCCATTGCTCGGCTTGGTCCCCTCCAACGTTTCCTGGCCCAAAGGCGTATAAGGCGGTTGATGTTCCGGCCTGCCGTCATCCGGTTCCGCTTTCGCGCCGAGTGGCTGGATTCCAGCCATGTCCGGAGAGTCCCAAATTCCCGAAATATCGTGCCGTGGCGCCGGGGCTACCTTCTGATCTTTCGCCAGCCAGGTTATGGGCCGCCCCCAACCGTCCAGGCCCGGTTCAGTAGGTTCCGACGACCTTGGCTTTTCAGTCTGTGCGCGCGCGAGTTGAGAACTCCCAAGCGGCGAGAAGATCAACGCTCCCAGTACAATTGCCGGAGCCACAAAGTGCTTTAGCATGGTGCGAACCCTTTCCGCAGTTTCGCGCGCCTGTGCGGCGCCTCACGGTTTGACAGAATCGTCCGGCTTGACTTCGCTCGCCGGATTCACGCGGCCCGGAAGCTTTTGGCCATTCGAGAGCACCACGTCAATGATGCGCCCAACGGGAGCGCCACTCTTGACCGGCAGGGCGGTGAGGGTAATCTGATCTCCGACCTTCAGGGATTTGTCGGTCCATCCGACTCGGCTCATGGCCGTCGGATTTTCCGTTTCCGCGATCCAGTGCGCGACATGCCCGCTCTCATCGGTTACATCGAGCTGAAGCAAGCAATGCGGGTTGGACCAGATCCAGCGTGTAACGGTCCCCTTGAGAGTGACCTTCCTATCCGTGTCGTAGGCCGCGTACCCGTGGTGGGCGAAAATCGGAACGGAAATGGCCAGCAGGGCGACAACTATAAGGGAAATGGCCGCCAGCTTTGTTCTCATGGCACTCCTCTAAATTCCTTGGCGGGACAGCATCGCGTCTCTGGCTGCATTCCGAGGGCCGTAGCAATTCCGATAATTTTTGTTTTAACCGCCCGGATTGGCAGTCTTATACACCCGAAATCGTTTCGAGTGAACCGGATTGTTTTCGTTGCAGCCGGGGGACAATTCTTTAGTTATCCTAGCGGCTGTCTTTGTCGCTAGCGGTGGTACCGATCAGTATATTATATTCCTCATACTCCGACGGCGAACAAATCATCTCGCGGACGTCGAAACTGGCCGGCTGCAGGTCGAA
The DNA here is from genome assembly GCA_035483715.1 of Candidatus Acidiferrum sp. Classification (GTDB taxonomy): domain Bacteria; phylum Acidobacteriota; class Terriglobia; order Acidiferrales; family UBA7541; genus Palsa-360. The sequence continues at coordinate 10,979 of DATHPN010000039.1, forward strand.
AACGAATTTGTCGAGGGCTACCCAAGGTTTGGTATACATTTTCGGATCGTCAATCGTGACGGTCAGTTCCAAGTGATCCTGACCTGTGCGATGGAACCGCTCTTCCACGCGCAGATCGGCGCTATGCGGCCGGCCGGCTCGATCGATCCAGGTTCTTTCATCGGTCCCAATGGTCTCGACGACCAGCGTGTAGTCATCCACCCACTTGCCTACCGAATATCCCAACCACCGCGGTTCGGGATCTTTGGGGAGTTCTCGGCCGTCAGTCCAGATAACTCGCCAAATCCTGTTGTATTGATACAGGATGGTCACGTTCTGAGGCGTCTGAAGGATCTGAGTGGTTCTTAATTCATGAAGGTCCACGCGAGGAAACCCCTGGGGATCACAGGAGTATACGGGATCATTTGTCTCCGTTGGGAGAACGCTTCTAATTCCATTGCCTGGCTTCGTGCGCTTCAACGCTTCCAGCCCTAAGGGAGTGTAGGGCAAGCGATGTTCCGGCTTTCCGTCCTCCGGAAACGCCTTCGCGCCGAGTACCTGGGTTCCGCTCGCGTCCGCCGGGTCCCAAATTCCGGAAATGTCATGCCGTGGAGCGGGGACCTCCCCCCGATCCTTTGGCGGTGAAGTTATGGGACGTCCCCAACCGTCGAGCCCCGGGGCAGTAGGGGCTGGCGACTTTGGCTTATCTGCCTGCCCGTCCGGCAGGCGGGGCTGAGAATGGGCGAGAGGCAAGAAGGTCAACGCTGCCAAGAAAACTCCCGCGGCGACAAAATGCTTGAGCATTGTGCGAACCCTTTCCACGGTTTACCGTTCGTTTGCGGCTACTCACGGTCTGGGAGAATCATCCGGCTTGACTTGGGTGGCCGGATTTACGCGGCCCGACAGCCTTTCGCCACTCGAGAGCACGACCTCGAGAATGCGACCGGCAGGGTTGCCATTCTTGACCGGCAGCGCAATGACGGTAATTTGCTCCCCGACCTTAATGGATTTGTCGGTCCAGCCACTGCGGCTCATGGTGGTAGGATTTTCGGTCTCGGTGATCCAACGCACAACGTGACCGCTGTCATCGGTTACATCAAGCTGAATCATGCAATGCGGGTTGGACCAGATCCACCGTGTCACGGTGCCCTTGAGCGTGACCTTCCTGTCCGTGTCGTAGGCCGCGTAGCCGTGGTGCGCGAAAACTGGAACGGAGACGGCCAACAAGCACACTACCGCGAGCAAAATGGCCGCAAGGTTGTTTCTCATGGCACTCCTCCAGATTCATGTACGAGATAGCGTTTGGTCGTGCACGTCCGTCCGAGGGCAGGAGCGATTCCAACGATTTCCGTTTTGACCGCCCAGATGGGCACCTTATACACCTGAAATCGGTCCGAGTGAACCAAATTGTTTTCGTCGCATTTCCGTGAGACCTTCAGCCCGCTTTGCGGTCCAAGCCCCAAAACGGCGGAATGTTAATAACTTGATTCATTATTGCGGAAGATGCACAGATGTGAAGGAGTCGCCGTGTTGACTGTTGGAAGTAGGAGGACTTGCCAGTTAAACTAGGACCACCGGAGGGGTGGGTGAGCGGTTGAAACCGGCGGTCTTGAAAACCGTTGGGCCCGAAAGGGTCCCGGGGGTTCGAATCCCTCCCCCTCCGCCAGAATTCCGTACAGCGCGGGGTACAATCTCAGTGGCGCATGCTTCAGCTTGCGGGGGTTGATTCTAACCGCGGCGGCCTCGCTGCAACCAAAAAACACCACAGGCTGAAGCCTGCGCTACTTAGCTGCCGTCGCGGATGATGCGGCAGGACTCGATGTCGAAAGTGACGTCGCCAATGGTCAGGCGAGTCTGGTCACGGAAGCCGGCGATGAAGCGCAGGAAGCGCCAGACGTCCGCAAAATTTGTGGCCAGGCCGATGGAAGCGCGAATGGCGCCGGCGCTCTTGTGGCCGCGTTCCTGCATCAATCGGAGGAAACTCAGCAAGTTGATTTCGGCGGCCATGGTGAAACCGGCGCGCATATCTTCTTCCGTCAAACCTTCGGCCATTTCTCCCGCGCCAGGATTGCAGAAGCATCCGGTGCGCAGGGAAATGTTTTCCGCGCCCGCGAGTTCCTCGACGCGGCGGTAATCGAGCAAGTGTCCCTGCGGGTCGTAGAGATTGAGCGTCACCGTTCCGCCGCGCGCCTGCGTGCTGGCCGGACCGTAGATGCGCACCATCGCGCGGCCATTCGAGTGGCGCAGCGCGAGCAACTCCTCCAGCAGCCATCCCGTGAGGCAACGCACGCGTTCCGCGATGGTCTCGATGCCGATCGATTGCAGGTGGAGCAATCCAATTTCCACGGCGGGGATGGAGAGATAATTCAGCGTGCCATCCTCGAAGGCGGCTTCGTTCGGCGACAGCACGTGCGCCTGTCCCTGGACCGACGCGAAATTCACGGTTCCGCCGGCAAACCACGGGCGCTTCAAATTCGCAAGTGCGGACCGGCGGATGAGCAATGCGCCGACACCCGTCGGATGGCCGAACATTTTGTAAAAAGAAAGCGTCACGAAATCCGGTTGCACGGCGGTGAGATCCAGGTGGCTGGTGGGCACCAAGGCGGCCGCATCGAGCAGCACGCGCCAGCCTTTGCCCTGCGCCTTGGCCACGAGATCGAGCGGATGCTTCACGCCGGAAAAATTGGATTGCGCCGGAAAAGCAAACAGATTGGCGCAAGCCGGATCGGCATCGTCCAGCAAAGTTTCGAGCCGCACGGCGTCCAGCCGCAGTTCCGGCATCACCAGCGGTGCATAGCGGACCGTGGCGCCCTTGGCGCGCGCGAATTCACGCATGCCATTTACGGAATTATGGTTGTCAAAGGTGAGCAGGAAGCGGCTGCCCGGCGCAAAAGAAAAAGATTCGCCCACGAGCTTGAGCGCTGCCGAAGCGTTTTGGGTGAAGACGAGGATGTAATCTTCCGGGCGGGCATTGAAATAACTCAACACGAAACGGCGCGTGCGCTCGACGTGATCCGTCGTGGTTGCCGAAGTCGGATTGGCGGAATGCGGATTGCCTAAAACGCCGCAGCGCAACAGCTCAAAATGTTTTTGCAACTGCGATTCCGCGTACAGGGAACCGCCCGTGTAATCGAGGTAGACCTGGCCGCGCTCGTCCAGGCGGCGGTATTCGGTCGCGCGCAATTCGTCCAGCAGGGCCGTCTTTTTGTAGTCCGGAAAACGCGCGGCGAAATCCGCGCGCGCTTCTTCGACTTGCAGCTTTTCCTGAGCGCTCGTTTCCGTCATGCCGCCCATTTTATTCCTTCCACGCCGTCTTTGCGAACGTGGACATCAAATACGTTTCATCTATAGCCTTGCTGTCCTTCAACGATTTGAACAATTGGACCGTGGACTCCGCACTTTCCTATGTTGAGCGGGGTTTGGTGGCGCCGGCGTCCCGCCGGCGATTTTTGTGATCGTATCGCGGCGGAAAACCGCCGGCGGGACGCCGGCGCCACCAAGCCCGCGCTTTCAAATCGCGAATGGGCAAAATCAGAGTCCAATTTGCTTCATCCGTGAGGGCTCCAGGCCAAAAATAGTGCTCTCGAGTCAAAGCCGGTGTAGTCTCTCGGGCGGAGGAAAAAGCCCGAATCAGTTGAAGTCGGCCAATTGGCATACGGCCCGGGTTCTAGATGGACAGCCACTCTTGGCTGTCCGGGTGAACCCTGCTGAAATTGTGCAGGACAGCCAAGAGTGGCTGTCCTACGAATGCGCCATGACGGAGGACGCAGCGATGAAGAATCACTCAGACATATCGAAACGCGCCGTCGTTTTTCTTTCGGCGGCATTGCTGGGATTGGCAGCTCTAGGATGGGCGTCGCCGCAGTCTCGCGAGGATCTGCGCGCATCATCGCTCGTGGCAAATCAGACCACGGTTTCGGAGCAGAAACTGCCGCCATTGGAAATTGCGCGAGAAGGCTACCTATTCGCAGGCGGCAAATATTCGACTGACAAAGATACAAAAGTAATGAGCGGACAGATCTACGCGGAATTTCAAATTCCGGCCCATCAGAGACATCCCTACCCCATCGTTTTCATTCACGGCGGAGCCCAGACGGGAACTAATTTCACGGGAACCCCCGATGGCCGTGAAGGCTGGGCGCAATTTTTCTTGCGCCAAGGCTACGCGGTCTATGTGGTGGATCAGGCAGGCCGTGGCCGGAGCGCCTATCTGAATAATCTTTACGGCCCGCAAACAACGCCGACTCTCGATTTCGTGCAGCAGCGCTTCACGGCGATCGAAAATTATAATCGTTGGCCGCAAGCGCATCTTCACATGCAATGGCCGGGCAAGGGCACGCCGGGTGATCCGATCTTCGACGAGTTCTATGCATCGCAAGTGCAGGCGATGGTCAGTTTTCCACTTCAGCAGGAGCTCACGAGCGGCGGCATTCTCGCCCTCCTCGAAAAAATCGGCCCGGCCATCCTGCTGACTCACTCGCAATCCGGCGCGACGGGCTGGCCGGTGGCCGATGCCCAGCCCGGCCGGGTGAAGGCCATCGTCGCGGTCGAGCCCAGCGGGCCCCCGTTTTACAATGTGGAAAACATCGCCGCGCCAGAGTGGTTTCGCGACGCCGATCTGCAACGGCCCTGGGGAATCGCCGCCGGCCCGCTCACGTATTCTCCGCCGGCCGCAAGCTCATCGGATCTCGCGATTGTCCGTCAGGATCAGCCGGACGGCCCGGAGGTGAGCCGCTGCTGGATGCAAAAATCTCCGGCGCGTCAACTCCCCAACCTCCAAAAAGTGCCGATCCTTGTGGTGACCTCGGAAGCGTCTTACCACCGGGCGTATGACCACTGCACCGCCAAGTACCTGGAACAAGCGGGAGTCCACGTCACCTGGATCAAGCTTGGCGATGTCGGCATCCATGGCAACGGGCACATGATGATGGTGGAAAAAAACAACGCGGAGATTGCGGCGGTGATGTCCCGCTGGATCGAAAAGACCATTCCACCGGCGACAAACGCGAATAGCGCCAAACGCTAGAGTTCGCGCGCAAAAGGCACTGCCGCGACCCGTCGGACGCGTTCCGGTTAATTATCTTTTAGCCATAGCTGTCCTTCACGGTCTGCCACGAGTCTCTTCCCCGATGATAGAGTGAATGATCTTTCGTTCTATGAAGCCTGCTACTCGAGTTTCGTGGTGTGTCGCCGCCTGGGTCATTTTGCTGGGGGGTTACATCGCCATTTGCGAGTTGGTGCCCACAGGCGCGGCCCGGATCTCGGCGGCGGACATCTTTCTTTGCATCATGCCTCTGCTCGTCAACGCGGCTCTGCTGATCAATGCAGTGACCCCCGATTGGCGCAAAAGAGCCTTCTGGATGCTGCTCGCTCTGGGCAGTTCGCTTTGGCTCGCGGGCCAGGCGATCTGGACCTATCTCGAGATCTACCGGCACCAGCACACCCCGTATCTGTTCAACGGATATCATTTCAACGTCGACACGGTTTTTTACCTGCATGCCATTCCCATGATTGCGGCTCTCGCCTTGCAACCGCACAAGCGCCCGGACGACCGCAAGGTGGCGTACGGATTCGTGGACTTTGGATTGATCCTCTGCTGGTGGCTTTATCTGTACGCATTCGCCGTGATTCCCTGGCAATACATTGTGTTGGACGGCAGGAATTACGTGCAGGCATTCAGCGCCATTTCACTTCTTCAGAATGTTGTGTTCGTTGGCGGCGCCGCCTACCTGATTGCGCAAACCACGGGATATTGGCGCCGCATCTATGTCCATCTTGCGGCCGCCAGGACCATCTACGTCGTTCGATTATTGGCCGTTCAGATGATAGCCGGGCGGGGCAACTATTCGAGGGGCAGTTTGTACGATCTGCCGCTGCTGATTTCGTTTCTCTGGTTTGGCACCGTCGGTATATTCGCTTACCAAAATCGCGAAGAGGCGGCCAATCTGCCGTCGCAGCCCGCCACCGGGCGATCCGCCGAAAAAATCTCCACCGGTGAATCGCCGTATGCGTCGCGGCTGGCGCGCATGGCGCTGCTTTCGCTTCCTTTAATTGGCTACTGGTGTCTGCGAATCAGCCCGGCGCCGATTGCGGTGCGCGAGTTTCGTATTTTGATGACGCTGGTCGCGGTGTTTCCCCTGGGTTCCCTGGCCTTCCTGCGGCATGAATTGGTGGATCGTGAGCGCATCCGGCTGCTTCGCGCTTCGCACGAATCGCTCGACAACCTGAAGCGCCTGCAGATGCAATTCGTGCAGTCGGAAAAACTCGCGTCGATCGGGCAACTGGTCGGGGGCGCCGCGCACGAAATCAACAATCCTCTCACGGCCATTCTGGGATATTCCGAGTTACTGGCCGATGATTCCTCCGTCGGCGAAAAAGCCAGAAACCTGGCCGAAAAAATTCGCGAACAGGCGCATCGCACCAAGACGCTGGTTAACAATTTACTCAGTTTTGCCCGCCAGGTGCCCAGCGAGCTTAGATCTACAGTCGATATTAACGATATTGTTAATACTTCCGCGCAATTTCGCCGTTTTGACCTTCGCGACAAAAACATCCGCATCGAAGTACAAGCCGGCGCGGGCATCCCCGAGGTTCGCGCGGACATGAATCAATTGCTCCAGGTTTTCTCGAATATTATTAACAACGCAGTGTATGCCATGCAGGAATCCGGCGGCACCTTGACCGTGCGCACGCTGTTTGAAAAAGACAATGTGGTCATCCTCTTCTCCGATACCGGCCCGGGCATGCGCGATCCCCATCTGGTATTCGACCCGTTCTATACCACCAAGCCGGTCGGCAAGGGCACCGGGCTGGGATTGAGCATTTGTTACGGCCTGATCCGCGATCAGGGAGGACAAATCTCCTGTTACAACCGGCCGGAGGGCGGCGCGACGTTCCGCATTGAGCTGCCCGCCGTTCCTGCCGCATTCCCGTTCTCTCCCCGCAGCGTGGTCTCGACTTCGCGCAGCAACCCCGCGAAACTCGCCTGACCGCGCAGCATTGCCAAGCTAATGAACGAAAAACTCAAATGATTGTCATTCGCAGGGGCGCTGCGCGCCGAGGAATCCCTCTTCCCCCGGATTTAAATCAAAGAAAGATTCCTCGCTCCGCTCGGATTGACAATGGGCACGCTTTTTCCCGAGGGTAGGGAACAGGCACGAGCGTAAGCTCTAGAGCCTGTGTGGTAACTCGGTTTTGGTTTGTGTAGCGCCCGCATTTAGGCGGGCGTGTGCTTGAATCTACGATGCCCGCCTGAAGGCGGGCGCTACAAAACCGTTTGAATTTTATGTTGCCCCACAGCCTTCCTAGTGGGAGCCCGCCAGCAACCGGGTGCGGGCTCTACTTGGAGCCCGCCAGCAACCGGGTACGGGCTCTACTTGGAGCCCGACAGCAACAATGTCCAACTTTCGGCTATAATCCCGGTCCATGCCGAGATCTTCCTCCGCCGCTCCACAGCCGGCGCCCGCCTTCGAGCCCCCGCGCTCCATCGCCATCGAAGGCCCAATCCGCGTGGGCAAATCCACCCTGGCGCGCATCCTGGCCGATCGCCTGCATGCCCGGCGCGCGTTCGATCCCGAAGACAATCCCTTCCTCGCTGACTTTTACGGGGAAAAGCCCGGCTCCGCCTTCCGCGCGCAATTGTATTTCCTGATCGAGCGGCACCGGCGTCTTACCGAGGCGCAACAGAACGATGCCGCGCCCCTGGTCTCTGATTTTCTATTCGAGAAGGACAAGATCTTCGCCTACATCAATCTCGACAACGAGGAGTTGAAGCTCTACGAGCGGTACTTTGAAATGTTCGCCGCGGCCCTGAAACCGCCCGACCTGGTGATTTATCTCCAGGCCACTCCGGAGGTTCTGCGCGACCGCATCGCCAAGAAAAAATCCCCCGCGGAAAAACAGATCTCGCGGGCCTATCTCGACGAAGTCGTGCGCGCCTACGAGCATTTCTTTTTTCGCTATTCTTCGTCGGACCTGCTGGTCATCAACACCTCGGAAATCGATTTCGTCGAGCGCAACGCCGACCTCCAGCAACTCCTGCGCCGCTTGCAGGAACCGGTCAAAGGCACGCAATACTTTCTTCCCCTGGGCGCCACCGAGTAGAGGCGATCCCCGCGCGCCGCCCGTTTCCAGGACGCGGCAAGATAGTTTCGAGAATTCTTCGCCAAGGGCGATGAACTTTGACGCCCATTTTTCAACCCGGGTCCACAAAAACCGGACCTCCGGACTTCCGCGCGATCTTCCCGGCCAAAAAAGGAGGTAAAATGAGATGCACAGGCAGGGTCTTGGTTGCGCCTCCAGGGCCCCTCAAGAATGTAAATTAATCCCTCCAATTCGGGTTTGTAATTTTACAAAAATACTGCTTGACTCAGCGCATATACGGCATAAGAATCCGTGCCATACATGAGAGTGGTGGGACTCCATCGCATGGGTGAATTACTGTTTGTTCAGTAGGGTGGAGTTAATTTGGGGGGTGGTAAACGTTGTCAGGGGTCGAACTATACCAGAAATCCCGCCGTCGCATTTCGCGATCTGAAATGGATCGTGTGGTGTGTAACCCTCCGGATCCATCCACTTTTATCCAGAACTTGTATTTCGCAGGGGCGTAGGGGACGTTGCATCCGTAACCGTGCGGTGTCGGAATTCATGGAGCCGCAACCCGGAAACGCCAAAGTTTCTTTTTGGTATTTCCGGTGTTTAAGCATGGGGGAACCAAACCACGGGTGGGGTATGGGGCCAGAATCAGAAGCGACTCTTTGGACATTCATTGGACAGGAGGTCCAGAAATGAATTCAGTAAGAGCGATATGTAAAAAAGCTTGGGGTGCGCGGGGCAAAAGCGCCGTGCAATTACTGGGTGGCCTATTCGTTGTGCTTTTGCTTTGCCTGCCTGCGTTTTCGCAAGGCAGCTTCGGCCGCATTCTTGGAACAGTCACCGATCAAAGCGGCGGCGTGGTAACAGGCGCCACGGTGAGCGTAATTGATACGGAGAGGGGCGTCACTCGAAGTCTCACTACGGATGACGCGGGCGCATACAACGCACCCAATCTGACCGCTGGCAACTACACGGTTCGCGTGGAAGCCAAGGGTTTCAAGAGGGTCGAGCGTCAAAGCGTCCAGTTGGAAGTTGGCCACGAACTTCGCGTGGACTTGATCGTTCAGCCTGGCGAGCAAAACCAGACCGTCACGGTCACCGAATCCGTCCCGCTTGTGGAGACCTCGAATGCCACCCTGGGCGGCACGCTCGAGAACGCGGACATTATTGACCTGCCCTTGAATGGCCGCGATTACCAGAACTTGCTCGGTTTGCGTCCCGGAGTCATGCTTCAACCCGGCGGCGGACCGTGGACACAGAGCACCAACGGCGTCCGCCCCGACGAGTCCGTCTGGCTCGTGGAAGGCGTGATTAACGAGAACTTTTTTGACGGCCGTCCGGTGGCCAATATGCCGGGTCCGTTCACGGATGGCGCTACGATCATGCCCATCGACGCGATTCAGGAATTCAACGTCATGGAAAGCCCTAAGGCGGAATACGGCTGGAAGGCCGGCGCCGTGGTCAATGTGGGAATTAAGTCTGGGACCAACCAGATCCACGGCACAGCTTATGCGTTCGGCCGCACTCAATCGTGGGACGCGCGCAACTATTTCAACGTCGCGCCGACAGCTGGAACTTGCATCCCGAACGGGTCTACCAGCGCTACCCCATCGTTGTTCGCCGCCTGCGATCAGTTGCCTGCACAGTTGAAGCAGTTTGGCGGCGTAGTGGGCGGGCCGATCAAGAAAGACAAGCTCTTCTTCTTCGGCGGTTACGAGGGCCTGCGTTCCTTCATCGGTTCCGCATACGGGTTAACAGTCCCTGCGGTCGATTCTCAAGGAGGACCAACCGGTCCGAAGAACAGTATGCCCGATGCGATCACTGCACTGCAGCTAGCCGGTATCCCTCGAAGCCTTATCAGCGAGGAATTGGCAGGCTGCACCGGAGATACTCCGTCCAACGTGTCTAAAGTTGCGATACCGGTCACTTGCACCGGAAACCTATTCCCGAATACCGGTGCTACGAACGCTTTCCTCAGCCCCTTCCCCATCACTAACACCAGCGACAACGGAGTAGGGAAAATTGACTACCATGTCAACGACAAAAATACCATCAATGGCATGTTCTTCCTTGGCAATTACAACGCCTTGGGGGAAGACCACGGATTCGCAAATGTCGCGTTCAATGACAATACTCCGATTCGGGTGTGGTCGGATACCGCATCCTGGGTTTACACCCCGAACTCCAACGTCGTGAATGAATTGCGGATTGGCTACGACCGCATAGATTTCGCCTTTGTTAACGCGGATGTGAACACTTTCGCCAATGGGGCGGCGCCGTACTTCCTCAACACAGGCGTGACGAACCCTCAATCCGGAGGGTTGCCGAATATCAATATTCCTGGATTTGGCGCGGGCGGCCAGCAGATCCTGGGAACGTCCACAAATCGTCCTCAGTACTTTTCCCCTAACCCGTATTACGATTTTCAGGACAGCGTTTCCATACTGAAGGGTAAGCACACCTTTAAGTTCGGCGGCGACTTCACGCACATTGAAGCCGATAGCGCCATCTACGTCGACGGCCGGGGCTTGTTCCAATTCGCAGGTGGCGGAACGGCCGGAGTCACCGATTGCGGCGGGTCATCCTGCCCGCTCGAAGACTACTTCGCCGGACAACCGCACTTGGGACAACTCCTTACTGGCAACGCACAAATCAAATTGACGTGGATGAACACCGCTGGGTTCATTCAGGACGACTGGCATATCTCCCCGAAAGTGACCGTCAATATGGGGTTGCGTTACGAATACGCTTCGCCGATGAATGACGCCAACGGCCACCTTGGCAACTTCGATCCGGTGCTCGGCATGGTGCAGCAAGGCCGCGGGATTGGCAGTATATGGAACGGAGATCACCGCGACTTTGAGCCACGCCTGGGACTTGCCTGGGATGTTTCCGGCAAGGGAACGACTGTCCTCCGGGCCGGATTCGGCATGATTCATGAAACCTATACCCTGGCGACTTTCCTGGGGCAATTCCAGCTCCAAAACGACAATGCGACCAGTAGCGCAGGAGTACCCACCGCTGCCAATCTCTTTTGTTCTCCTGGGATTATGGCCGGTATCCAGAGTGCATGTCCGGCCAATGCGGGCGGCACAATCGGTCTCCAAGCCGTGACCTTCGCTCCTAATCAGCTTTGCTGGGATCCTGGTCAAGCTGCAACCTGCGCCGCCGCGGGTCAGGCAACGACTTTCCCAGTCGCGTCCGCGCGATGCGGCGACGGCATACTTAATGCATCCCAACCTAGCGGTCACAACCCGTCTCCGTGTGACATCATGGCCGTAAACCCGAGTCTCAGGAACCCCTACACTCTGAACTTTAGCCTCGGTATCACGCATACCTTCGGCAACAACCTCTCGGTTGAAGTCGGCTATGTAGGCAACCTGGGTCACAGACTGCTCAGTTTTACAGACATCAATCAAGCCCCTCTGGGTTCATCGTATTGCCTGAATACCCTGACGGCAGCGCAACTCGCGGACGCTTGTGGTCCCAATGCTTTAACGGACGGTGCGCTGGCAACACAGGAAGCCCGGCCGTTCTATAACAAGTTCCCCTATATTGGGTTTATCAACGAAATATCGAACCTATCGCACTCCAACTACAACAGCCTCCAGGTGAGCGTGACGAAACGGATGTCTCACGGTCTGTCTTTCAACGCCGGATACACGTACGCTCATGGTCTCGACACAGGCTCCTTGAACCGCTTTGGGCAGACGCCGCAGAACAACAACGACATCGCGGCGGAATACGCCAGCAGCGACTTCGACGTCCGTCACCGCTTTACCTTAACGGCGACTTATGACATTCCTGGCGTTAAAGGATTCGGCCAGTTGCTGGAAGGCTGGGAGATCAACGCCATTGTGAATGCTCAGAGCGCCCAACCGTGGGCCTCGTGGGATGCCGCCGACAACTTCAGCGGGACCGCAGAAAACAACGATCGCTGGAACATTACCGGGCCTGCCTCCAACATCGTGTCCGGGAAGAATAGCATTCCATGGTGCACCGGCTTCGGGGCCACTCTCGCGGGTGACACTCCAGCCACTGTTTCTTGCACGATCACAAGCGTGTACGGTGGCACCACTACTCCTGCAACCGCTGCACAAATTAGTGGGTGTACAGGGGCCGCTGGCGCTTCCGGCATTGGTGTGGGGGCAGTGAACACACTGGCAACCGGTGGCTGCTTTGCCTCCGCGAACGGCGCCACGTTTCTTACCCCCCCGGCACTCGGAACATTTGGCAACATGGGGCGCAACATCTTCCGCGACTCAGGCTTAAAGAACTTGGACTTCTCCGTCTTCAAGAATTTCAAATTCAAGGAGCGGTACGGAGCCCAGTTCCGAGCCGAAGTCTTTAATATATTAAATCATGCCACGGCTGCTAATCCGTACGGCGCATCGAGCGCCGTCGAAGGTGGAAATGAACTTCAAGGCGGTGGACCGCTCGGGTTTGCGGGGGTCACCCCCGACGGCGCGGCTGGCAATCCACTCATCGGTTCTGGTGACAACAGGGCCATACAACTCGGTTTGAAGCTGACCTTCTAGTTGGTTCGGCCGGTCCGGCGATGCCGGACCGGCCGCTGACTTGAAAAAACTAATGGTCGTCTTCGGCTGCTCTTGGAGATGACGGTAGGAAACACAAAAACGGGCGGGACAGCGAGAAAAGCTGACCCGCCCGTTTCACTTTTTGAAACCTTTTGAAAAGACTGGCTTCGCAGGCTGCGGAAGAAATAATTAATTTTGTCATTCTGAGCGGAGCGAAGAATCTCTCCTCGTTTTTAGCCCAGGAAAAGAAAGAGAGATTCCTCACTCCGTTCGGAATGACAAAATGGCGGGGGAGATTTTCCGCAGCCTGTTCCGCATCACACGGCGATAAAAACTGCGCTTCGCTACTTCGTCAAATCATTTCGGAAAACCACGCCGCCCTTCATCACAAATTTCACGCGTTCCGTCTCGGTGATGTCCTCGAGCGGGTTGCCGGAAACGGCCACGAGGTCGGCGTACCTGCCTTTTTCGACGTATCCGATCTGCTTGCCCAGATCATAGTTGAGGGTTGCGGCGGCGTCGCTGGTGGCCATGCGCAGCGCCTGCGCGGGTGACATTCCCCACTTCACATAGAGGGCGAACTGGTAGGCCTGCACGCCGTGTCCGACGGTGTACGCTCCGCTGCCGAAGATTTGCGTGATTCCCGCAGCCACCAGCCTCTTGAAACTCAGCTCGGTCAAACGAAACCGCGAGGTCTTCCCGCCGCTTACCTTCATATCGATCGTGTCCAGCGGGCCCGCCAAATCCCAGAGGGTTTGATTCACGGGGCGCTGCGTTCCGTCCGGCAGTGGAACTTTGAAGAGTCGAATGGTCTCGTCATCCAGCCCCGGCGCGCCGGTAACGCCGACGATCACATGGATGGGGAGATCGACGCCCGCAGAGAGGCAGTTGCGCAATCCTTCACCGCCATACGCGTGGCAGGCAACTTTCAATCCTCTCTTGTGCGCCTCATCCACGATGGCCTGGTTTTCCTCCAGCGTGATGGACGGCACGGTGATCATCTTGCCGTCCGGCATGAAGGCGCCGCCACCGGATGGCACCGGGTAGCCGCTTCCTTCATAGTCTTCCGTCTCGTAAATCTTGATCCAGTCGGTCCCGTAATGCGAATGTTCGCGAACGGCGGCGCGAGCCAGCCACGGCGAATTGATGTCCTGCGAGTTCTGCCACACCGGCATCCCAGGTACTTGGCCGAACACCCCCGGCTCTGATGGCGCCGGATAGTACGTGGCGCCTCTGGGTGTAAGCCCGGGCCCTGTGACCTGCAACCTTGGGCCAACGATCACACCCTTGTTGATGGCGTCCCGCAATTCGACCGTCGCGTAGGTAAAGGGTGAATTCATATCCTGGAGCGTCGTGAAGCCGGCGAATAAATCCGCCAGGGCGTAATGCTGACCCACGAGAAGTGCGCGCGCATCGTTTGGCTCATGGTCCTGCATCAGGTGCACGTGCCGGTCGATCAGGCCCGGCAGCACCGTCGCGTTGCTCATGTCGAGCACGCGCGCGCCCGCGGGAATCTTCACGCGGTCCGCAGGACCCACGTCCGCGATGCGGTCGCCCTGAATCACGATCACCTGGTTCGCGAGGTTCGTTCCTGTGCGGGGATCAAACAGCCGCCCTGCGCGAATGGCCACTCCCTCCGGCGGCGGAGGCTGCATGGTCATGCGCGCAGCGTCGAAGGGCGGCGCCTCAGGCCGCGTTTGCGCATGCAGCGCGGCAAAAGTTCCCGCCAGCAAAACCGCTGCCGCGAACCGAGATGCGGCTTTCCAAAGAAATCTCCAGTTCATCGCAATCCTCCGAACCGCTCGATCATTTAAATGGAAATTCAGGCAAGGCATATTTCTACACCCTGCCGCGCGTGTTTCAAACCAAAATTGCACCCCGAACACAAATGCGCAAAAGCAAGCCCTCCGTTCTGGAGCCTAAAATACTTTTTGAATCTCAAATCTCAAATTTGAAATCGCAGGCGTGTTAGCTCACAAAGAAAATCCCGAATCTCGAATCAGAAATTTCACATTTCAAATTTCAGACTTAATCATTCATAAAGAAAAGCTCAAACCCCGAACCTCGAATCAAAAATCCCAAATCCCAAATCCCAAATCCCAAATCTCAAATCTCAAATCTCAAATCTCAAATCTCATTCCCTATCCCCGAGATTCTCCCGCCAGTGTTCCCTTGCTTCCACGCCTCTCCGTCTCGATTTTCCCCTTCCTCCCGCCTCTGCCCTCGAATCACCAACTTCCAACCTCTAGCATCTAGCCTCCGCCCTCCACCATCCAGTATCCTGTTCGCCGTGGATCGCGCCAACATTGTGATCATCGGCGGCGGCGTCGTGGGTTGCGCCGTGGCGCGCGCGCTTTCGCAGCGCTGGACCGACGTGTTTCTGGTCGAGCAATTGCCCAGACTCGGCATGGGCGCGAGCACGCGCAACAGCGGCGTGATCCATTCTGGAATTTACTATCCGCCCGGAACGCTGAAAGCGCGGCTGTGCGTGGCGGGCAATCGAATGCTGTACGAATTCTGCGCCGCGCACCATGTGCCGCATCGGAATTGCGGCAAGCTGGTCGTGGCTCATGACGCGAAACAGGAAGGGGAACTCGAGCGCCTGGCCGAAAACGGCCGCGCCAACGGCGTCACCGGTCTGCGCCTGGTGGACCGCGTCGCGGTGCGCGCCCGCGAGCCTCACATCGAAGCCGCCGCCGCGCTGTTAGTGCCTTCGACCGGCATTGTCTCCGCGGATGACCTGATCAAGACACTCGCGCGCATGGCCACGGATCAGGGAGCCAGTCTGTTGACTCGCACGCGCGTCGTGCGGCTCGACCCGCGCCCCGGCTCGATCGCCGTGACGCTCGCCGAGGGCGATGGCGGGGAAGGCGCGGAACGCTCCGAGGAAACCATCGAAGCGCGCTGCGTGATCAATTGCGCGGGGCTCTACGCGGACGAAGTCGCCGCGATGCTTGGCAACCGCGACTACCGCATCTATCCCGTGCGCGGCGAATACTGCGAACTGGTGCGCGCCAAATCGCACCTGATCAACAATCTGGTCTATCCGCTTCCCCATGCCGACGGCCTCAGCCTCGGCGTCCACTTGACGCGCACGCTTTGGGACACGGTGCTGGTCGGCCCCACGGCAGATTACGTTGCGGAGAAAAACGATTACGAGCGAAACCGGCTGCCCGTCGAAGAGTTCGTTCGCCGCGCCAAGCCCATGCTGCCAGAAATCGCAGCCGCTGATTTGCAGCTGGCCTACTCGGGCATCCGCGCAAAACTCGTACCGCCCGGACACGCCGGTCTTGCGGACTTCGTGATTACGCGCGACAAAAATGTGCCCCGGGCCATCCAGCTGATCGGCATCGAGTCGCCCGGCCTGACCTCCAGCCTGGCCATCGCCGAGCAGGTTGTCTTACTAGCGGCGGAAATTCTAGCGTAGCGCCCGCATCAACCGAATGACGGTTCGGTTTTTGTTTATGTAGCGCTCGCCTTCAGGCGGGCATTTTCAAAATTTCAGCGCTGCGATTCGGAGCGACCGGAAGCCTCCACCCGCCGCAGTACATCCTGCGCGTGCGGATCGCCTGGAGCAAGACGCAGACCCATCCGCGCGTCTTCGCGCGCCGCCGAAAATTCACCCTGCTGAAAGTGAAGTTCGGCGCGCATCAGCCAGGCCGGGGCGTACTGGGGCGACTCACTGATTTCGCGGTTTAGATTTGCAAGAGCCCAGTCGGTGTGATCCGTTTTCAACAGGATCTCCACAAAAGTCACCATCATGAAATCGTAATTGATATTGTTCCTTCCGCTCATGCTCAACGCCTTTTCCATCATTGCGCCGGCAGATTGATAATTGCCGCGCTGTAATTCAAGCGCCGAATAAGATGACAGCGTGTCGGGAGAATCGGGAAGGATGCGCAACGCGATTTGGTATTCTCTCGCGGCCTGATCGAGCTGATTGCGAAGGAAATACTGGCCCGCGAGGTTGGCATGCATTTTGGAGTCATTCGGCACGGCCCGCACCGCGGAGGAGTAGAGAGCAAAAGCGTCCTTCCAGTCCCGATTTCGAGCCACTGTCCGCACGGAAAAAATCAAAACAACCGCGCCCAGTAATCCCCACGCCAGCGTCTCCTTCTTCTGTCGGAGCTGGTTCCAGCCGATCGCAAGCAAAAGGCATAATCCCGCGGACGGAAGGTAGGCCAGCCTCTCGCCCATGATCGTTCCAGTGGGCACCAGGATATTCGCACTTGCTGCAAAGCCCGCAAAATAAATGCCGCCCGCCAGGGCCCATCCCGCGTGCCGCTTCCAAAGCGCCCAAATCCATGCGCCTGCTGCTGCAGCGGCGGCCAGCGCCGCAGGCAGCGTGTGGCGCCAATCCCGGTAAAGCGGAATTTGGTTGAAGGAATAATCGCACGAAAGCACCGCGGGATAAATCTGCAGGGCGACGTATTTCCACGCCACCCGCAAGGCATTCAGAACTCTCCATCCAGCGGGAAGATAGGCAAGCGGGTTATCAACCATGGTGATTTCCGGCCGGCCGAGACGCCCTCCTTGAACTTTCCACAGCAGCCCCAGGTAGAGCACGGTGAGGCCAGCGGCCAGCGCGTATCGAAGCCGCGGTTTCCACTTGCCAGTGGCATAGTCGCCAAGGAGCAGCAGAGGGAAAAACACCACGGCGGATTCTTTCGACAGCATCGCCAGTGCAAAGCAGGCCAGCGATTCGACCGGCCGGTCGCGCAAGTGCAGAATCCATCCCGCAAAGAGAAACCCGGCGGCCAGCAGCTCCGCGCGCCCCACGGCCCAGGTCACAGCTTCGGTATGAATGGGATGCACGGCGTACAACAGTGCGGCCACAAACGCCACGGTTTTTTCTTCAGGAGAGTTTCCGAGCAAGCCCTGCAGCAATACGTAAAGCAGCCAGGTTACGCCTGCATGGAGGATCAGATTAAGCAGATGGTAGCCGGGTGGCTCCGCTCCGCTGAGCGCCCAATTCAGCGCCAGGGTGGCGAAAGTGACCGGCCGAAACACGCTGCTGAATTGGCTCAGCGAGAACAACCTGTGCAGGGAAGGGTCTGTCACCTGCGCATTGCGCATAATGTAAAGTTCATCGTCCATGGCGAACTGGTTCACCAGCGTGTTGCCATACGCAAGCGCAACCGCAACCAGAAGCAATCCGACGAAGAGACGTTGTTTCATGTATTGCCAATCATGCGGTGCAAGCGCGGCGATTTCGCTGGCGTTATTTGATGGATGTGGTCTTTCCGTTACTTCTCCGGTAGCATTCTCTTCCGCGTATGGGAATTTGTCCTTACAAGAATCAGGCCGCGCATTCTCAATCCTGCGTCTCTCCAGCCCTTCGGTAAGGAAACGCGATTCGATAAATTGGCTTGAAGTTTCGGGGCGAATCCATCACGCACTCGCGGGATGTGCGGACTAAGGCGTGGTTGCGGGCAAATCCGTCTTCACCAACAAATGATACAGCCACATCAGCAGCGCCGTGCCAATCCCAATGGCTGAAATGGCCCACCACACTTGCGCGGGCCGCTGCACCACTTCCCCGTAGTGATGCATCAGCCGTCCGCCCAGCCAGCCTCCGGCGAGCGATCCGATGCCGATCGGCACGAATGCGAAACCCATGTAGGTTCCTTGCTGGCCCGGGGGAGCGAGACGCGAGACGTATTCGTAATAACGCGGCGAAAGCACGACCTCTCCGAGCGCGATGATGAAAATGGACAGCACCACCGCCCGCACCGTTGGGTGTGACGCCACGATGAGCCACCCCAGCGCCGAGATCAATATCCCCAGCGTAATGGCCTGGAAGGCTCGAATTTTTTGCGTCAAATAAGTGACCAGAAACTGCAGGCAAATCACGGTCACCGGACCGGTGACCAGAATCAATTCCACGTCCGCATGCGGATCGATGTACCCGTGAATATAGATCGGCAAAATAATGAATAGCTGCCAGTACACAATCCAGTAGCCGGAAAAAATCAGCAGGAAGGTCATGAAGCGCGGATTGGCGATCACGGTGAATAAATTTCGCACTGTTTCGGCGAGGCTCGCCGTTTGAACTTCGCCGGAGCGCCGCGGCTCTTTAAAAAACAAAAGGACGGCGAAAAACATGAGCAGAACGCTCAACGCGGAAACGCGAAAAACGTTTTCGACCCCCAAGTGCCGGTGCGCCCATGACGCAATGTAGGGTCCCGCCGCTCCGCCGATATTCACGAGCGTGTAGTAAATCGAATACCCGATCGAGCGCACATTTTCGCGCGACGCCCGCGCCGTGGTTCCCACCACGCTCGGTTTCACCATGGAAATGCCGAGCGCCGGAAGAATCAGGACAAAGGCCACCAGCCCGAGGAGCGGCACCGCGCTCCGCACCGGCGCCATCCACGTCGCTCCCAGCGACCCCAGCAGAAAATACGCGCACGCCAGGATCAGGTAGGCGAGCGAAAGTGCGCGCCGGAAACCGAGCCGGTCCGCAACCGCCCCGCCCAGGATGGCGAGAAACCACACCATTCCGCCGAACAGGCCCGCAAGCGAGCCGGTTTGCTCGGTGGGGATATTCAAGGATTCGTGCAGGTAGTTGGCCAGCGAGGAAAACGCCCCGTAGTAGGAAAGCCGCTCGAAAATTTCACTGATGTTCGCAACCCAGAAAGCGGGCTCGAACCCGTCGCGGATTTCCTCCAGTCGTTTGCTGAAGCTCAACTTTAACTCCCGTCTCGCAGGATGGGCAAAGCAATCGGCTTGCGCGCGATTGTAGCGGAAGGGAGGTTGACGTGCCAGATCGATACGTGTCGGCCATTCATCCCGGCCATTGAACCTCTACCTATGAGAATTGTCAGTGTAAATATTGTTTCAAGAAAAGGAAGTGAACCATGCCTATGAAAAATCCGCCTCACCCTAGCCGTCTCCTCTTGGAGGAAATTCTGCAACCACTCGGATTAACCGTAACGTCGGGCGCAAAGGTTCTGCGGGTTTCTTGTCGAGCTTTGGACAATCTCGTCAACGGGCGCGCCGGAATTACGCCGGAAATGGCCGTTCGACTCGCTAAGGCTTTCCGCGTTTCCGCGCAGACCTGGCTTCGTATGCAATCCAATTACGATCTTGCTCAGACGTTGAAATCCAAAAGAAAAATCCGCGTCCACCGCTACCGCGGAGAGGAAGTCGCGGGATGAAGACAATCCTTGTCTACGCAATCCTTTTTCTTATCGCGGGGTTGAAAACCGGCGGTACATTGCAATCATCGCCGCAATGTTGAAGAGAACGAATCCGGCAATGACGGAAACAATGGGTCCGGTCGGAAGCTGGGGCGGAGTATCAAAATTCGCTCGCATGGCCAGCCCCATTGCGAACACCTCAACGAGCAGTAAAGCGAATCCATACCACGCAAACAAGCTATCGAAATAGGCAAACGTTTCAGCGCGGCGCTCGGGGGCCAGCCAGTATTCCTTGTTCGGCAGCCTGAGTTTGGCGTCCGGCTTGTTCGCGATCCGGTGCGACACCCAGAATTCCACGAGAAATGCCGGCACAAGCACAAGGGCATAAGTAATGAAAAATTGCTGCTTCGTCATCCAGCCGTTGGGCATTCCGGAGGCGGCAAAGTGCGACGCCAGGCGGTCCGGCAGCAGCGGAAAATCGTGAACGCACTGCGCAATCGCAGCCAAAACTGTTACGAAAAATAGCCCTTTGGCTATGCCTGTTCCGGACATTGCGGGGTTCCTTAAAAATAATACTGGCCGGCGTGAACCGGCACAAGTGGGCTTGTCCTGAAGCGTAACGCGAGCGAACTGGTTGGCCTAAGGCCGCCGCTTATGTAATGCTATAGCGCTGCGCCTACGTGTGGATTGTGACAGGGGAGACGGCGAACGGATTGAGTCCGACTGAGCCGTTTTTAATGACTAAAAAACTACTTTCAGGATTTTGCCGATGGTGACGCTGCGCTCGATCAAGGAGGCGCGGGAACGCATCCGGGGCTCGATTGTGGTCACGCCCTTCGTGCATTCCGAGAAATTTTCGCAGCAGACGGGAAACTCGGTTTTCCTGAAGCTCGAAAATCTGCAGATGACGGGCGCGTTCAAGGAACGCGGCGCGCTGAACAAGATTCTCCTGCTTTCGGAGGAAGAGAGGCGGCGCGGCGTGATCGCGGCCTCGGCGGGAAATCACGCGCAGGCCGTGGCGTATCACGCGACCAAGCGCAGCATCCGCGCGCAGATCTGCATGCCGCTGACGACGCCGCTCGTGAAAGTGTCCGCGACGCGCGGCTACGGCGCGGAAGTCATTTTGACAGGCGCGAATTACGACGAAGCCTGCGAGGAAGCCGTCCGCCGCTCCAAACAGCTTGGGCTTACCTTCATTCATCCCTTTGACGATGAGGCTGTGATCGCGGGGCAGGGAACGCTCGGACTGGAAATGCTGGAGCAGCACGGCGACCTCGACGCCCTCGTCATTCCGGTTGGCGGCGGCGGTCTGATCGCAGGCGTAGCCTGCGCGGTAAAAGAAACCAATCCTAAAATAAAAGTGATCGGCGTGCAATCTTCGCGCCTGGCCTCGATGAAGGCGGCGCTGGAAAAAAATGAACTGGTCACTCTGCCCGCGAACAAAACTATCGCCGACGGAATCGCCGTGCGCTCGGCCGGCGCCTTGACGTTTCCTCTGGTCCAAAAATATGTGGACGACGTGGTGCTCGTCGATGAGGAAGAAATCGCCAGCGCGATTCTGCAATTGCTCGAAAAAGAAAAACTGCTTGCGGAAGGCGCGGGCGCGGCCGCGACCGCCGCTCTACTAAACCGGAAAACTCCGAATCACGGAAAAAAGCTCGGCGTTCTGGTCAGCGCGGGAAATATTGATGTCTCGCTCCTGTCGCTGATCATCCGGCGGGGGCTCGTCAAGGATGGCCGCCTGGTCCGCCTGCGAATCCATTTGCCCGATCATCCCGGCGCGCTGCAAAAGCTGGCCGGTGTGATCGCCGACCAGAAAGCCAACATTGTGGAAACAATGTACGACCGCGCCTATTACGGCGTCGTGCTGGGAGACGCGGCCATCGACATCACCATGGAAACGCGCGGCCCGGAGCATGTCGCGGACCTGACCGCCGCGCTCGAAGCTTCAGGCTACGCCTTCGAGCGGGTACAATAGAATTTTCAATCGCCGGCAAGGATCGCAGCGATAGGCGGACAGCCCTGTTGTGGCGCCCGCGTCCCGCCGGCGGTTTTACGGTTTGATGCGGATCGAAAAACCCGCCGGCGAGACGCCGGCGCCACAAAACCTGTGTCCATCGCTGACACGTATCGTACCGCCCCGAAAAACCGGGAGAATTTAAAACTGGAACCGCCATGACTCCCAACCCGCTTTCCTACCTGCACGAACAACTCGCCGACCTCGAAGCCAAGGGCCTGCATTTCCGCTTGCGCGTGCTCGAGGGCGAGCAAAAACCAGTCGCTCATTTCGATGGCAAAGAGGTCATCAATCTCAGCTCAAATAACTACCTCGGTCTTACCACGCACAAGGCGCTGCGCCGCGCCGCCATCGAAGCGATCCGCACGCATGGCGTCGGCGCGGGAGCGGTTCGCACCATCGCCGGCACCATGGACCTGCACATGGCTCTGGAAGAGCAGATCGCCAGGTTCAAGGGAACAGAAGCGTGCGTGGTGTTTCAGTCCGGCTTCACGGCCAACGCCGGAACTGTCGCGGCGATTCTCGGCAAGGACGATTTGATTCTTTCCGATGAGCTGAATCACGCCTCCATCATCGACGGCTGCCGCCTTTCGCGCGCCACCATCAAAGTGTTCAAGCACAAGGACGTGGCCGATTGCGAGCGCCTCTGCAAGGAAACCGAAAACTGGCCCGGCCACAAGCTGCTCATCACCGATGGCGTCTTCTCGATGGACGGCGACATCGCCCCGCTCGCGGAATTGTGCGGCCTCGCCGAAAAATTCAACTGCATCATGATGGTGGATGACGCGCATTCTTCCGGCGTGCTGGGCCTCGGCGGCCGCGGAACGGTCGATCATCTCGGCTGTCACGGGCGCGTGCACATTCAAGTCGGCACGCTCAGCAAAGCGATCGGCGCGATGGGCGGATACGTTTGCGGCTCGCGCGAATTGATCGATTTTTTGTACCACCGCGCGCGCCCTTTTCTTTTTTCCACGGGACATCCGCCTTCCGTGGTGGCCACTTGCCAGGCGGCGTTCACGCTGCTCGATTCTGCGGACGGCGAGATGCTGCTCAAGAAGCTTTGGGCAAATACGAAATTCTTCCAGCGCCGTTTGAAAAAGCTCGGCTTTTC
>DATHPN010000040.1:0-18559 GCA_035483715.1 Candidatus Acidiferrum sp.
GCCAAGGACCGGGACGATGAGGTCGCGCGCTTTGGCGACCACTTCTTCGCGGTTCATGGGATTTTCGGGAGTGCCGCGCACGGATTCGACGCGCTCAGTCAGCTTGGTTCCGTCGTTGAGCGTGACCTCGACGATGGCCACACGCTTGGGGATGAGCTTTTCGAGTTCCTCGTCGCCGATGAGCTGCACCTTGGCGCGCACGAGAAGGACTTCCGGGTCCTGCATGCGCGGCTTGTCGTGCGCCGCTTTGAACGAAGCGGTCTTGTCGAGGATCATGACGGCGACCATGTGTTGCAGGCAAATGTCCGGCATCTCGCGGTTGTTCACGGTGTAGGCGGCGCTGGTCGCGGCGCGCACGACCACCTGTTTCACATCGGCCGGCTCGAAGGGATGCTTCTTCATGATCAGTTGCAGGGCGTCCAGCGGCGATTGGATGGGGCCTCCCGTCGTCCATCGCTTGAGCGTCGTCATCGTCACTTCATAACGCTCGCCGAGGGCCTCGACCATCTTTGCGGGGTCGGCTTTGGGATTGTAGGAAAGAATGAAATTATCGGGGCCAGACATGACGTCGTTGACCGCCGTCCAGCCGAGGTCAACCATCAGCGCGGCGTTCACGCCGTTGCGGGCGCTGCTGCCGCCGAAGACGAAACCTTTCTCGATGTGATCCGTGTCGCGCCGCCAGGTAGCGAAGCCGGCGCCCGCCTGCTGGGCCGCATAATCGACGAGCCAGCGCATTTGCTGGGCGTTCAGACCGAGCGCGCATCCGGCGGCCGAGGCGGAGCCGAAGGTTCCCACCAGAACATGAGTGTCTTTGAGAATGGGCCCGGTGCCCACGGTTTGAAACGCGCGCATCCCAATGTCGTATCCGAGCGCGACGGCGCGCGTGAAGTGCTGCCCGCTGATGCCTGCTTTTTCCCCGATCGCCAGCGTGGCCGGCACGATGGAACTGCCGGGGTGCGCTCCTCCACCGGTATAGTCATCGTCGGTTTCATCGGAATGGGCGAGTTCTCCGTTGACGATGGCCGCCTCGATGGGTCCGAGGAGAATATCCGAGGCCACCACCGTGCAAATACTCGGACCGCCATAGGCGCGGGCAAATTTCAAAGCCATG
This sequence comes from Candidatus Acidiferrum sp., assembly GCA_035483715.1. Taxonomy (GTDB): domain Bacteria; phylum Acidobacteriota; class Terriglobia; order Acidiferrales; family UBA7541; genus Palsa-360. Next base: position 1,112 of record DATHPN010000040.1, read on the forward strand.
CGCCCCGGGGGAAGCTCGGAGCCGGAAATCATGGCGGCAAAAGTATCGAGGATGTGATGCTTGGTTTCTTCGAGGACTTTTTCGGGTAACGCGGAGTTGCGAGCCTCGCTCATGTAGGCGCTGAGCCTGAGCATCATCGGGCTGATGTCTTCGGCGGCTAATTCAATGCCGCCCGGAAACGCCGCAGCAGCGAGGAGCCAGGCTGTGTGTTGCACCAAATCACGCCGAGTCAAATTCACTTTTACGCTCCCGCCCGGAATATGCGCTTCTCGATCGTGCCCCATAAACAGTCTCCCACTTTCCTTAACTTGAATTTTTGGTCCCGGCTTACATCGGGCGACTCATCGCGGGAGCATTGTACCGGAGATTCCCACCCTGGGCGCATTGCAACCACGATCCAAAATGGGGTGCCGCATCCTTCACCGCTCTTGTGAAGGGTGCGGGTTTGACATCGAGGTGCGACTCTCTGAGGACGGTCTTCACGATGACTCAACGGATTGCAGTGGTATCATCCCTTGCGCAAATGACACTCACTCGAATCCCGCTGACGCCAAATCAGGTCCGCGGCTTCTGGGCGGCGTGGGGCGGATGGGTGCTGGACGGCATGGATTCGTTCATCTATGCCCTCGTTCTGGTTCCGGCGCTGCGGGACTTGCTGCCTCGGTCGGGAATACCGGCGACGACCGCCAACATCGGATATTACGGCGGGGTGCTCTTCGCATTGTTCCTGGTTGGCTGGGGAACGGCGCTGCTCTGGGGGCCGGTCGCGGACCGGTTCGGACGTGTGCGCACTTTGATGCTCACCATTATTTGTTTTTCCCTTTTTACTTTATTGAGCGCCTTTGCGACGAATATCTGGATGCTCGCCACGCTTCGTCTTCTTGCAGGAATCGGCATCGGCGGAGAATGGGGGATCGGCGCAACGCTGATCTCGGAAGAATGGCCGGAAGAACGCCGAACCATGGGCGCGGGCATGATGCACACGGGTTATTATTTCGGATTTTTTCTGGCCGCCCTGGCCAATTATTTTGTCGGGAGCCGATTCGGCTGGAGATGGATGTTCGTTGTCGGCGGAGTGCCGGCGCTGCTGGTAATTTTCATTCGCAAAGGGATGAGCGAGCCTGCGCGCTGGGAAGCCAGACAAGGACCGGCTGGACAGAAATTGACAATGAGGCATACGTTTTTGGAAATATTCTCGCCACGATATCGCCTGCGTACGCTGCTAAATCTCATGTACCAGCTGGTCTCCACGATCGGATTGTGGGCGGGCTCGGTGTACGTACCCGCGGCGATCACCTATCTGGCCGCGAAAGCGGGGCACACGCCCTTCCAATCGGCTCGTCTGGCGTCCTATGGCACGGCGATCCTTTCCATTGGAACGATCCTGGGCGCATTGTGCGTGCCTGCCATCGCCGACCGGCTGGGGCGCAGAATCAACCAGGCAATTTTTTATTCGCTGATGTTCGTGGTGATCGTGGTGACGTTCGGATATGTTTTCTATCTGCAGACCGATGCGCTGAAATGGTTTTTCGTCTGCCTCTTTTTCCTGGGGATTGGCGGAGCGAATTACACCGTATATTCTTTCTGGCTGCCGGAACAGTATGAAACCGAATGCCGGGCGAGCGCCCTGGCGTTCGCGCAAAATGTGGGACGCTTCGCCGGCGCCGGCGCCACGTTTCTTGTGGGGGTGGGGGTGCGCCACTTTCAAACGCTGGGCATTCCTGTCGCGCTCACCGCCTCGGCCTTTGTTGTGGGGCTCTTTCTTCTTCCCTTCGGAGTGGAGACGAAGGGAAAACCTCTGCCCGCTTAGTGAATTGTGATCACGAGGATGGAAGATGACCCAGGAACGCGACGCGCAATCAAAAAGCGAAATCCGCGACGGAATGAAGATCGATTGGGACGTGCCCATCGCCATGGATGACGGCATCGTCCTGCGCGCCGACGTCTTCCGGCCGCCCGGCGAGGGACGCTATCCCGTGTTGTTAACGTACGGGCCTTACGCCAAAGGACTCGCCTTTCAGGATGGCTACCCCGACGCCTGGGAAACCATGGCGCGGGAGCATCCCGATGTGGTGGCAGGCTCGACCAACCTGTATCAAAACTGGGAAGTAGTGGACCCTGAAAAATGGGTGCCGCACGGCTACGTCTGTGTGCGAGTGGACAGCCGCGGGTGTGGACGTTCTCCCGGCTACGTCGATCCCTTCTCGCCGCGGGAGACGCGCGACTTTGCCGCGTGCATCGCCTGGGCCGGCGAACAGCCGTGGAGCAGCGGCAAAGTCGGGCTCAATGGTATTTCGTATTACGGAATCAATCAGTGGCAGGTGGCCTCACTGCAACCGCCGCACTTGGCGGCGATGTGCGTATGGGAGGGAGCGGCGGAGTGGTACCGCGACACTTCGCATCATGGCGGGATTTACTGCACGTTCTGGGCGAACTGGTATGACATGCAGGTCAAGACCGTGCAGCACGGGTTGGGAACGCGCGGGCCGCGCAGCCGAGCGACGGGCGACCTGGTGTGCGGGCCGGAAACTTTGACCGAAGCGGAACTCGCCGCAAACCGTCGTAATTTCGGCGCCGATCTGCTCGCGCATCCGCTCGATGACGATTACAGCAAGAGCCGTTCTCCCGATTGGTCCAAGGTGAACGTGCCGCTGCTCTCCGCTGCGAATTGGGGCGGCCAGGGATTGCATCCGCGCGGTAATTTCGAAGGCTTCCTGCGGGCCGCATCCGCGCAAAAGTGGCTCGAAGTGCACGGCATCGAACACTGGACCCATTTCTATACCGAGTATGGCCGTGAGTTGCAGAAGCGTTTCTTCGACCACTTTTTGAAAGGGGAAAAGAATGGCTGGGACCGCCAGCCGCGCGTGCTTTTGCAAGTTCGCCATATCGATCGCTTCGAGGAGCGCGCGGAGAAGGAATGGCCGCTCGCCCGCACGCGATGGACGAAATTTTATTTCGATTTCGCCGCTGGCGGGCTTGTGCCGCACCCGCCGTCAGATCCGGCAAGCCTTTCCTTTGACGCGATGGGAGACGGCTTCACGCTGATGACGCCGCCGCTTTCGGCCGAAACCGAAATTACCGGCCCTTCGGCGGTAAAGCTGTTTCTTTCCTCGAGCACCGAAGACGCGGATGTTTTTGCCGTACTGCGCGTCTTCTCGGCGGACTTCAAGGAAATTGTTTTCCAGGGAGCGATTGATCCGCACACGCCGGTCGGCCAGGGGTGGCTGCGCGCTTCGCACCGGAAGCTTGATCCAGCACTCTCGAAGCCCTGGCGCCCTTATCATTCGCATGACGAGAGGCAGCCATTGAAACCCGGCGCAGCTGTGGAATTGGACGTGGAAATATGGCCAACCAGCATCGTGGTTCCCGCAGGGTACAGAATTGCGCTCACGATCCGCGGCAAGGACTACGAGCATGCGTGCAGGGGCGGAAAACTTTCCAACTTCAAGAATGAACTTCGGGGTTGCGGGCCGTTTCTGCATGACGAACCAGCCGACCGGCCAGGGAAAATTTTTGCGGGCTTGACGACGCTCCACAGCGAAAAAGAACGGCAGCCCTTTTTACTGCTCCCCATCATTCCAAAGAAATGATCGAGGGCCGTTGTGGCGCCGGCGTCTCGCCGGCGATTTCTTGCGCGCGCGTCGCAGAGCAAAACCGCCGGCGGGACGCAGGCGGCACAATCCTCCGCCACAGGTCGCGCTCAAATGTAATCCGAATTACGCGGCATCCGAGATGAGGAATCAGAGTTGGCTAAGTGATTTGCAAGAACGGCCGCAGCTCAAGAATATTTTTCAAATTTTCAAGAGCAAGAATTTTGTCGATGATGTTTCCCGCCTTTGCTGGGCCGAGGACCGGGGTCATCAGCTCGCGCGCCTTTCTCACAACTTCCTCACGCGTCATCGGATTCGATGGAGTGCCGCGCACGGCTGTGACGTGCTCACTGAGTTTGGTTCCATCGCCCAGCGTGATTTCGACGATGGCCTCGCGGCGCGGCAGGGCGCGCTGGAGTTCGCCGTCGTCAAGGACCAGATTCACTTTTGCACGCACGCGGAGGACCGCTGGATCCTGCATCCTGGCTTTGTCGTGCGCCGATTTGAAGGACGCGGTTTTATCGATCAGCATGACGGCGGCCATGTGCTGCAGGCAGATGTCCGGCATCTCGCGGTTGTTCACGACGGACCCCTGCGTCCTGGCAACCCGGATGGTCACCTGCTGCACATCGTCTGCCGAGAAAGGACGCCTCTTCAACAAAATTTCCAGGGCGTCGAGCGGTGCCTGGATGGGCGCGCCCACAGTCCATTTTTTGATGTCGGTCGCGGCGATTTCGTAGCGCTCGCCCAGTTTTTCCACCAGGCCCACAGGATTCGCTTGCGGCGCGTAGGCCAGGAAAAAATTGTCTGCTCCGGAGAAAACATCATCGACGCCGGTCCAGCCCGATTGCACGAGCAGGGCCGAGGTGACGCCGCCGCGCGCCGGCATTCCAGCGTAGACGAATCCCTTCTCGATGTGTTGCGTATCGCGCTGCCATGCGGCGATGCCCGAGGATTGCTGCGCGGTGAAATCGAGCACCCAGCGCATTTGTTGCGGGTCGAGATTTGCGGCACTGGCCGCGGCCGCAGCGGCGCCGAAAACTCCCATGATGCTGTGCGTGCTGCGATGTTCCTCGCTCTGCACGGACGCGCCGCCCATGGTCGTCACCACACGTGTGCCGACATCGTAGCCAAGCACGATGGCGCGAAGGAACTGCGCCCCGTCAATGCCGAATTGCTCGCCGACCGCCAGCGCCGCTGGAACCACGGCGACGCCGGGATGCGCGAGCGTCGGGGCATGCGCGTCGTCCGTCTCGTCGGAATGTCCGAGCACGCCATTTACTAACGCCGCCTCCAGCGGGCCGCACAAAATATTCGAGCTGATGACCGTAGAAACCTTCTCGCCGCCGTAGCCCCGGGCAAACTTGAGCGCCGCTTGTCCGGGCACCAGTTCCGACCCGGAAACCATGGCCGCGAAAGTGTCTAGGATGTGGTGCTTGGCTTTTTCGGTTACTTCGTCCGGCAGCGCGCGATTGCGCGCCTCGCTCATATAGGCACTGAGCCGGGCCATCGCCGGGCTGACAGAATCAGCCGCCAGCGCAGACACGCGCGAAAGTCCTGCTGCCGCCACTGCCCAGACGGCGCGTTGCAGGACACTGCGCCGGTCCAGGTACCGGCCATGATTTCGCTCCGGGAAGAGCGCAATCCCATCATTTTGCATACGCGGTTTCCTTCCAGTCCCCATTGCGATTTCCAGAAAGACTGCGTCGCGCGACATTCCGAGCTGATGCATTGTAACTGAAATTTGCCCTTCCATTCTTGAGCGGCATCTTTCGCCGCGGGTCCGTTTGCGATTTTACTAGGACAGCCACCCTTGGCTGTCCGTTTTCACCTTGCTAAAGCTGCGGGGGACAGCCAAGAGTGGCTGTCCTACAAAATCTACTCACCCCCGATCGAATATTTTGCTCGTTCTCCGTATTTGTGGCGCCGCGTATGGTAGAAATGTGGAATCCTGAACTCGTCAAGGAGCGCCATGAGCTACGTGGAAAAACATCTCATCGAGGGAGAGACGATTATCTACGAGACGCGGCTGCACTGGATCGTGCTCGTCGGACCTTTTCTGCTGGCCGTTCTTTTCGGTTTGCCGGGACTGGGAATGTTTATCCTCTCCGGCCGAACCACAAGCGACAAAACCGTGGCGTCCGAATCCCTGATCATTCTGGGAGTGGCCTTTTTCACCGTCGCGCTGATTTTTATCGTCCGAGGCATTCTGGTGAGGAATGCCACGGAAATGACGGTGACCAACAAGCGCGTGTTTGTGAAGGTGGGGCTCGCCGCACGAAGAACGGTCGAGTTGCTGCTTTCGAGAGTGGAGAGCATCGGCGTACAGGAAAGCGTGATGGGGAGAATGCTCGGCTATGGCACGGTGATCGTCCACGGAACCGGCGGCACACCTGAGGTCTTCAACATGATTGCCCATCCGCTCGAATTCAGGACCCAAGTGCAGCAACAGATTGAAAAATCGCAGGACAAATCGCCCTAGGAAAGGTGCGCTTCGCTCGACGAACGAATCCCCGGCAAGATGCGATAGTTCCTGCCGGCATATTTCCTCACATTGCGTAATTCTTAAGAAGTTCTAATGAAGACTCATTTCAAATGAGTTATTCTCGCGTCGCATCGCTGACATTTATATAAGAAAATTTCTGTCTGTGCCGTTCTGGGATTCGGGAGGCGATTCAGCTTGACGCCGCGTGCGCGCAAGCACATTCTAAACATGCAAGTTGGAAGAATGCCCGGCAGCTGTTACGCATTCCTGCTTTACCCTTCCCAGAGTGCGTCGAGCTTAAATTCCACATCTCTGTTCAAAAAGAGAAGCATCTGGCTCCTCTATATCTTGCAGTTGGCTGGCGCCGGGAAAAGTCGATGCCGCGGCGCGTCAAGCCATAAGAGCCGATTTCGAGCGCGTCAGCGGCTGATGACCGGATCATGAAAATCGAAACACTCAGCGGATTCCGCAACCGGAATGGAGCGCGCGGGGAGGCACCAACTGGACCGCGCACACAAGCGCTGGTCGTCGGAGATGAAGAGGCCATGTGCGCGCTCATCAAGGAAACCCTGGGGGCGGTAAACATTGAGGCGGTTACTTTTTCAGCCAGCGCGGACGCCGCCACCCGATTGCAGGAGCGGAAGTTCGATGTGATTGTCGTCGACTTGTGCGCACCGCCGGTGGACCCATCCAAATTGGTGAAAGGAATCCGCCAATCCGGTTTCAATCAAAAAACCCCGATCATCATGATCAGCGACGATCTGAGGCCCGCCGCACTCTCGGAGGGCTTCCGGGCCGGCGCCAGCTTTTTTGTCTACAAGCCAGTCGATCGAGCGCACCTGATGAGCCTGATCCGCGTAACGCAAGGGACCATCGAGCAAGAAAAGCGCAGATTCCGGCGTGTTCCTGTGCAGGCCAAGGTTCGCTTGAAATGCGGCGACAAAAGCGTGGAAGGCGAAACGGTCGACCTCAGCCTGAACGGCGCGCTGGTCCGCGCAGCAAACACATTTCCTGTTGGCTCCCCGGTAGAGCTGAGGTTGTATCTTCTCGCTGGAAGGCCCCCGGTCGCTGCGTTCGGGTCCATCATGCGCTTAGTGGAGGGCGGCCAAATGGGTATTGAACTCGAGTCGTTGCCCACCGCCGATAGCGGACGATTGCAGGAGTATTTGTTGCCTCTCATTGTCGGAGAAGGCCCTTCCAGAAGATAGCCGGACTTCCCTTGAAATAATTTTAGGAGTTCTTAGGTCGGGCGGACCACGGCGTGCGGCGCGGGCCAATCGCTGGGCACGAAATCGACACCCCAGAAATGCGGCGCGGGCGTGAGAAATTCGACGCCGACGCGCTGGCCTTTGTCGGTGGCCTCGCCGAGAAAGACAACGCGGGATTCCTGCTCTTCCTGAGTAAACGGATTGGTGAGGACGACGACGGCATCCATGGCCAGAGGCTGGTTCACATACATCAGGCCGCCATGGGCGTTGATCACGATGGTTTCGCAGGCCTCGCGAAAGCGGCGGCTATCTGAATTCTTTCCCGCGACCACCACGCGCACCCGCATGAAGACGCGGGTACTGCGGCGAGACTTATCGTAATCGTTCTCGGGCATGGTAAGTCTATGCTGCGGCACTTCGATGGCCCCGTCAACGAAAGTGTCACCGATGTGTTCCGGCCCTGCAACGCGGCATCTGGCTCACTGTGCGGCCAGTGGGTCCATACCGGCGCCGCGGTAGCAGGCGGACGCTCTGCCGCGGCAGACGTCCCTGCCGACCGCCAACGGAACAACAGCGGAAGCGTTTCCTTGTGCCAGAGGAACGATTACGCGCTATCATTTCGCGGGATATTCAGCACAACTTGCATATCCAGGGGACAGCGCATGAACTTGACGGAATACATCGATTCCAAACACGACGAACACCTGAATGAGCTCTACGAATTTTTGCGGATCCCGAGTGTCAGCGCGCAATCCGAGCACAAGCCGGACATCGAGCGCGCGGCGAAATGGGTGGCCGAAAAATTGCGCGCGGCGGGACTCGACAACGTCGAAATCCTGCCGACGAAGATGCATCCGCTCGTGTACGGCGAATCGCTGCGCGCGCCCGGCAAACCGACCATCCTGTTCTACGGACATTACGACGTGCAACCCGCGGAGCCACTGAACCTGTGGACCTCGCCGGCATTTGAACCCACCATACGCGCCGGCAATCTGTACGCCCGCGGCTCGGCTGACGACAAGGGGCAGGTGCACATTCACATTCGCGCGCTTGACGCCATCATGAAAACGGCGGGCAAGCTGCCCATTAATTTGAAAGTAATGATCGAGGGAGAGGAAGAAGTCGGCAGCGTCAGCCTGTGGGAATTCGTGAATGCCAACAAAGCGCGGCTGAAGGCCGACGCACTGGTGGTGTCGGACACGGGGATGCTCGCGGCTGGCGTACCTTCGATCACCTATGCGCTGCGCGGACTGAATTACTATCAGATCGAAATTACCGGGCCGGCGCAGGATCTGCATTCGGGGATCTTCGGCGGCGCGGTGCCCAATCCGATCACCATCCTGTGCGAACTCTTCGCCAAACTGCACGACAAAAATTCCCGCGTGGCGATTCCCGGCTTCTACGACGACGTCGCGAAACTATCCAAGGCCGAGCGCAAAGCGCTCGAATCGCTGCCGTGGAAGGCGAATGATTTCCGCAAGACGGTGGGCGCGCCGGGCCTTAGCGGCGAAAAAGGATTTTCGATTATCGAGCAGTTGGGGGCGCGTCCCACTCTGGAATTGAACGGAATCTGGGGCGGCTACACGGGTGAAGGGTCGAAGACGGTCATTCCCTCCAAGGCGTACGCAAAATTTTCGACGCGCCTCGTGCCCGACCAGAACGCGGAGAAAATCACGCGCCTCGTCGAGCGGCACATCCGCAAGCTATTGCCGAAAACCGTGAAGTTTAAACTCGACGTGCACAGCCAGGGCAATGCGTGGGCCGCCCCCTATACGCATCCATTTTTCGAGGTCGCCCACGAAGCGCTGGAAAAGGGATTCGGCAAGCGCGCCGTGTTCATCCGCGAGGGGGGATCGATTCCGTTCGTCACGCAGATGCATGACACATTCAAAGTGCCGTGCATCCTGCTTGGCTTTGGCTTGCCGGATGAAAACGCACATGCGCCGGACGAACACATTGCTCTGGAGAATTATTTCGGCGGGATCAAGGCCGTGGCCCAATTTTACGAAGGCTTGGGAAGGTTATAGCGAATCGAGTAGCACAGGCACGCTTGCCTGTGCTGCCCGCCTCCAGCACACTTCAAGCGACAAGGATTAGAGAGTCGAAAGCGATGCCTGCCGCCCGCGCGCAAATTCCTCCAGCGTGGCGTTCGCCGTGGCGATGATTCCCAGCGCGTCAGAAACGGCTTCCAGTTTCACACCGGGCACTACGACGTACAGTTCATCCGCGCCGAGGTTGGTATACACGCGATTTCCGATGCAGCCGAGGGTTGAGACGGTTCCGTGTGCGAGCGCGGCGGGGAGCGCCATGCACGATGGCCGGCCCAGCAGCGGCAGCGTACCGCCGGCTCCGGCGCGAATGGAAGCTTCATTGAGGAGCATCGCCGCCGAAGTCCTGCACGCAAAGAGCACCACGCTTGGCGCCACAGGCGCATCCCCAAGCGGGGCGAAGACCACAGCCGCCGGCTCCTTGGGAAGTTGCGGGATACCCGGAACTTCTTCCGGCCGCACGTAGCCGAGATTGAACATCATGCCCAGCATGGTCTCGGTTTCCTGAACGCGATCGGGCGGGAGCTGAATGTTGTGTGTGTACGCACCCACGGCGCAATTGAAGTGATCCGCCGGAACGGTGTAGAACGTGCCGCCTGCGGCGGCCAATCGCCAGAAGCTGCAGCCCGCCGGTTCGGTGCCGGAAAATTTGGGAACGCCGGAAGGCTCGGCGTCAAGAAACGTGACAGCCACCGGACGCCGGCCGAGCGCCAGCCGCGCCGTGAATCGTTTCTCGAGTTCTTCCCAGGTCAGCATGTGCGCTCCTCGCAAGAAAAATGAACTGCCAGAATAGCACACTCGCCCTCCGCCGGGCGACTGCTGGAAGCCGCGTCAAATCGGGGTTTTTATATGTTTTTTCTTGCGTTGCGCGGGCTTCGCCCGTATAGTGCTCGCCGTGCGTGGCTCGCACGCTTCGCAGGGTGCCGCCACATTCGCAGTCTCAATTCTGAGGAGGAGAAAGAAACTAGATGGCAAAACCACTGAGCAAGTCCAAGATTGTCGCGCACGTCGCCGAAAAAGTGGGGACGTCCAAGAAGGTCGCCGCACAGTTCTTTGAAGAACTGTTCAAGCTGGCGGTCAAGGAAGCCAAGGGCGGCGCGGGCAAGTTCGTCATTCCCAACATCGGGCGCGTCGTGAAGGCCCACCGCAAGGCGCGCATGGGCCGCAATCCGCAAACCGGCGAAGCGATCAAGATCAAGGCGAAAACCGTGGTTCGTCTACGCGCCGCGAAGGCGCTGAAGGACGCGGTTCTCGGTTAAGACGCGTTTCGCAAACCGGAATTTTCGAGGAATCGTAGAGGCTGGGTGTATCGCCGTTGTTCCGAATCCGCTTCGGCGGTTTCCGGGGTGTGGCATATCCCGCCGGTTCAGCCAGCAGAGTTCCTAACCTTCGCAGTGTTACTTTCGCTGCATTTCTGCCCCGGGCCCGGCCCTCGGGGCATTGTTTTTTCGTGGGACGGGCCGCAGCCTGTCTGGTTTTGATTTTCGTCCGTGAAATTAATCCAGACAGGCTGAAGCCCGTCCTACATAAATCCATTCGTTCCGCTCCCCAGCCGGGTTATCTTTGACTTGTGACCGCCGGGTCACAGAATATCGTATTGCGATATGTGCAACGGCGCTCCTGGTCAAACAGCGGCGGGAGGGAAATAGTTCGTGGCCGAACGCAACGTTCCTGTCAGTGGCGCGCCGGTTCCTGCTCCGCCTTCCGAACCCGCTTCCGGGATTGCGAACCGCTTCGGCCTGCCGTGGCTGGGTTCCCGGGCGCGTTCGTTTTCTCTTTCGGAAGGCAATTTATTTCTGCTTCTGGCGATCGTCATTGGATTGTTCTCCGGGTTGGCCGTGGTTTTTTTCCGGAAGGCGATCGACTGGCTTCACCTCGCTCTTTTCGGCGCCGCGCCCGCGCCTTCGCATCTGCGGGTAATATTGGTGCCGGCTGTGGCGGGGCTGGTCGTCGCTTTTCTCGTGGAAAAATATTTTCGCGGCGCTCGCGGTAGCGGAGTGAACCAGACCAAGGCGGCCGTCTACGTATTCGATGGGTACGTGCCCTTCCGAACCGTCATTGGAAAATTCATCACCTGTTCGCTCGCGATCGGCAGCGGCCAATCCCTTGGTCCCGAAGATCCCTCCCTCCAGATGGGAGCGGGAATCGCCTCCGCGCTCGGCAGGCGCCTGAAACTTTCCAGGGATAAGCTGAGGCTGCTCGCTCCCGTAGGCGCGGCGGCGGGCCTGGCGGCGGCGTTCAACGCGCCCATTTCCGCGCTCTTGTTTGTAATTGAGGAAGTGATCGGTACGTGGAGCGCAAGCGCGCTCGGTGCGATCGTTCTTGCGGCGGTTTCCAGCGCCGTCGTCATGCGCTCCTTTCTCGGCAGCGAGCCGATGTTCCGCGTCCCCCCGTACACTCTCGTCCATCCCGCCGAATTTCTGGGCTATGCCGTGCTGGGCGTCGTCAGCGGAATTCTTTCCCTCGCCTTCACCAAAATTATCGCCTATTTCCGGCCGAAGCTCCGCGCCTTGCCCGAGTGGACGTTTTACCTGCAACCCGCGGTCGCGGGACTGCTGATCGGATTGATCGGTCTGCGATACCCGCAATCCATGGGTACGGGCTATGCCTACATCGACCAGGCTCTCCACAGCCAGTACACCTGGGAAATTCTGGCCATCCTCGGATTCGCGAAAATATTGACGACCAGCCTGTCGTTTATAAGCGGCACTCCGGGAGGAATGTTCGCGCCGGTGTTCTTTATCGGCGCGATGATTGGCGGCGCGATCGGCGGGCTGGAGCATCACTTCTTTCCGCAGGTCGGCGCAACTGTGGCTCCGTTTGCCCTAGTGGGCATGGGAACTTTTTTCGCGGGGTTCCTGCGCGTTCCGATCACCTCCGTTTTCATGGTCGTCGAAACAAGCGGAAGCTATTCCATTGTTCTGCCCGTCATGATTTCCAACACTATCGCCTACTTGATTTCCCGCAAGTATCAGGATCTCGCGCTATTTGACCTGCTGGCAAAACAGGACGGTTTGGAATTGCCTTCGATGGAGGAGCAGCGCGAACAGATCGTGCTGCGCGTCGAGGATGCCATGCGGAAACCCGATTTAACGCCGTTACAGGCAAGCGACACGCTGGCTCGCGCGCTAGAGATAGCGGAATCATCGACGGAAGAAGTCTTGCTAGTGCGTTTTCCAACGGGCCGTTGGGCGGGTATCGCCAGGAAAGATCTGCCCGCAATGGCTTCGGCACATCCCAAGGAGACACAACTGCGCGAGGTCCTGTCCACCGCCCGCTTGCCCATCCTGCATCCCGACCAGCGCCTGGATGACGCCTTGCGATTCATTCAGGGCCACGCCCTATTGCCCGTCGTCGGCCGCGCCGGCTCGCGCAAGCTGGAAGGAGTGCTGTCGCTTCCAGACATTCTGACCGCTTACCAAAGGACGCCCTGAAATTTTCCAGTGGCGCAGGCTTCAGCCTGTGGGTTTTGACTTTGCCAACCCATTCCGTGCGTTACTTGGCTCTAACACCAACCCCCACAGACTAAAGTCTGCGCTACTTAGCGCGCCAAATCTGACGCAAACACCAGCCGGACACCCTGCCGTTCCGCCTCGGGCAACATCTCGTTGAGCACTTCCAGAGTTTCCGGATGGGGATGTCCAATCGCCAGCGCCGAGCCTTTTTCCCGGGCGTCGCGAATGGCCAGCGCAAATTGTTTTCGGATGGCTGGAACCGCTTGCTCGTCGTCCAGAAACACATTGCGCCGTGCGGCCGCCACGCCCGCAGCATGCGCCGCCGATTCCGCGACGGTCGCCACGGTCGTGCGGCTGTCGATAAAAAACAAATTGCGCTCGTGCAGCAAAGGCATCAACTCGTCCATGAGTTTTTGGTCGGCGGTGCCGAGCGAGCCTTCATGGTTGTTGACTCCGGCGGCATAAGGAACCGTGTCCAGCATGGCCGCGAACGTTTCCTTCACCTGGTTCGATGCCATGCCGGGATGCAACTCGATCGCTTCGTCCCTGTCTCCCGCGTTTGAGGCCATGGGCAGATGCAGCATCACCTGATACCCGCGGCGGTGCGCCTCTTCGGCAATTTCTCCGGAGTTGGCTTCGTGCGGCAGCACGGAGATGGTCAGCGGGTAGGCGATCTTGAAGAGAGAGTCCGCCTGGGCGCGATCGTTTCCGAGATCATCGATCACGATGGCCAGTTGCGGGCGCGCCGTGGCAGGGGAAGCGGCCGCCGCATGTGGCAGCGGGGTAATGAAGTGGATGGATTGCGTGCGCCGGCCATCCATCAGGTAGTCGAAGCGCTCCAGGCCGGGCGCTCCAGGCCGCGCAACGCGCTGCAAGTGGTGAAACTCCGCGACGCGCGCGAATTCGGCCTCAATGGCGTCCTGCGCTGAGCGGTCGGGCGTGCCCGCTCCGGTAACCGGCACGGTGATGTAAATGTGATCGGCGGCGAGCGTCTGTTGTTTGCCTGGCTGTCGCGCGGCGTATTCGGGCCGCATGCCCACTTCGGCGCGTCCGCCGCTAGCGTTTCGCGCGGCGAACACAAATTCCCGAGTGATGTTGCGGATCCCTACGTTTGACACTGGCGCGGATTTTTTCCGGCAACCTGCAACGAAGAATAATGCCGCCGCAAGAAATAACAATGGGATGGAACGCAGTTGGGAAATTCGTGTGGCCAGCAGGCCGAACGCGTCCGGTCGGCGATTCACACTTCAGGCAGCCTTTTGGGCCTCGCCGCTTTTGAGCAGTTCGAGAGCCTTGTTGTAAACCGGATCATCCGCTTTGGGCAACTGGCTGGGACCGAGTGGAGCCTCGTCCTCGGTATCGGTAGGATCGGCCGATGGATCGAGCGCCTTCGGACGCACTTCCACCGTGGGGGCCACGCCTTCCTCAACGATGGATTTACCGTCGGGCGTGGAATAAAACGCAACCGTGAGGATCAGCGCTCCGCCGTCATCCAGCGGAATAATTTTTTGTTCGGAAGCCGAGCCGAAGGTGCGCTCGCCCACCAGATCGCCGCGCTTATTCCCCTTGATCGCCCCGGCAAGAACTTCCGCCGCGCCCGAAGTGCTCGGCGAAATCAAGACGTCCACCGTGGAGTGCCAAACGGCCTTGTCCGGCTCGGCATTGAAATCCTTGCGCGACACGGTTTGCCCTTCCAGCGTGGCAATCTTCCCGGAACTCAGGAAAAGCTGAGCGGCAACCACGGCTTCGGAAATATCTCCGCGCGTGCAATCCCGCAGGTCGAGCAGTAGCTTGTGCAGGCCCTGCTTATCGAATTGCGTCAGTTTGTCATGCAGTTCCGACACGTCCAACGGGTCGATCGCGGGCAAACGGACGTACGCCACATCGTCGCCCACGCGATCCGCCACAATGTGCTGCGGGCCGATCACCGCGCGATTGATCGCGACATCCTGGGGCTCCGTCTTTCCGCGGCGGATCACAGCCACTTTTACGGGAGTCCCGGGAGCGCCCTGCAAGAGAGCGTTGGCCTGTCCGACGGACATATCGCGCGTGGCGAATCCGCCAATGGATTCCAGAATTTCACCGCTGCGCATGGCGACTTTGGCGGCTGGGCCATCCGGAACGACCGAGACAACCACGATGTAGCCGTACCGCTTCGATACAGTCATGCCCACTTCGCCGTGCACCGCACTCTTTGTCCGGTCACGGTAGTCGGCATACTCACGCGGGCTCAAGTAACCGGACAGGGGATCCAGCGATTCGAGCAGTCCGTGCATGGCTCCGGAGGTCACCACGGCCATGTTTGGCTCATCCACGTAGTCTTCCTGAATGTGCTGCACCACCTCGCCGAACACGCTCAACGAGCGGTACGATTTGTCGTCATTGGTCTTGCCGAGCACATAACCCAGCCCGACATACAGAAATACGACGACGGAAAGTGTGACAACGGAAATTCTAGCGAGGCGGCTCATCGTTGTTATAGGCCTCATGCACAGAGATAAAATCCTGATTATGATAGCACGTTTAGCACACTTGGCGCGCGGCGATTCGCGGGCGTTTGCTTATGTCTCTTTGCTGGTTTTACGGAAAGGGGGCAGGTGCGCCGTCAGTAAGGTCTAATCTCCTCAATCGGCGTGAGATGGGTCTGGGAGATACGGTCCTGCCAGCAGAGTTGGTCTTCATCCCAGAGCGCCCAGACAAAGCCCAGAAAGCAGGTGCCCGCGGAGATTAAGTATCCAAAGCTACGCCAAACCATCTGGCGAGAGGTGGGAATGCCGCCGTCGAAGCTGACGACGCGAAGGCCGCGAAGCATCATGCCCGGCGTCGAACCCCCGAAAACCGTGAACAGCGCGAAATATTGGGCGTAAAAAAGCGCAAATGTGGCTCCCGCCACGGTCATGTCAAGTTTGTTAAAACCGATGTGCCCGCCGAGAACCGTAAAGAGGGCAAGCATGCCGCCATAGCTGAAAATCAGCAGCCCTGCATCCACGATCGCGGCCCTTCGTCGCTCGTGGAGCGAAGCCACGACATACAACGGCGCATGCGACAAACCGGCCCCAGGCAGTGACGGAGCCGGCCAGGCAGCATTGCCGGCAGCTGAAGCAGTCTCCAGCGTGGGAATCGCTATTTCGAATCGCTCGTTGCGATGCGCGCGCGAGCCTTGAGGCTGTTTGGAAGGCGCCGGTGAAGCCACTTGCGTCCTTGGGCTCGAAGATTCGTGTGCGGATGGCGAAGTGGATTCAAAGGGCAGCGCCGCTTGCAAATCGGCGGGCGCGCCCCCGCGACGGCGGGCGCGATAGTCCTGGAACCTGCTGGAAACTTCTCGCCGCCATTCCGGTTCGATGGCCAGATTTCCTTCAGTAGAAGTGGCAACCCGGCGCGAAACTGACGAGCGTCCGAGGGCGACCAAAGGGGCGTCGCAGAAACAGCACAGATCGGACGTGTCGCCGTTAACGGCGCCGCAATGCTGACAAGTTTTTATCACCGTTCCGTTTTGCGCTGCGGATGTCTCGCCGAACGGAATTCGGGAGTCGAAAGCATTCTACCAGCAGAACGCCGCCGCGGAAAGATTTGCGTCGAGTTGACACGAATCGGGTACCCCGGGCAGCCCGCGCGCGCGATTCGCAATCTATAGCTAGCGATAGTGGCCGGAATCGATTGGCCGTCGCGGAAGCGGACTCAATTTCTACGCTGAAATTTTCAAGTGAATCGTGAACTCTGCTGGAACGATTGTAAGCATCAGGGGGGAGTGCTAGTCTAACGAGCTATTTTCATTCAACCCCGTCCAGGCTCTTTTTTCTCCTAGTTGCTGGGCGGGGCCAACTCATGGGACTTTTTCATAAATTCGGTGTCGCATGCCGGGGGCACATCCTACTTGCTCTAGCTTCCAATTTAATTTCACTTCACGGCGCCGCTGCGCAGGAAATCAATCCGCCATCCTCTTCCGCCCAGGCGAGCGTGCGCCTGGAAGCTGAACAACAACGCAAGGAAGGAGACATCTATTTTGCCGACGGCAACGTAGAAATCCAATACCGGAACCTTCGATTGCGCGCCGACCACGTGCAGTACGACACGAAAACGTACAAGGCCACGGCCCGCGGCCACGTCCAATTTGACGTGGACACGCAGCACCTCACGGCGGATTCCGCCGATTTCAACGTGCAAAGCGGCGAAGGTTTATTCGAGCAGGTGCGCGGCGAAGTCATGGCGGAACACAAGCCGAACACAAACATGCTGGTTTCGCCGAATCCATTAGTCTTCGAAGCGCAGGAAGTGCGTCGGGTCGACCCGCGCACCTACTATATCGAGCATGCCTGGCTGACCGTCTGCGAACCAGAGAAGCCAAGCTGGAAGTTCTTCACTGCGCACGCCACCCTCAACGTGGATCGCACGGTCGCCATGGTCAACGCCAACTTCCGTATGTTTCAGATCCCACTCCTGTACCTTCCTTATGCCTCAGTGCCGGCGGGGCGCAACCTTCGAAAATCCGGGTTATTGATACCGGAATTCGCCGACACTTCGGTCAAAGGAGTCGTCCTCGGCGATGGTTATTACTGGGCACCCATGGACTGGACCGACCTCAGTCTCGGTGCGGCTTATCTCAGTCTTCGTGGGTGGCAACAAAATGGAGAATTTCGCGCCAAGCCCTGGGAAAACCTGTCA
>DATHPN010000041.1:0-17781 GCA_035483715.1 Candidatus Acidiferrum sp.
CACGATCAGCACGACGGTCAGCACAACGGCGGGCGGCGGAATCACGCTGCAGTTCGGTGTGAATCCGGCCGGATTGCAGGCGGGCAGCTATACCGGGCACGTGATCCTCACGGCCTCCGGCGTATCGAATTCTCCGATGGCATTTCCGCTGACGCTGGTCATTACGTCCGCTTCTTCAAACTCCGCGGTCGCACCCACGATTTCATCGCAGCCGGCAAGCGCGAAGGTCATCGCGGGACAAACCGCATCCTTTAACGTTGCAGCGACCGGCACATCGCCCATGACCTACCAGTGGAGCAAGAACGGCGCGGCGATCAGCGGAGCGACCTCGTCCACGTATACAACGCCCGCCGAAACGATGGCGGACAATAATGCGCAATTCGCCGTCGCGGTCAGCAACAGCGCCGGAAACGCAACCAGCAGCGCGGCAATTCTAACCGTGACCAGCGCCACCGTGGCCCCGACAATCACCACCCAACCGGCCAGCCAGACGGTGTTCGCCGGGAAAACAGCTTCGTTCGCCGTCACAGCGACCGGGACATCGCCCATGACGTACCAGTGGAGCAAGAACGGCTTGGCGATCAGCGGTGCGAATTCGTCTTCGTACACAACTCCGGCCGAGACGTCTGCGGACAACAACGCAAATTTCACGGTAGCGGTGAGCAATGCCGCCGGCAACGCCACCAGCAACGCGGCGATCCTTACGGTGAGCGCCTCGTCGCTACTTCTCAATTCCAGCACTTCGTCCTTGAACTTTGGCAGCGTGAACGTTTCAAGCAACAGCACTCAGACTGTCACGCTTACGAACGCAGGAAATTTCAGCGTCACGATTTCAAACGTCAGCGTATCCGGCTCGGGTTTCAATGCGAGCGGCGTTTCCTCCGGACTCATCCTGGGTCCGGGGCAGACGGCGGCCTTGACGGCAACATTCGCCCCAGCGGCGGCGGGCAGCGTGACGGGTAGCGTTACCGTCGCCAGCAATGCAAGCAATTCGCCAGATTCCATCTCACTTTCGGGCACGGGTGTCGCGGCCGTGGCTCACTCCGTCGCATTGACCTGGACGCCGAGCACATCCACCGTGATTGGCTACAACACCTATTCCTCAACAGTATCGGGTGGCCCTTATACGAAGCTGACCAGCGGTCCGGTTGCGGCGACGTCGTACACAGATACCGCCGTCCAGGCCGGACAAACCTACTACTTCGTCGTTACTTCGGTCGATTCCAGCAATCTCGAGAGCGCTTACTCCGCTGAAGTGAGCGCGCTGGTTCCGTAATCTCAGAGCAGGAAAAAAGGAAGAGCCGCGATTCCCCTCGCGGCTCTTTTTTTTGAAGTATCCGCAGATGAGCACAGATAGACACAGATAAAAGCAGAGAGAGAGCAGAACAAAAAGCAAAAAACGCAGAAAGCAGAAAGACCTCTATTACACCTTGCATTTTTCCAGCTATATCTTAGTTTTTATCCGTGTTCATCTGTGTTTATCTGTGGTTCCAATCCTTCTTTTCAGTAATGGAAGCGATAACGCAGCTCGATAAAAATTTCGCGCGGATTGTTGAAGTGGAATCCGCCGAAGGTCAGGCTGTCGTCCAGCATGACTCGCCGGTTTCCCACATTCAATGCGCTCGCGGAAATTGTGAAGTTTTCGCCAAAATTCTTGCCCACGGAAAGGTCGACCGTCGTATGCCCCGGCAAGTAATCCAGCGTGGAGCAGCAGGGGGCGATCCCCATCGCCGCCGGACCGTTGCCATTGCTGAAGCCTGAGCCGTAGTAAACGCTTCCAGAAACGAATGTTTGCCAGGGAAGGGTGGCTTGCGCTCCCACATTCAGGGTATTCCTCTGGTCGTGATCCAATTGACGGTAATTTGCCGAGGGAGTGTTGTCCGCAGGGATGAGCCCGCCAGTGATGCTGCCCCTGGATTCGCCAATCTGATTGGAATAGGCCAGATGCAGCTGAGCCCTTTTCCAAAGGCGGGGAGATTTCAAGGTCACTTCCCAGCCCCGAATCAACGCCTCGGTCAGAGTGACCGGAATGAAGACGTTGGATTCGCCTAAATTATTGTGGTCGAAAAAATTGTTCGCGCGGGTGCGGAACGTGTCGGCATCAAGGCCCCATCCTTTGTAAGGGATACTCACCCCGAATTGATATTCTTCATCCCGCTCGCCGTGCAAGGATCCAAAGCTATAACCTTGCCCGCTCGCGGCGTTCACGAGCGCAGGCCCCGAAAAAGTGAGCAACGGCGGGGCTTGGTAGAAAAGTCCGTAAAAACCATGGAATACCCAATTCATTTTCGGAACACGAAGTGAAATTCCAGCGCGCGGGCTCGTTGCGTTTTCGGTTATGCCTCCCGAGAAAAACGACTCTCTCAAGCCCCCACTAAGAGTCAGCCAAGAGGCCGCCTTGAACTTGTCTTCCAACCAGAATTCCTGCAAATTTCCGCCGATGATCTCCCGGTCGGGCAAAAGATTCGGAGCGCTGCCATCGGTATAGGTAATCGCGAAGAGTTGGTTGTCGTGCTGGTAGAAGCCATAGTACCCGGCGCTGATACTATTTCGCGCCACCGTGGCGCTGAAAGTGACCTGGGCCCCGGCATAAATGGAAGCCCTGTTGTCGGTCGTATCGGTGGGAAAGTCGTTCGGGTTGCCTGCGTAGTCCGCGCTGTTGTAGTGAAAAAAGGGAGAGACCGTAAGCAATGCGTTCGGACTGATGGTCCGAACCCAGGATACATTTAGAAAAGTGTCCGCTTCATGCTGGCCATCATACTGGTAAATGCCACCTTGGGGATTACCGCTACTGTCGACACAGGTGGATGGCGGAAAACAGGGAGTGATGGAAATTGCGCCGGGGACGCCGGCAATTTCGGTGATCAAGCCCGGTGAAACAGGAATCTGGTAGTAGTCCCTGCGGGAAGACAGGACGAAGCGCAATTGGTCTTTCGGACCGACATTGTAGATCAGCGAACCAAATCCGCCGAAACCGTTTTCCGCGTCGTGAAGAACCGAGGGCGTCGGTGGCTGGAGTCCAAGATTGCTTCGATTTCCGCTGAGGCTGCCGTAGTAGGCAAACCGCTCGGTGTGCCCGCCACAACTGATCTGGTCATTGGTTTGATAGAAATTTCCAAAGCTTGCGACCAGATCGCATTCTTTGTCGCGTTCAAAACCGGTTCGCGGCACCACGTTGAACACACCGTAGGTTCGATCTCCGTAGTCCGCGTCATAACTGCCGCGCTGTACTTCCATGTAATCGATGTCCTTGGGATCGAACTGCGGCCCTACGTTGCTGGCGATATTTGTGTTGGGAACCGGCACTCCATCGACCAGCCAGCTCACTTGGTGCCCGCCGCGGATATGAAGCTGATCGTGAGTAACGTACGAGCCGGGGACATACTCCGTGATGATAGCCAGGCTGTTGGTGCGGTCGGCGCCGGGCGTATCTTGAATGGTCTGGCGGCTCAGAAGTGTCGTGGGCGTGGCTGACTCCACCGATGCGCTGACGGGTTCCCCGGTAACCACAGTTTTTTCGTTGAGGCTGGCCAGTTCCATGGGGATGTGCAAAACGGGGCCCGATCCAGAGGTGACCACGACGCTTTGCACCGCAGTCTGAAAATTCGCAATCGTCACGGTGACGGTGTATTCGCCGAGCGGTACGGCGCTGAACTCGAATTCACCGTCGCCATTCGTTTGCTGGTGCTGCACCCAATCCGATCGCTGGGCTTTTAGATCGACATTCGCATCTTGAATCGGCCGGTGCTGCGGATCGTGCACGATGCCATGCACGGTGCCGAAAATTTCCGCGCGTGCGGGCGCGGGAAAAAGTGTCAGCACACCAACGGGAAAAATCAATACAAATCCGACGCAAATTAAAAACTTTTTGAGCTTCATTTTCACCCTCACTCGAGTTGAAAGCCAGTAAGCGACACTCTGGCCGGCACGCAATCCGGTGGAACTCACGATTTCAAAATGGATTGTTGCGTCAGCTCGGGAAGGTGCGAGGTGGGGGAGTCAAAGGGATCGCGGTAACAGCAGGGAAGAAGTGGGACGCCGGGGCAGGAGCGGCTTCGGCAACCAAAGGACCGCGAAGCGAAAGCGGCGCCACGAGGACAAACACAACGCTCCCAACGGCCGGAATCGTGGCGGCGTCGCACGCCCGCATCGAGCAATCTTCTTGTCCCGGGACACCCATCGTGGCGCAATTGCTCTTGTCCCTTTGGAGATTGCTTGCTTGGCGATGATGTACCGGACAAAAAGCTGTGTTGCAGCACGCTGGCAAACTAGAGGCGGAAAGCGTCTCTGCCAGCGACGAGATGCCCGGGAGCAACAGCGCCACAAGGGCAACGATAGCTGCGAATTTGACCACGACCTGCCGCAATTTGGAGCCGCCTCTATCGGCAATCATACTGACGAAACATATCCCGATGCAAGCCGTGAGGACAGGCAGGCGGGTCAATTGTTTCGCAGGACCATCACCCGCCTTGGGGGATAGCAGTCCTACCTCCGGTCTTGACACACGGCGCGTCGGCCACCAAAATGCAGGACATGGCGCAAACATTTTTGATTTTTAATTTTGACGGTAACGAAGACGCCGCCCAGCAGGCGCGGCATCGAATTGACGGCTGGAAGCAGGGATTCCGGCTCGACAAGAAACTCCAGTTAAAATTTGAGCGCAAACAGCCAGAAGGAAAGCCGGCTGACGCTCCAGCCGCACAACCAAAGGCGGCAAAATCCGGCGCAAAAGGCAAAGCCAAGCCGGGCGCCAAATCAAAAACTACAGGCGAGGCCACTTCGAAATCCAATCCGGAGACGGACGGCCCCGGCCACATTCGATTGATCGTACGCCTTGATTTTTCCGATCATGAAAAGCTCTCTCACCAGCGATGGATCGAGCGCATCCCTGTGGAGGAGCCGTTCAAGGCCGCAAATCCCCAAATTATCCGCGCCGGCGAGCCGGAGTTCAATGCCACATCAGATTTGTTTGATTCGTTGGACTGACAAAGCTCGCGGCGCGGTCGAGGCGGTACTCTTAACTGTGGTATCCCTGCAGACTTTCCAGCGAGGCAAACACGCACGACAGAAACTCATCCTTGCGGACGCGTTCGGCTCTTTGAATTGCGGCCCCCAAAGCCAACCCAGTCACCAAGGCGACTAACGACCACATTACCAGAACTTCTACGATGAGGATGCCCATCTTCGCCTCCCTGGGCTCAATCGGAACCCGCAAGGGGTATGGCAAAACAAGAGCCAAACGGATGTTCCGGCAATTGTTCTGTAAGTCACAGAAACTACAATATATAGCAATTATCCGACGAGCCCGTTATGGGATCGATTATAGAATCGCCCGGTAAACTCTATACGACAAGGGAGTTGTTTACATCTTCCCTGTGTACTGTAACTTACAGTACGCCCTGCGGACAATGACTACCGTTAGAAATTTCTTATACCCTCAGTTTCGCGCGAATTCCTCGATTTTCAACTTGCCCGTTCGTACGGTTAAATTTCCCGTCCCAATTCTGTCCCTTTGACCAGCGGCTTATTTGCGCTCTTGCCGATAGGCTTCTATATGGACTCGCAGCCGCCTGCAAGGCGGTCTTGACGGAGTCCTGTCGGTTGACGCCCAGCGGGGCAAACGAGTGGAGGACTGGTCATGCGTGTGGCTCCTTATCGCCCTGGATTCCTGTTAGTGTTCGCGTTCCTTCTTTCATTTTCCGTCAACGCCCAAACCTGGCGGCAAGTTGGCCCCCAGGGTGGAGACGTTCAATCCCTTGCAGCCGTGCCCGGCAGCGCGCGGACGCTATTTCTCGGCACCTCCGACGGGCACGTGTTTGGTTCCCGTGACTCAGGGGAACACTGGGAACTGCTAGGAAGAATTGGGGAACATCACGACGACGTGATCATGTCCATGGTGGTTGACCAGCGCTCGGCCAATACCCTTTATGCCACGAGCTGGACGCTGAGCTCCCATGGTGGAGGGGTGTACCGCAGCCTTGATGCCGGCCATAACTGGCAACTCGTTGGCCTTGAAGGGCTTGTCGTTCGCGCGATTGCCCAGGCGCCTTCCAACCCAGATATTCTGGTTGCCGGCGCGACCGATGGAGTCTATCGCTCGGAAGACTCGGGAAAGCACTGGGCCCGCATCTCCCCTGAAAAACACGAAGACCTGCGCAATTTCGATTCGATTGCCATCGATCCGCATGAACCCAATACCATTTACGCGGGCACCTATCACCTGCCTTGGAAAACCGTCGATGGCGGGAAGAACTGGACCCCGGTCCACCAGGGGATGGTGGATGATTCCGACGTAATGAGCATAACGATCGACCAGAACAATGCCTCGCATGTCTTTGCCAGCGCATGCTCGGGCATTTACCACAGTCCTGACGGCGGAGCGAACTGGACCAAATTCAAGGGAATCCCTAAAGATTCTCGCCGAACCGTACACATCCTGCAGGACCCGAAACGCCCCATGACAGTTTATGCGGCCACCACGGAAGGCCTTTGGAAGACTTCGGACGACGGCGCAAACTGGCGCCTGATCACGCCTATTTCCTGGAGCATCCTTTCGATGGTCATAGATCCAGAAAACACAGACCGGCTGATTCTCGGAACGGAACGCCTGGGCATTCAGGTGAGCGACAACGGCGGACAAACCTACCGCGCCTCGAACCAGGGTTTCTCGCACCGGCGCATTGTGGACGCGGCCGTTGACCCTCAGCACCCGGAACGCGCGCTGGTGGTGCTGACCAGTAATTTTGAGCAGTTGCTCGAAACGAATGACTCGGGGCGCACCTGGACTCCGTTGGCCACCGGCCTCAAATCCGGTCCGCCACGCCATATCTTTGCTTCTCCTGACGGCTGGTTCGCTGCTCCGGGCCCGGGAGGATTGCTGCGCTACGATGTTTCAAAGAGCTCCTGGGTGTCGGTCAATCAGGTTGCCGAAAAGGCCGCTCCAGGGCAGACCCGCCGTGCGGCTACCCTGAAGAAGGTGTCGGCCCAAAGCGCGAAAAATTCCGCTTCAAAAGCGCCGGCGAACTCTGCGGCTCCAACAGCGACAAAATCCACAATTCCATTCCATGCCAAGGTGAACGACATGGCATTTGGCCATGACGCGTGGTATGCGGCAACGGAAGATGGCTTGATGGTTTCGCGTGACCGCGGCCTCAATTGGAGCACGGTATCCCTTGCACACGCACAACCGCCTGCCGCCAATGCTTCCACGATTAGCACAAACTCGATTCGCGCCGTGCGCACGGGCAACGGCGATGCATACGTTTGGGCGCTGACGTCGCGGCAATTGGAAGTCTCTGGCGACAGCGGGAAGACCTGGATCTCGAGGACGCTGCCGTTTGAACCGCGAGGATCGCTGCATCTTCATCCCACCGATCAGAACACAGTCGTGCTGGCCAGCGACCACGGTGTCTTTGTTTCGCGCGATACCGGCGAATCCTGGCATCAGGCAAGCCTTTCGGAACTCTCGATTGACGACTTGGCCTCGGTGCGCAGCGCCGTAGTCGTGTCCACGGCGAAGGGAACACTGTTCCTTTCCCGCGACGCCGGCAAGACCTGGGGAAATATGACCGGTCCCACTTCGGACAGCACACTTTCTGCATTGCGCTCGCGGGAAGCGGGAAACCAGTTGGTCGCGGCATCCGCTACGGAAGGCCTGTTTGTGCTGGATATGGGCTCGGCATCGTCCGCGTCCGCCGATTCGATGCCATCTTCTCCGGCGGCGAAGCAGTAGCCGCATTGCAAGGTTTGGTAAAACGCTGCACCTGGCAAGAAAGAGGTGTTCGCAGCGGATTTAAAGAGATTGCCAGCGCGCCTTCGCTGCCGCGATGTCGTGCGCTTGCAATATGTCGGCGCTCATCCCCCCCGGTTGCGCCGTCATACAACGCGGCGAAGCGATTCCATTCCAGCACCACACCCTGGGATGGAACGCTCGCCGCGATTTTTTTGCGATTGCCGTAGGGGTGAACACGGAAATGAAACCACGGATGCACACAGAGACGCACAGATAGAAGAAGGAAAATACCGAGAAATAGTTTGATTAAAACGGACAAGGCATCAATGTTGCTCCCTTTTCCTGGTTCCGATTTTTTTCCCATCAGTATTTATCTGGTTTATCTGTCTTCATCTGTGGATTCAAACGGGTTTCCTCGCAGCAGGCGTTGAGCTATCCGGTTGGCTACTTTTCGGAGAAATTGTTCGCCGGTTTATTCGCTTGCCGCGCCGCTTTGGATATAATGAGATGTACTTCCGAAACTAGCTGCCCTAGCTCAGCTCAAGGTGATTCGGATGCCCGTTCAGGCGCGCCCAAAGACGGCGAAAATCGACTCCAGCCGATATCAAGGCCTGTCTCGGGGGGATCTTCTTCGTATTTACCGCACCATGTATCTTTCGCGGCGGATCGATGACCGCGAAATTCAACTGAAACGACAGAATAAGACTTTTTTCCAGATCAGCGGTGCGGGGCATGAAGGCGTTTTGGCCGCTGCGGGGCTGATACTCCGGCCGGGCCATGATTGGGTGTATCCCTACTATCGTGACCGGGCGCTGTGCCTCATGCTGGGCGTCACGCCGCTGGAAATGTTCCTCGAGGCGGTGGGAGCCAAGGACGATCCAAACTCCGGCGGGCGGCAAATGCCTTCGCACTGGGGCATTCCGCGGCTGAACATTCTTCCGCGGTCTTCGGCGACAGGAATGCAATACCCGCATGCCGTGGGCATGGCGGAGGCCACGCAATATTTCCAGAAATTTCCGCGCGCGCTGAAGCAGGCTCAGAAGGCGCCGCTCGGTGAACAGGTGCGCCACCAGGCGGACGAAATTGTATACGTCTCCGGCGGGGACGGTTCCACCAGCGAAGGGGAATTTTTTGAGGGTTTGAACTCCGCCTGTCTGCGAAAGCTTCCGATTCTCTTTTTGATCGAAGATAACGGCTGGGCCATTTCAGTCCCGGTGCAATTCCAGACGGCAGGCGGGAGCATTGCCAAGCTCGTAGCGAATTATCCCGGCCTTTTTTTGGAGGAGTGCGACGGCAGCGATCCGCTTGCGAGCTACGCGGTTCTCGGGCGAGCCGCGGAATATTGCCGGATGCGGAAGGGTCCGGCGCTGGTGCACGCACAGGTCACCCGCCCCTATTCTCATTCCCTTTCAGACGACGAAAAGCTTTATAAAACCGACGCCTTGCGGGAGGAAGAAGCGCAGCGCGATCCCATTCCCAAGTTCGGATTATTTTTGGTGCGCGAGGGGATCGTGGACGAAAAAGAATTGGAGGCCATCGAAGCGGAGGTCGACCTGGAAATTCGCGAATCGTCGGACAAGGCCCTGGCTGCTGAGCCGCCCGCCAAGGAATCCATCCTGGTCAATCAGTACTCTCACGACATTGATCCGACGTCGGCCCGCTTTCAATCCACTCCTCAATTTTCCGGAGAACCGCGCACCATGGTGGAAATGGTTTCAGCCACGCTGGCAGATGAGATGGCGCGCGACGAACGGATCGTGGTGCTCGGCGAGGACGTGGCCGATTGCAGCAACGAAGAAGATTTGAAGTGTGTAAAAGGGAAGGGCGGCGTTTTCAAGGCCACGGTCGGCTTGCAGCGGCGGTTCGGATACGTACGCGTGTTCAATACCCCCATTGCGGAGGCCTGCATCGTGGGCAGCGCGCTGGGCCTGGCCGCTCGCGGATTGAAACCTGTCGCGGAGATACAGTTCTTCGACTACATCTGGCCGGCGATGATGCAACTGCGCAACGAATTATCTTTATTTCGCTGGCGCTCGAACGGGGCCTTCAAGGCGCCCGCCGTGATTCGCGTGGCTACCGGCGGATATCTGACGGGTGGAGCGATTTATCATAGCCAGAGTGGGGAAGCGCTGTTCACGCACACACCGGGGATTCGCGTGATCATGCCTTCGACGGCGCTCGATCTTTGCGGCCTGTTGCGCACGGCGATTCGCTGCGACGATCCCGTGCTGTTTCTGGAACACAAGCACCTGTACCGCCAGCCCTACAATCGGTCTCCTTATCCCGGACCGGATTACACAATTCCATTCGGCCGGGCGCGAGTCGTGCGGGAAGGGGCCGACGTCAGCATCATCACCTACGGCGCCGTCGTTCACCGCGCCGAAGTCGCGGCGGCGCAGCTCGAGCGCGAAGGCGTATCCGTGGAAATAATCGATCTTCGTTCGCTCTCGCCATTTGATTGGGAGGCGATCGCCGCGAGCGTTCGCAAGACCAATCGAGTGATTGTGGCCCATGAAGACATGCTCTCGTGGGGTTACGGCGCAGAAATTGCCGCGCGCATTGCGGACCAGCTTTTTGATGAATTGGACGCTCCCGTGCGGCGCGTTGCGGCAATGGACACCTTCTGCGCCTACGCGCCGAATCTCGAGGATGCAATCCTTCCCCAAAGCGGCGATCTGGCCGCGGCGATTCGCGAATTGATTGCCTATTGACGCGCGCCGCTTTATTCCCGCAAATTTTTGCTTCTCATTGCCTTGCGAATCTTCGGCTGGTAGGTTTCTTCGGGTATGTCTTGGAGGGTTGCAATTCTAACTTGTGAAAAATGCGCGGCGGAGATTCCCGATGGAGCCAGCGTTTGCCCGAAATGCGACACTCCCGTAAGCGTCGCGCAAATTGGGCCTGTGCACGTTCCACAGCGTGTCCAGGCGCCGGAGGCCATCCCCGCGATTCGCGAGCTTTCCGCGTTGCCGGTGCGGCCCGTGTTTGCTGGATTCTGGTTGCGGGCGGTGGCGTGTTTAATCGATACGATTCTCATCGCCGCTATTTTCCTTTTGGGAGCATCTTTTTTCCCTTCTACTTTTGACAGGTTGCTTCCTTCCACTCCTCCTTCACTGACTGCCATGACGCAACCCGCACCCCTTGTGATCGTGCTGTTAGCTTCTCTTGGGTGCCTCTACTACACTTTTTTTGAGGCTTCGAGTTGGCAGGCGACGCCGGGTAAGCGAATCTTGAAGATCTACGTTACGGACCTGAACGGCCAACGCATCACTTTCCAGCGCGCGCTGATTCGTAATTTAGCCCGGCAGATTTCGGGTATTTTTTTTATTGGCTACCTGATGGCGGGGTTCACCGAGAAAAAGCAGGCTTTGCACGACATCATAGCCAGCTCCCTTGTTTTCCGCAGGCCGTAGGAAAATCTCAGCCGCCGTGCAGCTCTCTCAATCCTTGGCTTTGGACCTTTTTGCAGGTTTGCGGATGGACTCAAATGTAAGGGCGTCGATGGAAATTGCGCCCGCGCCAGTGGTGACGAGCGCCAGAGCCATGGCGCTTAAAAGCAGCGGCATTTCATAGCGCCCGAACGAATAAATTCCCGCTGATGGAAGGACGGAGCGGCCGAGCACCAGCCCCGTCTCGATGGCCAGCAGCAGAGCCGCGCCGCGCGTGAATAATCCCGCGATCAGCAATCCCCCGCCGAACACTTCCAGAGTTCCAGAAATGTAAGCGAAATATCCCGGAAGGCCGTATCCCTGAAATAATTTGAGCGCGTGCGCAGGATCGTTCAATTTCGGATATCCGTGGAACAGGAAGCTTGCGCCGAGCGCGACGCGCAGCCCGAGCAGGCCCAACGGCTTCAATTTTTCGAAAAATTGCATTCCGTGCGTCTCCTGTCGCGCGCAATTCTAGCAGAGTTGCGGGCGCTAACGATTTCGCGGATTTTCGGTAGTTGCCCTAATCTGATAATGGTTGCGATCAAAGTCGTTCCATACATGATGGAGTAGCGCAGGCTTCAGCCTGTGGGGTTTCGTGTTTGCAATGACTAACCCCCACAGGCTGAAGCCTGCGCTACAAAGCCCTACCCCTGTTTTTCTGGTTGCCAGATGGGAATTGACTGGCCCATCCCCTGCGCCACGGCCATTTCGTAAACGCGCACAGCGGCCGCCAGGTCCCAGGTTGCGATTCCATTCGATTTGAACAAAGTGATTTGATCGGCGTTGTTTCTGCCGGGGGCTTTGCCGGCGACGATTTGCGATAGCTCCTGCACAGCGTCCCATCGTGATGGGTCTTCTCCGAATGCCTGAATGAGATCGCCTGCCTCCATTTTGGATTGCTCGATGGAGTCCACTACAATTTTGCCCGCACGGTTTACCGCGGCGGCGTCGAGCTCGCGTTTTTGCGGCCAGTTCGCTCCCATGGCGTTGATGTGCACGCCGGGCGCGAGCCACGCGCCTTCCAGCACGACTTTCGTTGCGGAGGTCGCGGTAATTACAACCTCCGCGCCCTTCACCGCTTCCTCGCCGGAGCGCATTGCGTCGACAGCGACGCCGATCCGCTCGCTCATCTCGCTGCAGAATTTCGCGCGGCGCTCGGGATCGCGTCCAAAGGCTCGAACACACTGCAAGCGCCGCACCGCTGCGACGGCTTCGAGTTGCGCCCGCGCCTGGTAGCCGGTGCCGATAATGCACGCCGTGCGCGCATTTGCATTGGCGAGATATTTCGTCGCGATGCCGCTGGCCGCGCCGGTGCGAAGCTGGCCCAGCGCGTCGGCTTCAATCAACGCAGCCATCTCGCCCGTGGCTGACCGGAAAAGAGGCACGACGAAGCGCGCAACGCCGCGGGCGACCGTATAAATTTTCATGCCGATAAATCCCCGGACCGTGTCGGCTGCCGCCATGTAGTGGAGGAGCGCGTTGTCCGGAAGCTTGATTCTGCGGCGCGGGTGCAAAATCAATTCGTTATTGCCTTGCTGGCGCAAGGACTCTTCCACGATTTCCAGAGCTACGGGCATGGTCAAAAGGGAGCGAACCTCGGCTTCCGTAATGAGCAGCGTCACAGCGGCTCCTTATTTTCCAGGTGCATGCGAAACCGAAAGACTTTCGGGGCGTCAGGATCGAACACCAGCAGTTCCGCATGAGGCGTAACGGCGATTTGAGGCGCGGCGATCTTGCCGAGGCTCGCGCCAAGGTCTGCGTCGAGCTTAGGCTGTCCATCCGTTGTCCAAACGCGGATCTCCGTGGAGGATGCGGCCATCGTAAATACAAACCCGCCCGCCACGGTAAACCCGCTGATGGGACCGGATTCTCCCGAAGGGGTATTCGCAGCAGACCAGGAGGACGCCGGAGCGCCGTCGGAAGAAAATTTCTCTATGCGCCCGGTATTGAAGTACGCAACGAAAACCCAGTTATCCGGTTCCGCGGAAATCCAAGAAGGCCGCTCGTCCGGGGAAATCGATTTTTGTGGGGCGGGCCAGGATTTTAGGAGGCGCCCGCGATTATTGAACTTCAGGACGCGCGAGTTCGCAGGATCGGGGACATAGAGAGAGCCCTCTTCGTCGGTGCCGATACCCATCGCGCCGGAAAAATGCCGCTGTGCGGTGGCCCGCCAGGTCTGGAAGAAAGTTCCATCCGGAAAAAAGACATGGATGCTCCCTCGCTGCGCGTCCGCGACATAAATGGCGCCTCCGGAATCCACTGCAATTCCCGATGCGTGGCGCACACGCGTGTCTTCAAAGGATTGCAGTGGAGTGCCTCCCGATTCAAATTTGTGGACAAAACCGGCGCCGGGGTCGGCAAAGAAAATGTTTCCGAGCGAATCTGCCGCGAATGCCACGGGGGCGTCAAGTTGGCCGGGCCCTTGGCCTTTATCTCCCCAGGCGCTGAGGAACTCGAACGGCGGCGGAGGTTGCGGTTTCGGCGCCGGATTCGCGCGGTTTCCGCAGGAAACGAGGAGAAAAAAGCCGGCAAGGCCGGCTTGAGAAAATATCCATCGCATTGGACCGGAATTTGTCTTCGTCATGCGGCAAACGTACGTTCAGAGATCGCGCAAACTTTTCGAGTAGGATATTACCACGCGCTTCTCGAAGTGGCGGGTTGCTTGATCCGAAAGTGCTCAAAAAATTTTGACCCGGAGTTAAACGGCGTGGGGGGAGTGGACGAGTAGGTCGGGCTTCAGCCTGACAGGTTTTAAAATGCCAGCCTTGCGCAGAGAGACAGGCTGAAGCCCGTCCTTCTCATTTCCGAGGGTGTGCTGGCTTTGCGGTAGCTTCCTTTACACGGCGGACGGACGTCTGCATCATGGTGTACGTTCTTTCCGCGCCGCCTTCGTCCACATCAGGGAAACGGAATTCCGGACCCTTTGCGCCGGTGGAGACACGAACGGGCAGACGTCCGCACAGGTCGCTTTCCACAAATGCAGTTTCGTAGCGCTTGCGCGCCATGCCCCAGGTATAGACGCGCAGCATGGTGAAGTCGCAAACCTGCCCCTCCCCGCCGCGCGATCCAGCGACGAGGTATTGCGGCACATCGCCGCCGGAGCCATTCGGCACGCGATTCAGTTCGAACCAAGCAATCACGTGCAGATCGGCGGAACTGGCATAATCTTTCACGGGGCCGGGCAAGTCGAGCTCAATGAAGCGCGCCAGCACCCAACCGGCGACGAGCCCGCCCGGGGCGCCCACGGCACCAGGCACGGATTGGATGATTCCAGGCCCGCTGCTCACCGAGTCGCTCGTCGCAGGCTTTATTTGCGGCGAGACAGCCCCCGAGGCGATTGCGGTGTCGCCGTTTACCGGCGAATCTATGGAGCGCAGAACGAGCAGCCAATCTTCTTGCTTCGATTTTTGATCTTCCGGGGCGGAGATTTTCTCTTCGGCCGAATTTTCCTCGGGTGCCGCGGAAGCGTCCGCCACGGCGCGCTGCAAAATCAAAACGCGCGTTCCTCGCCCGAACTGAAAGATGCGTTTGCCGTCGCGTCCGGGTTCGACGCGCACGTTGCTGACGGTTTTCGTCCGGCCGCGGGCCTGGACGGGCATCGCGCGCGCCTTCTCGATTAAGGAGGCGCTCTTTCCCCACAGGTCGGAATCCATCATTTGCCGGGAATCGCGTATCCACCCAATCGTGCCCGAAGGTGCGCGCACCTGCACCGCCGTGCCCTCCACGCGCACGACTTCCACGCGGTCGCCATAATGCACTTCGGCGACTTCTTCACGCACTTGCGCGAGCGTATTCCAGAGGATGACGTCGCGGTCGCCCACGTACCCGACCGAGAGGACCTTCGGCGGGCCTGAATGCAATTTCCAGTAGAGCAGGGCAGCCAGGATCACGAGGATAGGAATAAATCCCCGGCTGCGTACAATCCGCCAGATCATTTATTGATCTCCGAAAGTGATGCCCACGGCTCGCGCTGTGCGAACCATGCTTCCCTTTGGATCCACCAGCCGCGTTTCACCGACCGCTTCATCGAGGGTGACCGACTCAATTTCGCCCGCCCGCAGGCAAACCATTCGTCCGAAATCTCCACGCGCTACCAGCTCCACGGCTTCGACGCCAAACCGCGTGGCCAGGATGCGGTCAAATGGACTCGGCGAGCCGCCGCGTTGAATATGGCCAAGCACGGTGACGCGGACATCCTTCTTCAGGATCGTGTGGATCGTATCACCGATAACAAAACCGACTTGACCGGGACGCGGTGTGGGAAAGGGGTTCCCATGGCTATCAGTCGCCGGCAGTTTTATTCCCTCAGCCACAACGACCATCGAAAATTTCTTTCCTGTGGCGGCGCGTTCGCGCAACTTGTCGCATACCGTTTCGATGGTGAACGGAATTTCGGGGATCAGGATCACGTCCGCGCCGCCTGCAAGTCCGGAGTGCAGCGCGATCCATCCCGCATCCCGGCCCATGACTTCGATGACCATCACGCGGCCGTGCGATTCCGCCGTGGTGTGCAGGCGGTCGATCGCGTCCGTGGCGACGTGCAACGCAGTGTCGAAGCCAAAAGTGACCTCGGTGGCGGATAAATCGTTGTCGATCGTCTTGGGCACTCCCACAATTGGAATTCCCAGCCGCCCCAGATCGCGCGCAATGGTAAGCGTGCCATCGCCGCCGATGGCGATCACGGCGTCAATGCCCAGTTTTCGCACGTTCTCGCAACACTTCAGAGAATAGTCGTGCTCGACTTTCTTGCCACCTTCGTCAACCATGTAGTGAAACGGGTTTCCGCGATTCGTTGTGCCCAGGATCGTCCCGCCGCGCGGCAAAATGCCCGCAATCGATTCCACCGTAAGAGGCATGGTGCGTTCGGTCCAAATCAACCCGTCAAAGCCGTCATTGATGCCGATGACCTTCCAGCCGTGCCCCAAAATCGCTCCGCGGACCGCGCCGCGAATGACGGCGTTCAGTCCGGGGCAATCTCCACCCCCGTTAGCAATGCCAATGGTCTGGATCGTTTGAGCCATAGGACCTCTGTGGGCGGCAGGCTACAGGGCCTGAAGCACAAGAAGTTATTCTACACCATTGGCGAAATGAGCTTGTGGAGTTCAATCGCAGAATACTGAAGCGGCAAGGTCAGATTGAACCCTCTGGTCTCCGGTGTTTCTGTGTCTGGGGGTTATCTAACCATGGACATTCATGCATCCAGCAAGTTGACGGGCCGATGAATCGGCTTAAGAATAGTCATACCCTTCTACTAAATCTGGCCAGCGCCTCTTTCCTTTTCGCCCCTGGGCCGATCCGTGAAGGCGGGACTCGATGACATTCAAAAGCAAAGTCATTGCAGGCTTTGGAACCGCGCTGGCGATTCTAATTCTCATCGGAATGCTTTCGTACCGGAGCATGCTGCAGAACGACGAGGATCGGCAATGGGTGACACACACGCATCGGGTGCTCGAACAGGTAGACGCCGTGGAGACCGACTTGCTAAATGCCGAAACGGGCGAACGGGGGTTCATCCTTACCGGCGAGCCGTCCTTCCTCGATCCCTACAACAACGCGCTGGCCCATGTAAATCAAGACGTGGCGGAACTACGCAGATTGACTACCGACAATTCCGCGCGTCAGCAAACCATGGACCGGGTGGAGCCTTTGATCGCGGAACGGCTGCAGATGCTAGGCGACCGCATCGAAGTACGCAAGGAAGAGGGACTCGTTCCAGGAGCGGAAATCGTACGCCAGGGACCGGGCAAACAGCATATGGACAAAATCCGGGCGCAGCTCGCCGGAATGAGGCAGGAAGAGAACCGTTTGTTGGTGTTGCGAACAGAAGAAGCAGGGAAGAGTTCGCGCAACACCAGGATCGTGCTGGTGACCGGTGATTTCCTGGCGATTGGGTTCCTATGCCTTGCCGGGATCGTAGTCGGACAAGAAATCGGGCAACGTAGGCGCGCCGAAATGGAAGTCCGCACTCTTAATACGAATTTGGAGCGGCGCGTGGCTGATCGGACAGCTGAACTGAATGAACGGGCGAAAGACCTGGCTCGCTCCAACAGTGAGTTGCAGCAGTTCGCCTATGTGGCTTCGCACGATTTGCAGGAACCATTGCGCATGGTGGCGAGTTTTACACAACTTCTTGCAAAACGTTACGGGGACAAACTTGATGATGACGCGCGCGACTTCATCAACTATGCCGTCGATGGCGCCATGCGGATGCAGACGTTGATTTCAGATCTCCTCAATTATTCCAGGGTCGGAACGCAGGGGAAACCTCTCGTTCCCACCAATAGCGAGGCATTGCTCAAGAGAGTCTTGGATAGCCTCAAGATCAGTATCGAAGAAAGTGGGGCGGTGATCGTAGGGGACCATCTGCCCGTAGTGATGGCGGATCCTCAGCAGCTTAGCCAGCTCTTTCAGAATTTGATCACGAATGCCATCAAGTTTCATGGCCAGGATGTGCCTCGAATCCGAATATCAACCGAGAGGATTGGAAAGGAATGGAAATTCTCGGTTCGCGACAACGGCATCGGCATTTCGCAGGAGCACGCCGACCGCATCTTTATCATCTTCCAACGGCTTCACACCAAGACCGAGTATCCCGGCACGGGGATTGGCCTGGCCATTTGC
>DATHPN010000042.1:0-8694 GCA_035483715.1 Candidatus Acidiferrum sp.
TGACGTCGAAGTGATTGCGGGAAAGCGCGAACAACTCGTCGGCCTTTTGCAGGAGCGCTACGGATTCGTCAAGGAGGCCGCCGAGGAACAGGTAAATGAATTTCTTAAATCCTGCGGTGAAGAAAAAGTAGATCAAAAACGCGCGGCTGGGGGGCGCTGAAGGCAAAAGCGCCAGCGGCGTCTAACCAGTTACAAGGCCATGTCTCCCAATTCACCGACTGGAGCGTCCAATGAAAACAGCTACGATTGCCGGCCTTGCGCTCATCGTTCTTGGGATCGTCTCTCTTGCCTACCAAGGCATTTCCTATACAACGCGAAAGACAATTGTGGACATCGGCTCGATCCACGCTACCGCGGACGAAAGAAAAACAATTCCAATACCGCCCGCCCTCGGCTGCGTCACGCTTCTTGGCGGAGTGGTGCTTGTCATTTTCAGCTCCAAGAAAACCCTTTGACACCCTAAACGCCCGGATGAACTCGAATTCAAAGTGCAGTGGAACTTCGGCCTGAATTCACGGCCAGAAAAAAAACCGACGAGCCAAGAGGGAGGGCATATGCTGAGTTGGGCATTGAGCTTCTTAGTGGTTGCTCTGATAGCCGGCGTACTGGGATTTACGGGCATTGCAATCGCGGCCGCGGGCATCGCAAGAGTTTTATTTTTTATTTTTGTAATCCTGTTCCTGGTCTCGTTGCTGGGGCACCTTTTTCGGGGACGCAACGTCTGATTCATCCATCCTCGACAGCCATTCGCCTCCGCAGCATTGTTAAGAGGCAAACGAAAAAATCAAACTCCTGATTTTCACTTTCTTTAGAGGTTCATTTAGAGCGCGTTCCGGGGCGAGTTAACGAAGCAAATCTTCCAGCTGGATTTTCGCGTCCGTCTTGGAATCCCGATACTTGACGATCACCGGCGTATAAAGCGAAATTCCCCAGTCCTTCCCAGCACCGCGGGAAATTGCGCGCGAACCAGCGACCACCACGGCTTCTTCCGGCACGATGAGTGGTTCCGTATCCGTCGCCGCGTACACCCGGCCGCGCACGATGTCGTACACGGGCGTCGAGCGGTTGAGAATTGTTCCCGTGCCCAGCACGGCGCGGCGCTTCACAATCGTTCCCTCGTAGACGCCGCAATTTCCGCCCACCAGGACTTCGTCTTCAATGATCACGGGCAGCGCACCCACTGGTTCCAGAACGCCGCCGATCTGCGAGGCCGCCGAAATGTGGCAACCGCGCCCGATCTGTGCGCAGCTTCCGACTAGGGCATGCGAATCGACCATCGTTCCCTCACCCACGTACGCGCCGGCGTTGACGAACATCGGCGGCATGCACACGACATCGCGCCCGATAAAACAGCCGTCACGGATGCTCGATCCTCCGGGCACAATGCGCACGCCGTCGTCTTTCGAGAAACGCCGCACCGGGTAGGTGTCCTTGTCAAAGTAGGGCTGCTTCGCGGAATTGACCGACATATCCACGATGGCGCCCATGCGGAAGCCGACCAGAATTCCCTTTTTCACCCACGCGTTCGTCCGCCAGCCGCTGGCCTGCGAAGCGTCAGGTGCTGCCGAGCGGATGCGGCCCGCGTTCAATTCCTTTTTGAAAGTGCGGAAAAGTTGGTGGTCCTTCTTGCTGTAGCGCGCGGGCTTGGCATCGAAGAGAGCTTCAATTTGTTTTTCGAGCTTTTCAGCTGCGGTTGGCAACGTGGACCCTTTCGAGGAGCGCGAGCGATTCCAGCACGGCGCGAATCTTCGCGAGATTTTCCGTTCGCGGCGGCACAAGCGGCAGGCGGAACACCGCTTCGAGCAGCCCCATCTCCGCCATGGCGGCCTTCACGGGAGTCGGATTCGTCTCGATAAAGTTAATTTCGAGGAGCGGCAGCCACTTGCGCTGCATGGCACGCGCCTCCTTGAAATCCCCCGCCAGGCACAACTGCGCCAGGCGCGCCATCTCCGCCGGAATTTCATTCGACGCCACGGAGATGATTCCCCGCCCGCCCATGGCCACCATCGGGAGAGTCAACGCGTCATCGCCCGAGAAGACCAGAAAATCTTCCGGCACTTGCTGAATCACCTGCGTGATCTGGGAAATGTTTCCGGAAGCCTCCTTCACGCCGATAATGTTTTCGATCTCGGACAACTTTCGTAGCGTCGGGGGGTCGATGTTGACGTTCGTGCGCGGCGGCACGTTGTACAAAATAACTGGAAGCGTAATCGATTCGGCGATGGCCTTGAAGTGATGATAGAGCCCTTCCTGCGTGGGCTTGTTGTAATACGGCGTGACCGAAAGAATTCCGTCCGCGCCCAACCGCTCGGCTTCCCGCGCCGTTTCGATGACGTGGTGCGTGTTGTAGCCGCCCGCGCCGGCGAGGACAGGCACCTTGCCCTTGGCTTCTTCGATGGTGATCGCGACGACGCGCAGGTGCTCTTCCTGTGACAGCGTGGGGCTTTCCCCCGTCGTGCCGCAGGGCACCAGAAAATTTATGCCTGCGGCGATTTGACGCCGCACCAGGCGCCGCAGCGTCTCTTCATCCAGTGACAAATCCTTCCGGAAGGGAGTGACCAGCGCCGTTCCACAGCCCGCAAATCCTCGAAACATGATCGCCACCTCTACTTAATTTGCGGGACGGCGCACCGCTACCGGGTCGTCCGCAAAAATCACATCGCCGAATTCGTGCAGCCCGCGCTTGCCGATCACCCACTGCGCGGCTTTCAACGCCCCGCGCGCGAATCCTTCGCGGCTGCGCGCCGTGTGCCGCAGCGTGATGGTGTCCGCCGGCGAGTCGAATCCGATTTCATGCGTCCCGGGATTCGCTCCCGCGCGGTTCGAGCTGGCGTCAATCCGCCGCGTGTATCCCGCGCGCTGCATCTCTTCGATCAATTGCAGCAGCGTCCCAGAGGGCGCGTCCTTCTTCGCCGTATGATGCACTTCCCAGGCCCAGGCGCCGTATTCCGGCTGGCCCGCGAGCAGGCGCGCCGCCTCGGCGGCCACGCGGCGAAAAACGTTCACGCCGATCGAGTAGTTCGGGCTGTACACCACGCCCACTCCGCACTGGTCCACATAAACTCGCACGCGTTCCAGCTCACTGTACCAGCCCGTCGTGCCCACAATCGTTGGCACGCCGATGGCGCAGAGCCGCTCGAGATTTGCCACCGCCGTGTGCGGCGTCGAAAACTCGATGGCCACGTCCACTCCTCGGAAATTTTCGGGCGTGATGCCCTGCTGGTTCACGTTCGTATCGATGTCCAGCTTCAAGCCGACGGAAAAGCCAGCGTCCGGCGCGAGCTGTTCGATCAGCCGGCCCATTTTTCCGTACCCGACGATGGCAAGATTTTTAGGCATGCGTTTGCTTTCGCGGTATCCCGGCATCCGCGCTCGCTTCCGCTCTGGCGAGCAGCGTGCGAGTCATCTGCGTGTATGTATCCACAGCGGCGAGCAGTTCGCGCTTCGATATTTTTTCATCGAGCGTATGCGCCACGTGAATACTGCCCGGCCCGAACAGGAAGGGCTCGCCCCACGCCGGCGCCAGCACAGGAATGTCTGTGGTGAAAGCGACCACCGACGTCGGGAACCCGTCGAGCGCCGCGAAACGCATGGCTGGCAGCGTCAGAATTTCCTTTACCTCGGCGCGATTTCCAATCGCCGCGCGCAGCGCCCGGTCGACGTCGCGCCCGTCGCTCACCAACCGAATGGCAAGTTCCGCCCTCGCGGCATCAGGAATAATATTGGGCGCGCGGCCGCCGGAAATTGTGCCGATATTCAGCGTCGTTTTCCCCATCACTGGATCCTCGGGCAGCGGCATGCGCCGGATCGAATCCAGGGCGTCCAGAAGTTTTTCAATGGCCGAATCGCCCAGCTCCGGATACGCCGAGTGGGCCATTTTCCCCGTGGCCACAATCTCGTAGCGCAGAATTCCCTTGGACCCCAGTGCGACCTTGCTTTCGGTCGGCTCGCCGTTAATCAGGTAGCGCACACCCCGCGGCGAACGCGAAGCAACTTCCGCGCCTGCGCTGTTGCGCTCTTCCCCCACCACAAACAGCAATCCGAAATTGCGCGTGCCGCCCTCAATCAAATTTTCCGCGGCCGCGATCATCGCCGCGATGATCCCCTTGGCATCGCAAGCCCCGCGCCCGTAGATATTCTCTGAGTCTTCGCTGGACACGAAGAACGGCGGCACCGTATCCATGTGCGTCGAGAGCACGACCACGGGATCGCCCCATTCGGCATACACGTTGAAGCGCTCCGGCGTCACCGCCATGGCTTCCGCCATGCCGCCCGAACCCGCCGCCAGGCCGGAGAGATAGTGCAGGAGGTATTCGCCCACCTGCTTCTCGTTCTCCGTGATCGACTCGATGTCGACCAACTCGCGCGTCATCTCAAATGGATGCATAAAAAAGTAGGATAGGCTTCAGCCTGTCTGCTTTTATTTCTCTCATATCTTAATGGACAGCCGACAAAGTGCGCCCCGCCAAGCTCCGAAAATTTCAAAACCAGACAGGCTAAAGCCTATCCTACAAAACCCTTGACCGATTGTAATCCTCAGGAAGGTATGGCGCGCAGGGAAAGAAGCAGGACGCAGTATGGCAGCGGGCGTCTCACTCCTCGATAGCGCTCCATCCCACCTTACAGGATGACAGTTGGCCGGTGTTAACCGGGCCCCCCAGCCGCCTCGGCGAAACTGCCTTCGGCGACTTCGGCGGAAATTCCTGCTGCACCTTTCGCCTGGGCCTCCGAAGTTCCTCGGAACGCCGGCCCGGCTACTCATTGCTTCCGCACCTCTACCAAGACGCCCTAAAGATAGCATTCCGTCGCGCAAGCGGTCAAATTCCACAAAGGTCAGGCAATATAGCAGCTCGAGTTCGACGCAGCAATTTAGCGCCCGCCTTCAGGCGGGCATCTTCGATTCGCCCTAGCGCCACCACGCCGCAACGCACGAACCCCACAAAATTGGGACCAATCAACCCCGCTTGCTATACTCTCAACTCCAGAAAACACGCCCACCATCCATGAACGCTCGCTTGCAATACGAAATCCGCGGCTGGGCCTACTGGGCCAAATGCCTGAATCCGATCCGGAACACCATCACCATCAAAAATCTGCCTCTTGGATTGCAACTGCGCGCATACAAACGGGACGCCGTGGGGCGCGGTCTGTACCGGCGCAAAATTCACGAGCCAAGCCTCACCAAATTGCTTCTCGATCGATTCTCGAATCCGGGGTCAAGAAGCTTCATCGATGTGGGCGCAAACATCGGATATTTTTCCTGCCTGATGTCCAAGCTCGCAGGGCCAGCGGGAAAAGTTCTGGCCATTGAACCGGAACCGCAAAATCTGGCGCTCCTGGAACAGAACATCCAGGTCAACAGGCTGGCGAACGTGGCCGTTCTTCCGTGCGCTCTGGGCGCGCGCGAAGGCACCGCGATGCTGGGCCTCTACAAACCTGCCAATCGTGGGCGCCACTCGCTCCTGGAAAATAATGCGAAGTCCCGCATCGAGGTCCGAGTCCGCACACTCGACGAGGTAGCGGGCGCTGCCGGGGAAAATGTCACGTCCTGGTCTCTGGCAAAAATCGATGTGGAAGGCTATGAGGGATTCGTGATCGAAGGTGCCAAAGAAACCCTGTCGCGCATTGAAACTCTGGTGATGGAATTT
This sequence comes from Candidatus Acidiferrum sp., assembly GCA_035483715.1. Lineage (GTDB taxonomy): Bacteria > Acidobacteriota > Terriglobia > Acidiferrales > UBA7541 > Palsa-360. The sequence continues at coordinate 5,649 of DATHPN010000042.1, forward strand.
TCACCGGCCTTGCTAAAAATGACACGGCGGGATCCCGCCGCAATTCTCGCCGCTCTTTCGGCCAGCTTCTCCCGGATTTATCGCGTGGAGGCCGCGGGACTGCAGAGGATCACGGCGGATGATTGCCTGGGAACCGACCGGCAGCTGGAGTTAGTCTTCGAGCGTTGACAAATGAAAGGCGCGATTCACGCCGGCGCGTCCCACAAGAAATTCAAATGGAATCCGCCCCGGCTCAGATCGCCTTGTCACGCCGATAGCAATTCAGCCTCGGATTCCTGCGGCACGCGGCCCAGTTTGCGGTCCATTTGGAGTTCGAGAATGGCGTCCAGCTCCGCGGGCCGGATTGGCTTGGCGAGATACCCATCCATGCCCGCGTCGAGACATCGCTCGCGGTCGCCCTTCAGGGCGTGAGCGGTCAAGGCAATCACCGGCAAGTGAATCCCGCTTCCCTTTTCGCGTTCGCGCAGCGCCGCCGTGGCCTCGAATCCGTCCATTTCCGGCATCTGCAAATCCATGAGAACCAAGTCAAACTCGCCTCTTTCGACGGCCGCAAGTGCTTCGCGCCCGTCGGAGGCGACCGTCACTTGATGGCCTCGCTTCTCGAGCAGGCGCATCGCCAGCCGCTGGTTGACCAGATTATCTTCCGCCACCAGAATGCGCAGGGGGGTCGGCGGCGCGCCCACATCATGCAGCGTGTAGCGAGTCACCAGCGGGAGTTTCCCCTTTTGGTCTCCGCCGCGGAGCACGCGTAGGATCGCCGCGCGCAATTCCAACCGCCGGATCGGCTTCAGCAGATAAGCGGCAACCCCAAGTTTCTGGCAACGAGCGCCGTCACCGCGATGCCCGGACGAACTGAGCATCATGATGGCTGCCGCGGAAAGTTCGTCCCGCTCTCGAATCTTTTCCACTAGGTCAAAGCCATCCATTAACGGCATTTGCAGATCCGTCAGGAGAAGCTCATAGGGTTTTCCGTGAGCCTGGGCCGCGGACATTTCCGCCAGCGCCTCCATGCCGCTTTCTGACAGCGTGATGTTCATCCCCCACCGGCTGAGAATCCCGTGCATGATTCGCCGGTTCGTGGCATTGTCGTCCACGACCAGTGTTTTTACGCCTAGCAACGTCCGCAAGGTATTCTCGAAAGCATCCTGAGCGAGTGGCGCCTCCACCGGGGGCAGGCGCAGGGTGAAATGAAATTGCGAGCCTTTGCCCAGCTGGCTTTCCAACCACATTTTTCCACCCATGATTTCGACCAGGCGCGATGATATGGTGAGCCCGAGGCCGGTGCCCCCGAATTTTCTGGTGGTGGAAGAATCCGCCTGCGAAAACGCATCGAAAATGCGCTTATGTTTGTCTGCAGGGATACCGATCCCCGTGTCGGACACGACGAAATGCAAATTTGGCCCCTTGGCATCGCCCGGTTCCGCCTGAACCGAAACTTTTACCTCTCCCCTTTCCGTAAATTTCAGCGCATTGCCAACCAAATTGAGAACAATTTGGCGCAGACGGCTCGAGTCACCCTTCACCGTGTCCGGCACCTGAGCGTCAAAATCGCAATGTAATTCCAAGCCCTTTTGGTGCGCGCGTACCGACAGCGTTTTCAGGGTCGCCTCAATATTGTCCCGCAAATCAAAATCCACGGCTTCGAGGTCAACCCTGCCGGCCTCGATTTTGGAGAAATCCAGGATGTCATTAATCAGCGTGAGCAGCGAATCCGCCGAAATCTTCACTGTGTCCAGATATTCCTGCTGCTCCGCGTTCAATTCCGTTTCGAGCGCCAGGTCCGTCATGCCGATAATGCCGTTGAGCGGGGTACGGATTTCATGGCTCATGTTGGCCAGGAACTCGCTCTTGGCGCTGTTGGCTCTTTCGGCTTCCTCTTTGGCTTCTTGCACTCGGCCTTCCCATTCCTTCCGGGCTGTGATGTCGACAGCAACGGTGCCGATCAACCTCTTTCCATCGCGCACGCCAAGCGGAAATTTGAAACTAAGCCAGTGCAACTTCCTTCCATCGCACATCTGAATCGTGTCCTCAAACTGCATCGTGGCTCCGCAGGCAAGCACCTCCCGGTCGTGCATTTGCTTGAGTTCCAGGGCTCCCGGCATCCACGCCGCAATTGTTTTTCCCAGCAAATCTTCCGGGCGCAGGGAGAATGCTTCCGCGAGGGGCTGGTTTACGTAGAGGTACCGCCCATCCTCGTCATTGAGCGAGGCAATGGCGGGAAGATGGTTCATGAAGGCCTGATGGCGTTCCTCTGTCACTCGCTGTAACTCGCGGGCGATTTGGAGCGACTCGAGCAGGTGATTGATGGAAACACTAAGGCTCGACAATTCATCCCCGCCATCGGAATTCACGCGCGTCACGACGTCTCCGGTCGCGGCCACATGCGCCATGGCGCGCTCCAGCGCACTAAGCCGATCGAAGACGATTCGCTGCAACGCCACTCGAATCATGATGAATGAGACGACACCGAGGATCACCATGAAACTGACGGTAATGAATTGATCCCGCAGGCCAAAATCCTGCGCTGCCGAACCGGACTCCGCCTTATGTCCCAGAAGGACCGCTCGAGTCACAACGTAAAACACGGCCATCAGCTGCGCGAATGCCAGTGCAACGAGCCCTAGAGTTTTCCGGCGGAGAGTCATTGAATTTCCCACCGCAATTTTGAAACGCAATAGAAATGTAGAATCATGCCAGGCGGTCCCCATTCCGGCGAAGCCGGGTCTTCTCTAAATTCTGTAATCGAGCGGCTCAAGTCACAATTTCGCCTTTACGTGGGTCGCCCAATCCCTTCCGCGCATCGCGCCTCCTGTGATGCAGCAAGGCGGTCGCCATTCACGCGCGCCAAAGCTCCTCTCAGCTCATAGATCTGAAATGAGTTATGTCACCAAAAAACGGCTTGCGGATGGCCCTGCAAAATAGCAGTGCCAAATGGGATCAGCCACTTTCAGAGCGGCTGTAACTTACACCCCGCCCTGACGCTGACGTTCAGTTGAATTTGTTCTGGTCGGCTCGAGGAGCGCGAAGAAGGGAGAGAATGTTTTGG
>DATHPN010000043.1:0-7116 GCA_035483715.1 Candidatus Acidiferrum sp.
AGAACACCGCGTCCGCAAACGCCATCCGTTCGCGCGCGAGCTTCTGGCCCGTGGCCGTGGTGGTGGAAACAACCAGGCGGCGCAACGGAAACTTTTTTTTCACCTGTTGCGCGAGGGGTAGGACGGCAAGAACTTCGCCCACGGACACCGCGTGAATCCAGATCGATTTTTCCTGAGCGCCGAGAAATTGGCGGCCCCGGAGTTGTGGCGGAAACCTCCATCCGAGGCGTTCTGGAATGTTGCCGAGGTATTTGCCCTGGATCAGCCCGCGTATCAGAAAGTACGGCGAGAGCAGGAGCAACCCCGCTGCCGTCAGCAGACTGTAGAGCGCATACATCCCAAAAGGCCCTCGGCGGGCCTCCTCCTATCCGGACAGAATATAGAACTGTCCCTATGACGACATTAAACCGGATATTATAGGCGCACCGCTGGCAATGGCATACCAATAGTGAAGTTGCGAGTCGGGTTTGGAGCGGCTGTTCCGCACTGCGATTTTCGGGTCGGAACAGGGATCTTTACAGCCTAACTGAGTCATTACCAGGAGCGAACCTATTTCCAGGAAGGCGCATCATAGCCAACCATATCATGCTCCGTGCGATTCTTAGCCTCGTGATGCTTTTGCCCGTTGGGGCGTTTGCCCAAAGCGCGCCTCCGGCTGCGGACCCGATGTCCCTGCAAACGCGCGACGCGCATCAGAACTTGACAATCGTCGCGGATCCATACCTCAGGGCTGAACGCTACAAAAAAGAGGTCTTCGGCAAGAATTCCGTCTTTGCCGCGGGCATTGTGGCCATTGAAGTTTATTTCCGGAACGATAATGACGCGCCGATTCGCCTTAACCCTGAAACCATCCAACTGGTAATTTCTCAACCCGGCCAGGATCGCCAGCGTTTGGGCCTTCTTTCCCCTGAAGACGTTGCGGATCGCACGCTCTTGACGGCCAATTCCAATATTCGCGCGCACCGCCAATTCCCGTTCCCCGGTTCTTCTTCCAACTCGGGCCACAGCAAAGATTGGGTCGAAATGACCAACACGCTGCACTCGATTGCCCTGGGCACCGATGTTCTGCCGCCCCATGCCACCACGCATGGATTCCTCTTCTTTGATCTGAACCACGACTTTGGCGCCATCCACAGCACGCACCTTTATATCCCGGATCTCGCTTTTATGACGGACCACAAAGCCCTCTTCTTTTTTGAGATAGATCTTGCCGAGGCTCCGTCACGATAACTATCGAAACCGATTCGCGGGGAAGGTAAGTGGCGCCGGCGTCTCGCCGGCGATTTTTGTATTAGCGCGGCTACTTAAAACCGCCGGCGGGACGCCGGCGCCACCAAAATTGCGTCGCCGCGCTGGAGACTCTCAGAAAACTTGTTGCCGCTTACGCGAGGGTGAATTTGCTGAACGCGGCCTCGTCGGATAGAATGGTGCTTCGCAGTAACGGGCTCACCCGCCAAAATGATACTCCTAGACGAATTGAATTCCGGGCAGAAGGAAGCCGCCGTCACCATTGAGGGTCCGGTCCTGATACTTGCCGGGGCAGGGACCGGCAAGACGCGCGCGATTACTTACCGGATCGCGCACCTCATCGAGCAGGGTGTGCCCGGAAGCGCGATTCTGGCTGTAACGTTCACGAACAAAGCGGCGGCGCAAATGAAAGAGCGCGTCCGAGATCTTTTGATTCGGCAAGCCAAGGCGTTCGACGATCCATGGATCGGCACATTTCACGCGTTTTCCGCATGGCTGCTGCGCCGCGAAGCGAAGCGCCTCGGGCTGCCCCGCGATTTCAAGATTTTTGACGCCGACGACCAGGTCGCGGCCGTAAAACTTGCGCTCGAACATTTGAGCATCAAAGACCCCGGCGAGAAAGTCCGCGGCCTGCTTGAGCGAATCAGCTTCGCGAAAAATCATAACCAGACTCCGGCGCAGATCGCCACGGAAGCCGCCAAGCACAACGACCCGCTGGGGATTACCGCCTCAAAAGTGTACGCGGAATATGAGAGTATTCTGCGCAAGGCGGGCGCTCTCGATTTTGACGATCTTCTCCTGCGCGCCGTGCAGGTCCTCCGTGAATTTCCGGATGCGCGCGCCGCCTGGCAGTCGCGTTTCCGCTACATTCACGTCGACGAATACCAGGATACAAATCGCGTGCAGTACGATCTCCTGCGCCTGCTGGTGAACGACGCGCGCAACCTCTGCGTGGTCGGCGACGAGGATCAATCCATTTACCGCTGGCGCGGCGCGGATATCGGCAACATTCTCCGTTTTGACGAAGATTATCCGGGCGCGCGCGTCGTTCGCCTCGAGGAAAATTACCGATCGACGCAAAAAATTCTCGACGCCGCCGCGGGCGTGGTCTCCAACAACCGCCGGCGTCTCGGCAAAAATCTCAAGGCCACGCGCTCGTCGGGCAACAATCTGGCTTTTTTTGAGGGGCGCGACTCGAAAGCCGAGGCGGAATACATCGCTGACGCCATCCGCATTCTGCATGCCGAGGATCCCGCCGTTCACATTGCCGTGCTCTACCGCACCAACGCGCAGTCGCGCTCCTTTGAAGAGGCGATGCGCTCGCGCGGCATGCGCTATCGGATGCTGGGAGGGTTCTCGTTTTACCAGCGTGCCGAGGTGAAGGACGCGCTGGCCTACGCGCGCCTGGCAACGTTTCCGGACGACGATATCGCCCTGCTTCGGGTGATCAACACGCCCCCGCGCGGCATCGGAAAAACTTCCATCGACTCCCTCTCCGCGGTCGCCAGGCAACATGACATTTCCCTGTGGGCGGCCATTGGAAAGATGCTTGAACCCTCGGCCTCGGGCCGGTCCCTCGCGCCGCTGCGGGATTTTCACACATTAATCGAAAGCCTGCGGCAGGAAATTACCTCTTCCTCGCCAGCGGATTTCCTGCAGTCCGTTCTGACGCGCAGCGGGTATCTCGACATGCTCGCGCAACGCGACTCCAGCGAGGACACCGCGCGCGCCGACAACTTGCGCGAACTTGTCAACGCCATGGCGGAGGGCGCCGAGCGCGGCGAAACGCTTTCCGATTTTCTCGACCATGCCGCACTGGTCAGCGATGCCGACAACTTCGACGAAGACGCATTGATCACGCTGATGACGCTGCACAGCGCCAAAGGCCTGGAATTCGATCACGTTTTCCTGACGGGCATGGAGGAAGGCATCTTCCCGCACAGCCGCTCGCAGAACGACAATGAAGAGCTCGAGGAAGAGCGGCGCCTGTGCTACGTCGGAATGACCCGCGCCAAGCAATCCCTCACTCTGACCCGCGCCGTGTATCGCCGCATGTACGGCTCCGAGCGCCTCTCGGGCTCCATGCCTTCACGCTTTCTCCAGGAAATTCCCGCGGAACTGATCGATACCGCGGCCGGTTCCCTCGCCGAAGCCGGAGAGACGCGCCGCTACGAGCCGGATCCTGAGTATTCCTACAGCGAGGAAGAATTTGCGCGCCGGGTGAAGCGAATCGCGGCCCCTTCGCGCACGACGACCGTGACCCCGAGCCGCACGCGTTCAAGCGTTTCCTCGCGCAACAGCAAACAAAACGCGAACCCGCTCATCGGCCAGCGCGTGCGCCATGCCACCTACGGCGCCGGAACAATCATTGCTGTGGAAGGCGAAGAGCCGGAACGCAAATTCACCGTGCGTTTCTCCGATCACGGCACGAAAAAACTTTTGGAGCTGTACGCCAACCTGAGCTGGGCTTGAAGTAGGACGGGCTTTAGCCTGCCGCCTTTACAGCTTTTCTCCAGTCAAAACCATACAGGCTGAAGCCCGTCCTACGTAACCATTTCCAATTTAGTACAACCCCCTGCGCCAACAGTTGCGGACCGTCGCGCCTCCATGTAGAGTCACTTCGATTGTCATCTCTCCTGTGGGGATGGTGCCGAGTGGGTTCAGGGCTGTTCCGCGTCAAGAATATCGACCAGCTAATTTCCGATGCAGATGAACCCGAACGACGGTTGAAAAAATCGCTTGGCTGGCTGAGCCTCACTTCTCTCGGCATCGGCGCGGTCATTGGTTCCGGAATATTTACCGTTATAGGGACTGCCATCGCTGGGCAAAAACTCCAGGTTTCCTCAATCCTCAACGCTCCCCTGCTGGAATATCTGATTTACAGATCACCTTCGTTCGGGCGCCCGGGGGCCGGACCGGCCATCGCGATTTCGTTTCTCCTCGTGGCGGTCGTGTGCGCCTTCGCGGCGCTGTGCTACGCGGAACTAGCCGCGATGATTCCCATCGCCGGCAGCGCGTACACGTACACCTACGCCACGATGGGTGAGCTGATCGCCTGGATTATCGGCTGGGATCTCATCCTCGAATACGCCGTCAGCAACATGGCCGTGAGTGTCGGGTTCTCGGCGCATGTCGTCGCATTGCTGGACTGGTTTGGCATCCATCCAAGTCCTCGCTGGATTTCGCCTGCCTACCTGCCCAGCGGGCTGAGCGACTTTTCCGGCAACGAGCTTTTGCCGCCCGGCTGGCACTTCGGCTTTAACTGGCCGGCATTCCTGATCGTCATGCTGCTTACAGTAATTCTCGTCCGAGGCATCCGCGAGTCCGCCGAGACGAACAACGTGATGGTCCTGCTGAAGATCGTGGCGATCGTTGTCTTCGTTGGATTTGGCGCGAGGCTGATACACCCGGCGAATTGGCATCCGTATTCGCCCAATGGCTGGCCGGGGATTCTGACCGGCGGCTCCATCATTTTTTTCACTTATATCGGATTTGATTCTGTTTCCACCGCCGCCGAGGAAACCAAGAATCCCCAACGGGATCTCCCCATCGGAATCATCGCCACGCTCGTGATTTGCACGTTTTTGTACATTGCCGTCGTGGTAGTGCTCACGGGCCTGGTCCCCTGGCAAACGCTGCTCGATGATGCGGCTCCTGTCGTCAATACGCTGAAACGCCTCGGTCTCAATAACATTCGCCTGATCGTGCTCTTCGGTGCGCTGCTGGGAATGATTTCCTCGCTTCTCGTCTTTCAGCTCGGCCAGGCCCGCGTGTGGTTCGCGATGTCGCGCGACGGCCTGCTCCCGCGAATCTTCAGCCGCGTCCACACCAACTATCGCACTCCCGATTTTTCGACCTGGGTCGCCGGATTTGTGGTCGGCGTCCCGGCGGGGTTGTTGGATATCGGGACCCTCGCTGATCTTTCCAACATCGGGACCTTGTTTGCTTTTGCTCTTGTCGCAGGTGGAGTGTTGATCCTGCGCTACCGTGACCCTGGGAGGCATCGCGCATTTCGCGCCCCCGGCGGGGCGCTCGCTCCCATCATGACGATTCTTACGTGCTTGCTGCTGATGGCCGGCTTGCCGATCATGAATTGGATTCGTTTCTTTGTTTGGCTGGCTATAGGTCTGGTGATCTATTTTTCTTACAGCCGCAAGCGCAGTACCCTGCAGGGATACCCGGGAGCCGTCAAAGAATGAAGGCAGCCATTTCCGAAGCCGTTTTCACCGCGCTCCCCAAGGCCGAATTGCACGTTCATTTGGAAGGCTCCATCGCGCCGTCGACCGTCGTGGAATTGGCCGCGCGCCACGGAGTTGCTCTCACTCCTGAGGATACGTCCCCGCGCTACGCCCCGGGCACTTTCGACCAATTCATCGAAAATTTCATTTGGATCACGTCGTTCTTGCGGGGGCCGGAAGACTACGCGCTCATCGCCCGGCGATTTGCAGAATCTCTTGTTCGCCAAAACGTTCTTTACGCTGAGGTCACTCTTTCCATCGGCGTGATGTTCCGCCGCAATCAGGATCCAGCTGCCAATTTCGCCGCACTGCGGGACGCCGCGGCCGAAGTTCCCGGCGTCCAATTGAAATATATATTCGACGCGGTCCGCCAATGGGGCGCCCCTGCAGCCATGGAAGTCGCGCGCATCGCCGCCGAACTGCGCTCCCCCGACATCATCGCCTACGGAATTGGGGGCGATGAGCTGGGACTTCCTACGATCGATTTGCGCCCCGTGTACGATTTCGTGGCCGCACAGGGCATGCACCGCTTGATCCACGCAGGGGAAATCGGCGGCCCGGAAATCGTGCGTGAGGCCGTGGAGCTGCTGGGCGCGGAGCGTATCGGACACGGCATCGGCGTGATGCGGGACGAGCGCACCATGGACTTCATCGCCGCGCGCAACATTCCTCTCGAAGTCTGCCCAACCAGCAATCTTCGCACCGGCGCCCTGGCCAGGCAGATTGGACTCCCTACAGCCGGGTATGACCAGCACCCGCTGCCGTCATTTTTTCGGCGCGGCCTGCCCATGACGCTTTCGAGCGACGATCCTGCCATGTTCGATACCACCGTGAGCGACGAATACCGCCATGCGCATGACATGGGGCTCAATCCGGGGGAACTCGTAACCCTCGCCGAAGCCAGCTTCCTGCACTCCTTCCTGCCCCCCGGAGAAAAGCGCGCCATGCTGGATAAATTTCATTCCGGCGTTGCGGCTCTGGGCTTGGTATAATGGCGGTGATGAAAGCGCACGTATGGGTCATGCCGAAACGCGCGGTCCTCGATCCGCAGGGCCAGGCCATTCAGCATGCCCTTTCATCTCTAGGATTTAGCGAGGTTCGCGAGGTCCGCCAGGGCAAATTTTTCGTGCTCGATTTGAACGGAGTGCCCCGCGAAGCCGCCGAAAAGCAGGTCGAACGCATGGCCAGGGAAATCCTGGCCAACCCCGTAATCGAGGAATTTCGCTACGAAATCGTTGAATGAACGTGGTTTTTCCCCAAAAGCGCTTGCTGTTAGCTTCAGGAAACTTATCGGCTGGCGCAGCCAAATCCGCATTTCTCTTGTGTTACTCTTTTTTATGCGGGCCTCCATGTCTGTCGCCTAGCTAAAAGTCCGGAGATGAACCTGTGTGTGGAATCGTCGGATACATCGGCTCCAAAAAAGTTGTCCCCCTGATTCTGGATGGTCTGCGGCGCCTCGAATATCGCGGCTATGACTCCGCCGGCATCGCCGTCGTTGGTGCGGACGGAAAAGTGCAAATCCGCCGCGCCCCGGGCAAGCTGCATAATCTGGAAGAAATAATTCGCCAATCCCCGATCGAGGGCTCGTACGGAATCGGACACACGCGCTGGGCCACGCACGGCCGTCCCA